>NCHB01000014.1 GCA_002281755.1 Sulfurovum sp. 16-42-52
AAACTGTCCGAATACTAATCGGCTAGCTGTCCGACACAAAAACGGCTGGCTGTCCGAATACTAATCGGCTGGGTGTCCGAATGGGTCCGGCGTGAGCAAGTAAAGCTATAGCCTCTTTAATATCATATGAAAGACTGGTCTCATCTAGTAAATATTTTTGTATCATACCATCAGTTGCAAAATAAATATTTTCATCTATAGCTAAAAGTTTGAATATCTCCCCTAAGGTTCCTGTTTTTTCTAAAATCGGTCTTGCCTTATCTTGTATTGCAGGAGTCATGTCCTCAAATTCTGGTAGTTCTATATGTGCCATTTTCTTTTCCTTTATGTTAATTAAATTTTATTTTTCTTTGAAATCTGCAGGGTCTTTATACTCTATAGTGGGAAGCAAATAAGCAGTCACTAAAAGAACTGTGCTAAAAATGATTACAATGAGTAAACTATGTCCTTCAAAAAAATCAACCACTCTGAGTTTACCAAGGTTCGGTCCCGTAAATTCATTTATCCATGGATAAGCCAGAGTGAATACTAATCCTCCGAACATTCCGCCAATTACTCCTACAAGAGCATCAACTCTACCTTCTGAAACCGAAACAAAAAAGGCAGAAGGGCATTTACCCAGTATGACCAAACCTATGCCAAACAATATTCCTCCTATGATGAGTCCACCTAGTATGACAGGTTTAACATGAAAAGTTGCATAGCCTGCCTGAGTTAAAAAATAAAAGCCAAGACTAGATAAGGCTACAGTTGTCATAGCCATTCTTGGTACCAATGTGTCTTCAAATATCATAAAACCAGCCATTTTTTCAAACTTGTCAAGTCTGGAGTATAATATAATAGCACCAAATAAAAATCCTATAAGTAAAACAGTCCATACAGAACCATGCCCTTCATTTGCAACTATTGCAAACATCTTTTGAATACTCTCTATCATTTTTTACAAACCTTTTTTTTATAAAAGAATCGACCAGTTATGACTCCTGTGCCTAAAGCGACTATCACAAAAATAATGCCACTAATAGCTAATTGACTTCCTCCTGATAAGATATGTCCCGCATTGCAACCACATGCCAATCTTGCACCAAAAACAAGTAAAAATCCAGCGATAAAGCTCCAAATCATACGAGACTTAATTGACTTATTTTTTCTCTCTTTCCAAAGGGTTGGTATATAGCTAATATGAAAAGTTTTAGTTACAAATATTGACATAAAAAGCCCTCCAAAAAATACTCCTATGAGCATTACTCCTTCCCATGCTCCAGATTTTTCTATCTCTTCTACATAGATGTGGTTTTGAGAATCCAATCCAAAAAGAATTGTGGAAAGGTAAGCCATTCCTGTTGATGCACCAATGGGTCTATTTGCACCAAAACTTGAAAAACTAAAATAAAAAAGAAGGCTCATAAATATTCCACCAACCCACCAAGGTATCTGTTTAGGCATTTTAAATACTCCTTGTGTTAATAACGTAAAGTTTAACTTTACGTTATGCATTATATGCTATAATTCTTACATAAAGTTTAAGAGGATTTCTAATGGAATATAAAATATCTGAATTGGTAGCAAAAACGGATGTGCCGAAATCTACTATCCTTTATTATATAAAAGAGGGATTATTACCTCAAGCACATAAAATAAAGTCAAATGTGCATCGCTACAGTAGTGAACATGTAGAGCTGATTGGATACATTACATATATGAAAGAGAATTTTGGCACTACGAATGAAGAACTCAAAGATGTACTGCAAAACAAAAATAAATCTTTTTCCACATCATTTAGCATGATCACGCCATTAATGAACACCTTAAGTGCCATCTCACAAGAAAGTAATCATTACACTAAAGACGCTTTTATAGCGGAATTTGCTGTAGATAGTGAACTACTAGAGAGACTACTGAATGATGAAATTCTCATGCCAATAAATGATAATGATTTTACAGAAAAAGAAGCTTCAATAATGAAACTTGTAGGTTATTTCAATGAAGTAGGTATTGAATATGACATACTTAAACTTTATGTTTTTCATGCCAAAGCACTCAGTCTACTTGAACATCAAATACAAACAAAACTCTGTGATGTTAGAAATGATGAAAACTTCTCTGTATTATGGAAAATTATTTTTGGAACACTCTTTAATGCTAAGGAATATATCTTCAATAGACAAACCTATAAAGCATTTTTTTCTACACTAAAAAGTGAAATATTAAATTAAGTATAAGGGTCACATGATACAATAACGTAAAGTATGACTTAACATTATTATTTAAAGGACTAGAAATGAGAAAGATTAAAAAACTTAGTTTCACTGTTGTAAGTATGCTGCTTGTAAGCACAATTTTACCAACAGTTTCGATGGCAGATGCAAAGAAAGGTCATAGACTCTATAAGAAAAAACTTCAAAAAAATTGTAATTTTCCAGGTTCAATTTTTGCCAGAAATCATACACAGGATGAATGGGAAAAGATTAATGAAGATGGATTGTTCAAAGAAGAAACAAAAAAAATATGCCCTCAAATAGATATAGATAAACTCAATGAAAAACAGTGGAAAGATATCTATGATTTTACATATAAATATGGAAAAGGTGGAGAGATCCCAAATGGATGTGATCCAAAATAAAACGCTGTATTAAAAAGGTATAAATATATGAAATTAATTAAAAAAAAATACTTTTAACAATATTCAACACAATAACATATGCACAGAGTTTTTATGTGTTCAGCTGGGTAGACAGTTATGATACCATCGTGGCAAATATGTCAACAAAAACACAAAAATAGTGTGAAGATATACAGTCACTGATGCAAAAGATGTCATAAAGAGATAGGTGTAAATATAGAAGGACACATCCTTCTCGTGTGCTTGTGTTTGTTATTTCTGATGTTTCTATAACACTCAATTTAGATAAAGACAGCTATCCTAAACAGTTTACTAATACACGTTTTACACCCATTATTTATATTGTAAACTCAACGACGGAAAAGATAGAGCATAAGTTTGTAGGGCACAGCGCTAGAGATGAGTTTTTACATCTCATAAAGTAATGATTTCTATCATCTAGCTATTACTAACTTCACTCAATGCCTAATGTAAAAAGTCTAAATATTATACTTTTTTGAATACCTTGATAATATATACAATTTTATGAGGTTTTTATTAAGTCAAAAATAGTGAAGATTATATAAATGAAAGTACGTAATTTAGGGGAATAAATCCCCATGAAATTACAGGAGCAACGATAAGCCGGGTTTTGTCGTGGGTAGTTATTTATCTAGGCGTAGTGTTGCCAGTACGCTCAAGCGAAGTATGAGTGCTGAGTAAACAGCGCGTGAGACTTATACCATATACTTCTTGCTGCGAACAGGGTTTACCTGGCTACCTATGTTACCATAAGCACCGGTGGGCTCTTACCCCACCCTTTCACTGTGACCACCGAAGTGGCTACCTACTTTCTGTTGCACTTGCCCTCAGATTACTCTGGCCATCCGTTAGATGGAGTCCCGTCTCACTTGCAGCCCGGACTTTCCTCTCGTGACCTAAGTCACCAGCAACTACCTGTTGCACCTGTTGAAATTATAACATAGCAATGCAGGTATTTTACTTTTAACAAGCACTTCAGCTATTCATCTTTCCTATGGCACAGGAGACAAAACTTTTGGCTTTAGCAGAGGTGTTTTCAACAAAACCCATTTGCTCTGTAGCGAGGGGATATCCTATCTTCTTGAGTGCTTTTGCCAATACTTCCATCTGCTCTTCTTCTATATCAAGTGTGATTTCACGAGGTGTTTTAGTCAAATCCACTTCTACTTCGCCAAATGTTTGAGAAAGTGTTTCTTTCAGTGTGTTGGCACAGCCTCCACATTTTACATTCATCACTTGTAGTGTTTTGCGCATTTGTTAGCCTTTTTTTTGATTCTATCTTCAGTATTGTGCAGGTTGTGTGTAACAGAAGTTGGAGATTCTCGGGACAGGCCCGAGAGGAGGATAAAAATTTCTTACGCGCGAGAAAGTACTTCTCTCACGGCTTTACCGATTTCAGCGGGTGAAGCAACGACTCTTGCACCTGCAGCTTGCAGTGCATCCATTTTTTCTTTTGCTGTACCTGCTGAACCAGAGATGATAGCACCTGCATGCCCCATTCTTTTACCTGCTGGCGCTGATTGTCCAGCGATAAATGCAACAACAGGCTTCGTGATATGCTCTTTGATGTACGCTGCTGCCTGAATCTCAAGGTCACCGCCGATTTCACCGATCATCACAATCGCATGTGTTTCAGGATCTTCTTGAAACATTTGAAGCAATTGTTTGTAAGATAGTCCGATAATCGGATCTCCACCGATACCTACAGCCGTAGAAATACCAAAACCTTCTTTTACAACCTGATTGGTGCCTTCATACGTCAATGTACCAGACTTAGAGATAAGACCGATGTTTCCTTTTTTGAAAATCATACCCGGCATAATCCCAATCTTACACTCATCTGCCGTGATAATACCAGGGCAGTTTGGTCCAATCGTTTTCATGTTTTTCTTAACGGCATAAGCTTTTGCCATCTGCATATCTCTAACAGGAGCACCTTCAGTAATGATGACTGCAAGCTCAATGCCTGCATCCGCAGCTTCCATCACGGCATCTGCTACAAATGCCGGTGGAACAAATACCATAGATACCGTCGCACCTGTTGCTTGTACTGCTTCTCTTACTGTGTTAAACACTGGTTTGCCAAGATGCTCTTGTCCGCCTTTGTTTGGTGTTACACCACCCACGATTTTCGTGCCATACGCGATACACTGCTCCGCATGAAATGTCCCCTCACTGCCTGTGAACCCTTGAACGATAACTTTTGTGTCTTTATTTACTAAAATACTCATTTTTACTCTCCTTTAGCCGCTGCTACTGCTTTTGCCGCACCATCAGCGAGGTCGGTCGCAGCGATTACATTTGCGATATTTGCATTTTTGAGGATCTCTGCTGCTTCAGGTGCATTGGTACCGTCAAGTCTTACGATCACCGGTACATGAACATCAACCAGCTTTGTTGCTTCCAAAATACCGTTTGCAATACGGTCACATCTTACGATTCCGCCAAAAATGTTTACAAAAATAGCTTTTACTTTTGGGTTTTTAAGGATGATCTCAAATCCTTTTGCAACTGTCTCAGCATTTGCTTTACCACCCACATCAAGGAAGTTTGCCGGCGTACCGCCCATATAGTTTATCGTATCCATCGTACCCATCGCAAGTCCTGCACCGTTTACCATACACCCGATCTCACCATCAAGTGCAACATAGCTCAGTCCATACTGACCTGCTTCTCTCTCGTCCGGATCTTCTTCAGTGATATCTCTCATCGCTTCGATTTCAGGATGTCTTCCCAACGCTGAATCATCAAAGCCCATTTTACCGTCAAGCGCAAGAAAGTCACCGCTTGCTGTTTTGATGAGCGGGTTGATTTCAATCATCTCTGCATCATTTTCCATGTAAAGTTTAAAGAGTTTGGATGCAAAAGAGATCATCTTCTTTTGTTCAGCAGGATCCGTGATCCCTAAACCAAACACCAGCTCTCTACCATGGTAACCTTGAAAACCAATAGCAGGGTCAACAGCGATTTTAATGATTTTCTCCGGTGTATCGTGTGCAACGGTTTCAATATCCATACCGCCTTCAGTTGAAGCCATGATAATAGGCATTTCAGCAGCTCTGTCAAGTACAACAGAAAGATACAGTTCATCAGCAATTGCAGCACCCTCTTCTATGTAGACTTTTTGAACCAGTTTTCCTTCAGGACCTGTTTGGTGTGTCACCAAGGTCATACCCAAAATTTCAGTCGCTAAGGTTTTGACTTCATCAAGAGATCTAGCAAGTTTTACACCCCCGCCAAGTCCTCTTCCGCCTGCATGAATCTGTGCTTTAACCACCCAGACACTGCCGCCTAGTTCTTGTGCATTTGCTACAGCCTCTTCAGGCGTGTTAGCGATGATACCTCTTGGTGTTGGAACACCATACTTTTGAAATATTTGTTTCGCCTGATACTCATGAATATTCACGTGCACTCCTTTAAAATTACGATATGTCAGCGTATTATACGCTTAGACAAAATAATATTGGATGAATTTAATTATTCTATAAGATGATTTAATGAAAGTGGTAAATATTTACACAGTTTGGAAACAAAAGTATTACAGAAAGTGTGGGGGCAAATACCCCCGATTGAGAAAAAAACTTAGGCTTTAGGTGCTATCATCTCTTGCGGTTTTACATTTTTATCAAAGTCTTCTGCAGACATAAAACCGAGTGCTACGGCTTCTTCTTTAAGTGTTGTACCGTTTTTGTGCGCTGTTTTAGCTATTTTTGCTGCATTTTCATACCCGATATGCGGATTAAGTGCGGTGACCAGCATCAAAGAATCATTGAGGAACTTATCGATATTGGCTCTAATTGGCTCAATACCCACAGCACAATGTGTATCAAAACTTCTCATAACATCTGATAGAAGTTTAACGGATTGCAAAATATTATAGGCTATAACCGGTTTAAAGACATTCAACTCGAAGTTACCTTGAGATGCTGCGATACCTACCGTGACATCATTACCCATGACTTGTACCGCGACCATGGTCATCGCTTCAGCCTGTGTCGGATTGACTTTGCCCGGCATGATGGATGAACCCGGTTCATTTTCAGGTATCTCTATTTCGCCCAAACCACACCGTGGACCTGAAGCCAGCCATCTAACGTCATTTGCGATTTTCATCAGGTTAGCTGCAAGCGCTTTGAGTGCACCACTAAGTACCACTTCTGCATCGTGTCCTGTAAGTGCATGAAATTTATTTGGCTGAGAAACAAAACCATAGTCTTTTGCCATAAAGGTATTGAGCTTGGCTGCAACCCTTTGTGAAAATTCAGGATGTGAGTTCAACCCTGTTCCTACAGCTGTACCGCCAATCGCGATCTCTCTACAGTACACAAGGGCATCACCTATCTGTCTGAGGTTAGTCTCAAGCATGGCCACATAACCAGAAATCTCCTGACCCAGTGTCAAAGGTGTGGCATCCTGCAGGTGTGTTCTTCCGATTTTAACGATGTCGTAAAATGCTTTTGATTTTGCATCAAGTGTTGCTTTAAGCTGCTCTAGTGCAGGGATAAGATTTTCTGTTACCGCGATCACTTCAGCGATACGCATCGCAGTAGGATAGGTATCGTTTGAACTTTGACCTTTATTGACATCATCATTGGGGTGCACGAGGTTTTCTTTGGTAAAGTCTCCTCCAAGCAATTCGGTTGCTTTATTTGCAACCACTTCATTTACATTCATATTTGACTGTGTACCTGAACCTGTTTGCCATACGACAAGAGGAAAGTTGTCATCAAGTTCTCCAGCGAGTATCGCTTCACATGCTTGTGAAATCGCAACTGTTTTTGCATCATCCAGACGCCCTAGTTCTTGATTGACCAAGGCGCACGCTTTTTTAAGATTTGCAAAACCGTACACTACTTCCAGAGGCATTTTCTCATTGCCGATCTCAAAGTTGTGTACCGATCTTTGTGTTTGAGCAGCCCAATATTTGTCAGCAGGGACTTTCATCTCCCCCATGGTATCTTTTTCAATTCTAAAATTCATGTTTTTCCCTTCTTTGTATTCTGTGTGCAATGTTAGAGCTGCTAGATGATTCTAAGCATCAAAAAAGTTTTTCTCTTTAAGTACATTAATCATACTTCTTACCGACTGAACACTTTTTTCAAATCTCTCTTTTTGGTCTTCATTCAGTGTCATCTCAAAAAGTTTTTCAACCCCATTGGCACCAAGCGCCACAGGTACACCTGAGACTACATCTGAATGCCCATAATGTCCATCCAAATAAACCGCACATGGGTGAATCTGTTTGGTGTCTTTCAACATCGCTTCGACCATAATCGCTGTAGATTTTGCAGGGGCATAGTACGCAGAACCTGTTTTGAGATATCCAACGATCTCTGCACCGCCATGTTTGGTTCTCTCAACTACTTCACTGATTTCATCTTCAGATAAAATATCAGTCAACGGCACACCTGCAACGGTTGAAAACTTTGGTAATGGCACCATATCGTCACCATGCCCTCCCATGACTGAAGCACGAATCTGTCCTGAACCGTAACCGATTTTTTCAAAGATAAAGTGCGCCATTCTTGCAGAGTCCAAAATACCTGCCATACCAACCACTCTCTCTTTGGGGAATCCTGATTCTTTCAGTGCCACATAGGTCATCACATCAAGCGGATTGGAAACCATAATGATAATAGAATCAGGTGCGTATTTTTTCACATCTTGGATAACCTCTTTGGTAATCTCTGCATTGATCATCAAAAGATCATCTCTGCTCATCCCTGGCAATCTTGGGCTTCCTGCAGTGATAACAACAATGTCAGAACCTTCCATTTCAGCCGCATCATCGGCTGCAGTTACAATCGTGTGAGAGCGCGCAGCATTGGCTGCTTGAGACATATCTAACGCTTTGCCTTTTGCAATCTCTGTGTTTCTGTCTCTAAGTACAACTTGATGACATACGCCATTCATGGCAAGGATAAACGCTACAGTAGCCCCTACGTTTCCTGCTCCTATGACTGTTACTTTTTTACCTTTTTTAACCATGATTACAATCCTTGTTGTGTGAGAATTATAGGGGACCTCAAGCAAAACATAAGTCATTACTTATGTGATCAATTATGCCTTGCGATAGAAGAGGCTACATCAACCCTATGTTAAAAGTATCTTTTTACACTAGATAATTAAGAAGTGTTCAGAATATTATTCTGATGAATGCATAGCATACCAAAATATTCATGTATTTTAGGCACAAACATTGTACAAAAAGCGTACAATGTTTGCAAAATATTTACCTAGATAGCATCAATAATAGCATTCAGTGTTGCAGATGGTCTCATCGCTTTAGACGCCAATTCGTCATTTGGATGGAAGTATCCGCCAACGTTTTGCGGTTTGCCTTCTACTGCAAGAAGCTCTTCCATAATCTTCGCTTCATTTTCTTTGAGTGCTTTTGCTACAGGAGCAAATTTTGCAGCCAATTCAGCATTTGAGCCTTTAGCCAATGCTTCTGCCCAGTATTGTGCCAAGTAGTAGTGAGACGCTTTATTGTCTGGCTCACCTACTTTTCTTCCCGGCTCTTTAGAGTTGTCTAGGTAACCGTTGTTTGCTTCATCTAATGCTTCAGTCAATGCTTTAAGTTTAGCATCATCATGTTTTTGACCGATAAATCTGAGTGACTCAGCCAATGCCAAGAACTCACCGAGTGAATCCCATCTGAGGTGGCCTTCAGCCAAAAACTGATCCACGTGTTTAGGAGCAGATCCACCCGCACCTGTCTCATACAAACCACCACCTGCAAGCAATGGAACGATTGAAAGCATCTTAGCGGATGTTCCAAGCTCTAAGATCGGATACATATCTGTCAAGTGATCTCTAAGAACGTTACCTGTTACCGCAATGGTGTTTTTACCTTCACGGATACGTGTGTTGGTAAATCTCGTTGCATCAGTAACTTTCATAAATTGAATATCTAGCCCTGATGTATCGTAATCTTTTAGGTATGCTTTCACTTTTTTGATCAGTTCTGCATCATGTGCTCTGTTTTCATCTAACCAGAACACCGCAGGGATACCTTCAAGTCTTGTTCTTTCAACAGTCAATCTTACCCAGTCTCTGATTGGGATGTCTTTAACACGAGACATTCTCCAGATATCGCCTGCTTCACATTCAAAACTCATCAATACTGTACCATCTTCAGCCGTAACTGTGACTGTTCCTGCTTCAGCAAGTTCAAACGTCGTTGGGTGAGAGCCGTACTCTTCTGCTTTTTGAGCCATAAGTCCGATATTTTGCATAGTACCCATAGTTGCTACATCATACTGACCGTGTTTTACACAATCCGCTACCATCTCAGCATGGAACATCGCATAGGTAGAGTCAGGAATAACAGCAACTGTCTCAAGCGCAGCACCTGTTCTGTCCCATTGTTTACCACCTTCTCTTACTACAACAGGCATAGAAGCATCGATAATCACATCGTTAGATGCGTTGAAGTTTGTTTGACCTTTATCAGAATCAACCATAGCGATTTTTGGTTCATCACTGTCAACCACCGCTTGGAACGCAGCTTTGATCTCAGCTTCTTTTGCGTGACCTTTGATTTTTTTCTCCAAGTCTGACATACCCATGTTTGGATTTACGCCAACTTCTTTAAATGTGTCTGCGTATTTTGCAAATACATCTGCGAAGAAAGCTTCAAATGCATAACCGAACATGATTGGATCAGAGATTTTCATCATTGTCGCTTTTAAGTGAAGAGACCAGATTAGATTTTTTGCTTTTGCATCTTCGATAGTTTTCTTGTAAAAAGTTTTCAATGCTGCAACTGACATGAAGGTACCATCAAGTACTTCATTTGCAACACCATCAATAGTCTTCAATTCTTTACCGTTAAGTGCAATTGTTACTTTTTGATCTTTATCAAGTGTAACAGATTTTTCATTCCCGTAAAAATCACCCTTGCCTTCCATATGTGCAACATATGCTTTTGAGTTTTCAGCAAATGCTCTGAGTTTGTGTGGGTTCTTTTGAGCAAATCTTTTAACGGCAACTGCGGCACGTCTGTCTGAGTTACCTTCTCTAAGCACTGGGTTAACAGCTGAACCTAAACATGTAGAATATTTAGCTTGAATCGCTTTCTCTTCATCTGTTGTCGGATTTTCAGGATAGTTAGGGATATCATATCCTTGACCTTGAAGCTCAGCGATACAATCTTTAAGCTGACCGGCTGATGCTGAAATGTTTGGAAGCTTAATGATGTTTCCATCTGCCTCTAAAACCACTTCACCAAGCTTAGAAAGCTCATCTTCAGCAAGACCCATAGCAGCAAGTACTCTTCCTGCAAGAGAGATATCGCTCTCAACCACTTCAACACCTGCAGCTTGTGTAAATGCATTAACGATTGGTAGCAATGAATACGTAGCCAAAGCTGGCGCTTCATCTATTTTTGACCATATGATTTTTGGTAATTTTGACATGTTTATATTCCTTCATTTTGATTTAATGTAACAATATAGTAACACTTTTTCATTATTAGATAATTGAAACAATATGTTACTAAAAAGTTATATTATTTATTTGTTTCAATACTACACATATTTTGTCCTATTTATGGCACACGATACTAACAAATGATATATTCTGCTCTCAAGCCTACCGCCACAGGTGCCTCAAGCCTCACAAACCTCTCATCTTTGCCAGTACTGCAGAGTTCATAGGGAACATAAATAAACCGTGCACCTATTTTATTTTTGATCTGACTCTTTTCTTCTAAATGTAACCGTATGGCGCTAGGCGTATCTTTGGCAAACGTTTCAGGCATACGTGCATCTACTGCTAACACCAATACTTCAACATCATTTTCTTTGATACGTACCCTTAGCAACTCTTCAAGCAAATGATAACTTTGGGCGCTGTCCTGCTCTTCATTGTCAAAAAATTCGACTACACCCTTTTCATTTAGTAACAGTAAAAAGGGTTGAAAATGTTTTGTTTTCTCAAGTGTGCTTTGGACACGATTGACAGACGCCTCTAAAAGCCTAAATGCTTTTTCATCTTGACTCTCTTGCATCCCTGTTTTTCCTGCTTTGACTTAATTTAATTTTCAATCACAATGGTCTCTTCAAGATACACACCAAGCTCTTTGGCTTCTTCAAGAATCAGATCACTTACTTTCATCTTGGACTCAATAATCACATCGGCAAGTTTAGACTTGATGTGTAGCTCCAAAGGTCGTTTGCCCGGATACTTTTCAACCAGACACATCAACTCTTCTACGATTTTTGCATCCGGCATCAGCTTGAGTGCCAAGATAAGCGGTGGCTGTTCTGGTTCAGGTGTGTGTTTCTCTTCTTTTTTGACTTTTACTTTCTCTTTTTTGGCATCCTTGAGCGATTCTATCTTGAGTATGGTCATACGCGTAAAATCGCCGTCTTTTCCTATCTTAACCTTAAAAGCGATAGGTTTTGTGATATCCAAATCTTCTTCGAGTTCTTTGAGTTTGCCTTCAAAGAGCATCAATTCGATATTGCCATGCAAGTCCATGATATTGGCGATACCAAACTTGTTGCCTTTTTTACTGATCTTCTCCGTGATACTTTCTATTTTACCTATCAAAAGCGCTTCTGAACCATCTGCAAGGTCTTCTATCTCTGAACTGAGCGTGTAGTTGATGCTCTCAAGCGTCTCTCTGTATTTGTCCAAAGGATGCCCTGAAACATAAAAGCCCAGCGACTCTTTTTCCATCTGGAGTATCTCCATCGCATCGAACTCCGGCATGTGCGTCAGTCCTAAAACGATCGAGGTCATCCCATCATCTCCGCCAAACAAAGAACCTACAGCCTGTTTTTTTGCATCCCCGGCTTTTTTGGCAGTCTCCACTATCTCTTCTATCTGCATCAAAAGCGCTTGACGGCTGTATCCAAAACTGTCAAATCCCCCTGCTTTGATCAGCGATTCGATGACTTTTTTGTTGACCTTGCTCGCATCAATACGCGATACAAAATCAGAAAAGTCTTTAAACTCCTCCTCTGCCCTAGCGGCGAGCATCGCGTTAATGGCGATATCACCCGCACCTTTAACCGCGCCCATACCAAACATAACCACTTCTTCACCCTCAATGCTGCGGGCTTCAAACATCAGCCCTGACTTATTGATGTCCGGTGGAAGCAGCTTGATACCCATACGTTTAAGTTCATCGACATACTTGACCACTTTATCGGTATTGTTCTTCTCCAAAGTCAAGATAGCCGCCATAAACTCAGTCGGATAATAATACTTCAGATACGAAGTATAAAAGGTAATCATCGCATACGCGGCCGAGTGGGATTTGTTAAACCCGTAGCCCGCAAACTTCACGATCAGATCAAACAGTATTTCTGCTTTGTCCCTGTCAAACCCTTTATTGCTTGCACCTTGTGCAAACTCATCTTTGAGCTTGTCCATCTCTTCTTTGATCTTTTTTCCCATCGCTCTACGCACTAAATCCGCACCACCCAGACTAAATCCGCCAATGGTCTGCACGATCTGCATAACCTGCTCTTGATACACAATAACCCCGTAGGTAGGCTTGAGTATAGGTTCGAGTTCAGGGAAAATATAGGTGATTTGGGCACGTCCGTGTTTACGCTCCACAAAATCATCGAGCATCCCTGATTCCATTGGTCCGGGACGATAGAGTGCAAGCATCGCAATGACATCTTCAAAGCCGTTTGGTTTGAGCTTTTTGGCAAGCTCCTGCATCCCTGCAGATTCTATCTGGAAAAGACCCAGTGTTTCACCCGTACTGATATAGTCGTACACTGCTTTGTCTTCAATGTTCTCTTCCACAAAGTTAATACGCTTACCGTATCGTTTTTCTACCAACTGCAACGCTTCTTCTATGACAGTGAGCGTCTTAAGACCCAAAAAGTCAAACTTGATCAAGTCCACATCTTCAACATACTTACCCGAATACTGTGTTGCAAGCGTATCAAGTCCTGTTGGTTTGAACAACGGTGTTTTTTGCCACAGCGGTTCGTTACTGATGACCACACCTGCAGCGTGCGTGCCTGCGTTGCGGTTCAGTCCTTCCAGCGCCAAAGCGTACTCCCATGTGCGTTTGGCTTGAGGGTCACTCTCAAGGAGTTCTTTGATTTTAGGTTCTTTTTCATATGAGGCTTTCAGATCAATTCCAAGCTCATCAGGTATCAGTTTTGCCATTGCATCGGCTTTGGAGTAAGGCATATCAAGAACCCGTGCCACATCGCGGATTACCCCTTTTGCCAAAAGCTTACCAAAGGTGATGATCTGCGCCACGTTATGACGCCCGTATTTATCTACCACATAGTCAAGTATCTCCTGCCGTCTTGCCTGACAAAAGTCCATATCGATATCCGGCATAGAGATACGCTCAGGGTTCAAAAAACGCTCAAAAAGCAAACCGTAGGGAATGGGGTCGATGTCTGTGATACCGAGCGAATACGCCACAAGCGAACCCGCAGCAGACCCACGTCCGGGGCCCACAGGTATGCCCATTTGCTTCGCAGCATCCACAAAATCCCAGACGATCAGCATATAGCCGGGAAACTTCATAGCATTGATGATATCTATCTCTACTTGCAGCCTCTCTTTGTACTCTTGGTGTTTGGCTGCAGGAACGATTTTGAGACGATTTTCAAGCCCTTTTTGCGCCGCTTCAATAAAAAGTGCTTTATCATTTTGAAGTGAATACTCTTTATCAGGTTCGGGCATCACGAGCCCAAACTCTGTGCCACGTGTTCTTGCAAATTTGAAGTTAGGCGGGGTAGCATCACCCAGTTTAATCTCAAGGTTGCATTTGTCGGCTATTTCTTGTGTATGGTGCAGTGCTTCGGGGATATCGGCAAAGAGTTCTGCCATCTGCTGGGGTGATTTGACATAAAATTCATGCACGGAGTGACGCAGACGCTTGGGGTCATCATAGAGTTTGTTCATCGCGATGCACATAAACGCCTCATGCGCATCGGCGTCTTTTTGCATCGTATAGTGTGTATCGTTGGTGGCGATAATCTTGATACCCGTCTCTTTAGAGATTCGAATAATCTGCTGATCAATACGGTGCTGATCCCCAATGCCATGACGCATCAGTTCAAGATAAAAGTCATCTCCGAAGATCGCCTTGTACTCCAGAGCAACCGCTTTGGCCTTCTCGTACCCCTGTGCCCCGAACTTGACGTTTCTCTCTGAAAGATTGAGGTGCCAGTTGACCTCACCCTGCAAACAGGCAGAAGAACAGATAAGCCCCTCCGAACATTCAGCCAAGAGCTTTTTATTGATACGCGGATAATAATAAAACCCGTCGATATACCCTTTTGAGCTCAGATACATGAGGTTTTTGTAGCCCGTGTCATTTTTAGCATACAAGCAGACATGAAAACGCTGACGCATACTTTTATCACCCAAATCGTCTTGATTATGCAGATAGGCTTCCATACCGATAATCGGTTTGATGCCTTCTTTTTTCATGGTATTGTAAAAGTCTATCGTGCCAAACATATTGCCATGGTCAGTCATCGCCACAGAGGTCATGCCCTGCTCTTTGATTTTTTGCGCAAGGGCTTTTATTTTATTGGCACCATCAAGCAATGAGTATTCGGTATGAAGATGAAGATGGGTAAATTGAGGAGTGTGTTTGGGTTCTTCTGACATAAAATAGACCTTTGCTTAGAGTATCTTAATATAGCAAAGCTTAGGTAAATTTAGATTGAAAACATCATGAACCCGAACAAGAAAGATGATGCTTTAACAGTATCCCAGCAACATACCGTCTTTGACTGCCTGCATGCTCTCTTTACCCACAAGACGTTCTACGATGGCAAGCCCAAAACACAACGCTGTGCCCGGCCCCTGAGAAGTCATCACATTGCCATCAGTCACTACTTTGGCATCATCCCTGTATCCAGGATGGTCTATCTCCTCTTTGGCTCCGGGATAACAGGTGTAACTCTCACCCAGCACACCCGCTTTTTTGAGCACAAACGGTGCTGCACACATGGCTCCGACAATTTTTTTTGCTTTAAATTCTTGCACCAATTCAAGTATCCGTGGATTTTCAGCCAATGCATAGGTACCACCCCAGCCGCCAGGCAGCACCATCATATCAAAATCATCTGTTATCACATTTTTAAGAGATGTATCTGCCTGTACTGTAATGCCGTTTGCACCCAGCACCAACGCATCTTGAAATACATCTTCAAGATAAGCAGTCTGTACCTCAATCCCTCCGCGACGCATCACATCAATCAAAGCAACCGCCTCAACCTCTTCAAATCCTTTTGCCAGAGGCAATAATACTGATGCCATACAAAACTCCTTTTTCTTTGTTTTTTAGTAGTCTATCAAAATTCTATCTGTATTTCAAAAAAATACACTTTTTTGAAATACTAAAATTTATAATTATTTTTTATATATAAAAACAGTTTTTTTTAATAAATTATTTTGTATAATTTTTGACTATAAACATAAAGAGGATTTTAGAATGAAAAAAATGATTACAACAACACTGCTCGCTGCTACATTACTCACAACTGCGGTTCAGGCTGATGTTGCTACCGTATGGGAAGAGATGAAAGAGGCAGCTACAAGTATGCTACAAGATACGCCTGCAGTACAAAAAGAAGTTGTGGCAGAAACGGTTCAGAAAAACGACGAGACTACCGCTAAAACAGAAGAGAACACAAAAGAATCTTAATCTTTTGTGTGAAAAAAACGACGCATAAGACAGACTTCAGACAAACCTGAAGTCTGTCTTATTTTGCTTTCTCCAAATACTCACCTTCAACTGTATTGACTTTTATTTTCTCGCCTTCAAGGATGTGAAAAGGCACTTGTATCACTGCGCCGCTGTTGAGCGTAGCCGGTTTTTTACCGCCTTGAGAGTCACCTTTAAAGTTTGGTGGGGTTTGCACCACTTCATAGACATAAGTATCGGGTATCTCAACAGAGATGGCTTTGCCATTGTGAAAAAGGATATCTGCTTCCATACCATCTACCATGTAGTCAAACGTATCTTTGCCTACTTGAGCATGCGTTAGACCAATCTGCTCGTAAGATGTTGTGTCCATGAATTGCAAAAACTCACCGTCATCATAGAGATATTGCATCGTTGTTTGCTCTAACGCTGGGACTTCAAATTTGTCTCCTGCGTGTACAGTTTTTTCAATCACCTTTCCTGTACCGAGGTTTTTGATTTTTGCACGAACAAAAGCTGCGCCCTTGCCTGGTTTTACATGTTGAAACTCTATCACCCTGAAAGGGACACCGTCTATTTCAAGTCTAGCACCTTTTTTGATATCACTCATTCCGATTGTAGCCATGTTAGCTCCTTAAAAATAATACGCGATTATAGCAGATGCTTGGTAAAAAGTTTCAGAGCGCTATCTTGTAATCGAAATCGTATGATCCTCCACAATCTCTTCTTTTTTTTCAAAATCCATCGCTTTGGCATTGTCCATGAGTACCGGCACAAAAAGAAGCGAAACAAACACCGCTGCGACTGTACCTGAGATAAGTGCAACACCCAATCCGCCAAAAACAGGATCACCCGCAAGCAAAGCGGATCCCAGTATAATGGCAACCGCAGTCAGTGCAATCGGTTTGGCTCTGGTCGCGGTTGCAATTGCAATGGCTCTGCGTTTCTGGATCCCTTCACTCTGCATCAAAGACTTCGCAAAATCGATAAGTAAAAGTGAATTTCGAGACGAGATACCGATGAGGGCAATAAACCCGATCAATGAGGTAGCCGTCAAAAAGAAGGTCTCTGAGGTAAACCAATTTGCCACCCAGTGCCCCACAATCACACCGATAAGCGATAAAAATGAACCCAAAAGTACAATGCCGCTTATCACAAAACTTTTATAGTAAATCACCAACAAAAGAAAAATAAGCAGTAAAGCCGAGATGAACGCCGCACCCAAATCTCTAAAAGTATCCAGCGTGACCTTCATCTCACCATCCCAGCGAATGAGAAACTGTTCATGGGTTTTTTTGTCTTCAAGCGTAAAATCAAACATATAGGTTGAAAAATCTGCCTTGGTGATACTGTACTCTTTTTCAAACTTTTCAAGCATCAAAGCGCGTGCATCCAAGAGAGGATAGACTTGTGAGACCATATCAGTCTCGGCTATCACATTGACCATACGGGAGAGATTTTTATGCATAATCATCGGATTTGATTTCACTTTTTTGATTGTCACCACCTCACCCAGCGAGACCATCATCCCTGCAGTGTTCATGAGATTTAAAGAAGAAAGCTTACTCTGAAGCGTTTCAATACTCGGTTTGGCAATTTGTTTACTCTCTTTATCAAGAACAAGAAATATCGGTATCTGATCGGGTGCATTGTTGGCATTTTTATGGGCTATCACCATCCCTTCAAAGGCAAGATACAAGATATTGTTGACCTGTTCGACACTTAAACCGCTTCGCGCGATTTTTTCTTTATCGGGTATCAACTCGTATTTGTCATACTCCTCATCCGCCATGATGTCAATATCAACCAATCCTTCTGTCTGTCTTAAAATATCAAACACTTCACCCGCGATACGCCGTGTTGTTTGGGCATTATCACCATGCACTTCCACAACGATAGATGCCATCGTCGGAGGACCGGAGGGTTGTTCTATAAATTTGATACTCGTACCTTTAGTGAGCGATTCACACGCCTGTTGTATTTTGGGTCTTAATCGCTGCACCATGAGAAACGAAGGTTCATCACGATGGTGTTTGTCAGTCAAATTGACAGAAATCTCTGCAACATTTTCGCTGTTTTTCATGCTTGCCCCTTTCACAAGCCCCGCATAATCAAGCGGTATCCCTTGCCCAAGAAAAAGCTCTATATTCATCACTTCTTTTTCTTTTTGCAAAGAGTCGATGACACACTCACTCACTGCTTTTGTTTGATCAATGGATGATCCTGTAGGCGTATCGATATAAATTGAAAAGGTGTTGTCACTTTTGCCTGGCAGCATTTTTGCCAAAACAAGTTTACTCGGAAACATCAAAAGCGACAGTGCAAAAGCAACAGCAGTCAGTAGTATCACCCGTTTCTTTTTTGCTTTATCACTCAAGATATCATAAATAAAATGTTCAAGTTTTTTCAAGCGTCATCCTCCTCTGAGTGATGATTTCCATGCCCGCTGTGCTTGTCTCTCTTGAGAAGTTTTAAGCTCAGATACGGGGTAAAGATATAAGCAACAAAGAGCGATGCAATCAGTGCAACAGGCACATTGTAGGGGATCGGTTTCATAAAGGAGCCCATCATCCCTCCTACAAATGCCATGGGAACCATCGTTAAGATGATAGCTAAGGTTGCAATATTGGTCGGTGCACCTATCTCATCGGTTGCCTCAACAAGAATATCTTTCATCTCCTTGCCTTCTGAACCATGGCTATGCAAATGTCGGTGGATATTTTCAATCACGATAATCGCTGCATCCACCAGTAAACCCAAGGAGAGCAAAAGTGCAAAAAGGGTGATTCTGTTCATTGTCTGATCTGTCATCCATGCCGTAAAGAGTGTCACAGCCAAAATCGCGGGCACCGTAAAAGTAACAATGATAGACTCTCGCCACCCCAAAGCAAATACCAGCATCAATGCAATAATCACAATCGTAATCATAAGATGATGCATCAGCTCATTAACCGCTTCATTGGCGCGCTCACCGTAGTTTCGTGTGACCACATATCCGATACCCATTTTATCCAGTTCTTGCGCATAACTTTTGAGTACGCTTATAACCTCTTGGGAAACATTCACCGCATTGGTGCCTGCAAGTTTTGCCACACTCAAAGTGATTTGACTTTTTGGCTCACCCAATGCCGCATTTTCTACTTCAGATTTACCCTCTTGTTTTTCTTTCGTAAGGATAGATGCTGTCTGAAAGTTTTGTATATCCAGTCCCTTGGTTACCGTGGCTACATCCCTTAGATAAATAGGTGAATCCATATACTGCGCCACAATGACATTCCCCACATCTTCTACACTTTCTATGGCATTTTTTACCCCAAAAACAACCATTTTATGATCATCCGTTCTGCCTTTGACATTGGGAACATTGACTGCTATGGACTGTACTGCTTTCATCACTTGTCCCAAAGAAAGCGTATATCCTGAAAGTTTTGCGATGTCGATTTGGATGTTATATTGTGATTTTCTTGCACCTTTAAGTGTTGTTTTGGCTACATTTTCTACTGCATTGATTTTTTGCTGTACTTTTCTGACCATTTCAAACAACTTGCTATCCTCAACCTTTTGCATCTCTTTGGCATAAAACGCCACGGTTACAATAGGGATATCAATATCAATATCAAAAGGTTTAATCAGTGGCTGCATCACACCCTTTGGCATATCATCCATATTTTGCATCACTTTATCATAGAGTTTGAGGTTCGAGTCTTCCCTATTTTCTCCAATATAGTACATCACATTAACCACACCCACATCATTCATCGCCATGCCGTAAACATGTTCGATACCGCGCACTTCACGCAGTTTTCGTTCGAGTGGATTGAGGATGATATTTTCAACCTCTTCCGGTGTAGCTCCGGGCATCGCAACGATGACTGCTCCACCGGAGATAGCAATCTGTGGATCTTCTTCTCTTGGCATGGTACTGAGTGCCAAAAAACCCAAAAGAAGCAGTATCGCTCCCAAAATAGGCGTCAGAGGATTGAGTAAAAAAGTTTTTGCCAACTTTCCCGCGACATTGACAATCTGATAGGGTTTTTGATGTTCCATAACTGCCTACCTGATGATAATCTTGGCATACATACCCGGATAGACTCTATTACCCTGATCATCAAAGTGTATCTTGATCTTAAACTTATGTGTCATAGGTTTTGCATTGGGTATGATGGAGGCTATCTTGCCAGTGGTGTGCAGCAAAAGAGACGGTATCTCTATCTCGACCTCCTTATCTAACTTCACACTTCCCAACTGTGACTCACTCAATTCAGCCTCTATGCTGAGCCTGCTCAAATCGGTCAAAACCACTGCCGGCATACCGGGAATCGCCATCTCTCCTTCGTTGAGCCGTTTATCGACAATTACGCCATCATTGGGTGCTTGTATTTTGAGATAATTGTACTGGTTGAGCACTTCTTCTTTTTTTGCCAAAGCCTGATCGACTTGCTGCTGTGAGATTTCCACCATATCTTTGAGATTTTTTGCCGCAAGCTGCAGCATTTCAAATTCATACTTGGAGACCATCTTCTTTGCATAAAGTCGTTCGTGTCTTGCCAGGTTTGTGAGTATATTATTGTATTGGTTTTTATTCATCTGCAAAGAGAGTCTTGCCTGAGATATAGCCAAATCCACCTGCGTCTGCGCCGAATCAATCTCTTTTGAATCGATCTCGTACAGAAGTTGCCCCTTCTTAACGATGTCACCCTCAGAGACTGCCATATGTTTGACATACCCCATATAACGGCTTGTGAGCATCTTTTGGTTATCTGAGACCACCGATCCGCTAAGATTTATCTCTGCAGCGCAAAGTGATGTGATACTAAGTACAAATATCGTTGTTTTCATAAGTCTATTCATATCTGTTTCCTGTGTTCAATATACTGTTGAGTTCAAATATCTTGGTATTACGTTCATTTTTAACGCTTAGCAGTTTAAGTAGTATCTCGAGCTCTTGCGACTGCTTCATCAGAACATCGGAGATAGAAGCAATGCCCTCTTTATAGCGCGATTGATAATTTTCATACACTTTTTTGGAAAATACCAACTGCTTGGTGAAGCTCTTAACATCTGCATTTTTACTTAATATCTCTGTTTCCAGTTTTTTGACCTGCAACTTCACACCTGACTTCGCCAAAGCCACCTGATTTTGTGCGCGAAGGTAGTTCACTTTTGCTTTTTCAAGATCTGCTGCATCAGACCCGCCGTTAAAAACATTCCAAGAGAGTTGCAGACCGACAGTATAAAACTCCTTTTGGGCAAATTCATTCCACAACACATTATCTGCGCTACCATACTCACCAAATGCTCCTAAAGTTGGCAAATATTTTGCTTTTTCGACATTGACTGCCATGTGTGAAATCTGCTGACCTAAGAGTGCCTGCTGAATATCTATATTGTTACTCTCAACCTCTTGAGCAATAATAGAGGGCATCGGTGCCATATCATTCACCTTTTTGATGGAATCCACCTCTTCATTGAGTAAAAAAGAGAGAAACTGATACGCTAGATTTTTATTGAGTTTGGCTTGATTCACCATACTTTGGGCTTCAGCTTTACGGGCTTGTACTTCCAGTAAATCAATTTCCTGCGCGTACCCCTCTTGCATCATAGATGAGACGACAGATTCGAGCTGTTGAATATTTAGCATAATCTGAGAAAGGTTGATGATATAATTTTCGACCAAAGAGATGTCATAAAATGCTTTTTTGGTTTGGTATATTTTTTCATTCATCAGTTTTTGTGTGTCCCACTGACTCATACGCTGCAATGCTTCTGTGATACGTTCATACTCTGAGAGTTTTCCTCCTGTGTACAAAGGCAGCATGTAGGTGGCTTTAGAGAGATAATGATTTCTTGCCTCAGGATAATTCAAATCATCAGGAGCAGTCGCAAGTAAAGTTGTACCGCCATCAAACGTAGGACTCCCCGGCGTGATAGTGTCCATTTGAGAAATAAATTCATTAAACCCAAAATCTCCAAACGTAGCCTCTCGGCTTTGAAGCTTAAAGCCAAAAACATTGCCCGCATCATTGGAACGCATTCCTGAGATGGAAAGATCCAGCTTGCCGTAATTCATTCCTTTAACCGATTGGTTCTCATAGGCTTTCATCTGTTCAGTAAAACGTGAAATTTTGAGCTGTAAATTATTGTTTTCAAGCCTATGCAAAGCTTGATTGAGTTCCAAGTTGTGCAAGCCGGCACATAACGGCCATGCTAAAAGAAAGATAAAATACTTTTTCATGCTGCACCTTCTTTGAATATGTAAGATTATTATACCAAACTAACAGATTTTTTCTGTGGCTATGACTAACTAAGGCGTGTATTTTATCATACATAATATAAAATAATAATTAAAATTACTTTGTATTATATTAATCCTGCGATACTAAACTTTTGTCATGATAGTTGCAATAAAATTAGAGAAGGGGAAGGAGTCTGCAAAGCGGCACAATACCGCTTTACATTTTAAAGTGTCGCGTGTGAAACGCTAATACATGCCTTAAGAGCTGCAAGCTCTTCAAGCAATGCTTTTTTGATCTGACCATCAACACGAACGACAGCCAAGGCTTGCTTGTTACTCGCACGTCCCAGTCTAAAATCAGAAATGTTCAAACCATTTTCAGCCATGATTCTGCCCACGTCACCGATGACACCCGGAGTATCGGTGTTTCTAAAGAATACCATTGTACCTTTTGGTTCAACATCCAAGGTATACTCATCTATCTCAATAATACGCTGTTGGGTATCATCAAATACCGTACCTGCAATCGAAATCGTTCCATTTGCAGTGGTTAATTTGATACCTACTTTATTGGTGAAACCGCTATGGTTAGGTTTAACCTCTTTTGTTATCTCTATACCACGCTCTTGTGCAACAAATTCTGCATTGACATAGTTAATTTGATCACCCAAAGATTCAGTCAATACACCGACGGTTGCAAACGTACCCATAGATTCCAAATGTTCAGCCACAGGACCTGTTGCCATCACTTTGATAGACTTTACGGCACTTTTGGTTACCTGTGCACAGAGATGCCCTATTTTTTGTATCAGCTCAAGATAAGGTCTTACAAAATCAGGCAATTCATTCTCTTTGATAGGAAGATTGAGTGCATTAGGGTACGATATGCCTTTGGCTGCGGCAACTGCACCTTCGGCAGCTTGAATGGCAATATTTCTTTGTGATTCTTTGGTGTTGGCGCCCAAGTGCGGTGTTACGGTTACAGTATCAAGGTCCAACAACGGATGATCTGTCGCAGGCTCTTTGTTAAATACATCAATACCCGCCATAGCAATTTTTCCGGATTTGAGTCCCTCTAAAAGCGCATCTTCATCATAAAGACCCCCTCTGGCACAATTGATCAAAATCACGCCGTCTTTCATTTTTGCTATCTCATCTTTACCGATCATTCCTACGGTTTCAGCATTTTTGGGTGTATGAATCGTAATGATATCACAGGCTAAGATATCTTCAAAATTTTTAGTATACCCGATATCAAAATCGGTTGCTTTACTGGCATCAATATAAGGGTCATACGCCACAACATCCATCTCAAAGGCTTTTGCACGTTTGCCTACGCGTGAACCGATATTTCCAAAACCAATGATACCGAGTTTTTTATCTTTAAGCTCCGTACCGTACCAATCTTGTCTTCTCCAGACACGATCTAGTTTGAGATTGTTGTGTGCATAGGGAAATTGTCTTACACAAGAGAGCATATGTGCCATTGTCAATTCAACTGCGGCAATGGTATTAGCCGTAGGCACGTTCATAATGACGATACCTTGTTTGCTTGCGCCGGGGATATCCACATTGTCAACGCCCACACCGGCACGTACAACGGCTGTCACTTTTTTAGCTGCAGCCAAAAATGCTTCATCCACATCTGTAGATGAACGGGTAATCACAACATCTGCCAAAGGAATAATTTCAGAAACCAGCAAATCTTTAGGCTCATCTGCTGCATTGATCAATTCTATTTCACTATCATTTGCAAGAATATCCAATCCGTCTTGGTGGATGTGATCACAAACAACAATTGTCTTTTTTGACATCTTGTATCCTTTACTTTAAAAAAATTAAATTGTATAACATATGGGTAATGTGACTATTTGAAAAAATTAGTCTTGTAGAAGCACGGACTTTCTGGGAAAATCCCAAAAAGTATCCTCATTATCTTTTAAATTTGTCTCCGAAAGCATCACCCAGGGTCATACTGTCATTTTGCTCCAAATTAATCTGATCCATTGCTTCTCTCTCTTCTTGACGCTCTAGTCTTTTGACAGAAACTCTGATTTTATCCGCATTACTGTCAATAAAACTGATTACACCTGTAATCTCTTGACCTTTTTCAATCTCATCAAATTTAAGCGGATGAAGATCTTCCGTTCTGATGAGTGCATCAATACTGTCTCCTAGAGAGATAAACACACCAAAATCTTTTTTGTCTTTCACCACACCTGTGACAATACTGCCATTTTTATGGTTTTGTGCAAATGCTTTTACAGGAGAGTCTTCCAAGGCTTTTTTGCTCAATGAGATTTTCCCTGCATCTGTGTCTATTTTGATGATTTTAACTTCAACTTCATCACCGACTTTCAACTCAGATTTTGCATTTTTTGCTTTATCCCAAGATATTTCCTGATTGTGAAGCAAACCTTCAACTGTACCGACTTTGACAAAAGCACCAAAATCAGTAACTGATGTAACGGCACCTTTTACAACATCACCCACTCTGTACTCAGAGGTGAAAGCATCCATCGGTTTTGGCAGAAGATTTTTCAAACTAACTCTGAGTCTTCTTCCTTCTTTATCAACTTCAATCACTTCAACATTCACTTCTGTATTGTTTTCAAGGTAATCTTTAGGGTGTTTTACATTTTTGTCCCAAGAGATTTCAGAGACATGCAGGAATGCTTCCAAATCTTCACCCAAATCAACAAATACACCATAAGGCTCGATGTTTGATACGGTTGCTGTCACAGTATCACCTACACCGATGATAGAATCAATGTCTGCCCAAGGATCTGGATTAGCATCTTTGATCGACAGGGAAAGGTGTCTTTTCTTTTTATCGTACTCTAAAGCAATCACATGGACTTCGTCGCCTTCAGCAAAATATTTAGAAGGATTTACGGGACCTTTGTGAGAGATTTGAGAGTAGTGAACAAGACCGTCCATACCGCCAACATCAACAAACATACCGTAAGAGGTAATCTTTTTGATCGTTCCCACGACAGGATTTTTATTTTCAAGAAGCTCTGAGACGATTTCATCAGTTTTAGATTTGTCACGTTCTATCAACTCTTTTCTTGAGACAACAACAGAACCTTTTTCTTTATCGACTTTAACGATAACCGCTTTGACTTTTTTACCCAGTGGATCAGTTTTTGAAGAAAGATACGAAAGTGTACGTGGCATAAAGAACTCCAAACCGTCACAATCTACAACATAACCGCCTTTATTTGCCTTGGTAATGGTACCTTCGATAACATATTCCTGCTCATCATCATACTCGGCTATAAACTCTTTGAGTGCTACTCTTCCGAGTGCTGCTTTATGTGAAATGCGCCCTCTGCCCATGTTGATAACGTCAATCGTGTCGCCTACTTTAAAAACAACGTTACCCGCTTCGTCTTTGAGCTCGTCCAAACTAAGGGTTGCATCTCTGCCCCCACCGATATCGATGACTGCTATCTCGTCTTTTTCATCAATTTTAACAACTGTACCCGCTACCAAATCACTTTTTGATTCTGACTTCTTAAACGATTCCTCAAGCATCGCCTCAAAATCTACATCTTCTATTTCGATATCTTCGAACTTCATACCTATCCTTATGTGTGCCTAATTTTGTGTTATTATACCCTTATTTTTTATGAAGATGCTTACTGGGTAAATGACCGATACACCTCGTATTTACGCCTCCTAAAGGCATAAATGAAGGGCACTGTAAAAAGAGATTTAAGTTTGTTTTGTGTTCTTAAGCGTAGTGGCTTATCTTTTCAAACTCTTCAAAATAGGTGGGAAAGGTTTTTGATGTACATTCTGGTTCATTGATGGTCACCGAAGCGCTATCCAAAGCCAAAAGCGAAAAACACATCGCCATGCGGTGATCATCATAGGTATCAATCGCGGCATGTCTAAGCGTATCAGGTGGCGTGATTTTCAAATAATCTTCACCCTCTTCTACTTCTGCCCCCACTTTTCTTAGTTCAGTAGCCATAGCGCTGAGTCTGTCTGTTTCTTTGACTCGCCAGTTGTAGATATTGCGTAACACGGTTGTGCCTTTGGCAAACAAGGCTGTGGTTGCGATGGTCATGGCTGCATCGGGTATATGGTTAAAATCCATATCGATCGCATGAAGTTCACCTTTACTCACGGCAACATAGCTATCACCCCACTCTACTTTTGCTCCCATTTTCTCCAGTACATCCACAAATAGTACGTCACCCTGTATACTTGTTTTACCGATGCCGGTCACTTTCACTTTTCCACCTTTAATCGCAGCAGCAGCTAAAAAATACGAAGCTGAAGATGCATCACCTTCTACCATAAAGCTCTCCACTGCCTTATAATTCTGATTGCCTTTGATGGTAAATGTTTTGTAGTTCTCATGAATGACTTCGACACCAAAGGTCTTCATGATGTGTAGGGTGATATCGATGTATGGCTTGGATACGAGCTCTCCTATGATGGATATTTTCATATCTTCTTTGGCTAACGGTGCTGCCATCAGGAGTGCGGTTAAAAACTGACTGGAGATGGCACCATCTATCTGCACATCTCCTCCCCTGAGTCCTTGCGCTTCTATCAATAGTGGTGGATAGCCTTCATTTTCCTCGTAGGTAATGTGTGCACCTGCTTGCCTGAGTGCATCTACCAAATGACCAATGGGTCTTTCCTTCATACGAGGCTCACCCGTGAGAACATAAGTGCCCGTTCCCAAGCATAAAGCAGCACACAGTGGTCGCATCGCCGTACCCGCATTACCCAAAAACAGTTCTTGCATCTGCACAGCGTGTATGGCTCCGCCATTGCCTGTTATGCTACATTGCGTTTTATCGTCTGAAAGGGTATAGCTGATACCTAACTGTTTTAGGGCATTAAGCATATGTCTGGTGTCATCACTTTGCAAAAGATTGGTAATTTTTGTTGTACCCTTTGCCAATGCAGCCACCAGCAAGGCTCTGTTTGAAAGACTTTTAGATCCGGGAAGATGAATCTCGCCCTCAATGGCGTCAATCGGTTTTAATGTCAAGGTATTCATCGCTTCGCGTCTGCCTCTTTCATTTGCTGTATCCGATCGATGACATTTTGTACAATCCAGTCTGGCGTAGAAGCACCTGCTGAGATACCGCAAAGGTTTTTGTCTTTGAACCAAACTGCTTCAAGCTCTTTTTCATTCTCTATCAAATAACTATCTACACAATCACGCTGACAGATACTATGGAGTTGTTTGGTGTTGGAAGAGTGTTTTCCCCCGATAACGATCATTACATCTGCCTTTTTTGCCAAGTCAGAAGCAGCGTCTTGATTTTCAAATGTTGCGTTGCAAATCGTGTTAAACACCCGTACTTCTTTACGGGTTGCCATGAGTGCGGTGACTATTTTTGCAAAATCTTCAGGTTTTTTGGTCGTCTGAGAAACCACTGCGACTTTACCTTTAAGCGGCAGTGCTTCAAGTTCCTCTGATTCAAGCACGATAAACGCATCTTGGGCATCTTGGGCATAAGAGACCACCCCTTTGATTTCAGGGTGTTCTTTGTCTCCAAATATCACGATGCTATACCCCTCAGCACTCATCTTTTCAACAATATTCTGAGGAGTTGTGACATAAGGACAGGTGGCATCTATGATTTTATTGTCACGCAATTGCAAAGCACGGAGTTCCTCTTTGGGGATACCGTGGGTACGAATCACCACCGTGGCATCATTTTGAATATCTGTCAAATCATGCACAATATCAATGTCAAACCCAACTTTTAGCCTGTCTATCTCGTCTTTATTGTGAATGAGTGGTCCGTAGGTAACCGATCCTCTGTGTTCTTCAGCTATCTCAATAGCCCTTTTGACACCAAAACAAAATCCGTAACTTTGCGCCAACTGTATTTTCATCGTTTTACCTCAACTCTGCGTTGCATTCTTTCTCAAGAGCAGACATAATGGCTGACATCACAGACTCGATATCACCCTCTTCAAGTGTTTTATCCATAGACTGAATAAAGCACCGTATCGTAAGACTTTTTTTCTGGCCCAATTTTTCATCTTCATAAATATCGATAGGATAACACTCTTTGAGCATAGGAAGCACCAATCTATTGAGTACTTTGGCTACCTCAAAGTACCCTAAATCTTTATCGATGACTACGGATAAATCTTTATACACACCTTGAAAATTCGAGATAGGCTTTGCGTTGATATGCTTAGGCAAAAATGCCTCAAAATCAACTTCTGCAATGTATGTGACAGGTATATCAAAAAACTCCTGAACGCTAGGATGAAGTTTTGAGACAAATCCGCATACTACGTTGTTTACGACTATATTCGCCGACTGATAAGGGTGAATCAAGCCATTGTCATAGGTGCAAGGAACCAATTCAAAAACACCTATCACCGCTGACACTTTTTGTACAAAAGAGGCAAAATCTATCATCTTTGGTTTTCCGGCATTTTTCACACTTTCAGCCTCTATCTGCCCTGAAAACACAAAAGCCATCACCTCTTTTTGTTCGCGTTTACTGCCAAATACTGCCCCCATTTCAAAAAGAGGGATAGATTTTTTCGTGTAGCTTACATTGCGCTTTACAGCAGTAAGCAGGTTGATTAAAATAGTCGATCTCAGGGTATTGAGCTCTTCAGCAATAGGATTGATGAGATCCAGTTCCTCTTTTACTACAGTAAAATGATATTTTTCCACTAGGGCTTTTGGAGTAAATACATAGGAGACATTTTCATAAAACGAAACACCCACTGCGCGGTTTTTAAACTCTTTTTTTGCCTGATACCATTGTGTCGTATCATTAAGACGCGGTTGTTCAGCAAAAACCAAAGGTTTAGCAGTGATATTATTGATACCGATGATACGGACTATCTCTTCAGCGATATCCTGTATGTGCTTGATATCGTGTCTGAAAAGCGGTATGCGTGCCGCAACCACATCATGCCCCATAGCAGAGATGCCAAACCCGAGTTTTTGCAAAATGGTGACGATTTTTCCAATCTCAATATCCATACCGATAATCGCTGAAATCTCCTTGGTGCTTACCACAACCGTATCATTTTCACGGGCCACCTCAACAGTCAAAGAACCTTCATAACAGGCAATATCAGTGAGTGTATTCATCAAAGAAGCAAGAAACGAAAGACCAAAAACAAGGTCAGGGTTAGAACCCCTTGATGTTTTATAGTATAGTTCATCGGTTTTGAGTGAAGTACCTGCAACCGCATCGACCAGGACATCAGGATGAATATAGCTTGCTTCAAGCAAAAGCTCTTTTGTTTCATCACTGGCTATGGTCTCTTTTTGCTGATACACACCTGCAACAGAAAAGACTTCGTTGTTTCCCGTTATCTCAATGATACCTTTGGTTTTTGCTACAGGACGTACAGAGATTTTATTGTCTGTGTTTCGAAACACCCTGCTGTTATAGGCACGTAACACGACACCTGTAGTATGGGTCGCATAGGCTAATATATTGGCAAGCTTATCTTCTGTTTTTATCTCTACAATGGCTAAACGCAACTGCAATAAAAAACTATTGGAAAGATGCTCCAGCGTTGCAAGCTTAAAGTGCAGATCCGCATCCATCTCACCTTGGGTATGGATCTCTGCTTCTCTGGCGATACCCAGTTGCATTTTTTCTTTTTTCTTGTACTCAAACGGTTTCATATCAAGTTCAAGTGCCACACTCAAATCTCTTGCTACGCCGTAAATACTAAGACAATCCCCCCTGTTGGCAGTAAGCTCAAGCTCTATGATCGTATCTGCTACTGTTGCAAAACTACCCAACTCTTCACCCACCTTGAGTGTGCCGATACTCTCATCGAGTATCATGATTCCCTCACCCATCTGGGGCAATCCAAGCTCGCTGGCAGAACACACCATGCCCTCACTCTCCACACCACGGAGTTTAGCAGGCTTGATCACCAGTCCGCCAGGAAGCTCTGCACCGATAGTTGCGACCGCTACATACTGCGCATCTACTACATTGGCAGCACCGCAAACTATCTGTCGTATACCCTCTCCCACGTCGATAGTACAGACATTCAGCTTATCTGCATCGGGATGTTTTTCACACGTGAGTATCTTGCCTATGACTACTTTGGGGGGGATCACTGTTTGTTTGAGACTATCTACTTCCAACCCTATGGCATTGAAGGTTTCATACAGCTTTTCGTTGGAGACACTTCTCAGGTCCACAAATTCATTTAACCACGACCTTGTTACTATCATCTAAACTGCTCCAACAAACGTATATCTCCCTCAAAAAGGCTTCTTAAATCCGGTATTTTATGCATCAACATCGCAAAACGCTCTACACCCAATCCAAAGGCATACCCGCTCACCTCTTCATAGCCGACAGCTTTAAATACATTGGGATCCACAATACCACAGCCCAGTACTTCAAGCCAACCCGTATGCGAACAGACCCTGCATCCTTCACCTTGACAGAAGATGCAGGAGATATCTACCTCAGCTGAAGGCTCGGTAAAAGGGAAAAAGCTTGGTCTAAAACGCACTTCAACTTCCCCAAACATATACTGTAAAAAGTCAGTCAGTATCGACTTGAGATTGGCAAAACTGACTTTGCCTTTGGCATCCACCACAAGACCCTCAACCTGATGAAACATCGGTGTATGCGTAATGTCATAATCACGTCTAAAGACGGTTCCAGGGGCAATCATCCGAATAGGCGGTTTTGTCTGCATCATCGTGCGTATCTGTACAGGAGAGGTATGGGTACGCAGCAGTCCGCCGTCTTTAAAATAGAATGTATCCTGCATATCGCGTGCAGGATGGTGCTTAGGAAGGTTGAGCGCTTCAAAGTTATGAAAATCATCTTCAACCATCGGTCCGCTTTGAACTGCAAAATTGAGTGCCACAAAATAATCAATAATCTTGTCCATCGTCTGCATCACGGGGTGCAGTGCACCTTTTTGTGCAAATTCGCCATAGAGTGACACATCGATAGCTTCAGACTTCAGTGCTGCATGGATGGCTTCGGATTTGAGTGTTTCATAGCGTGCATCAAAGCTTTCCTGCAAGAAGGTTTTAGTGGTATTGAGCCCCTCTGCAAATGCTTTTTTTTCTGGACCTGGAACATCTTTCATTTTGGCAAATTCTACCGCCAGAACACCCTTTTTTCCAAAAAGTTCAACCCGTACTTTTTCCAATGCTTCAAGCGTATCGGCTTGAAGGATTTTTGCTTCTAGTTCTTTCATAAAACCTCTATATGACTGCTGTAATAGCCGTGATTTTATCCAAAAGATACTAATAAGGGGATTTATTGACTTGGTTATGTGCTATAATTGAGCACTCAAATACCCCTTAAAGGACACGCCGATGTGCATATTTTGCAAAATTGTCAACAAAGAAATTCCCAACAATACCGTTCATGAAAGTGAACATTTTTTAGCCTTTCACGACCTCTATCCTAAAGCGCCTATACACATTCTCATCATCCCTAAAATACATGTAGACTGCTTTGGAGATGTCTCAGCAGAGACTATGGCAGGTTTGACACTCTTTACGCAGGAAGTTGCTAGAAAAACAGGTGTGGATAAAACAGGTTACAGACTCATTACCAACAATGGTGACGATGGAGGGCAAGAGGTACATCACTTGCATTTTCATCTTTTAGGCGGCGCAAAACTGGCATGGGATCACTCCCATGAAGACGCGCACAAAAGTTTGTAAAACCGCTTTACTTTTAACAAAGTAAAGAGTAACACGCTAAGCATCTATCTCTTCGAGCTTCAACTCATACGCTGCCACAATCTCATCATCTTTTTGTGTGGCACGCTCTAAACGCTCAAAGAGTGCATCTATCTCTTGTTGTATGAGTCCTACTTCTTTAGAGAGTTCCATGATGGCACCGTTGTCCGCACGCGCAGAAGCAGCCCCAAGTGCTTCATTCTTACTTGCAAGTTTAGCTTCAGCGATTTCGAGCTGTTCTTCACACAGTTTTATCTCTTTCGTGTAGGGTTTGCGGGCTTCGTTGCGTTCTTGTGTCACAACCTTGCGTAGTTGTTTTCTTTCTTTGTGGTTGATTTTGGGTTTTTTCTTTTTAGCAGGCTCAGACCCCTCTTCCTCTTCCCATCCTATTTTTTCCAAAAACTCATCATAGGTGCCGTTAAAGTACTCAGCCCCTCCCTTATGGAAGATGATGAGCGCATCAGCCAGCCTTCTTAGCAACATCTCAGAGTGCGTAACCATGATGAGTGAGCCTTCAAAACCTTCTATGGCATCTGCCAGTGCATCGATAGACTGCATGTCAAGGTGGTTGGTCGGCTCATCCAAAAAGAGCAGGTTTGCCGGTGTACCGATAATTTTACCCAACATCACCCGACTGCGCTCTCCCCCTGAGAGCACTTCAATCTTCTTTTCCGCCAGATCTCCTGAAAACATCATACGACCACAAATGGCGCGCACCTCTGCAAACCCTATCTCTTTACTCACAGAACTGATTTCATCGATAATGGTCGCTTTGACATCCAAACGCTCGATGTTCGTCTGTCCAAAGTGCGCAAACTTTGTAGAAGGGTGAAACTCCAGCGTGCCTTGCTGATGGGGCAATTCCCCTGCGATGTAGTTAAGCAAGGTTGACTTACCCTTACCGTTTTTACCGATAATCGCCAGTCTCTGACCCTTCTCCAAGGCAAAAGTAACCCCGTTAAAAAGCGGCTCATCAGGCTTATAGCCAAACCCCAGATTATCCGCACGTAAAAGGATCTTGGCAGGCGTATCACTGTAGTTAAATTTAAACGCCAGTGTCGCTTCCTGCTGCAAATCCTCCATCTCATCCATTTTGTCCAACTCTTTTTGTTTGGACTGTGCCAATGCCGCTGTGGAGGCTCTGGCTTTATTGCGCGCTACAAACTCTTCGAGTTCTTTGCGTTTTTTATCCTGATTGGCTTTGGTCTTCTCATAGGTTTCATCTTCCATCTCAAGGGTGGCATAGTATTTATGGCTATCTCCTGCGACCAAACGCAATCCCTTACGGTGAACCCCCATCGTATGGGTACTCACCGAGTCCATAAAGTCACGGTCATGGGTAATGAGTATCACTTCACCTTCAAACTCATTGATAAAGCTCTTAAGCCAACGCAGTGAGAGGATATCAAGGTAGTTGGTCGGCTCATCGAGAAGCAACATATTGGGCTCTGTTGCCAAAAGTTTCACAAGGTTAATGCGTATCTGGTAACCTCCGGAGAAACTTAAAGGGTCTTTATCCAGGTCTTCTTCACTAAATCCCAGTCCAAAAAGCAGTTTTTCTATCTTATAAAAATTCCATTGCTCATCCTCAGGAAGCACCAATGCACACTCTTCGCGTACCGTTTTTTCGGTAAACACCAAATGCTGTTTCAGTGTACCTATCAAATAGTTTTTAGGGATACTGATATCGCCTGAATCATAACTCTCTTCACCCAATATCATCTTAAACAGTGTGGATTTTCCTGAACCGTTTCGCCCTACAAAACCTATCTTCTGTCCTGCAATCATCTTCAGGCTTGCGTCATTAAAAAGGGTTTGCCCCCCGAAACTTTTCGTGAGATTTGTTATTTGTATCATTATACATCCGTCATAGTGGGAATTTAGGTCGCAATTATAGCCAAAAGTGTATTAGGCTGTCTGATTTTGACAAACTTAAAACACAAAAATATGCTATAGTAGGACATGAAAATACAACTGTGCAAGAAATTCATACATCATGATATGCTTGAAAAAAAACTTTCCAAAGCATTTCCTGATGCGACCATCATGACCAAATCATGCATCGATATGTGTAAAGTATGCAAAAATAAGCCTGCTGCAAGTGTGCATGGCGAAAAACTAAAAGCAAAAGATATTGCTAAACTGATTTCCAAGATAGAAAAAGCCTAAATCCTACGAACAACACGCCCCGCCAAAACCATCTTCTTGTAGTGCTTTCATGCTCATCAATGCTTCATTCTCTACAATCACTTCACCATTTTGAATGACAGTGTAACGAACCTGCACCGAGTCGCGAATGGAGTTTACCGTCGTACAATAGCTCTCCAAAGATGCACCAATATACCGCTTGGCTTTAATCGCATCAAAATCGCCTTCAAAATCATAGATAATATGCATTGAGACAAATTTCATAGGCACTGAAGTGCTGCGTTCTATTTCTGCTTTTACAGTGTAATTCCGTACTTCAAAACCATCTTTTTCTGCCATCATCACCAAATCAATTCCTGTACACCCTATGATTCCTGTCGCAAAGTATTCCACCGGTGTTATCTCTTTACAGTCCAAAATAAAAGAAGACTTTAACGTGTTTGCCTTAAATGTTTTATCACCCCTATACTCCACTGATACTTCCATGCTCACTCCTTTAACTGATTTTAGACAGTGTACCCTATTGTCTCTTGCAGTACAAAATCTTAGCTTCTCTTAAGGATAATACCTGTAAAACCCTTGCATGACATTAGATACCATGACTTTAGAAACAGCCTATCTTTCGCTCGATTCCGAATTTTATGCCATGAGTACCCCTGAACCACTTGATGAACCTTATCTCATCAGCTTCAATCCCAAAGCAGCAGAACTCATTGGATTAGACACAGACACAGCAACGGATCCTCGTTTTGTAGCCCTACTCAACTGTACCTTTGTACCAAAAGGCACACGCCCGTTTTCCATGTGTTATGCCGGACATCAGTTTGGACATTTTGCAGGACGCTTGGGAGACGGAAGAGCCATGAACCTAGGCAGCATCAACGGCTGGCATCTTCAAACCAAAGGAAGCGGTGAAACCCTCTATGCACGTATGGCTGATGGTCGTGCGGCGTTGCCCTCTTCCATTCGCGAATACCTTATGAGCGAAGCCATGTTTCATTTGGGTATCCCTACAACACGTGCTCTTGGTATCATCGGTTCACAAACCAAAATTATACGCAGTCCTATTGAACGCGCTGCGATTGTGATGCGTCTCTCTCCAAGTTGGGTACGTTTTGGTACATTCCAGTATTTTCACTATTTTAAAGAGTATGACAAGCTCAAATCCCTCACCGAGTATGTCATTACCGAGTCATACCCCCACTTGCAGCACGATGAAGATCGCTATTTCAAATTTTTTTGTGAAGTGGTGGATCGCACCGCCACGCTGATTGCCCAGTGGCAAGGTGTTGGCTTCATCCATGGCGTGATGAATACAGACAATATGTCCATAGCAGGTCTCACCCTAGATTACGGACCTTATGCCATGCTCGATGATTTTCAGTACGGCTTTGTCTCCAACAAAAGTGACCGTGCAGGCCGTTACAGTTACGCCGAGCAGCCCAATGTCTCCTATTGGAACCTAACGATGCTATCTCAAGCACTTTCCACACTCATCGACAAACAAAAGATGCAGCAAAAACTTGATGATTACGGTGCTTTCATTTATCCTGATGCCTATACTCTGGTTATGTGTAAAAAAATGGGACTTTTTAGAAGGCTGGAGGAAGATAAAGAACTGATTGAAGCACTCTTACGAGCATTGCAGGATGCCTATGTGGATTACACGATTTTTTTTCGTACACTCTGCCGATACGATGGGGAAAGAAGCCCATTGTATGATATCGCCATGAATCCCGTAGCCATCCATAACTGGCTCAACCTGTATGATGAAAGACTCTCAAAAGAAACACATACCCAAATCCAGCGTCAAGAAGCTATGCTCAAAACCAATCCAAAGTATGTCTTAAAAAACTATATGCTTCAAGATGCCATTACGCTGGCTAAACGGGGGGATTTCACTTTAGTAGAAACCCTATTGTATCTCGCAGCCCATCCTTATGATGAACTGCCTGAGTTTGAACATTTTGCCAAAGAGACACCTGAAGAACACAAAAACATCACATTTTCCTGCTCTTCTTAGAAGAGGTAAATCAACTAATCGTCAAGCCCATGGTATTTTCTATATACCCCTCTAGCATAATCAGGTTTCAGCCCGCGATGCTCTTCAATCTCTTCTCTCTCCTCTGCGATATGCTCTTTTTTGATCTCAATAAGCATCTCCCATCTTTTCACTAACACCTCTTTAATCTGTGCTTCAAAATCACACTCATATTCAGGGTACGCTGCTTTTAATTTTGTCAAGATATCACTAAATGCTGAGGCTTCGATGAGTGCAAGCTGCTCTTTGGGATGCGTCTCTTTCACTTCAACCAACTGTCTCCATCCCACCACGATAACCTCTTTTAACTCCTGCTCCACACTTCCCTCTTCACCGGGAAATTTTTCACTCAGCGCAGCAGCAAGATCTTCTAGGCTATGAGACTCTATGATTTCAAGCTCTTCTTCAAAACGCTCCAACTCTGCCTCATACTCACCCGCAGCTTCATACAGTGCTGCAATCTTTGCATTGGCTTCACTTCGAGCATTACTGGGTCGCTTTATTGCGTCAGAATCTTCTTTTTTGATGCCAAAACTAGCCCTAAGCTCCTCCATTTGCAGTTCCATTAAAAGCTTTTCACTTTGCGGTTTTTCAGCCATACTCACGATACTCCTCTACCATCATTTTGTTATCCATTGAAATGACTCCACTATATATATTTAATATTTATTTTTACTTAAAGGGTTTAAAGTTGTATAATAATTTGTACCATAACCAATAAAATACACACTTTAATCATCACAAAGGCACATCCTCATGGGCATAGAAATAGAACGCAAATTCCTCATAAACCCTGCAAAACTTCCCAAACTTACCCATGGCTACACCATCAAACAAGGCTACATCCCTACCCGTGACTTTACCACCGTACGCATCCGCATACAAGACAAAGAAGCATTCCTCACCATCAAAGGCAAAAGCCAAGGTGCATCACGCCTTGAGTTCGAGTACCACATCCCTCTTGCAGATGCAGAGACGATGTTAGAGAGCCTCTGCGCCGTCTCCCACATAGACAAAACCCGCTACCTTCTAGTTCACCAAGGACATACTTGGGAAGTAGATATCTTTAAAGGACTCAATAAGGGTTTGATACTTGCTGAGATAGAGCTATTCAGTGAAAATGAAGCATTCGAGTTACCTGAGTGGGTGACAGAGGAAGTCACGCATGATGCGAGGTATTTCAACTCTGAATTGATTGAAAATCCGTATTTGAGGTGGTGAACTAACCTTTTTGAGAACTTAGCCAACCCTTCAAACTCTCCACCTGTTCCAAAGTCCTCACTGTAGCCGTACCGCCTTCAGATAGTCGGGCATTCATCGAGGCACGGTTGTCTAGTAGTGCTACCACACCTTCACCTATTCTCTCATCTATACTTTGCAAGTCTGTTAAAGAAAGTTCAGAGATATCTAACCCTTTTTCTTCTGCAAGATTGACAACATTACCCGTGATGTGGTAGGCATCACGAAATGGAAGACCTGCTTCCTTTACAAGGTAGTCTGCCAAATCGGTTGCAGAGAGGTGTCCTATCATGCATGCCAATTCCATTTTGTCCGCATTGACTGTCATCTCAGCGATCATCTCATTGAGCACCTGTAAGCTTAAAATGGCTGTGCGAACGGAGTCAAAGACTCCTTCTTTGTCTTCTTGCATGTCTTTATTGTACGCAAGAGGTAAGCCTTTCATCACAGTAAGAAGACCGACAAGATTACCATTTACCCGTCCTGTTTTGCCACGAAGCAGTTCAGGGATATCAGGATTTTTTTTCTGCGGCATGATGGAGCTACCTGTGGCATGACGGTCACTTAGTGTCACCCACTTAAACTCACTCGCACTCCACAAGATAAGCTCTTCACTCAAGCGACTGATGTGCATCATCATCGTAGAGATATTAAAAAGTATCTCTAGTGCAAAATCACGGTCACTCACAGTATCGAGACAATTCAATGTCGGTGCAGTAAACCCAAGTTTATCTGAGGTAATCTGACGGCTAATTGGATGTGGCGTACCAGCCAATGCAGCACACCCTATAGGGGAGTAATTATTACGCGCGTAAGAGCTCATAAAACGCTCATAGTCACGCTTAAACATACTTGCATACGCCAATAGATGATAGCCAAAGTTTATCGGTTGTGCGTGTTGTAAATGTGTCATACCTGGTAGCATTGTATTTGCATGAGTCTCTGCTACAGATACAAAGGTAGTAATATTTTCTAAAAGCAAATTCGCAATAACTTTAGTGTTTTTTTGTACATAAAGCCTGAAGTCTAGTGCCACTTGATCGTTACGGCTACGCGCTGTGTGTAACCGTTTGCCTGCATCACCTACCTTTTGTGTCAAACGCCCTTCTATTGCCATGTGAATGTCTTCATCATCCCCATCAAGCACAAATACTCCAGACTCCACTTCCTCTAGTATCTCAATTAAACCAAATTCAATCTTCTCAAAATCCTCTTTAGAGATGATACTCTGCTCATACAGCATATAGGCATGCGCGCGTGAACCTTGGATATCCTCTCCATAAAGTACTTTGTCAAAAGGGAGTGAATTGTTCAAATCCTGAAGCAGTTGTGAACTCTTTTCCGAGATTCTGGCAGATGCAATTTTTTTAGACATATCGTTTCCTAAAATGAAGTAAAGTGGGTGTATTTTATCTAAAAAGAAGTTCAAAGGGGTTTTAATAAAGTACAATCAGCTACATAAAGAAAGAAAATATATGAATATAAATATAAAATTTTGGGTTAAAAAAGGTAGAAGTAGTCAATAAACTCAAAGTGGCAGCGACCTACATTTCCACAGACGTAGCCTGCAGTATTATCGGCGATGGGAGGCTTGACTTCCAGGTTCGGAATGGAGC
>NCHB01000015.1 GCA_002281755.1 Sulfurovum sp. 16-42-52
TAGTTCGTAACTTTGATGCGAGAGTCACTTTTTTAATGAGTGAGCAGCAGTCATAGGAAATGTGCTGCTACTTTGGGTTGAATTTGCAAGTGGCTCAATATAATACTTTTAATCGCCAAAGCAAAAGGAATGGCACAAATAGCCAAAGATACCGGTTTGGGAAGAGAAAGTCTTGATAAAGCTTTCCCTACTGATGCAAAACCGCAACTTCATTAGAACTTTAATCTGCATTCCCATCGGGACGATAGAACGAGTAAATAAGAGACACTACAATACAAAAAATAGCCTCATGTAGAGATAACAAACTACGCCATTGACTTACTAATCTACTTCTGATACAATTATCTTATGGAAATAGCTGAAACCACCATTTTTACCCGTGAGATTACCCGTATCCTCTCTGATGAGGAATACAAAGAACTTCAAACTTTTTTGGTGGAACATCCTAAAAGCGGAGCGGTGATTAAAGGCTCAGGCGGATTGAGAAAAATTCGATGGTCAACTAAAAATAGTGGTAAAAGCGGTGGAATACGAAATATCTACTATTATCATGAGGAAAACAGTCTTATTCTTATGATTTATGTGTATGAAAAAAGCAAAACATCCGATTTGTCTCCAAAACAAATCGAGATGCTAAGAAAAACTTTTATGGGAGGTTTATAATGGAAGATACGATGTTTAACGACTTGCTTGCAAGTGTTGGTGAAGCGAAAGAGATACTGCAATACAAAAAACAGCCCTCGCGCTCATTTATGATTGATGAACCTGATGCAAAATCTATACGAACACAATTAAAACTTACTCAAGATGAGTTTGCGGGGTTGTTAAATATCAGTGTAAATACACTTAGAAACTGGGAACAGTCACGCCGTAAACCCGAAGGTCCTGCGCGTGTATTGCTAGCGATTGCAGCTACACATCCAGAAGTGTTCGCTCGCTAAGTGATTTTTTAGCATCTGACAGAAAAAGTCTTTATAAAGCTTCCGTCATGTATGAATTGCATCTTCAATTGAATGCAAAACCACAACTTCATTAGAACTTTTAGAACTCAAAATAACTGTAGTCTGCATTCCCATCGAGACGATGGGAACGAGTAAAAAATAAGTGTGATTTTGAAAAGGTGTCATTTTGACAGAAAAGTAGTCAGATGTATTATTTGTTATCTTTGTAGCGTTAAGCGCAGGATATAGATGACGCCTCTGTTCTTATCAAGATAATAAGAACAAGAATGCCAAAGTAAAGCAGTTAATTACAGCTTCCTGGAAGCTCGTTGCAATTTGCATAAGTTGCAAAGATTGCTCCATTTAGATAAACTTGAATACTTGTGTCAGAATTGAAAACCGTTCTTAATGCGGAGTTATTTCCCATAACAACAATTTCACCACCAACTGGACAATCTTCAAAATCAACTGTCATAATAGGTGTTACAGTTTGTATCTGCATCCAACCAGCAACACAGCTTGACTGTATTAATCCAGAAATAGTAAAAGTATTTCCATCACCTGATAATTGATAATTTTCAAAGTCTGTCTTTTTGCCGTCCATTGAAACTGAGCCAGTCAAATTCATGCTTAAGGCTTCAGTATTTTCATTAAAATCTATTGTGGCACTTGAAATAAAAACATCACTAGAGAAATCTTTTACAGAAAAGTTAGTTAACTCTGAGTGAATAGTGTCTCCATTAAATGATAGTATCTGAGTACCATTCAATGTTACTCCATCTTCCGTACACTGGTTAAAGATTACTGTGCCACCAGTCTCTTCGTTACCGTTGTAACTTAATGACCCTCCTCCTGAACAACTTTCTGTTCCCGTCTCAGCAATATTGTTTGACTTTAGTTTAGAGGAAGCAATGTTACTTGCCTTGCTTGTCTCCAAAGATACTTTTGCGATATTTGTAGAGTTATCACTTGCCAATGCTAAACCTCTTGGAACATCTACTATATCTATACTTCCCAGTGTCACTGAAAGAACATTTTCAGCATTTTCGGTTGTAATTGTAGCCATAGTTTTTGCAGGAACGCCACCAACTACATCACTACTTCCAGCACTACCTCCACCGCCACAACCAATCAACACAAAACCTATACACAACAATAGTAGTTTTTCAACCCTTCTGTTACTTATCATTGAAATCAACTTCATATTTCGCTCCTTATAATTATTACAAATAATTATAACCTATTAAAACTTTTATGCTTCCATGTTGAAGCTACAAAAACGCCAACAAAGAAGCCGTCACAGCAACATTAAGCGACTCAACACCTCGTTGCATGGGTATGGCGATGCTTTTGTCACAGAGGGTTTCGATGGGTTGGCTGACACCTTCACTTTCGTTTCCAAGTACAAAAATGCTTTTGTTGGTGTAGCTTTGTGTTTTGTAGCTGTGTTTAGCATGGGACGAAAGACTGTAGAGCGTTGCGCCTTCTTTTTGGAAGGTTTGGAGCGTCTCTTTGAGGTTGGTGGTTTTGATGATGGGCATTTTGAAAAGTGTACCAACTGAAGCTTTGATGACCAGTGGGCTTATCTGAGCAGCGCCTTTGGCAGGTAGCAAGATGGCATCGATGTTCCCAGCAGCACAGGAACGGATGATCATACCGAGGTTTTGAGGGTTTGTCACTCCATCTAGTGCGATGATGCGGTAGGTTGGATGTGCCTGCATAAAGGTAGTAGCATCACCAAAATGTTCCAGCACCAAATCCAGGGCAACGCCTTGGTCTTGTTTGGCATTTTTGGAGATACGAGAGAGTCCCTGTTTGTCATGGTACACCACTTCGATGCCTCGTTTTTTGGCAAGGCTTTTCATCTGCTCCAGTACATCAGCGTCTTTGTTTGACTTCGAGAGATGAAGTTTGTGTAGGGTGACGGTGTCATCTGCGAGTGCTTCCATGACGGCATTACGCCCGTAGATAGTCAGTACCTTGTCAAAAAAAGCTTTTTTCGCCAGATACTCTGGAGTATCTTCACTGTGCGCTTTTGGCACGGGTTATTCACCGTTCCATGCTATCTTGGGTTTACCGTTTTCATCAAAGTCCACAGCAGGCATCCCCATGATGTTGTAGCCTGCATCGACGTAATGGATCTCACCCGTGACGCCCGAGCTAAGGTCTGAGAGCAGATACATCCCAGAGTTGCCTACTTGCTCGATGCTTACATTTTCTCTTAATGGTGAATGTGCCTGATTCCATTTGAGCATAAAAGAAAAATCACCGATGCCTGCAGCAGCGAGTGTTTTAATGGGGCCTGCTGAAATGGCATTGACGCGGATACCGTCTTTGCCCAGATCTTCAGCGAGGTATTTGGTCGTCATCTCCAACGCGGCTTTTGCCACACCCATGAGGTTGTAGTTCGGGATGTATTTGACACCGCCGTAGTAGCTCAAAGTCAATACTGAAGAAGTAGTAGACAAGATAGGCTTCAGTTCACGCGCGATTTCTATGAGCGAATACACTGAGATGTCCATCGCCACGTCAAACGCCTCTTTGGAGATGTCCATAAACCGACCGCTTAAACCCTCTTTGGGTGCAAATGCGATGGAGTGTACGATAAAGTCTATCTTTCCCATATCTTTTTCCAAAGACTCTTTAAGCGCTTTGATCTCTTCGGGTTTACTCACATCACAAGGGTAAAATCGTGCACCGCACTCCAACTCTTCTGCAATAGGAGCGAGTTTTTGCTCAAACCGTTCGTTGAGAAAGGTGATCGCCATCTGCGCACCCTGCTCTTGACACGCTTTGGCAATACCATACGCGATAGACTTTTTGTTGGCGATGCCCAAAATGACACCTTTTTTACCCTTCATGACCATAAAATACTCCGTAAAAATTAATACGTTTATTTTACCATCATTGAGGTAAAATAAGCGCATCGACCTACTCTCTTTAGCACAAAGGCAGACATGAAAAAGATACTTATCATCAGCACCGGCGGTACATTTAACAAGATTTACGACCCCCTGCTGGGTACACTCATCGTTGATGCAAGTTCCAAAGCTGTGGAAACCATAGCGCAAAAATGGGGCTGTAACTTTGAAATCCTCAATATCATAGGCAAAGACTCTTTAGAGATGAACAACCACGACAGGCTTGAACTCATCGCAACCATCTCACGAAGTGAGCATCATCATATACTGATTGTTCACGGTACCGATACGATAGACATCACCGCAGAGTATCTAGCTGATGGAGACTTGGAAAAATGCATAATACTTACAGGCGCGATGGTGCCTTACAGCATCGATGCCACAGAAGCTACCGCCAATCTCTGTTCAGCCTACGCCTATCTTGATGCCACCAACCAAGAGGGTGTGTATATCGCCATGAATGGCATCATAGACTCTTACGAAAAAGTTAAAAAAGACAGGAACTTAGGCAAGTTTATACGCGTTTAAATAGACACAAGCCTAGCGATGGTTTGCAACAGTTGGGGGAATATACTCTCCTGAAGCCTGCATACTCAAAGCTTTTGGATACTCTGCATAATGCTTCCTTACTGCCTGAGCTAAAGCTTTTTTGGTTGCCTCAGTCACAGGGGTAGGAACACCTTGAGGCAGAGCTTCAAGCAAAGAAGCAAGCAGTACATCTTGAGGATAAGGCATTTTATTGCGCCATGAAGCTAAAAGTTTTCTGTTCACATGAGACGGGATAGAGCCCATGATACCGACATCATTTTGGTCATGCACCAGCAGTCCTGAAGTGGTTCCCCTGTCAAGCGTGAGTACTTGGAACAGATAGAGGGTATGATACGCGAGCTGTTGTGCCTTTTCTTCTTCTGTAAAAGTGGGGCACTCACGCAGTTTGTCTGAAATGATGGCGATATAGCACTCTATAACCTTCTCTCCTACTTGCAACACAAAAGCCTTATCTGCTTCAAAATTGCCGCTGTTGTAGCCTTCGAGGTAATAATGGCTTACCCCGCGATGTCTTTCTAAAGCGGGGATGTAAAAATATCGGTTACCCTGTGCAGCACCTTGCTCATAAAGCGCACCCGTTACCTCTTTGAGTGTTGAGGAAAATCGCTCTTTGTCTGCTTGAGATTCATCTATGAGTGAAGGGTTTAAATCTGCCATCACACGCCAATACCCTGACCCTTCTTTCATTTGTGTCCATGAAATGTGCATATGCATGGAGGGTGCATGAGGGTTGTTGGGGTGAATGATAGTGGAAATAGCTGTAGCAGAACCCAGTTTTTTTTGCGCATCGTCATCATAATGCACCTGAGAAACATTGACTGAAGCAGCATCAAATACTATGCTGTCTCTGGCTTCATAGCGTGTGCCTCCGCCATGTATGCCCTCATCACGTCCCCATCTCACTGCTTCAAAAGATTTGCCCTTGCCAAAGCGCAATGAAGCAGCATTGAGCTTGGTGACAAAATACGCCTGTAAGCCTTCAACCAAAAGAGCTGCTTCTTTAGCCTGTAGTGATTTTGCGGGGATTTGAACCATTTAGAGCCTTCTGTTTTAGGCATTATAACATAGTAATTTTTATTTCATTTTGATACAATACCCCCTAGAAATCACCAAAGAATAAAGGAAAAAAATGAGAGCAAAAGTAAGTGCCGTTGCAAGTATTATCCTTTTGGCTGCTTTTGGTTTTTCAGGATGTACAAGCTCCATGAACGTAGCACCTGAAAAGACCCAACATACGAGAAATACCCAGGCAGAAAAACCGGTATCTCAGCGCATTGTAGAGCCAAGCCCTGAAAAAAAAGAAGCGTATGAAAATACCATGAGAAAGGTGGCTTCAGGCATCAAAGATGACCCAAACTACAAGCGAATTGCACTGGACACACCTGAAAAAAGAGCATGGTTCAGAAGTATCACCTATCAACTCTGGGATAGACAAATCTCCAAACAGGAGTTTATGTCCCAAGGGCTTTCAAAGTACCCCAATCACCGGTATGAATTTCAATTTGTTATCAATGGATTTGATGCAAACTAGCGTTCACACTACACATAAGGAATCGGGTCAACAGCACCCGCTTCTCTAAATCCTTTTAATCTTAACCTGCAACTGTCACACACACCGCACGCTGTACCCTCAGATTGGTAACAGCTCCAAGTCTCTTCAAGCGGTACACCCAGTTCCAAAGACTTTTGGACAATTTGGCTTTTTTTCAACGTAACCAAAGGCATGCGTATCTCAAGCACAGTCTCTTTTTTGGTACCTAGATTGATAGCTGTTTGCATCTGCGTGATATACGCTTCGGTACAATCAGGATACCCCGAACTGTCTTCTTCCACAACCCCAATAAAAAGTGCCTGCGCCGCATGTTTTTCGGCTATAGCTGTTGCGATGGAGAGAAAAATACCATTGCGAAACGGCACATAGGTCACGGGCACACCCTCTTCAATACCTCCGGTAGGCACTTCAATGCTGGTATCTGTCAAAGCAGAAGCGCCAATCTGCCCAAAAAAAGGCAGATCAATCTCATAGTTTTGGCTTGCACCAACAGAAGAAGCAATCTTGCGAAAACACACCAACTCTTTATTTTGGGTTCGCTGTCCATAATTAAAATGCACAGCAATCACTTCAAAGCCTTCCAACTGTGCCATTTTGGCAGCAAGGGCACTGTCCATGCCGCCGGAGATGATGCATACGGCTTTTTTTACCATAGGGCTTTCCTTTTTGTTTCCATTTTACCAATATTTGGGTAAACTTTGAGCATGATAGATTTAGATAACCAAAGCACACTTGACCTTGATATCGAAGCACTTGAGAAGATTGCTCTGTCTCTAACCAACAAAGAAGTAGAACTCATCATCACTGATGATGCCACCATACAAACACTCAACCATGCACACAGAGGTAAAGATACACCTACCGATGTACTCTCTTTTCCACTTGAAATTGTCGGTCAAGATATGATGCCTCTAGGCTCCATCGTCATCGCAGAATCTTTTGTCAGAGACAAAGCCATAGAACTTGGACATACGCCTCAAGAGGAACTCTCTTTGCTCTTTATTCATGGCATGCTGCATCTTTTGGGGTATGATCACGAAAACGATGAAGGGCAAATGAGAGAGAAAGAGAAAGCGCTTATCGAACAGTTTGGACTTCCCCAAAGCCTCATCATTAGAACCCAGGAGTAAAAAGATGGATTTTGTTATTTTTGTGCTTGCCTTAGCAGTGTTAATATTGGGCTCAGACTTGCTCATCACACAAAGCGAACGCATTGCACTGAAGTTTAACATTCCGGAGTTTATCATCGGTGCGAGTCTTGTTGCACTTGGCACATCCTTGCCTGAAATGGGCGCAAGTGTGGCAGCAAGTATCTACAACAAACCCCAAATAGCCATCTCCAATGCCATCGGAAGCAATATCCTCAATATCACACTGATTTTGGCAAGTGTATTCCTGATTGCAGGAAAAATCAATCCGGACAGAGATTTTTTTGCCAAAGACAGTACCTGGGCACTTGTTCCTGTACTGGTGTTTATCTTGATGATCATCGATGGGGTTATCTCACGTTTTGATGCGTCTTTGTTACTGCTTCTTATGGGTGCCTATCTGGTCTTTTTGATCCAAGATACAAAAGATATGCCACCCATAGAACCCAAAGCCCTGAGTAAAGACACCTTCAGGTGGATAAAAGTCATCCCTATGATTGTCGGCGGATTGATGTTACTCATTGTGGGTGCCCATTTTACAGTAGAGAGTGCTTCAGACATCGCAGCCAGTTTTGGTATCTCTGAGTGGGTCATAGGTATTATTATGGTGTCTCTGGGTACTTCTTTACCAGAATTCACAGTGAGTATCTCAGCAGCCATCAAAGGCAAAGTAGATATGGCTATAGGCAATATCATCGGCTCAAACATGGCTAACATCACCGTTGTCCTTGGTGTAGCAGGCTTGGTAAACCCTATGCCGCTTAACAGTATGACGTACCTCTTTGATATCGTTACATTATTCAGCGCAACACTTATTTTGGTATTTATCACAGCCAATAAACTCTACACCAAATCAGCAGGTATCAGTCTCGTTATACTCTTGGGGCTTTTCCTAGACAATACGCTTCAAGGTCTCTAGCTACTTTTTGTTTGTAACAGTCCCAGACTTTTGCGTGGCTTCTTTTTCTTTTGCAAAATACCCTTTCTCATAGAGCCATTTGTAGATATCTGCAGCGATTGGTCCAGACGTACTTCCTCCATGCCCACCATGTTCAACCAAGACGGTAACAATGTATTGGGGGTTTTCATACGGCGCGTAGGTGGTAATCCACGCGTGTGAACGGTGGAAATACGCCAGCTGTTCTTCTTTCAGACGTTTTTGTGTGGACTGAGGAATGGCAGTCACCTGTGATGTACCTGTCTTGCCTGCTACAATCACAGGCAGGTTACGCATCGTTGCATATCCGGTTCCCCCGGGTACATTACACACATCATACATCCCTTTTCTGATTTCATTGATATTGAATGCATCAAAGTCAATGTGTTTGAGTTCAGGTTTAACGGTCTTTCCATCCACCTCTTTTGCGATGTGCGGTGTCGCAAGATAGGATGTTGCCATCAACCCTGTATAGCGTGCCAACTGCAAAGGGGTGACCAGATCATACCCCTGCCCGATCGATGCAATCACCGTTTCACCCAAATACCATGGCTGATTAAAGCGTTTTCTTTTCCATGCCTTATCCGGCATCACACCTTCATGTTCAAGCGGTAAATCTACACCTGTTTTGACACCCAGTCCAAAAGTACGAAGATTTTTAGCCATATCATCGATGCCTACTTTGAGACTTTTGTTGTAAAAATAGACATCACAACTCTCACGTATGGCTTTTCGAAGCGCTGTTGTACCGTGTCCGTATTTGGACCAGCATCTAAACTTATGTTTGCTTGAGCCTAAGGTGATATGCCCGCTACAATGTTCAGACGTACCTAAAGTGCCGGGCAATGCCTTCTCATAAGCCAATGCCATCCCCATCTTAATCGTAGAACCAGGAGGATACGTTCCGTGAATAAATTTATTGGTAAAAGGATGATTGAGGTCTTCTAGGAGCGCTTTCCAGTCTTTGGCGCTGATGCCACCCACAAACATATTGGGATCATACGAAGGATAACTGACTGCTGCCAGCACTTCTCCGTTGGTTTTCATCACGATAGCCACACCGGTAGCCTCACCAAAACGCTCATAAATCATCTGCTGCAGATCGATGTCTATATTGAGCACCAGATTTTTATTGTCTTTGGCTGGTACATTTTCAAGTACCTCAATCGCTTTATTGGTAGCTGTTACTTTCGTGACTTCGTACCCCAGTTCCCCTTCAAGCACCTTGTTATACTGATTTTCCAGTCCGCTCTTGCCTATCTTACCTACTTCATTGACCACCGTATCACTGTCATTTTCTTTTTGGTTTGATTTGCCCGTATAGCCCACAATGTGCGCGGCATACCTGCCATACGGATAATAGCGTTTGGTCTCAGCTTCTATCTTGATGCCTTCAACCAGACTCAACTCAGGATACGCCCCCATCATGTCCGAATAGTGGATAAAATCGACCACCTTAATAAACTGATGGTTATAAGGAGAGTTGTTTTTTTTGTACACCTTGAGCATGACTGTTTTATTCAGGTCAGGAAAGGTGTCAATCAGTGTGTTGATGATTTTATCAAGCCGTACACTCTTTTCTTTCAAATGCGGAGCGATAGAGAGAGAAAAACCTATCTGATTCATCGCAAGCAGATTGCCGTGATTGTCAGTGATCTCACCTCTGACCGGCTTGAGGAACTGTTTTCTTTCGACATTTTCTTTTGCCAGCTCTTCATAGTAAAAATTTGACTTGATACTCACATGATAAAGCCTGCTGACCATCACAGCCCAAAAGATAAAAAAGATGACAATGACAATTTTATATCTCATACGATCACCACAATCAACATATCCACAATCAGCGAATAGAGCAAAATTTTATCCAAGACAATGCTCTGTGTCTGAAAGATAAAATCATACGAAAACAGACACGCCAGATACATACCATCGATAAACAACACACTCAGCAAAGGCTGACATATCTTGCATCGCCCAAAATGCTTCAAGTACGGATAGATAAAAATAGTAAACAGCAACACCGAAATGACTATCATAAACAGCGGTAAAGAGAGATTGATTTCAAGATTTAAGGCATAGACAATGGCAATCAAAACAATCAAGGGTTTATTTTTATCGATTCCATACACCAAAAGATATCCCATCGCACCGATACACAGTGGCAGAAAAACGTAAATCGAAATGAGCATGGGGTAGAGCAAGACAAACAACACACCCAACAAGAGCAACAAAGGTGTGATGCTTTTCTTGATAAGAATATTCACAAAATACCTGCTTTAGGAGAGTTTATGGATGAGTGCCACTTCATTACAGACAGGAAAATGAATACACTTGATACAATCAGCCCAGATTTTATGCTCGGGAATCCCCTCTTTAGCGATCTCTTTAAAGTTGAGCTTCAGAAAAAACTGTGGAAGATAGGTTAACACCAATACATCCTCTTCCACTCCCAATGCTTTGGCTTCATTAAGTGTAAATTCTACCATCCTTTGACCCACTTTTTGTCCACGGTATGCCTCATCAACGATCAGACTTCTTATCTCTGCCAAACGTCTTGAGTGGATGTGCAAAGCCGTATAGCCGACGAGTTTTTCTCCGTCTTTGGCCAAAACATAAGAGCGTATATTTGTAGCCACCTCATCTTCACTGCGATGCAAAATAATACCATCTTTGACTTCTGAGACAACCAGTGCCTGCATCTGCGGAATATCGCTCAGTTTTGCTTTGACAAGCTCTATCATCCCTGCTCCTCATCTTCTTTTTGAGTAGCTTCTTGAGATGCACTCATGGCTTTGACACCAAAGATGGTTTCAAGTATGACTCCATGCACACCATCTAGTCCATTTTTTTTCAGATTTGACACCGAGAGAGAGCCCGGGAACTCTTTTTTGAGTTTACTTTTTTCTTTTTGGTTGAGTTTGTCACTCTTGGTAAATACGGTGACATATTTCTGATCAGGACGGATAAATTCGGTGATATAACTCTGTACATCATCGTCTATCTTTGCATGAGGATGTCGTGCATCGCGCAGATGGATAAAAAGCCGAATAGAGACACGGTGCTGGATAAACTCGACGAGATTTTTTTGCCACACTTCTTTGAGTGATTTGGAAACTTTGGCATACCCAAACCCCGGCAAATCGACAAAACGCACAGGATAGCTCTGTTCATCAAACACATAGCGCGTCTCAAAAAAATTAATTAGCTGTGTTTTTCCCGGCGTAGCGGAACTTTTTGCTAGGTTTTTTCTTTGTGTCAAAGAATTCAAAGTGGAACTTTTTCCTACATTGGAACGTCCCAAAAAAACCACTTCGCTCATATTTTCAGGTAAAGAATCTGCAATACTCTGCGCTGATTTGACAAATTCTGCTTCTACGATACGCGGGGTATTCATTCTTTTTTCTCCACATCAAAGGTAAATTTCACCGGCTTTTGTTTAGATCCTTGCACCTGAGCATTACCCGTGAGCATATCTAGCATAATTACATCTCCGTTGACATGTCGTTTATTGAGCAGATCATCGATGATGGCTTTACCGCTTAAAATATACTCTGACTTAGTTGGATAATAGGTGACTTTGTTGGCACTTCCGGTGTAATGCCCCTTCTCATTTTTAAATTCAAAGGTCACCGACCCAAGCGCTTCATACTTTTTGGTTTCATTGTTTTCATCAAAATAGACGATTACCTCATCCGCGTTCAGCCAATCATCGATTTTTTTGATATGGGCATTGCCCACAAAATGGACTTCTTTTTTCAAATCCTCAGCTTTCATAGAGTCAGAAACGATTTCCACTTTTTGCGCAAAAAGAATGTGGCTTAACAGAAAAAAAAGTAGTATTTTAAAAAAGGTCAATCCTAAATCCTGCCTTGCATCATGTGTTGTATTGTATCATTTAATTACTTTTCAGTGGTATACACAACACTGTTGATTGTGGTACCAAAAGCCTCTTTTTTGCGCATATCATAACGCAAGGTATCGCCTAGCATACTGTTTTTTCCTCTACGAGCTGTAAAGGGTGAAAGAATGGTGAGAATCTCATTTTTTTGATCATAACTTGCATGTTGGGTTTCATACCGGTATCCCTCTTTCTCCTGCAAGTCCACATCACCGTCAAGATAGAGCATATCACCCTCCATACGTCCTTTTTTGGCTAAAAGTGACTCTATCGTGTCAGTATGATACACCAAATTATCCAAGGTTAAAATACCATTTTCTCTCACGCCATATGTGCTGTATGAATGTGACTGGATGCTCGTGGTATCTACCTCTATCAGCGTTGTATCGGTAAATTCAAGCTCTTTGGCAAATACCGTATTGCCTGCGCTGGTACTGGTTAATTTTAACAGCATCACACCTGAGACAATAACCACAAGAACAACACTGACTACCCATTCTAATCTCAGTCCCATAGCTCCACATACTTCTTTTCAAGTCCTTCTTGGCTGATGAGATACTCTATCATCTCACGCACAGCCCCGTCTCCGCCTTTTTTGGAGAGTACCACCGTAGCGATTTTCTCTACATAGACACTTGCATCTCTTGGTACAAAAGAGAGCTTTGCGACTTTGAGCATCTGCAAATCATTGAGGTCATCACCTATGGCTGCAACATTTTCCATCGTCAAACCGAGTTTTACAAGCAATGACTCCAAAACCTCTTTTTTGTTCTCTATGCCCTGATAAAAATGCTCTATCTGTAACTCTTTAGCACGACGCGCCACAATGGCAGAACTGCGCCCTGTGATGATAGCGACCTGTTTACCCAGTTTTCTCCAACTTGTGATAGCCAAACCGTCTTTAACATTAAATGACTTGATTTCATCACCGTTTGCACTGTAGGTGATTCGGCTGTCCGTCATCGTACCGTCAACATCCAGCACAATCAGTTCTATACTCACAACACACCTTTTGTACTGGGTATGCCCGCATTGGTATTGATGCTCACCGCTCTGCGAAGTGCGACTGCCAAAGCTTTGAATGCCGCTTCGATAATGTGGTGTTTGTTTTTACCACGCTCGTAGATAAGGTGCAAAGTCAAAGGAAGATTAAAAGCAAAGGCTTTAAAAAACTCTTCTACCAGCTCCACATCAAAATCCCCCACTTTACCGCCGATAGGCAGTTCAAAAACCAGATATCCGCGGTTTGAGAGGTCGATATCACAGCTCACACTCGCTTCATCCATCACTACGGTCGCATTGCCGAAACGCTCAATATTTTGTACCGGATAAATCGCTTTTTTGAGTGCCTGCGCAATGACTATCGCCACATCTTCAACGCTATGGTGATCATCGATGTGCGTATCACCTTTACAGCGTACTTCCATATCGATGTGCGCATGTTTGGTAAAGGCTTCAAGCATATGGTCGTAAAATCCTACACCTGTATGGATATCTGCCTTGCCGGTGCCATAAAGGTTCAGTTTGACTGAAATCTGTGTCTCTTTGGTTTCTCTTGTTACTTCTATCATTCTTTATCCCTGTCTAAAATAATATTATCAATTCGTAATAATAAATGCGCCCGGCATGTTATTGTCATTGGCAAAGTCTCTGGCTTCATCTTCAGACGCAAAGCCCATCAACCAGACACGATACAAAGGTGCGCCGTCCACATCATCAAAGCGCTTGATAATCGGTCTGTAGCGTCCATCAATTTGACCATATTTTCTTTGGTAGCTTTTAGCACCCTCATAGAGTCTAAATGCACCCACCTGTATACCGAAGTTGGAGAGCATCACACGTGTTTGAGTACGCGTTCTTTTACTTTTGGCGATCATGGCTTCAGACTGTGTTTTACCTGCAAATCCGACAACCTTCACCGAGACTTTTGCCACACCCATCCTGTCAAGCCCCAGCTCTTTACCTGCTTTGTACGAACAGTCTATAATCCTTCCGGACACAAAAGGACCTCTGTCGTTGATTCGCACAATGGTACTTTTGCCGTTTTGCAGATTTTTGACCTTTACCATGGTATCCATGGGCCATGTTTTGTGCGCTGCGGTTCTGCCGTGCATATTGTACACTTCGCCGTTACTGGTGTGTTTTCCATGAAAAGTAGGACCGTACCAACTTGAGATACCCTGTTGTACTTGCCCCACCTCAACATAGGTCGGTGTATAACATTTACCCAGAACCTCATAAGGACGCATCGTGGCTTTATGACGGGCAGCACTAGTATATTGGGTATCGCAGGCAGATCTTCTTTTCTGTGCACACCCTGTGAACATCGTACCCAAAAGCCCTACACAGATACACACGATAAGCCAACGCTGCCTCATTCTTTTCCTTCTGTACTCAAGTACCTCTGTGTAGATATTATCCCTTTATTTGACTTTGTTTTTGCTTGATACTCTTGCGTTAAACCCTACTGGGAGACCCTCTCAAATGTAGCCTGCGTGACAGGAATCACCAAAAGATCGCCTACGGTCAAATACGCATCTTTTAAGTGATTGGATGCCTTTATCTCATCTTTGTCTGCATCATACTGTTTTGCGATACTCTCCAGTGTTTCACCCAAATGGATAGGGTGTGTAATCATATGTGACTTATGGATAGTGGGTGCCACCGGTCTTTCATCAGGCTTTTCTTGGCGCAGATAAAAGGCATACACTTTTTCAATCGGAATCGTAATGGTCTGATCTTTTGAGACTAACCCGTTTTTGATTTCCTTGTTCAGCGCCAACAGTGTCTCTTCTTGCATCTTCAAGCGTTTTGCAAGCTGCCCGAGCGAGGTGCCGTTTTGAACCTCAACCTGTATCACCTTATCACCCTGCGTCTGATTCATGCCATCATTTTGCACCTCAGCAACATCAAACGTTTGATTTTCGCCTATCATCGCAACAAGCAGTATTTTTTTAATATAAGCGCGTGTCTCTTGGGGCACATACCTCAAATCATCATCGGCTAAGATACTTAATTCATCCGTTCCTGCCTTCTGGATGGCTCTTTCAACACAGCCTTCACCGCAATTGTATGCCATGGCAGCCAGATACCATTTACCAAATTGTTGATGCAGTTTATTGAGGTACGCGATGGCTGCGAGGGTTGCACTTTGCATGTCACATCGCTCATCATAACTGTTGCACACGGTCAAATCATAATGCCGTGCCGTTGCAGGCATAAACTGCCACAACCCGACAGCTTTTTTAGGCGACACCGCATCAAGAGAAAAGCCAGATTCCACCATCGAAAGATAGATAAAGAGATCACTCACACCATCACCAGCCAGCAAGCCTTGCATTTCAGGGAGTATCTCTTTGCCTCTTTGCAGGGATTGTGCATAAAAGACTTTCAACTGCTTCTCATGTCCTTCTATAAAAGCAAGAAATTCGTCATCATAGCGATACGATTCATCTACATCAAACTCATGAAACACATAGGCATAACTGGGATAATTATTTTCCAATGTCAAGGCATGCAGTGGAGCGGTTGTCAGCAGATGCATTGCAAAAAAAGCTCCAAACATCCTTAAAAAGAAATACATCAAAATCCAAACAGTCTGTAGGCATTTTGCGTACTTAAATCAGCTATTTGGGTATAGCTCAAGCCTGAAAGTTCACTCATCTTTTCAGCCACAAATGTCGTATAGCTTGGCTCATTGCGTTCTCCGCGGTGCGGATGCGGTGTAAGATAAGGGGCATCTGTCTCAATGAGAAGTTTATCTTGGGGGATTTTGGGGTACACATTGATGAGTTTTTTGGCATTTTTAAACGTCAGTACTCCGCCTATACCGTAGTAAAAATTTTTCTTTGCGAGTTTGAGCAAGGATTCGTCTGCATTATAGCAGTGCAACACCCCGCCCTCTTCTCCTGCATGAGCCTCCAACATCTCCAAACAATCTGCACTCGATTCTCTGACATGTACAATAAGCGGTTTTTTAAGTGATTTCGCCCAGAGTATCTGATCTAAAAATACTGCTTTTTGTACCTTTTTTTCTTCATCAATCTGCTCTTGGGTCTCCGGCAGCCTGAAATAATCCAATCCGCATTCACCAATTGCAACACATTTGGGATGCGTCACATAAGTCTCCAAAAAAGCTCTGTCATACCCATGGGCATCATAAGGATGCACACCGACTGAAAAATACACCGCTTCATACAGTTCAGCCAATTCGACTGCTCTTTGGAGTGTCACCGGGTCAGCTCCGGGGATGATAAATTTTTCTACACCTTTTGCTTTAGCCTGCATCAAAACCGATTCGATATCATCCCTATATCGCTCATCATCCAAATGACAGTGTGTGTCTATTATCATCTTTTACCCAGTTATTTTTAATGGATTATAGCTAAAAAATTCATTTGGTACATTTTCATATCTTATATCTAATCTTGAAAACGATATAGTTAAGTAATAATTATGTTTGGGAAGGAGTGCTATGCTTGCATTAACTATCTTATCTGTCTTTGTCCTGATTGTCTTTTTACTTATTTTTCTTGAATATAGAAATGAGAAGAAATACCAAGACGAAAGACGAAAACAACGTCAGCAAAGCAACCATCCGACAAAGAAACCAGACAGCATCAAGCAACCTGAGCCAAAAATTGAAGTAAGGCACGAGCAAAAACCTGAACCAAAACCTGAACCAAAACCTGAACCAAAAATTGAAGTCAAACCTGAACCAAAAAAATTACCTGAAGGAAATTATCCGCCTTTTACGCATATCCGTCTTCTGGAGATGGGACTTTCAGATGAAGAAGCAAAAGAATTTGTACTTGAGCTTATTCCTCAAATACAGACGCAAATCCCCCTCATCCTAGAAGCCACCCAAGCACTTGATTTTCACAAAATGGAACGATTGACACACAGCATCAAAGGTTCAGCAACCAACTTGGGTACCGGAGGCGTGTCCGATCTCTTGGTTGCTTACAATACCTACCTCAAAACCGGTACGGACATCGACATCGCCAAAGCCTATTTTGACCATTTGGTGCGTTACAACTCTGAGCTAAAAGAGCAATACAGTTAAAGAGAACGTAACTTTTTAGCAAACTCTACCGCTTCAGCCGTAGGTTTCTCTCCGGCGATGATGCGTGCTATCTCCACGATGCGTGCGGCATCATCCAACACTTCTACCTTTGCATGTTCTGCTGTTTTACTGACAACAAGATGTTGATGTGCTTTGGCGCTCAGATGAGGCTGATGTGAAATGGCAAAAATTTGATAGGCCGATGAGAGTTGATAGATCATATCGGCTATGGCTATGGATTCATCCCCGCTAACATTGGCATCTATCTCATCCAAGATGAGTACACCCCCGCTAACATTTTGCGAGGGGATGGTACTTGCCAGTAGAGCCAAACGCACACGGTTGAACTCACCACCACTAAGAGTTGCTGTTTTGGATATGCCCAGCTGTGCATCCACAGCGTCTTTACCCTTTGCATCCAAAGCTACAGCAGAAAATACAAAACGAAGGGCTGGGAGTTTCAAAGTACGCAAATAAACCGCCAAACGCTCCTCGAGCACCAAGGCTTCGTGTTGGCGCATCTGTGAAAGTTTCGAGGCAAGGATGGTGAGCTCTGAAAACTCCAAAGCTAAAAATGATTCCAGCATACTTTTGTCTTTTTCACTGTTTTGGTACCCTAAAAGCTCTTTTGCTTTTGCTTCTTTGTACAGCAAAGCCTCTTCTATGCTTCCATAACGGTTTTTGAGTGAAGTAAGATTGCTTAGACGATCAAGAACTTCTTCGACATTCACCTCATCAAGTTCATCTGCAAGTGCTTCTGTCTCCTCAAAGTCGGCACGAAGCTGATTCATAGCATCCCCAAAAAATGAGGCATCTTTATCCAGCAGTCTATAAACCTCTTCTATGCTACTTTCAAGCGTAAAAATACCCATCGCAGCAGAGAGTGCCTCTTTGATTTTATCCATTCGCGAAAGATGCTGTTTGATTTTGAGCAGCTCCTCTTCTTCACCTACACGCGGATTGATCGCAACGATTTTTTCTATCTCATAAGTGGCAAACTCTATCAGTTCAGCCAGTTTGCTTTCCTCATCTTTTATCTTGGAAAGTTGTAGTGCTTTTTGTTTGTAAGTGTGGTAGCGTTTTTGGTACTCTTTGAGCAGCTGTTTAAACGTTTTGTCTTTTGAGGCAAGCTGTGCATCCAGTATCCCCAAAAGCATTTCAGACTCAAAACCACCCCTGTCACGCACAGACAGATAGTTTACATAGGGAGTAAACATCTCTTGGAGTGTTTTTTTGGAGATATTTTGCCCCTCTATAAAATAACGCAGATTCTCTTTTTTCACGGTTTTGATGGTGAGTTCATCTCCCAGCTCATACGCTTCATGTTCCAGCTTTTGTGGCTTGCGTAGGCTCACTTCACAGACTGAGGCTGCGCCTTGAGTTGTGTATCCAAATGCGGACAAGATCGCAGACATCAGGACTGATTTTCCTGCTCCGCTAGGACCGGTCAGTACCACCAAGCCCTTCTCAAACTCCAACTCTACTTCATCAAACGCAAGCAGTTCACGCAGATATAGGCGTTCTATCAATTTGCATCACCCCACGAAAGTTTTTCCCTTAGAACTGAAAAATAATTACGCCCTTTTGTGTGCAGAAGCTTTGCTCCCTCTGCCGCTCCACCAAGATGCAAGACATCACCTTCTTTTAGGCTGTAGCGTTCTTGCCCGTCTATACTGGCGATCGCATCATATTTTTCTGCATCCAGCTCTATGTAAAATTGGGTTGGCACCACCAAAGGACGCTGATTGGTCAAAGAGTGCGCCATAACAGGAGTTATGATGAATGCTTCAGTAAGCGGATAAACAACCGGTCCGCCCGCAGCCAGATTGTACGCCGTTGAGCCTGTGGGCGTGGAGATGATGAGTCCGTCACCTCTATAAGAGTTGAAACGCGCTCCGTCAATGGAGGCATTGACCTTGACCATCTTGGAGGGTATTGCAGAGGAGATGACCACATCATTCAATGCAAAAAAGTCTATTTTTTCACCTGAAGCCTTTTGGATATAGCCTGCAATCATCATACGATTGTCTATACGATAATCTCCGGCAAAAAGCTGTTCTAAAAAACTATCAACACCTTCTATGGTAATATCTGCCAAAAAGCCCAAATTACCGGCATTGATTCCCACAACAGGTTTATGGTGGCCGTAGCTTCGACGCACCAAAGAAAGCAGTGTGCCGTCCCCCCCAAGGGAGACCAGAAAGTCAGACGCGTCACACATCACATCAAAATCCAAACCTTCAAGTCCTATCATATTTGCAGAATTCTTAGCCAAAAGAACCCGTACCCCTCTTGCTTCAAATTGTGCTTTAATTTTTTCATAAATGGGTTTAATCTCGACCGTATTGGGCTTGAGTACAAAACCTGCTGTTTTAATCTGTGCTAATTGCTTCAAAAACATCTTCTCCATTTATTTAATGAATGTTAGCGTAACATAATGTTGCTTTGGTGTTCAAAACGCTGTCACATTGTCACATTTTTAAGGCTTAAGGGCACCTCTAACTGTTGTGAGCATTACCTATTGCTAGATATGCCCTTAAACTACTTTTGGCTATAATCCCCCTCAAACTATAAATGACAGAGGATTGCGCGTGAGAACACATTATTGTGCAGAGATAAATGAAAAACATATTGGTGAAGAGGTCACGGTAGCAGGCTGGGTCTCTAGCCGCAGAGACCATGGTGGGCTTATCTTTATCGACCTTAGAGACAAAGATGAAGTCATACAGCTCGTCTGTGACCCTGCAGAAAATCCCGACGCGCACAAAATAGCCGAAGAGGTAAGAGACCAGTTTGTGCTTGTGGCTAGAGGAGTCATGCGCGCTAGAGGTGAAGGACTTGAAAACCCCAAACTTAAAACGGGCAAAGTGGAAATGGTGGTTAAAAGTCTGGTCATAGAAAACCGTTCCAAACCAATGCCTTTTGACTTGGGTGATGAAAAGGTCAATGAAGAGATTAAACTTAAATACCGTTATCTTGAACTGAGAACACAAAAATCCTATGACATTTTTAAACTGCGTTCCAAAGCAACCATCGCTGCGCGAAATGCCCTTGATGCCTTAAACTTTTTGGAAGTGGAAACACCGATTTTGACCAAATCAACCCCTGAAGGTGCGAGAGATTATCTGGTACCCTCTCGTGTGCATGGCGGTGAGTTTTATGCCCTTCCGCAATCTCCGCAGCTTTTCAAACAACTTTTGATGGTAGGCGGGTTTGATCGTTATTTTCAGATAGCCAAATGTTTCAGAGATGAAGACCTTAGAGCTGACAGACAACCAGAATTTACACAAATAGATGTTGAGATGTCTTTTTGTACCCAAGAAGATGTTATCACTGTGGCTGAAAACCTCATCCATAACATTTTTTGTAAATGCGGTTTTGATATTCCTGCTACTTTTAAGCGTATGCCTTACGCTGAAGCGATGGAGAACTACGGTTCAGACAAGCCCGATATGCGCTATGATTTAAAGATGGTTGATGTCATCGATATTTTTGAGCGATGTGACAATGAGATTTTCTCAAACATTGCAAAAGCACCCAAAAAGAACCGTATCAAAGCACTCAAAGTGCCAAAAGGGGATGAGATTTTCTCCAAACGCCAAATGAAAAGCTTTGAAGACTATGTCCGCAAGTTTGGCGCTTCAGGGCTTGGGTACTTCCAGATGAAAGAAGATGGTCTCAAAGGGCCACTTGCGAAGTTCTTTACTGAAGAGGATTTGCAAGCCATTGTAGAACGATGTGAACTTGAAGTTGGCGATGCGGTCTTCTTTGGTGCAGGTGAGAAAAAACTGGTACTTGACTATATGGGTCGTTTCCGTATTTATCTGGCTGAGACAATGGAAATCATCCCACAAGACACATTTGAGTTTTTATGGGTGATGGATTTTCCAATGTTTGAAGTGGAAAATGGTAGAGTTAAAGCCCTTCACCACCCTTTCACACAACCAAAAACCCTAGACTATGAAGACATCGAAGAGATAGAGTCTATCGCGTATGACATCGTGCTCAACGGTACTGAGCTTGGCGGTGGGTCTATTCGTATCCATAAAGAGGCAATGCAGGCAGAGATATTTAAACTCCTTGGCATCAGTGAAGAAGAAGCGCAGGAAAAATTTGGCTTCTTACTCGATGCACTCAAGTTTGGTGCGCCTCCGCATGGTGGTTTTGCTTTGGGTCTTGACAGACTCATTATGCTTATGACGGGTGCAAGCAGCATCAGAGAAGTCATCGCATTCCCTAAAACACAAAAAGCACAGTGTTTGCTTACACAAGCACCAAGCCCAGTAGATGAAGAGCAGCTCAAAGAGTTAAGCCTTCGCATTAGACAAACACCAAAAGCCTAAAGGATAGACATGAAAAAATTATTTCTCATCATTGGAGCACCGGGTTCGGGCAAAACAACCGATGCCAGTATCATCGCCCAAAACAACGACACCATCGTGCACTACTCCACAGGTGATATGCTTCGCGAGGAAGTAGCAAGTGGTTCAACACTTGGTCAAGAGATAGAAAGCTACATCTCCAAAGGGGCGCTCGTACCTCTTGATATCATTGTAAATACCATCGTGACAGCCATCAACAATGCACCCGTCAATACCGTACTCATAGATGGCTACCCAAGAAGTACTGAACAGATGACCGCCTTTGATGCACTGGTAGCAAAAGAAGAAAACATCGAACTGGCTTCTGTCATCGAAGTAAGAGTCTCCGAGCAAGTTGCGCGTGAGAGGATCTTAGGTCGCCGTGCCGAAGCAGCACCGGGACAAGAACGTTCAGATGACAGTGAAGAAGTATTTAACGACAGGATGAAAATCTACACTGATCCCTTGACAGAAATCCAAGCATTTTATACGCAAAAAAATCTTCTCAAAGTCATATCAGGGGAGAGAACACTTGAGGAAGTTGTGGCAGACATGGAAGCCTTTATTAAAAACAATATGTAAACCTATCGCCCGCTCATGCAGTGGGCGCATCTCTTTTTATACTTCTACAGACACACTATTTAACATAATAAAAACAAATAGTATACAATCAATATAAAATATATGTCAAAAAGCAAAATATCCTTTAATATTAAATAAAATTTGGATATGATAGAGCTACAACAATTTAAAAGGACAAGAAAATGAAAACAACACAAACACTAGGAAAATTGATCGCACTTTCGCTTATCGCTTCAGCAACACTCCATGCAACTAACGGAGATAACCTGATTGCAGTCGGTGCAAAAGCAAGAGGTATGGGTGGGACAGGTATTGCTGTGAGCCATGGCGCAGAATCATCACTTGGTAATGGTGCGATGATTACAAGCGTAGAAGGTACTGAAATTGATTTTGGTGGTACCATTTTTTTACCTGATATTGAAACAACTATTACAGGATTCAATCCAGGATTTGGCGTAAACTTTACTGATCCATCATTTACCTCTGATGCTGATACAAACATGATTCCTGAAGTATCTATCGTACATAAAATTAACGAAAACTGGTATATCGGTGTTGGTATGTGGGGTACAGCTGGCTTGGGTGTTGACTACAGTAATGCTACAGGTGGCGCATTCAACAATTTTAACATGGTAACAAACCTCCAGCTTCTTCAATTTGGTGTACCCATTGCATACAAAACTGAAGGTTTAAGTCTTGCTGTAACTCCCGTTATGCAATACGGTAACTTGGATATCAATTATGACAGTACTGCACTTGGCGGTAGCTCAGTAGGTGCCGGATTGGCTCAAGATTTTGGTTTTGGCTACAATCTTGGTCTCGCCTATGATTTTGCTGCACAAGGTATGGCGGGTCTTACTTTTGGTGCAACTTACAAATCTTCAATAGAAATGGAATATAAACATCAGCTTACTACAGCAGTAGGTCCTTTTACAATGGGACAACCTTTAACTTTGTTACCCAATGGAGATAAACTTGAACAGCCTTCTGAATATGGTCTAGGTCTTGCTTATGTTATGGGTCAACATACTTTTGCTTTTGATTACAAAAACATTCAGTGGTCAGATGCCAAAGGTTACCAAGATTTTGGATGGGAAGACCAAGATGTGTATGCTTTTGGTTACCAATATACACAAGACAACTGGGCATTAAGAGCAGGTTACAATTATGCTGATTCTGCTGTGGTTGAAGGAATGGATCCAAGACTAAACTTCTTTAACCTTCTTGGCTTCCCTGCAACTGCACAAAGTCACTATACTCTAGGTGGAAGCTATGGCATAACAGAAGCATTTTCAGTTGACCTTGCTTATGTTTATGCTCCTACAACTACTGAAACATACGATATCAGTGCATTGTTCGGTCCTGGCGCAAATGTCAGTACAGACCACAGAGAAGACAGTCTTTCTATCCAGTTAGCGTATAAATTCTAATCGCTCTTGCGATATCTTTTGAAGAGATGCTTAGTCATCTCTTCATTCTTCATTATCTAAACTATTTCACCACACTGCTTTTAAAAACAAAGCGATAACCCCTCAATCATTTACATTTTATAGGGTATAATAAATCAAATGATTTTAAAGGATTTTACATGTACAACAAACACAACAAGCTTCTTGGTATATTCATGGTTATCTCCTTTCTTTTGGTGCAAGGTTTATGGGCAAAATCTGCAAGCAACATCAATGCAGATACAGATGCTGCCATAGAAAAATTTAAAAGAGAAGTACCAGGAGGAGCTAATTTTCTCTCTAAAGTCAAAGGATATCTTGTCTTTCCTTCGGTGATAAAAGGTGGCTTCATAGTCGGTGCAGAGTATGGAGAAGGTGCATTGCGCATCAATGAGGAAACAAAATATTATTACAGTATGACCTCAGGTTCTTTGGGTTGGCAAATTGGAGGACAGGTTTACTCTGTAGTGATTGCTTTTGTATCTCAAAATGCTTTGGATAATTTTATCAGAAGCAACGGATGGGAAGCGGGTGTAGACGGCTCAATCGCTGTCGCAGAATGGGGAAAAGGTAAAGATCTTACCAGTATCAGCTATGAAAAACCGATTGTCGCTTTTATCTTTGATCAAAAAGGTCTCATGGCAAGTGCAAGTATCAAAGGAACTAAGTTCCAAAAAATCATACCAAATTAAACCTTTCTTTGTAAGAACACTTCTGGCAAAGCTCTTCACTCGCTTTGCCTACTTTAAATCCTTCCACCATAGCAACAGCGCGCTTAGAGTTTAAGATACTCTCCAAACGCTCCTCGTGTAAATCTCCAAGCTCTATAATCCCGTCACAATCCAAACAACAAGGCACGACTTTCCCGCTTGCTAAAATGGCAACATGGGACTGAAGCCCTTGGCACGTGCCGTCTCCGTAATGGGTGTTTTTTAGTGAGGGCCACTCAAAATAAGTATCAAAATGTACAAGCACTTTGGGTGCCAAACGTATATTTTTGGGTCTTTGGGCGTAGATAGTATCCAAATCAAGCCTCACACCAAACGAGGAAGAAAGTGTCTCAAAAAGTGTTTCGTTGAAGTTCTGTTCACTCATTTGTTCATCCAGATTCCACACACGAAGGTTGATAAACACTTCCTCTGCTTGTTCAACCTTGGCTTTACAAAGCGAAAGCACAGGTGTGATATATTGATCAAAGGTTAAAGAAGTGTCATTTTTGTTAAAGCTGTTAAGAGAAATATTGATCTGTTTTACGCAGGGATGAAACAGAGTATCATACGAGTGTTTTTTTAAAAAATATCCGCTCGTTGTCAGCATGGCTCTGAGTCCATGTTTGTGCAAGATATCCAGATAGGCTTTCAAATTTGGCTGTGTAAGCGGATCGCCTACCACATGACAGGCTATCTCTTTGGTATAGTCTTTGGCTTGCATGACTACAGATTCAAAAAAGTCAAGATCCATTGCATTGGTAGGTAGAGACTTCGTAGGGCAAAAACTGCACGAGAGTCCGCACACATTGGTAATCTCCATATAGATACGGTAAAACTTCATCACACCCTACTTCATGCAAGCAGAGAGATCGGTAATATTAAGGGCGCGATTGATACACGCCATGCGGGATTCCAACTCAATGAGTTCATCTTCTACACTATCGAGCAAGAGACTTTTCTGTTTCTCATCCCAAAGTAAAATATAACTCTGCCCTTCTGCTCCAAGCTCTGTTTTTATCGCGTTTAAGCTTTCCATACATTCATTTGCAGCGACAGGGTCATTTGCAGTCTGAAGGCACTCGCGTGCTTCTTTGATCGATATCAGCAAGGCAGGCAAAAGTTCTTTTTGTCTTTTATAGATATTTTGTCCCAAATAATTAATAAACTTGACTCGTTCTTCATCCGTTATATTGTTATCACCATAAGATGTGTTATTCTCATTGATATCATACACTGCCTCATTAAATACTACCGAAAATTTCTCTGGCTGCAAAGCGTTTTGTGTTGCGATAGTATCATGAATCAAGGCAAACTCTTGCATAGGAAAATCGGGTGTATCACACCCTTCTTTAGAGGCATTGATATCAAGGGTGACACTGTTGGCTCTCTTGGTGTAATGCATATCCAACACTTTTGATTCTGACAGGAGTACAATGCCTTTATAGATACATTTTTTGATGCCGACCCCTTCCCATACATCGCAAGAAATCCCGGCAACTTCCTCTTGTCCATTTTGTGTCAAAAAACGTGTTTGCTCTTCTGCGTTATACCCTGTCGCATTTTTACGTTCCAAAAGCTGTTCATTTTCATAATCAACGGTAATCACTGAATCCTTTGTGTATTTCTTAAAACGCTTGACTTTTTGCTGGTGTTTCAGTGCACCTGTTGTTGATACAAGGTTCTCTTCTTCTTCGATGCGTGTATCACCCCAATCACTGAAGCGCAGCTTACCTTTACCCTTGATACTTAAATTTGTATCGGGTGTCAACACCGCTTCACTGGTGATATCATAGGTAACCATACCTGTCTCTACCTCAAAAGGATGGGGCAGCGTTTGTGCACCAAAAGCAGAAAGACTCACTGCACACACAGCCGTAAGAACTCTAAGAAGATAACCTGAAGACATATGTATCCTTAACGTTGTAGTATGTTTATTGCACACGATTTTAGCGAATCCACCCGCGTTTACTGACAAATATCATCCATGCAGGTGAGAGCAAAAGAGATGTAAAAAGCGCTAAAAGTATGATACTGCCACTAAGTAAGCCAAAATGCGCCACACTACTCTGCTCTGAAAACATCAATGCATAAAAACCTAAAGAGAGCGCAACCCCTACAGTCACCATCGCTTGAGCGACTGTATGAAAAGTCTGTTCCATGGCTTTGATACTCTCTTGAGTTTCTTTATAGTAGCGTTTAAATGTGTACATAAAGTGTATTGTAGTCTCTAAAGAAACGACAATAGCGATGAAGGCGACAAAAAGCGTCACCATATCCAGAGAAAGACCTAAAATGTACATCATAAACAATGTGACTAAAAAGGGTGCTCCCATCGGTATCATGGCACTAAGACCCAAACGCAATGTACCCAGAAGGAACATCATCGCTATTGCCATACCCATAAAGACATTCATAAAACTCCAAACTGCTGCGTCCACTGCACGAGAGACTGTTGTGATCAGCAACGGCAGCATACCCGTTGTGATACTCTCATCATCGGGAAATGTTTTCGCAGCTTGTTTTTTGATGTAACGTAGCACCTTCATCATCCCTGTAACGTCAGTTAAAGGGAGTTTAAGGGTAATACGTGTTTTCGAGAATTGACTGTCAACTACATCCTGAAGGTCATCTGATCCTGAGCTTTCAAATAAGAGCAATGCTTGTGCAACACTTTGCGCATCACCCGGAATCACGTAGAATTTTTCCTGATTTTGATGTAAGGCTCTGTTTGTCTCTTTGATAATCGTAGCCAGTGAGACCACTTTACCGATACGCGTATCGCCGTCTACATAGTTTTCCAAATCTTGCGTGAACAGATTTAGATTTTCCAACCTTTGAAGGTCACTCCAGCCATTTTCTTTTTTTGTATCTACGATGAGTTCTATACTCACCGATCCATGGAGTGCTGCATCGACCTCTTGGGTTGAGACACGCTCATTCGCTGAAGAAGAAAACCACGTCAGCGGATCATCTGAGATACCCAGCTTCATCGCCGCTAGCGCTGAGACGATCATCACCAACACCGATGTGATGATAATCGTTTTATAGTACTTGACGGGAATCAAAGAAATTTTGGTAATCAGCCGATGCCATCTATCTGCATGCAGAGGAACTTTTGGTTTGAGCGGAATGATACTCAGCAGTGCAGGCAAAAGTGTGAGCGTCAAAAACAATGTCACCAACACACCCAAAGCAGTATACATGCCAAGTTCGGCAAGTGACGCAAGATCAGAGTATGCAAATAAAGCCATGACTAAAGCGGTAATCAATACCAAGAAGACGATTGTAGATCCAGATTGTATGAGTGCACCGATGACTGCATCTTGCTTATTGCCTGTAGTATTAAATGTTTCAAAAAAAGAAGTAAGCAGATGCACAGATGCACCCATACCTGATACCACAATGACAAATGGTACGATTTGCATAAGATCTACAAGACAAACACCCATCCAAGCCATCGTACCGACTGTGGCAAATACCGAAAGTATGCTGACCACTAAAACAATGACGACCGCACTCACTCGCCTCAGAAGTACAAATAATGCCAAGAGGCTTACAGCCAAGAACAGACACATAGACCCTAACATCTCTATGTGCATCTGCGATGTAAATGCTTCAGTCAGTAAAGGTGAACCCGCGATATAGATCTCTAACCCTTCTTGCTTATACTTGCCTACTATCTGCTTAAGCGCTTCAATGAATGCTGCGTTTTGCGCATCACTTAAAAATGTTTTACTGCTTTTTGTTTGATTGTGTTCTAAAGATGGGTGCTCTGAAGTATTGGCTTCACTTGCTTGCGAAAAAGCATCCGTCTCAAGTAAGATGGCTGTCATCTTTCCATCAGCACTTAAAAAGAGGTCTTTATAAAAATGCGATTCCATCGCCCTTTTTTTGATGACTTCTATCTGCTGTTGTGTCTGAGGAAAATGTGCCAGCAGATTCTCGGTCAAAAGCTTTTCACCCTCACCTCTGGTGTATCGTGCATTGTATAAAGAGTTGATTTCAGCTAGATACGGTAAATTGCTCTCTAAATCTTCATGCATATCGCGCAGCATCTTGAGAAAATCCAGTGTAAAAATGGTATCGCTTTTAAGCCCTATGATAATCCGCTCATCACGTCCGAACTCTTCTGCGAATGTTTGGTATTGCTCCATCAGAGGACTGTTGTCGTACACCAAAATTCCGCTACCGGAGGTTATCTTGAGTTGTGGCAGTTGGGAGAGGGGAAAAGCCAAAAGCAATAGCGTCACAACAATCACCCCTATGGGATTTTTTGTGATAAATCTTCCTGCTTTTTGCATCATCATTTCTAGTCGTTGGCGCATACCCTTCCTTGTGCTGTGCATTAAAGGTATGATTTTAGCGTAAATTCGCTAACTCTATACTGCCACCATGTATCAAGACAACTTTTTGAGAAACACAAAGAGTACAGACAAACTCAGCGTACCCCAAAACGAAAACTGCAATGTGATGTGCATACCAAAGTATTCCCATAAAAGACCGCTGATATATGCACCTAATGCACCAAAGAGTGCGACACCTGCATAAAATATGCCATAGACAGAACCTTTATTGTCTGCTTTTTGTGAAATGTATGCGCGGTTGGCATTGAGTGAAGCAACGGTAAAAAGTCCAAAGAAGATATAGGCTATCCACGTATATACAGGACTTTGCAGATAGAGAAATCCCTGTGAAACTGCCCCGCAGACATAGGCAAATGCCAAAATCTGCTTCACGCCAAATTTGTCTATGAGTATTCCGAAAAAATAACTACTCACTGTCTGCACGCCTGCAGATAAAACAAAAAGCAAAGGAATGACTGTTGTGGCTATCCCTACACTTTTGGCCTGTACAGTAAAAAAAGCTGTACTAAAAGCAAAAAGTAAAAATACAAAATAAAAGAAGAGTGATGTGATGGTTTTTTTATCGTTTGGGGTCAATGAAAATGATTGTGTACTCTCCATCTTTTGCCTAGATGTATCCTGCACAAAAAATATAAGAATGATAAGTCCCACTACACCAGGCAGGATAGTCGCATAAAAAATATTTCGTATCACAGTTTCATTCTGTCCAAAGAACCATAAGAGTCCAAAAAGGATCAACGCACCACTCAGTTCCCCGGCGATATCCATCATCTTATGAAAGCCGAAGGTTTTTCCTGAAGCATTCTCTTTACTGTACAAAGAGATCATCATATCTTTAGGTGCAGAACGTAATCCTTTCCCCAACCTCTCAAGCGCCTGCAGTCCGGCAATACTTTGATATCCGTGTGTCAACCCTATCAAAGGCTTACTGAGAGCCGAAAGTGCATATCCTCCGACTACAAGAGGCTTTACGATGCCATACCTATCAGAGATATAACCCGAAAACAAACGCAAGGCATAAGAGACAAAAGTAGATATCGCAACGATAATACCCAGTTTGTCCATTCCCTCATGCAAAATCAACACCACAAAAATAGGCAAAATAGGACTAATCATTGCAGATGCCATGTCGGTGAAGAAACTCACCCAGCCTAACATGACTACATTTTTATTGATGCTTTTCACGACAAACTATCTACTCTGCCTTTCCATTCTCATAATACTTTCTTAGCCATCTGTCAGCCGGGTTAATGAGTCTGTACATTACAGGCACCACAAGCAAAGTCAATACCATTGAGCTTAAAAGTCCTCCGATGATGGAGACTGCCATAGGTGAATTGGTCTCAGAGCCCAGTCCTGTTGCAAATGCAAGTGGCAGCATGGCAAATATCATCGCGATGGTCGTCATCAAAATTGGTCTGAGTCTTTTTTCTCCTGCTTCGATGAGTGCTTCATCGGCACTTTTGCCCTCACTCATGGCTGCATTGGCAAAATCGACCAGCAAAACGGCATTTTTACCTACCATACCCATCAGAAGCATAAAACCAATCATAACAAAAAGACTGAACTGTTGTCCGCTCATAAACAAAGCCAGCATCACCCCGATAATACTCAAAGGTAGCGCCATCATGATGATAATAGGCTGTATCAAAGACTCATACAAAATCGCCAAGATGATAAACATCAAGATCACTGAAAGCCCCAGTGCAGCCCCAAAAGCCTGACCTGTTTTGACCATCTCTTCTGCAAATCCCGTAAATCGGTAGGTCACACTCGGTGGCAAAAGAGAATCTATGGACTCTTTGGTGTAGCCAACAGCCCCACCCAAATCAAGCCCAAACAAATCAGCATAGACAATCACCTGTCTTTGTCTATCAAAGTGGTTAATCGCAGCCAGTGCCGAACTCTTTGAAAATGAAACCAAACCATCCAGATAGACCAGCTCTCCTGAGGCTGTACGAAGCTGAATTTTCTTGATATCTTCGATGGAAACTCTATTGGCATCATTGAATCTAAGCGTAATATTGTACTGCTTGCCGTTTTCTTCAAAATAAGATATCTCCAAATCACTTGAAAATGCAATGGCTATCGCAGAGGCGATTTGTGAAGCGCTGATGCCCAGTTTATTGGCATTGGCTCTTAAAATATTGATATCGATTTGTGGTTTTCCGTCATCGAGGTTTGTATCGACATCCACAAAGCCTTTTTTCTTTTTTAAATGATCGGTCAATTTTTGTGTCGCCACTTTTAAGTCCTCAAAAGAATCAGACTTTAAGACGATCTGATAGGGAACAGAGACACCCGTACCTTTGATATTGGGTATAGCCGCAGCCGTGATAAACAAGTCCTTTTTAAAGGGCTCCAACTCATGTCTAAAATTTTGAACGATTTGTTCTTGCTTGAGTGAACGGTCTTTTCTATCTGAAAGCTTGACGTAGATCACAGCTTTATGTTTTTCACCTGCTGCATTAGAGCCGATACTCAAGGTAGTGTAAAGTACATCTTTGTTTTTACGCACCACATCTTCAACTGCTTTGGATTTTCTGATCATCTCCTCCAAAGAGACACTCGGATTGGCTTTGAGAGCTATCTCAAACTCGGCTTTATCTTCTTTGGGGATAAAATCCATACCGATTTTAGGAAAAAGACTCAGTGAAGCAAAGAAACCAATCAGCACCATCAGCAAGGTCAGTTTTTTATACTTCAGTACCCACTTTAACGCATTCTCATACACCTTTTCCATACGCTTAAAGATGGGTTCTGTGATGGTATAAAACCTGCTCTCTTTTTTATGTAACACCCTTGCACTCAAACTCGGTATAAAACTCAGTGCCACAGAGTAAGAGATGATAACCGCAAACCCGACCGTCATCGCAAAACTTTCAAAAAACTTGCCTACGATACCGCTCATAAAGGAGACAGGGATAAACACCGCCAAAAGCATCGCAGAGATAGCCAAAATGGTAAATGCCATCTCTTTTGTCCCTGCCACGGCTGCTTCAAATTTTCCCATCCCCTCTTCTAGCTTTTTGTAGATGTTTTCAATGACAACGATGGCATCATCTATAATAATCCCAATCGCCAAGGTAAGTCCGATCAGCGTCATTTTATTGAGCTCAAAGCCCATATAGTCCATCAGCGCAAAGGTTCCGAAGATGGAAGCTGGTATGGACAGAGCTGAGACAAAAGTAATGGTCAGGTTTCTTAAAAATACAAAGATAATCAACACAGCCAAAATCGAACCGTAAATAAGGTCAAACTTCACATGCTCCAAAGAGGCGATAATAAAAGGAGAGGTGTCATTTAGACTCATGACCCCGTATTTATCTCCAGCCATAGTCTCAAGTTCAGGCAGCACCTCTTTTACTTTTTTGACGATATCAATCGTGTTGGTACCGGAAATTTTTTGCACTTCAAGCATCACACCCTCTACGCCGTTGTAAGAGGCGTAACTTTTAGAATCACTGAGGGAGTCTTCCACTTTTGCGATATCTTTGAGCCTGATTTCATCTTTTATTCTGATGTTTTCCAACTCTTCTATACTCAAGGCATCTGATTTGGTTTTAAGGGTAAACTCTTTAGTGGAAGAGATGAGTTTTCCGCCTCCTATTTTTGAGTTTTCATTGGCAACGATTTGGTTGAGTTCGCTCACTGTGATACCAAATTTATTGAGCAGATTTGGATCAGGGTAGATCTTGATCTCTCTGTCTTTGTATCCGATGATGTTAATCGCCCCGACACCGTTTATTTTTTGTAGTTTGGGCTTGGCTTTTTCATCGGCAAAAAGCATAAGATTTTGAATCGTGTCATTTTTTGCGGTTAAAAACACATTGATGACTGATGCCCCGCCGATATCTAGCTTGCTGACCAAAGGTGTTTTGACATCTTTTGACAAGACAACGGCTGAGACTTTGTCACGGACATCGTTGGTCGCTTCATCGATGTTTCGTTCCAAAAAGAACTTCACCATAATGACACTCACGCCTTCAGAACTCGTTGAAGTAACCGAATCCACGCCACCTATGCGGGAAATCGCCTCTTCAATCTTATCTGTAACCTCTGACTCCACTGTTGAAGCCTCTGCCCCAGGATAGACTGTCTGAACCGTGACAATAGGAAAATCGACATTGGGAAAAAGTGCTGAAGGCATAGACTTGAAACTCATTAGTCCAAAGATTACCAACGTCACCACATACATTAAGGTCGTAATGGGTCTGTTTATCGCTAATTTATACATCTAAACCTACTTCATTTGTGTGGTAATCAACCCATCACCAAAGAGTCCCACAGGTAAATCTTTGGCATGGACTTCCGCTTGCATCTTTCTGTTATTGGCATCAGCAGACGGATAGACTTTGAGGATTTTACCTTCATACTGCCTGCTGTCACCATCGAGTTTATAGCTAAAGGTATCGCCCACTTTGATCTCTTTCCAGTACTTCTGATCAAAAGAGAGTACCAGTTTTCGTGCATGCAGACTTTGAAGCTTCAATACGGTTCTGAGTAATGCACCGCTCACCGTGTCACCTACTTCAAGTTCTTTCCAAAAGATAATGCCCTCAAACGGCGCTTTTAAAATCGTTTTATCAAAAAGTGCCTGCTGCAAAATCACTTGGTCTTTGGCACTTTCATATTTGTTGGCATACTGATCCAAGCTTTCCTGATCCACAAGATGTTTGACTTTGAGTTGGCGTTCAAAATCTTTTTTGGCATATTTGAATTGCGTTTTAGCCAGCTGTAAACTGGCATTAATGTCATCACTTTCCAACGTAGCCAAAATCTCATTTTCTTTCACCACACTTCCGATGTCAATATTGACATTACCGACGATACCACTGGCATTAAATGCCAATTGTGCACTCTTTTGTGCCTCAACGGTAAAAGTAGCATACACCTCACCCGCTTGTAAACCCAGAACCAAACCTACTACACCCCAGATTATTTTTTTCATCGTATAAACTCCTTCGGGCTTTTGCCTGCATAATAATAATAAATTGACTTATTGATCTCGTAGGTATAAAGCGTCTCTTTATACCGTGCCTGTGCCAGTGTTTTTTGTGCCAGTGCATCCAAAAACGCGATGTTATCGGCTAGCCCCACTTCAAACTTCTGCTTCAACACACTATATGTACTGTTGGCAGCCTGAAGTTCACTCTGTGCACTTTTGAGCTGTGTACGGGTTGTCTCTAAACTCTTTTGGGAAAGCGAAAAATTCATTCTTTGCTCTTTTTTAGCATAGTCAATCTCTGAGAGAAGTGACAACTTCTGATAACGAACCGCTTCACTCTCCTGTGAAATTTTACCCGCATCAAAGAGTCTCATCCCCACCGAAAGTGTCAACTCATTTTGATGATCAATCAAGATGGAATCACCGCCAAAACCTGCTGTGTTGACTGTATCGTCAAACTTTGACTGATGATAAGTGTCTGATAAATCAACATGCGGCCCATAACCAGCTTTGATGGCTTTGGAAGCTTCACCCACGGCGCCTGCTTTGGCTTCAAGTGCCCTGATGGTCTCCAAGGTTTCAAACCGGACATTCTTAGGCTCAGCAAAAGTGTTTTTTTGTAAACTGTTTACCGGTAAACCCGTAAGGAGTTTGAGATTTTGTTCACTGGTCTCAAGTGCCAACTTCGTCTTTGCCATCGTAAAATCATTGGCATCATAGACTGCCTGAAGTTTATACACCTCTTCCTGGGTCGAGAGTCCTGCAACTTGAAACTTTTCTACCCGTTCTATCTGTGCTTTAAGTTCACTTGAACGCTCCTGCAGTGCTGCAAGTACGGCTTTTTGCGTTTGTATGGTGTAGTAGTGGCGCACGATTTCAAGCGCGATGCTTTTTTCAAACGCACTTTTTTCAAACAAAGCCGCCGTGTACTCAAACTGCTTTTCGCCCAAAAGCGCACTTTTCCTGCCTCCATCATAGAGATTGAGGTTTGCTGTAGCAAAACCTGTAAGTGTTTGACCTGGTGAGACGATGTTGGTAGGTGTAGCCTGCGTGCCGTTTGCCCCCACATCTACCGTTGGCCAGTACGCACTTTGTGCCGCACCGACACCCTCTTTTGCCGCCTTAATGGAAATGGCTTTGGCTTCAATCCGCCCATTTTTGCTGTTGGCATTTTCTATCAAGGTTTTAAGCCCGTAACTCTGCGAAAATGCAAACAATGGCAGTAACACACCCCATAGTATCTTCATCTACTCCCCTTTTTTATTTGTTGTAAGTACCATATCTAAAAATAGATTGATTTCATTTTGAACATCATAACCGCTAAGACGCGAATCAACAACCAGCCCCGTTGCAAAAACAGCAAAAGAACTCACGCTGATAGCTATGGAAGACTCTATCTCACCTGAAGCTTTCGCTGCTTCCACAATACCGCCCAGTATCACCATAAACCGTTCTCTGCACTGTGCACTAAAGTCCAGCATCTCTTGGGATTCCTGCATCAAAGAGATAGCAAGAAACTCTTTATAAACTTTGAGATGTTTTTTTGCATTTTCATCTTCAAACAGTATATTGAAAAAATGAAAGAGCTTTTGCCGTGTCGAGTCTGAAGTTTCGATGCGCTCTAACAGTTTTTTCTCATGGTCTGCGATGAATGTGGTGATGATTTCAAAAACAATATCTTCTTTGTTCTCAAAATACTCATAAATCGTCCCTTTCCCCACGCCTGCAGTTTGCGCGATGTGCGAAATGGTCAATGAATTGATACCGTACTCAAGCAACAGTTCCCTGCAAGAGAGTGCGATATTTCTTCTTTTTTCCTCTTTGTTTACTACGATTGCCACTGTATTCCTTTTTTTGACTGACCGTCGGTCAATGATTGGATTATAGACAATGATTCTTTAAAGATTCTTAAATAAAAGGAGAAAAAGGAGAAAAAATGTCCGAAAAGAACAGAGCTGAGACTAAAAGCGTCTCATACCCTCTGCCACTTGGGTTTCCAGCTGTGAAAATGCGCTGTCCATCGCTTGCACGATACTCTTGGCAGTGTCACCCGTTTTAACGCTGGTACTAAAAAGTTTTGCCTGATGCGAGTTGTTTTGAAGGTTGGCTATCTCCCAGTTGGCATCAAGATAGACCCTATCACCTTCAGCAATAAACCGCGTCACCTGTACCCGCACCTTCAACTCAGGCTGCGTGTGGGTATCCCACGGGTACGCATACACTTGTGGCTGGTGAAAAGTTTTTTGCAGGTACCCTATGAGTCTGTTCGTCAGACCTGTGTTCATATCTTCTGCCCACACGGCACTTGAATTGAAACTGATCTGAGAGCTTGAGTGCGCCACGGCAAGCAGTCGCTTATCGAAATAGCTCGGCAGCGTAACTTTTTCTACGCCTACGCTTTTACCCAAAGCCGTGTAGGTTTTTGCAGGTATCGTAGGAACTGAAAGCATATAATAACTGCTTGTTGCACCACACCCTGCCACTATCATAACCGCTACAGGGATGGCTATCGTTTTGAGTAATCGTATTATCATTACTGTTCTCCAAAAATAAGTGAATCGGGTTTACGGTTGAGCATATCTAAAAACTGCTGCATGGACTTGGATGTTTCGGTAACTACTTTCAGCGTCTGGGCTATCTGACTGGCTAAAAGCGACTGATCATCATAGCTTTTGATGGTTTGTTGTGCCGTAACCAAAGTTTTAGTGAGCTCTTTAAGTGTTTTATCCAACTCATCCGGCATGGTCTGAAATGACTTCTTGCCACTGAGCGCATTGAGGTCTTTGACTGATTTGCCCAGATCACTTAAAAGTCCATCTGAGTTGTCAACCACTTTGTTAAGCGAAGCAAGCAGCTGCTCAAGCGGTAGCGCATTGAGCTTTTGTAGCAATTTCTCAGCTTCATCCATCACTCCACCCCCATCACTCTTCACTGAAGGCAAGAGTGCAAACTTTTTACCCTGAACAAGGGTCTGTTTTGTGACATTTGCTTCAAAGCCCAAATCAACGAACAATGTACCGGTCAAAGGATCAGAGGGTTGCATCTTGGCACGCAACCCCTCTTCAACCATCTGTCTAAAATTTCGGTATGCTTTTGTCACTGTGTCGTCTTTTTGGGCAAATGCCGAGGTATCGATGTCCACCACCACACTACCTTGCATGACATGTGTCTCTTTAACATACTGCAGTGCAATATTTTTCACCCTCCCAACTTCATAACCGCTATACTCCACCATCGCACCCACTCGTAATGCCGAAAGCGACTCTTGTGTCATGATCTCGAAAGTTTTGACAAACTCACCGCCCTTGCCTACTTTGGTTCCTTCCGCGGCATTGGAGTTTTTATACAGACGAAAGACATAATGATCAGGAACAGGATCATTGACGTCTTCATGGGTGGAGGAAAACTCTATACCGCCTTGCACCAGGTTGGATAAAGGGGCAACATTGATGTCAAACCTACCGTTTGCATATCTCAAATCTATGGTACTGGTGACCCAAAACTTAGAATCTCTATGGACATAAGGAACATACTGCTGTTGTATGAGAACGATAAAGTCAATATTTTGGCTGTCAAGTGAGATGTTGACATACTCTACCCGGCCAACGGTCAGATTTTTAAAGTGTACGGGTGTTCCCCTGCTGATGTTGAATCCTGAAGGTGCGGTCAGCTTGTAGTAAACACCCTCTTTGTTTTGATGAAAAGCATCTTTGAGTCCATAAAAATTATCTTTAAAGCGTCCCTCTTTTTCAGAATACATATTGATATACGTTCCTGAAAGCAGGGTATCCAGACCTGAAACACCCGTAACCCCTACTTCAGGTTTGACAATCCAAAACTTTGCTTTTTCATTCAGATAGGGTTTTGCCAGCTTATCGATACGGGCAACCACCACGACCCCCTTGCCATTTTTTTGCAACTCGATCTTCTCCACAGTACCGATGGGAACATCTCTAAATTTAATTTGACTCTGACCTGCGTTAAGCCCTTCATTTTTAGGAAATATAATGCGAATCTCTTCGCCCCGTTCTGAGAAATATTGAAATGCCAGCCAACCTGCAACCATCAACGCAACAAAAGGCACTATCCATATCGAAGTGAGTAGATTGAAGCGTGAAGACTCTTCTATAAGCGGGGTCTGTTCTGACATTTAACTGTTCTCCTTAATCAATCGTTCATCAAAGGCATGGGCTGAGAGTAGGGTAAAAAATACCGAAATCGCAAATGCCGTAGCAGCAGTTCCAGCGACAATCTGTATGTTGGCAAGATGAATGAGTGCCGCCAGTATAGCGACTACGAACACGTCTATCATCGACCATGGTCCCACAAACTCTGTGAGGTAGTACAGTTTAAATTTACGCATTCTCTTATCTTTTCCCAGCGGGTATTTTACACTAATTAACAGATAGAACCCTCTGATTAACCCCACCTAACCACGATAAAACCGAAATTTAGCTAAAATAGAACTATCAAGAGCAACAAATATCTATCAAGGGATTATCGT
>NCHB01000016.1 GCA_002281755.1 Sulfurovum sp. 16-42-52
AAAAAACTTGTTTGCTGTTAGCTTTTGTGAAAACTATGAGTCTTTATTGAACCCAACCATATTTTAGTATTTTGGTTGGTAAATATATTATACGAAGGAGTAACAATGAAATCAAAAAAATGATATGTGTTGTGCACCGCTCTCTGGATTCAGTTTTTAGACAATCCTTCACAGACTTTACACCGTTTATGCAAAGTGATGTATTCAAGTGTTTTGGTATGTTCCAAAAGAGTAAAAAACGCTTTTGCCTGTGAATTTTCTTTTTCTATCACCCCACATTGTGGACACAGTGTAAATACTTTATTGTTTTCATCGGCGATGCAGTAATGTGCTTTTTTGTCTTCATTTTGAAGGACAATCACCAAATCACACGCGACAAAAAGGTTCAAATGCCTATAAACGGTGTTAACAGAGATTCGTTTTGGGTAATCCACTTTGATGATGTCACAGATTTGTGCCACACTCAGGCACTCCTGCGTCTCCAAAAGCACACGGAAAATCACTTCTCTGGCATGTGAATTATTGGCTTTGTTTTTTTCTATGCACCGATGCAGCATATTCATATTCACAACGCACCTCTTAATATTAATATTAATATCCAATATCATTATTTAAATCAGAGCGAAGTATTTCGTTTTTATTCTTAAGAGACTATTAAAATGACATCCATTATCAATAATTTGGGATTTGTATTTTTTGTATTGATATTAACTATCAATTTAATTATTGTTTAAGCTACTCTTGACTATTATTTGATAATTACTATCAAATAAGGATGTGAAATGTCAGTTTTAATTTTAGGTGGAGACAGGATAGACCCTCTTAAGGAGTTGCTTTATGATTTGGGTGTACCAAACATTTTACACTGGGCAGCACGCAATCAAAAATGTGGCAGAAAACAAGACAAGCCCATCCCTACGGGTGTCAACATTGTCGTGATGCTGACCAATTTTCTCAACCACAACTCCATGAAACACTACAGAGCTGAGGCAAAATCAAAATCAATCCCTATCATCTACACCACCAGAAGCACACAATGCCTCAGAGAGGATTTCCTCAAAGTCGTCTCAGAACTGGATCAAGAGAGCGAGATTTGTAAACAGTGTAAACATTATCTTACGTGTTACAACGGGAGCAAAAAATGACAGCACGAATGCCACAACAGCTGCTTCAAAAACCCATAAAGCAACCCGTCCGTATCTATGATTTTATGCAAACGGTTCAACACAATACTTTATTAAATCCTCGCTTTATGAACGCGGTAGATATACATCAAAAAGACCGTTATGGAAACACGGCACTCTACTGGGCTATTTATCATCACAATCTACAGAATGTAGAGATTTTGCTTCATCATGGATGCGCACTTGAAGTTACCGCAGAAGGCAGACATGCAGCATTTTTTGCCATTGATACCAACAATCTTAAAATCCTTGCCTGCCTCATAGAACACGGTATCAATCCGCATACGCAGTACCGGAAAGAAAACGTGTATGAGTATGCCAAACGTTTAGGCAGTAAAGAAATCAACGCTTATCTGCGCACAAACATGCTTGTCGGTTCATAATCGATACGCATTGTCAATTTTATAGGACTCTCAATCACGACATTTTATATACTTAAATCGGGTTGTCATTTGAAACACTACGTATTCTATAGATTAACCCATTTGTTAAACATCAAGATTTTCATATTTACTACACATTTTTATATTTATAAAAGAATTTTATATTACAATATAAACATGGAACAGTTACGCATACTCATCGTAGATGACGACAGAACCACTACATCTATACTCAATCATATGCTAAATCCCTATGCCGATTTTATTATTACTGCAACTGACGGCATCGATGGACTTGCCCGTTTCCAAGAACACTCTCCTGATATTATTCTCTCGGATATCAATATGCCACGCATGAATGGTTTAGAGATGGTTGAAAAGATACGTCAAATAGATGAAAATGTAAAAATAGCCATCTTTACAGACTTTGAAAATCGAGATATATTACTCAAAGCCATCGAACTGGGTGTCAATCAATTTCTCTCCAAACCTTTTGATTCTAAAAGTTTTTCAAAAACCATACAACAACTCTATAACGATGTCATGGAAAAAAGACGAACTAAACGCGAAATACAAAGACAACAAAATATTCTGCATGCGATCAACAAAATGTCCCATAATTTTTTGCAACAAAGCGACTGGACAAAAGCCCTGTATCAAGAAATGCAAAACCTTAAACAGGCTTCTATGATGTCATCTATCTTTATTTATCAAAACGAACAAGATGATGATCCGCTCAGAGCCCATCAATTTTTATACATCAATGATAACCCCAAAGCAAAAAGCAAAAAGCATATTCATTATCGTAAAAATTATTTTATGCGATGGAAAAACCAGCTAGAAAAAAACAAGCCTATTAACGGCAGCATAGAAGACTATGATCACTCAAAAAAGAAACTTTTAGATCTGTTTAAAATCAATTCTCTTCTTATCCTGCCCATTTTTGTACAATATAAATGGTGGGGATTTTTAGGTATAGGAGACGAGCGTAAACAGATACTCAATCCGACCAATGTTGAAATGCTCGGTACAGCAGCATCTATTATTGGTGCAGCGATCAATAACAGAAACAACCTCAAATCCCTTGAAATGTCGTCTGCAGTTTCACAACACACGATGGATGGTGTCATCATTACAGACCATCACAATCAAATCATCCATGTCAATGATGCATTTACGAGCATTACAGGCTACGCGTCTTCTTTTGTCATCGGTAAAGACCCTAAAATCCTCAAATCAGGGCAACACGATAAACACTTTTATCAAAAAATATGGAATCAATTATCCCTCAACGGCTATTGGCAGGGAGAGATAACAAACCGTAAAAAAAACGGAGAGATTTATATAGAATGGCTCAGTATCAATGCCATCAAAAATGCACAAGGTCAAACGGAAAATTACATCGGTATCTTTTCAGATGTAACACACCAACGCAAGCATGCACACGATCATGCCTATTTGGCGACACATGACCCTCTAACGGGTCTTTCCAATAGACTATTATTTGATGACAGACTCGAACATGCGATGAATCATGCTGAAAGGTTTGGCAAATGTATCTCTCTTATCTTTTGTGATCTGGATAATTTCAAACCGATTAACGACACGTATGGTCATGCCGTAGGGGATGAAATCTTAAAAACAGTGGCACGTTTTCTGCAAGATACCTTACGTAAAGAAGATACTATTTGTCGTTTCGGCGGAGATGAATTTGTCATTTTAGTGGAAGAGTTAGAAAGTTTTGAATACCTTGAGACTATTTTACAAAGAATTAATTCACTAAGTAAAACCCCTTATGTTGTAGACGGTAACACCTTTTCCATTGACATGAGTATTGGTGCATCAATTTATCCAGATGATGGCAATACTGCGCAAGAGCTGATAAAATCTGCTGACACCGCGATGTATAGAGCCAAAAATAAAGGCAAAAGCTGCATACAGTATTTTAAATCAAACCACCATGAATACTGTTTACAACAAAAAGACACATCACTGCACTATAGTATTTAGATAGTTTTTTGTTTGAGCGATATCTTCATCAATCTGTTCTTTTAATGCTTCAAGCGTTTCAAACCGCTGGTTGCATCGTATATACACTATAAATTTTAGCAAAACCACACCTCTCACTTCTGCAATATCAGTATCCAAAAGATGTGTTTCCACCGCGAAAGAGTCATCGGTAGTCACGCGGTGCCCTAAAAAACTCACCGAATTAAACCATACACCGTTGATACAGGTGCGTGTTGCATACACCCCTTCAAGCGGAAGCTGATAGCCTTCTGTTCTAAGATTAATCGTAGGAACAAGTTCTTTTTTACCCAATCCCTGCCCCTGCACAACCACACCTTCGATGACATAGGATCTGCCAAGAAGTTTGTTCGCCATCTTAATATTGCCTTCTTTTAAAAAGTCTTTGATGGTACGCGAATGTATGGGGATCTGCTCAAAAGTGACTTGCTCAACGATGATGATTTCTTTGTCACATAGTGTGCGAAGCAGCTCTGCATTCCCTGCTTTGTCTTTTCCAAAATGAAAATCATACCCCACCACAATCCGCTCTAAAGCAGGAAAATCTGTTTGCAACTTCAACACAAACTCAAGTGGAGTGAGTCCTTTTATCTTGTCGAAATGATAAAAACAACAGATCTTGTGAGTATAGAGTGAGCGTTTGTATCCTGGTGTTAGGTATCCACTGTTTCGCTCTATGATGACAGCAGCATCCACCCTGTCAAGCAGTGCCTTGTGTCCAAGATGGATACCATCAAACGAACCGATCGCGATGGATTTTATGGGATGTCCAGCAGCCACTTAACGCCCACTCTTTACAAAATGGTACAGGTATTCCTGATTGCCCTCTTTACCCTGAATGTGTGAGAGTGTCTGATACATCTCTTCCCATCCCATATTTTCCGCTTGGGCTTCAAACGCCTCTTTGCGTCTAGCGATGGCATCTTTGTCCTGTACCACCCCTTTTGCATCCCGTTTCACCTCTTTACCGACTTCAAACTGCGGTTTGTACAAGATGATGATATCTGTACCCTGAGCACTCAATCTGTCGATGGCATCACTGATCTGAAGCACCGAGATGAACGAAACATCACAAGTGATAAGCTCAAACGGTTCAGCGGCTTCAAAATCACGGATATCTGTCTCTTCAAACAGTGAGAGTTTTGCATTGTCCCGCAGGGAGATATGCAGTTGGTCTTTTCCTACATCGACACAAGTCAATGCACCGACATCATGTTCCAACAAAATCTGCGCAAACCCGCCCGTACTTGAACCGATGTCTAGCGTCCGTTTGCCTTTAACTTCCAGCGCATACGCTGCCAAAAAGCTTTCCAGTTTACGCGCGGCACGGGAGACATAAAACTTCGCATCCTCTACTTCAACGACAGTATTTTCGTCGATGTTTGCCGAAGGCTTCGCCACTTTGCCATCCACCCTCACCTGCCCCGCTTTTATCGCCTCATGCGCACGGTTACGGCTCTCAAAATAGCCCTCATCCATTAGGTATTTGTCTAGTCGCATACTCTATCCTTCATCTTACCACTATTCTTTACCCTCAATACACTTCTTTTCTGCGGGCTATCTTAGATACAAGCATCAAGTTACCTTCTTGGTAAAATATCACTCTATAATCCTCAATCCTCAGTCTATATGCACCATCAAACGGCGTTTTAAGTTTTTTTATCTTTGTGATGACAGGCGTATTGGCAAACGCTTCGATGCCATCAAGCAACTCTTTGGCTATCGTTGGATTAAGTTTTTGAAGTTGTTTAACTGCATTTGGGTCATATTCTATATCATAAGCCAAGTGATTTTCTCACATCACTATGTTTAACTGTTTTTAGCGTTCCCATTTTATGTTCAGTGACTGTTTTAGTTACCGCGCTCATATCAAAATAATCTTGCAAAGCCTCTCTGATAATTTGCGTTTTTTTCTTACCACTCTCAAGCGCCATACTATCTATCTCATCTATGAGCGACTCTTCTAATGTTATGGTCATTTTTTTGGTCATCATATTGCCTTGTGTAAATTTACCCTATTATACCATACTTTGCCATACTATTTTTGTTTGTCCCATGATGGCTTTTATTCTTGTCCCAAACAATCTGGAAAATTATTTACCATCTCTTCATAGGTTTTATTTTTTTCTAACGCAGTCACTACTTCGACTAATGGCTTTTCATATATTGTTGGCAAATTATACTCATTGTCTTGCAGTTCAAATGCCAATTTTTCAATGGGTGGATTAAACTGTGCGTCAAGACCCTCTTTGTTTCCTCTTGCATCCACTTTATACCAACCATAGTTTTTGAGATATATAGCATTTAAACCATGCAAACAATACACATCATCTTTGTATTCACTACAACTCAGTCTTTGATAACAAAATCCAGTAGGAATTTTATTTGCTCTAAGCAATGCAGCCAATAAATGTGATTTTGCATAACACCAACCAGTTTTGTATTTCAATACATCACTAGCAATCAAGGTGGTAATCGTTGATTTACAATCACCACTATGCTGTATCTCATCTCGTACAAATAAAAAACACTTTTTTGCGATCTCTTCATCAATCTCACAACCATTTGAAAGCAACAACGCTAAAGCCTGTATATCTGGATGAGAGAAATTAATTATCCCAGTTTCTTCTAAAAAATTAGACATATTCATGATTTAACCTTTTTACCCCAAAACCCAAGCGGATGGATGCTGTTTAAACCCTATTTTGGGATAGTACTCTGTCGCTTTTGGAGCTGAGAGCAAAATAATTTTACAACCATTTTTTAGGCTTTCTTTTGTTTTTTTAATGAGCATTTTTCCTATGCCTTGTTGTTGATAAGCGACATCTACAGCCAAATCTGATAAATAACAGCAGTAACTAAAGTCTGTAAGCGACCTTGCTAGACCCACAATCTTTTCTCCATCAAATGCCAGAACTAAAACATCTGCATTGACTAGCATATCAGACAAACGTGCTTTGTCATCAATCGGTCTTCTTTCTCCCAAAGTAGAACGATTTAAAATATCTACAAAATCATCTGTTAAGATTGCTTCATTTATCTTGTAAGTTATGTTCATTTTTGCACTTTCAATTTAGACCAACTCTCTCATCTGCTGTTCGCTCATTGTAACCACCCCAAGCTCCTCAGCCTTCGTCAACTTGCTCCCTGCATCCTCACCATACACCACAAAATCCGTCTTTTTAGATACCGAACCAGATATTTTCGCACCCAAGCTTTCCAGATACGCCTTGACCTCATCACGGCTCACACTCATGGTGCCTGTGATGACGACGGTTTTACCTTTAAATGGATTGTCCTGCGCTTCTGTGATAGTTTCCACTGTTGGGGTGATAAGTTCAAAAAGCCTTAAAACCACATCACGATTGACCCTCATAAACTCCAAGAGTGAGTTTGCCATCTCCACACCAAATCCATTCATGGCTATCAGCGCATCATAGCTGGCATCCACCACACCCAATCCAAAGTTTTTAGCAAGTTCCTTTGCTGCGACTTCACCGATATGTTCTATGCCTATGGCGTTGAGTACTTTGGGTAATGGTACATTTTTGGTGGCACTAATCGCATCAAGGATATTGTTGATTTTTTTACTCTTAAACCCTTCCATGTTTTCCATATCTTCATACTTTAAAGCATAGAGGTCTAGTATATCTTTGATTTTGCCTTCATTTACGAGCTGTTCGACTATCTTTGCGCCAAGGCCGTCTATATTCATACATCCTTTTTTTGCAAAGTGAATGATTGAGTTGACTACTCGGTCGGGACATTCAAGATTTTGACATTTGATCAGCGTGCCTTCGTCAAGCAGTTCACTTCCACAAGTGGGGCAATGTGTCGGGCGGTTAATGGCAATCTCCGTGCCATCTCGCCTATCTTCTAGCACCTTAATAATCTTAGGTATCACGTCACCGCTTCGTATAATGATGACACTGTCTCCGATGCGGATATCTTTTCGTTCTATCTCATCAAAGTTATGCAAAGTGGCACGGCTTATCATTGCACCCTCTATGTTGACGGGTTCTATCTCGGCAACAGGCGTTACCACGCCAGTTCTGCCTACTTGCAAAGTGATGGCTCGTATCTTTGTTACCTTTTCAACAGCAGGAAATTTATAGGCACACATCCATCGCGGATATTTTACGGTGTAGCCTAACTCCTCAGAGACATTCACATCATCGACTTTGACGACCATTCCGTCCATCATCATCTCTATACTCTCACGATTGGCGATTAGCAGTTGGTAAAAATCCTCAATCTCATCAATGGCATTACATTTCTGTCTATAGGGAGGGGCTAAAAATCCTAGCGAATAGATAAAACTCATCTTCTCATAAAGACTACTTTGCACTAAACTATTTTCCCCAAGCCCCCACGGATAAAAAACAAGTTTTCGTTTTGCCGTCACAGAACTGTCAAGCTGCCTCAAACTCCCTGCGGCTGCATTTCTCGGATTGGCAAAAAGTGCCTCACCGCTACTCAGTCTTTGCGCATTGATAGCTTCAAAATCATATTTTTTGATCAGCACTTCACCCCGTATCTCGATCAATCCTTCATACGCGATGGTTAAAGGTACGGAACGAATCGTTTTGACATTGTCCGTCACCTCTTCACCCTCTACACCATCGCCTCTTGTGATGGCGCGCACCAGCTTCCCGTTTTCATAAAGCAGATTCATGCTCGCACCATCAAATTTCGGCTCACAAAAAAATGTGACAGAACCTGCATTTTTCTCTACTCTAGCCACCCACTCCTCAAGATCACTATTACTAAAGACATCTTCCATACTCCACATTCGTTTGATGTGTGTTGCCTTGCTAAACTCATCTCGTACTACTCCGCCTACACGTCGCGTCGGAGAATTTGCAGCTACGTGGGACGGATTTTGGTCTTCATACGCCAATACTTCATGATAAAGCGTGTCATACTCCTCATCGCTGGCAATGGGATTATCCAAGACATAATAAGCATGCGCCCATCTGTTTAAAAGTTCAATGTTTTCTTCATAATTTCTTTGTGTCATTTTTTATACTTTACTTTCTTTTTCTCACCGTAAAATTTGGGCTGTGTATCAAGTAGATAAACATCCAAAAAAGCTTTGGTTTTTGCAAGAAACTCTCTGGTTTGCATACGATAGGCTGCAGGTGTGCCTGCAATATCTTTGGCTTTAAAGCCTATAGCCTTTTGTCCTTTGGCATGCGCAAGAAAGAGTGCCCGCTCCAGATGAAACCGCTGTGAAATTATGATATAGTCTTCAAGATCAAATATCGCCTTGGCGCGCATCACCGAATCAAGCGTTCTATACCCTGCATAATCTTTAGCGATATACCGTGCCGGTACGCCCGCTTTGATGAGATCGTTATACATACGGGTGGTCTCATCATAGTATTTGGTGGCATTGTCACCCGATACCACAATAGCTTTGATTTTACCTGCTCTCCACAGTGCCGCAGCTGCTTCGATGCGGTAGGTATAAAAGTAGTTTTTTTTGCCTTTGGCGATGTACTTAGAAGTTCCTAGAAGTAACGCTGCTTTTTTAGCAGGCACCTCTTTTACGGTGCTGTAGATAGGTGCCCCTTCTTTACTCACAAAGACGTTGATACCCAACACGACCAGTCCTGCTGACAAAACCACAAGCAATATCCACCATAACTCACGCATACGACTACTTCATCGCTTCATAAACAGCCAAAGCCTGTTTATGTTCTTTGACATCATGACATCGCACAATGCTTGCGCCATTCTCAACAGCTTTAAGATGCAGTGCCAATGTGCCTGCCAAACGCTCTTGTACAGGAGTGGGAATGATTTTATCGATCATCGATTTTCTGCTTCCACCTACGAGTACTTCACAGCCAAATACTTTAAAATGTGCCATATGCCTAAGAAGTGTCAGGTTATGCTCTAACGTTTTGCCAAACCCTAAACCCACATCAAGGATGATATTTTCACGAGCCAACCCCAAAGCTTCACATCTGGCAATGCGCTCCTCAAAAAACTGACTCACCTCCACTACGACATCTTCGTACTGTGGTGCAACCTGCATATTTTGAGGTGTGCCCTGCATATGCATGATACAGAGTTTTGCATTGTATTTCACCGCAAGAGTGATGATAGCGGTATGACTTGCACCGCTGATGTCATTGATGAGCCTAAATCCGCTTTGTAGTGCATACTCTACCACCAAAGGTGTGGTACTATCGACAGAAAATACTGCATTTTCATGTAAGCTCTCTGCCTTAATCACATCACAAATAGGCTTCATTCGCGCCATCTCCGCCTCTTGGCTCACTTCTGCTGCCCCAGGACGGGATGAGACTGCCCCGATGTCTATGATATCTGCACCGTCGTGTATCATCTGCTTGATTTGCACCCCCGCATCACCGGCAACAAAACGGCTTGCTGCGTAAAAACTGTCATCATTTGCATTGATAATACCCATAATGCGTGGTGGAAAGTGTGGAATATGGAGATGTTTTTTAAGCTCCAACGCAAACGTTTTGAGTCCAAAAGGCTGTACTAACTCTTTTTTGCAGAGTATCTCTATCTGTTTTCGCGTTCCCATCAAAAGACAGTCATAACTGGGCTTTTCGCAGAGTATCACCCCTGAGGGCACAGCTAAGTCAGCTCCGATACTAAGTGCATCTTGCTTAAGTATGTTGGCTGCAGGTGTTTTAAGATCTTTGATCAAAAAACAAAGCGTCTGCATTTTCTTTGCCATAATACTCACCCCGCCACTCTCAACACCCAGCACTTTCAGTGCAGCTTTTTTATCCGAGATATTTCCAAGTTGATACAGATACATGCGAAACGCTCCTTGGGACTTTTATCGTTTTTTTCTTGCCAACAGTTTGAGCAAGAGCGTAGTCAGTACAAACACAGGCGGAGAGCCTACATCCAAAGCCATGAACGCCTGCGAAAAGAGATTCAGCGTTTTTTCATCCAAGTCAAATTGCCCTGATGTCATAGCCTCTTTTCCGATATATTCAACCACCGATTTCATCGCTTTGGCATCGGTACGCTTTTGTGTTTGAACAAATGCATATACCGTACCCAATGAGAGCCCCGATACATTTAACTCCGTTACTGCTTGGGTTTTGTGTTCTGCCAACACCACGATGGGCAGACGCGAACGAATGGTATCGAGTATGGTTGCCTTATGCGGCGTGATTAGAATAAACTCTTTTTTAGGTGGAGGCTCTTCAAGCACTTTAAGCAGTTTATTTTGAACCACGGAAGAAAAAGCATTGGCAGCAAGGATGATGATCGTGACCTCTTCACTTGCCATATAGGCTTTTTCAACCGCAAGCCTTGCATCATCCACAGAAAATGTCTCTTTTTCTGTCACAATCCTGTGAACATAAGGTGGACAGCTTTCCTGCGACCCATCGCTGGATGGTTCAGAAAGGAGACTGGGTGAGAGAATCTCGATGATACTCTCATCACTTCGCAGCGCCTCAAGTGAGGCTAGCGTTTTTTCAATCTCTACACTGATAATAACTTGACTGTGCAGGGTCATGATTCGAAATCTAAGTCACCAAAAAGTGCGGCAGAAAGGGTATTGTCAAAAAGTTTAAAGAGTTGCAGGAGTTTGATATCGAGCAGTTTGTCGCTACTACGAAGTGCAAAACTGTTTTGCACCTCTTCATCCATGATCCAAAGAAAACTGTCATCATTACGATACGCCATTTTGGTGTAGGGATGGTCTCCTCTTCCGATATACCAGATATAATATCCATTGGGATACGAAATATCGAGCATATCTTCAACAAGTTGCAACTCCTGTGTGGACTTCATGAGAGTCAAAGAGGGAAAACAGTTATGAAGCAGATAAAAAGGCAAAAGTGGTCTGTTTTTCTTAACATCATTGATGTGTGTCACCATATATTTGGCAAACCACTCATGGGCTTCATCGGTCACAATCAAAGCCGTTTTACCTTCAATGCTTTGAGAGATGGCACTTTTTGCTAAAGGGGCCCACTCGTAACGGTACTCTTCCATCCATGAAAAAGAAGAATCCTCCTCACGAATGTTCTCAAGTGTCCACTTTAGAAATTGTTTCATCGCTTTATTTGTCTAACTCGTAAGCATCATGAAGCGCACGTATGGCTAGCTCTCCATACTGCTCGTCTATCACCATAGAGACTTTTATTTCAGACGTTGATATCATCTGGATATTGATACCGTTTTTTGCCAAGGCAGAAAATGCCGTAGCTGCTACACCCGAATGAGACTTCATCCCTACACCGACAACAGAGACTTTGCACACATGCCCGTCAACATCCATACCCTGAATATCATGGTCAAAACTCTCCATGACTCTCTTGGCATTAAGATGTTCGCTTTGAGGCACGGTAAACCCAAGGTTTGTTGTACCATCTGTGCCCACGTTTTGGATGATCATATCGACATTGATATGCTCTTGTGCCAACATCGTAAAGATCTCAGCTGCGATGCCTGGTCTATCTGAAACACCTCTAAGTGTTACTCTTGCCTGATTTTTATCGAGTACCACACCCGATACCAATACTTCTTCCATGTTGTCACTCTCCTCTGTTATCAATGTACCTTCATTATCTGAAAAACTGCTTTTGGCGTAGAGCTTTATGTTTAACTTTTTTGCCAACTCCACCGAACGGTTCTGCAACACTTTTGCCCCAAGTGATGAAAGTTCAAGCATTTCATCATAGGAGATGGTATCAAGTTTCTTTGCTTTTGGCTCGATGCGCGGATCAGTGGTGTAGATACCGTCTACATCGGAGTAAATCTCGCACTGATCTGCTTTGAGTGCACCGGCTAGAGCAACCGCAGAAAGGTCAGAACCACCACGCCCTAGCGTCGTGACCGAACCGTCTTTGTTGATGCCCTGAAATCCTGCCACAATGACGATTTTGCCTTCTTGAATCGCAGCAAACATCGCAGAAGGATCAATCGACTCAATCCGTGCATACGTATGCACATCATCGGTAACGATACCCGCTTGACGTCCCGACATGGCAACCGCATCAAACCCTTTTGCCTGCAAAGCAATAGAAAGCAGTGCTGCGGTGACTCTTTCACCAGAGCTCAAGAGCATATCCATCTCTTTTTTAGCAGGTGTCGGCGTAAAATGTTCTGCAAAGCTTATGAGCTTGTTGGTCTCGCCGCTCATGGCTGAGACGACCACCACGATATCTTGCCCTGCCTCTCTTGCCTTTATCACACGATTGGCAACGTTTTCAATACGTTCCAAATCGCCTACACTTGTACCGCCATACTTATGTACAACCAACATCTCTCTAACCTTTTTTATTTGATATAACGCTTTATTGGGCAAGCCCAAAAAGCTGCGTTGTCACTAGGACTGCTTCAGCAGCAGACTCATGCGACTGGTCGCATCTTTACATTTTTGAATTATAACGCTTATTGGGTAAAACCCAAAAAGCTGCGTTGTCACTAGGACTGCCTCAGCAGCAGGCTCATGCGACTGGTCGCATCGTAAACTGTTTAAATTAAACCTTCTTCTTTAAAATAGTCAATCACCCTGCGATAGACTTTTCGTTTAAAGTAGGTCACCTTTTTGAACAACTCTTCATACTCTACAAAGGCATACTCTTCAAACTCTGGGATATCATACGCTTCCAGATTGATGGTTGCACTTTCTTTGAGACGCACCAAAAAATACTTTTGGGTCTGTCCGTCAAACGGATAGGTTTTGCCTCGGGATTTTTTAGGAAAATCGTAGGTAATCCACTCAGGGAACTCTCCCAATACTTCTACATGATTACAACCTATCTCTTCAAGCAATTCCCGCTTCAGGGCTTCTCTGGGTGTTTCGCCTTCATCGATGCCCCCTTGCGGAAACTGCCACGCATTCTTAATATCACTCCTGTGTGCGACAAAAAACTCACACTTATCTGGATATTTGGAAGAGAGTATTACAGCTGCAACATTTGGCCTATAGGTCTTTTTTGTTTGCATACTTTTACTCATTTCATTCAAACTAACTATATTTTTTTCTAGTATTATTCTACCAAAAATGTGGTTATAATCATTTGAAACCATCCCAAAAAGCGAGAAAATGATTTGTTAGCCTACATCCACATCCCCTACTGCGATTCAAAATGTCACTACTGTAGTTTTAATACCTACGTGGACAAATTTGACACCCAAAGCCGATACATGAAAGCACTGTACAAACAGCTCTCCTTTGAACTGGAACGCTTTGGGGCAACACCCCGGAGTATCGAAACACTGTTTATCGGCGGTGGCACTCCTTCGACGGTTTCGCCTGAACTCTACGCACCCATTTTTACCCTTTTAGAGCCTTATTTGCAGGAAAATGCAGAGATCACCACAGAAGCAAACCCAAATTCAGCCAGCAGGTCTTGGCTTTCAGGCATGAAAAATCTTGGTGTGAACCGTGTGAGTTTTGGCGTGCAGAGTTTTAATGCCCAAAAGCTCAAAGCCCTCAACCGCGCGCACAACCCAGAGCAAGCCAAAGAAGCCATCCTGCATGCCAAAGAACTGGGGTTTGAGCATCTTTCACTGGATCTGATTTACAACTATCAGGGAGATACCAAAACCTTACTCCTTCATGACATCAATGAGGCATTTACTTTGCCCATAGACCACATCTCTGCTTACGAACTCACCATAGAAGAGGGTACAAAGTTTTCACACACCCCAGAGGTCAGGCAAGAAGATGAAAATCTTGCTTTTTATGTCACAGAGGAGATAGAAAAAAGAGGGTTTAAAGCGTATGAAATCTCTAATTTCGGCACCTATCAAAGCAGGCATAACCAAGGTTACTGGCACCTCAAAGACTATATCGGTGCAGGTGCAGGTGCGGTAGGATTTCTCAAAGAAAAACGCTTTTATCCTCACACCGCGATTGAAGCCTATGTGTCAGACCCTTTTTACGCGACAGAAGAACATCTAAGCCAAGATGAACTGCTCACGGAAAAAATATTTTTGGGATTACGCAGTACAACGGGCATCGCAAAAACGCTTCTTACTGAGGCAATGAGACAAAAGGCGGAGTATCTGTGTCAAGAGAACAAACTCTCAAGTGATGCAACACATTACCGTAATACCAATTTCTTTCTCAGCGATGCCCTCGCACTCTACATTTTAGGATAATTTGATAAAATACAGCAAATACTACGCAAAGGCTACCTATGTTTGGCATCGGCTTTACCGAATTACTGCTTATCGCTATCATTGCTATACTCTTTTTAGGTCCGGATAAGCTTCCTACTGCGCTTGTTGATATGGCGAAGTTCATCAAAAGCGTCAAAAAAACCATTGGGGAAGCAAAAAGCTCGCTTGAAGAAGAGATGAAGATAGCTGAACTCAAAGAAGAAGCACTCTCTTACAAAAAACAGCTTGATGAAGCAACCAATGAACTCAAAAATTTTAAAAATATAGACTTTGACTCCTTTGCAAACACCACCTATGAAACGGACATTTCCAAAGACGCTCCTCAACTTACAGAGCCGCTCACCACACAAATAGAACCTGAAAATGACACAGTCACGTTTAAGAAAAAAGACAAAGCAGACGCATCCAAAGGGGAAGCATAATGTTTAGCGAACTCAGACCCCATCTTGTAGAACTGCGAAAAAGACTCGGACTTTCTGTACTATCAGTATTTATTGCATTTATGATTGCGTTTACCTTCCATGATGCCATACTGACATGGGTCACCGCCCCACTCAATGAAGCACTTGCACAGGTTGCCCATCTTTCAAAAAAAGCTGCGGATGGCATGGTTACCACCCATCAAGTAGGCGGTGCTTTTTTTGTGGCACTTAAAGTCTCTTTTTTTGCTGCTCTCTTGGGTGCACTGCCCTTTATACTTTACCAGCTTTGGCTCTTTGTTGCACCAGGTCTGTATAACAATGAGAAAAAAATGATCCTTCCTTTTGTGCTCGGCGGAACGGTGATGTTTGTTGTGGGTGTCATGTTTTCTTACTATGTGGTGACACCTTTTGGATTTCAGTTTCTCATTGCTTTTGGCTCATTTCTCTATACACCGCTTATCAACATTGAAGACTATGTCGGATTTTTCACCAAGATGATGATGGGCTTTGGCATTGCGTTTGAGCTCCCTGTATTTGCCTACTTTTTGGCACTCTTAGGACTCGTTACAGACAAAACACTGAAAGATTTTTTTAAGTATGCCGTAGTGATTATCTTTGTGCTTGCTGCCATACTCACACCTCCGGATGTCTTGACACAACTTCTTATGGCTATACCCCTTGTAGTTTTGTACGGACTGTCTATTCTGATAGTCCGCATGGTCAATCCGCATAAAGAAGATGATGAGGTACCAGAAGATGAAAGCGACAAAGACGATTAGTTCATGGATTTGCAGACGAAAAACTATGACTATATACTTCCCCCAGAGTATATAGCCACCACACCGGTTCACCCCCGAGACCATGCAAAACTTTTAGTGTATGACAGAAAAACCGATACCATTACCCACACCATCTTTAAAAATCTTTTAGACTTTATACCTGTAGAGTGTGCTGTTTTTCTCAATGATACCCGTGTAATCAAAGCACGTATTTTTGGGCACAAAAAACACACTCAACAGCAAGGCGGCGGAAAAGTAGAACTTCTTTTTAACAAGCCCCTTGATGCAGAACATTTTTTGGTGTTGATTAGAGGCAAAGTGCAGAGTGGCACAGAACTGTTGTTTGATGCAAATCTCTGTGCCACTGTTACAAGTTGCAATGAGGATGGTACACGCATCGTTACTTTTTCCCAAAATGGTCAAACACTCCGCTTTGAAGAACTGGTGCTTATCTTGGATGAGATAGGGCATATACCGCTGCCACCGTATATGCAAAGAGAAGATAACAAAGAGGATGAAACAGACTATCAGACTCTCTTTGCCAAAAATGCAGGGGCAGTCGCTGCACCTACGGCATCCCTGCATTTTACACCTGAGCTTTTTGATGCACTGGGAAAAAAACACCCCACCCATACGCTCACACTGCACGTCGGAGCAGGCACGTTTAAACCCGTAGAGGCTGAAGCAATTTTAGATCATCCGATGCATGCAGAGTATTTTGATATTCCACCAACATCAGCAGCCATTTTAGAGAGTTCAACACCTATTTTGGCGATCGGTACAACCGTGACAAGAACGATTGAGTATTTTGTACGAACAAAGAAAATACAGGGAGAGTGTGACCTTTTTTTGAACCCTGTAAATCCCCCACAAAGGGTCACCCACCTGCTCACTAATTTCCATTTGCCAAAAAGCACCCTCATCATGCTGGTTAGCGCTTTCATAGGAAGAGAAAAAACGTTACAACTCTATAAAGAAGCGATAGAAAATCACTATCGATTTTTCTCTTATGGCGATGCGATGCTGATACTCTAAGGTGAAATGATGAAAAACTTTTTATATACCATGATGGCACTGTTGTATACGCTTTTGCTTTTTAGCGGATGCAGTGAATCCCAAAAGCCAGTGCCAAAACCCTACAGCTACCCCAATTATGATATCATCAAGCCTGACACCATCTGTAAACCCAACCGAAAAAACATTCAGGAACTTCTTGATTCTTATCTTGGCAAACCCTATGTGTGGGCAGAGGAAGGACCTGATGCCTTTGATTGTTCCGGACTGACTTACAACATTTACGGTTCTATGGGTATGGACATTCCGCGTGTAGCAAGAGAGCAAGCCAAAATGGGGAAAAAAGTTCCTTTTGAGCAACTGCATTACGGCGATTTGATCTTTTTTGGCTCAACAAACAAAAGAAGCACTCGCATCACCCACGTAGGTATCTATCTGGGTGGAGGATGGTTTGCGCATGCCAGCAGTAAGGACAGAAAAGTCACCATAAGCCATTTTGAAAAAGAACCTGTGTATGCAGAGCGTATGAAAGTCTGCAGACGGTATATGAGTAGAGATCAACGTGCCAAGTATATGAATTGTGACGTGCCTCTTAGAAAGATGAAAACAACAAGCACTGCCCATACAACACCGTGGAAAGCAGGTATGCGACTACCCAAAAAAGCGGTACCACACTAGATATTTGAGACGAAAAAGAGTATGATACACAAAAGTATATCCCAAAGAGAAAGTATGCCTCACCTCAACACTATGTATGCCCTATTGGCTCTGTTACTGATGTTTATGCTCGGTGCCTGTGGACAAAAACCGCACCATCACCCCAGAAAACCCAATTATGCCATCGTAAAACCCAAGGTCAAATACACGCCAAGCAAAAAAAATCTGCATAAAATGGTCAAAGATCTTCAAGGAAGCCCGTATGTATGGGCGGAAGAAGGACCGAACAACTTTGACTGTTCAGGTTACACGTACTACCTCTACGGCTCCATGGGCATAGAGATACCACGCGTTGCAAGAGAACAGGCACGATGCGGGAAAGCCATCAGCGTCAATGAATTGGTCTATGGTGACCTCATCTTTTTTGACACTGACACAAGACCCAAAGGAAACATCACGCATGTTGGCGTCTATATGGGCAATGGCTGGTTTACGCATGCCAGCACCAAAGATTATGAGGTCATTTACTCAAATCTAAACACAACTGCCTATTACAAACAAAGATTGCGTGTCTGCAGAAGAGTCCTGCCAAGTAGAGGAAAAGGAGGTAGCAAAGCGATCAAACCATGGAAGACACAGCAAAATGTACCTGCAACTCTGCCGCCTATCGCTCCGATAGCAAGCTCTATATCACCTCAGAGACCTATCATACCAAGCCGTTCAGGCAATTATTTTGTGCAGGTCGGTTCATTTTCCGGGGAACCCAAAAAAGCTTTGCTTCTCAAGATTACACGGGCAGGCTATTATTACAAAATTATACGATTTCCTCAGGGTGGCAGACAAATCTCCAAATTGCTTATCGGTCCCTATAAGCAAAAAGAACAGGCTCTGCAGGTATTGCCTTCGGTTAAAGAGAACATCCAACAAGATGCATTTATCGCAGAAATCCGCTAAATGAAATCGTTTTGGAAGTCAAAAAGACTTCCAAAATAATCAAGCAGCGCTAAGATATTTTTGTATAGATTTATTGAGTGTTTGAATTTCAAAAACATATTTTTCTTTGTAGTTTACCAATAATTCATACTTTTTGTAAAGAATCTGCTGTAAAATTTCGCTAATAAGCACGTGCATATCTTTTGCACCTATCGTAGCAGTCAGACCACGCATATCTACGCACAGCATTCTTACCTGCTCGTATCGGTGTTCACGCACCAATTTTTCAAAAATGGCATCACTCTGTCCATACGCTTCCATGAACTCTTTAAGCACCTCCATATAAAGCGCCTCACTGTTGTTGGAATGTTTAATACCGTCTTCAATATTGATACCTGTATAGCTAATCTTTTCTGTGGGCTGGGCTTCTTTTTCTTGTACTTTCACAACAGGCGTATCTAAAAGGTAGGTAGATAGCGCCGTGTACAGTTTGCCAACATTCAGTGGCTTTGCCAAGAATGCATTGATACCGCTATTGAACATTTTTTGTATTTCACTGTCCAGAACCAAGGCGGTAAAGGCAACAATAGGAAGAGCGTCAAACTTACTGTCAAGACGAATCATCTGCGTAGCTGTATATCCATCCATGATAGGCATGTTGATGTCCATCAGTACCAGATCAAAGACGACTTTACCGCTTTTAACAATATTGACAGCTTCTTGTCCATTGCTGGCGATGCTAATATTGACGCCTGAAAGATGAAAAAGGTTGATAAGCACTTTTTGATTAATAATATTGTCTTCGACAATCAAAATATGTTTCCCAGCAAAATCTTTGAATGAGTTTTGCGTGACACCTTTCGTCTCTACGATATGTGTTTTATGGGTCTGAACACGTTTAGCTACCTCTTTTTTCTCTTCAGGCACATATACAGAACTCTTAATATCGTACATATTGACAATCATTTCAAACACACGCTCTTGGTTAAGCGGTTTAAAGAGATACACGTCAATCACTTCATTGACAAAGCTCTTTTTGGATGACTGAAGCAAAGAATTGAGTGCGATTACCTTGAGATCTTTGCCAAGTTTTATTTTGCTAAAGTATTCAACCAATCTAGGAGTAAAAAGACTCTCGTTCAAAACTACAATATCATAAGGTGTCAAATTGGGAATATTTTTACCAAACTCTTCTTTTGAGAGTACTTTGACTTCATGTCTAAAATAGGCGAACATTTTTTTAATCGCCAAAGCTGAATTGTAATTGTTGTCAACAATAAGCACTTTTTTCTCAACCAGTATCTTATCAGGCAATCGATACATTCTTAAATTGGCTTTTTCGACCACATCAAATGGCAAAGAGAGTGTATAGGTGCTTCCTCTGCCGACTGTACTCTGCACAGAAAGCTCTCCACTCATCATACCCAGCAATTCATTGGCGACAAAAAGACCCAATCCTACATACACACCTGATTTTTCATCATAGTAGGGAATAAACAGATTATTTAAAGCTTCAGCATCAAGACCTGCACTCATATCAACAAACTGAAACTGCAGTTCACCACCCGCTTCAAAAGTATCAAACATCGATATCTCAAGCTTCACCTCATCCAAGTTTGGCTGGTTCATAATATGACCCAAAATACTGTTCAAGATTTGTCCTAGATGAAGTGAATCTCCGATGAGACGTCGTGGTATATTTTTATCAATATCAAAAATGAGTTCAACATGACTTCCTGAAAACTCTGAGCAGATAGAACCCGATAGTTCATTGAGCACGTTATTGATATTGAACTCTTCATTGATAATCTCAATTTTTCTTGATTTCAGTCTCAAAAAATCAATCAGATCGTTCGTAACATCAAGCAGTCTATGTTCAACATTGACTAAGATTTCTCCGCCATATTTGAGTGATGATGTCACATTATTTGGGTTATTTTGGACTTTTTCTATGGCAAGTTTTGCCATATTGTGGATATTTTCACTCATGTTTGTGAGTAAAATATTTTGATTTTTTTCCATCTGAAGCTGCTTGTCTAGCATGGTTTGATGCATGAGCTGCATCTTATGGGTCTGCTGCGAAGAGATAAATAAGATAGCCACACCAACTGCACCCAATGCAAACAGTGCAACCCATATCCAAAATGTTTCTACACTGGCTCCATCACCTGCCTGCGCAAACGTCATCATACTTAAACCTGATGTGACTATACCGCCCTTATTCATGTTCATCTTTGTACCCTTGTTTATTTAGTTTTACACGCTTCTTCACTTTTTTTCATCTCTTATTCTAGCAAAGCATTTTATATTTTTACTTATTTTGAGGAATAAAATTATAAAGTATTATAAATTTTTTTATATTAGAACACCCCCATCGATTCAATTGTGGTACAGCCTACCACACTGAAAGAAAAAGCCTATTTGGCTATAATTTTGCATGAAATTAGCCAGTATAGATGTAGGACTCAAACGTATCGGTGTGGCTCTCTGCCTTGATGGGAAGATTGTTATGCCCCAAAATGCCATCCTGCGCAAAAACCGCAATCAGGCTGCAAGGGATATCAATCTATTTCTCAAAGAATGGCAGATAGAACAACTGGTTGTTGGGCTGCCAAAAGATGCAGATAACTCTGAAGAGATGCAAAGACGCATTGAACATTTTGTCGCCTTGCTTAACCTCTCTATACCCGTAGTCTATCAAGATGAACAAAGCTCAAGCCTTGAGGCAAAAGAACTGACCCAAGGTCAGTTTAGACATACAAAAGATGGAAGAGTTGATTCTGTCGCTGCTAAGATTATCTTAGAACGTTACCTTCAGACTGTTTTATAGTTTTTGTTTTAAAACAGTGATACGTCTGTTTGATGCTTCAATACTCGACATCTTCACTTCACCTGATCTGACAAGTAAGGCAATGGTATCTACGAGTGTTTTGACAGACACTACCTGACTAGGATCCAGCTGATTGCCTACAAGCAAGATATCATCCCCTGCGTTAATAGCAAGTTTGAGTGTATTTCGCAAACCATACTTTTGAGAAATCGCTCCCATTTGTAAATCATCGGTTATCACTACTCCCTCATAGCCAAGTTGTGAACGCAACACATCCGTGATGGTTTTATGGGAAAGACTTGCCGGGTACTCTGCATCAAAATTTTGGTTAAAGACATGGGCAACCATCACGGTATCTGCAACGTCTTTTAAAAGTCGGTAAGGTTCCATTTCACTTTTTTGATACAGTTTTGTCACATCCACAAAACCCTTATGAGTATCGCCCACCGACGAGCCATGCCCCGGAAAGTGTTTGATTGAAGTTAAGACATGATTGTCATGCATCGCTTTGATAAAAACACGTGCGTAGTTCGCCACCGTTTTAGGGTCTTTGCCAAATGAGCGACCCAAACTATGTATGACATGATTACGTGCATTGATATCAAGATCCACGACGGGTGCTAGATTATAGTTGATACCGACACTCTGTAGTTCTTTACTCATGTGAGTGTAGGTTTGGGTTATCGCTTGTTTATCCATCTTAACAAGCTCTGAAGCCTGAGGAAACTGACCATAAAAGCCATAGATACGCTTGAGCCGCTGTACCCTACCCCCTTCCTGATCCACGGCAATCAGTAACTTACCATCACGACTACACGCTTGCAGTTCTTGTGTTAAGCGCGCTAATTGTTCTTTGGAAGCGATATTTTTCGGTTTCGTTTTATCCACAGGGTTGTAGTCAAACAAAATGACGCCACCCAAATCATAACGTTTGATATCTTTACAAATCTGGCTCTCTTTAGGCGCATGGGTTCCATGAAATCCCACCATCAGCATTGGACCGATTTTCTTCTCAAGCACAGCTTCTTGTGCATAGATATTTGCGCACAGAATGACCATCGAGGCTAAAACTTTTTTCACCACATCCTATCCTTTAAAAAACTTCTCTTGTGAGCGTGTATTATAGTGTAACTCTTTTCATTTGCATACGGTTTACCTTCAAGGACTATACTTCTTTCATAAGAGCATCAGTTCATATAAACCTTGTCTCCCTTAATTTTTAGGTTTATTGTTCATCATTTCCCTCCTCCCTTTTTAGATTTATGATGCTCTTATAAAAATCTTCACTTTTTTAGCCCTCCACTACACGTTTTATACACCTTGCATAGTGTATAATTGAACAAATTACATACAAAGGTTTATTGATGAAAAAAATAATGACGGCTCTTGTGCTATTTTCCTTCTTGGCTTCTGCACAGGCAGCCCAGAGCACAAGCCCTTCAATGCAAATGACAATGACTGACATTAATGGACTCAGCTATGATGTCACGGGTACAGAACAGGGACTTAAGATCAAAGGACTCGAAGGCAAAATCGTCTTTTTGGAATTTTTCGGTCATAAATGTCCTCCCTGTTTGGCTTCGATCCCACATCTTATAAGCCTGCAGAACAAATACAAAGACAAACTTGCTATTGTAGCCATAGAGGTACAAGGCTTGAACACTGCCGAGGTAACTGCTTTTGTGAAAGAAAAAGGGATAAACTACATCGCTGTATCTGAAGAGAAAGCCGGTGAGCTTGTAGATTATATCTCCCAAAGAGCCCAATGGAACGGAAGTATTCCTTTCCTAGTTGCACTGGATACCAAAGGTGATGTGCAGTTTGTTCAAGTAGGTATGCTTCCGGAGTCTTCTTTGGAAGAGCTCATTGCACAACTCTCTAAACTGGATGAAAAAGCCGTTCCAACAGCCACTTCTACAGAAACAAATACTTCAAAATAAGCGCTTTAGGCAAGTCTCACGATACCGTTTTGTATCGTGACGATACCTTCAAGCTCTGCCTCATAGACTCTGTCTCCAAACTGAGCCAAAGTTTCATCAAAAGTAGGCGCACCCTGACAAAAGTAAAAAAAATCATCTTTTTGGACACACTCATCCACTGCAGTGCCAAACTGTGAGGCAAATGTTTCGATGTCGTAGATAGGGGTTGCCTGATAGGACTGAAGCAAGGTATTGGTACCCGAACTCTCACCAAGTCTATGAGGCAGAACAAATATCTTTTTACCCATCGCCAAAGCATACTCCGCTGAGCGCATCGAACCGCTATCAAGCCCAGCCTCGGTGATGACAAGCATCTCACCCAGTGCCACCACCAACTCATTTCGCACCACAAAACTCCATCCTGTAGCCTTAAAACCCTCTTCAAACTGACTGAGTACCAAACCTTTCTTTTCTATTGCTTCAATCATATTTTTATTTATAGCGGGGTAACGGATATCTACGCCGTTGGCGACTACGGCTATGGTGTTATCCTCGCCTGCACCCGTATGCGCGATGGCATCTACCCCCATGGCTGCACCACTAACAACACACACCCCTCGTTTAGCCAAAGCCTTTGCAAGCATGTGTGTAAAGTGTCGTGTATAGGCTGAGGGTTTTCTGGTTCCGACTATGGATACTTTGGGTCTGTCTAACAAAGTCACATCACCCTTATAAAAGAGTGAAGAAGGATATTTTTTCATCTTCTCCAAAAAAGGAAAATGCTGTGTAAGTTGCTGGCTCATCTTATGCCTTTTTGTTAAGCATAGCATACGCAAGCACATCTTTGAAAAAATATTTCAAATTGTCATATCTCGACCTTAGTTATGTTTTTTGTAGATAGAATCGATATACACCACTTCCACTTCATCCAATAAACCTTTGGTATCCGAAAGTGCTCTCATTGTTACGTCATAAGGGTGCCCTATGGCAATGGCATAGCCGTTTTTTTTCGCTTCATTAACGGCTTGTTTGAGCTGTGCGTGAATGGCAGGAATACTTTTCTTGTTATCTAAAAATACATCTCTAGCAACATACACATCACCAAATTCATGCGCTATCTTCTGCACCGTTGTTTTGGCTGCTGTGCGACTATCGACAAAGACAAAACCTTCATTTCGTAATGCCCCATAGAGTCTCTTCATAGCAGGCTCATTTTTAGTAAAGACTGAGCCTGTATGGTTGTTCACATACCGTGCCGTGGGAAAAAGTTTTCGAAGTTCTTTCGCTCTAGCAGACATAGTTTCCTCAGAGTCACTGACCCTTAGTGTACCTGATTGCTTATCATACACTTTGCCTGATTCCATAGGAAGGTGTATCATGTAGTGCTGCAAGCCTTTTGCCAAAAGATGATTTGATTTTGAAAGTGCATAAGGAGGAAAGAGCGAGGGTGTAACCTTGATGGGCAATGCTTTTATGGCAGCTAACTGCTTTGGACTTGTTACATCATCGATGATGATGACCAATTTTGGTTTAGCCCCTCTATACGCCAATTGTGCAGGATTGGCATTTTTGACTTTAGCAGATACGACTTTGTTTTGCGTATCCACAGGAGCAATTTTCACACTTGCGTTATCCTCTGGTTTTATGTCTGCCTGTTTTGTAACCGCACTTTCTTTAGGTATTTCCTGTTTTAAAGGTGCAGGCTTGGAGAGATTGGCTTCATCCTTTTGTGTCACGGTAAGCAGGGGTGCCGAAACAAATTTTTGTTTTACTGAATCACCTGCCGTACTCAGAGCAGAGTCATTTTTGCCTAAACTATACCCCAAAGCCACCAAGAAAACCATCAAACAAACACCTAAAAAAACAGTGATATGTTTCTTGAGATTTGCTGATTGGGTCGTATTTTTACGTCTGTTGGTTTGCGGGGGTCTTTTTTGTTGTGTTGCCATATCTATCACTGTGAATTAAATTTTGGAAGATTATAACTAAAAGTTTGAATAGTTGCAGAAGAGTACCTGCCCGCATCCAAAAGATACAGACAAGCATAAAAGAAGATTAATTTTCGTCTTGATTAACGATTTTATTTTTTGAAATCCAAGGCATCATTGTTCTCAGTTTCACACCTGTTTGCTCGATGAGTGAAGCTCTTGCATTGGCACGCTCAGCGTTCATACGAGGGTAACCTGCTTGACCTTCAAGGATGAAATCTTTAGCAAATCTACCATCTTGAATCTCTTTAAGGATCTCTTTCATTGCCGCTTTAGACTCCGCGTTGATAACACGTTTACCTGAAACATAGTCACCATACTCAGCTGTGTTTGAGATTGAGTAACGCATATCGGCAATACCACCCTCAAACATCAAGTCAACGATGAGTTTAAGCTCATGCAAACACTCAAAGTATGCAAGCTCTGGTGCATATCCCGCTTCAGTCAATGTCTCAAACCCTGCTTGAACCAAGGCCGTAGCACCGCCACAAAGTACGGCTTGCTCACCAAAAAGGTCTGTCTCAGTCTCATCTTTAAATGTCGTCTCGATAATCGCCGTTCTACCGCCACCGATAGCTGATGCATAAGAAAGCGCCAACTCTTTGGTTGTACCGCTTGGATTTTGCCCAATAGCGATAAGGTCAGGGATCCCACCGCCTCTTACAAATTCGCTTCTAACCGTATGACCTGGTGCTTTTGGTGCAATCATCGTCACGTTGATATCTGCTCTTGGGTGGATGCGTCCGTAGTGGATGTTAAAACCATGTCCAAAGGCAATTGTTGCACCACTTTTCAAGTTTGGCTCTATCTCGTTTTTGTAAATCTCTGCCTGATTTTCATCCGGAAGAAGGATCATCACCACATCTGCTTTTGCAGTCGCTTCGGCAACCGTAAGGACTTCAAATTTTTTAGCCTCAGCTTTTTTCCAAGACGAACCGTCTTTTCGTAAACCAACAACAACAGTCACACCCGAATCTCTTAGGTTTTCTGCGTGCGCGTGCCCTTGTGAACCAAAACCGATCATCGCAACTGTTTTTGATTTGATGATATTGATATCACAATCTTTGTCGTAATATACGTTTAAACTTGACATGTATTATCCTTCATGTATGAAAATTTTGGCGATTATATCCAAATAAAACTTATGTGTTTAAATCCTGTCCCAAACAAAACACTTATGGTATAATAAATTTTAAACCTTTTTAAAGGAGTAACGTTGATCGAATTTCTAAACGAAAGCATTTTGTGGTGGCATTGGATTATTTTTGGCATCATTTTACTCATATTAGATATGACTTTGGCTACATTTTTCATCTTGGGACTGGGCGCAGCGGCTGTTATAGTGGGGGTCGTAGACCTTTTGGTGATGACTACGTTTACACAAGAGTTGAGTATCTGGATGATGCTTGCCATCCTCATCATCGCCGGCTGGTTTAAGTGGTTTAGACAAAAACCTCTCACCCAAAGCGGTCAATCCAACTACAGACTTGACACACTTGGCACTGTCACCGAAACCATAGAACCACACAGCAGAGGCAAAGTCACCTTCGATACGCCCGTACTTGGCAACACAACATGGCACGCCACTTCAAAAATAGCTTTAGAGGCGAACACCCGTGTTCAAATCGTACAGATAAACGGTCAGCTCATAGAAGTTGAACCGCACCATACCACAGTATAAAGGAACACCCATGGAAGCATTTTCTATCGTTATTATCTTATTTGTAGCCTTGCTCGTTACACTCTACAAAGGCATCAACATTGTCCCTCAAGGCGAAGAGTGGGTCGTGGAGCGTTTGGGCAAATTTTCCCGCACACTTACTCCTGGGCTTAACATCATCGTGCCTTACATCGAGTCTGTTCGTCAGCGCATCACCACAAGAGATATCATCTTAGAAATACCTCAGCAAGAGGTCATCACGCGAGATAATGCCGTCATCTTGACCAATGCCGTCACCTTCATACGCGTCACTAGCCCCAAAGATGCACTCTATGGCATCGAGGACTTTAGACTGGCAATCCAGCAACTGGTCATGACAACCTTGCGTTCCATTTTGGGAGAGTTGACACTAGATGAAGCACTTTCTAACCGTGACCAGATCAAAAGCAAACTCAAAAGTGAGATAGTCGATGATGTAGCAGACTGGGGCGTGACCGTGAAATCTGTCGAGATACAAGACATCGCACCCAGCAAATCAATGCAAGCCTCCATGGAGAGACAAGCCGCGGCTGAGCGAGAAAGAAGAGCCATCGAAACCACCGCCGAGGGAAACAAAAACGCTGCCATCTTAGAAGCCGACGGTAAACTAGAAGCCGCCAAAAGAGAAGCACAAGCCCAAATCGCCCTTGCCAACGCCTCAGCCGAAGCCATCCGCATGATAAGCGAAAACATCAAAGACCAAGAACTCCCTGCCATGTTCTTGCTCGGTGACCGCTACATCACCTCACTCGAACAAATCAGCAAAAGCGACAACTCCAAATTTGTCATCTACCCTGCGGATTTACAAGGCGCTATTAAAGGTATGTTGGGGAATGTGTTCAAGAAGTAGGGTTGCAGATATTTACCTTCAGTTTGCATGACAGAGTTATACTAAATTAAAAAAGGATGTACCTTACATGGAACAATTTAAAACCTATGCACTGATGATAGGACTGACACTGATATTTATCTGGTTTGGTGGGATGATAGGTGGGCAGAGTGGTATGCTTATTGCTTTTTTGGTGGCGGCGGGGATGAACTTTTATGCGTATTATTATAGTGATACACAGGTGCTCAAACACTACCATGCTTTGCCTGTTGAGCGCGACCATGCCACAGGACTCTATGAGATAGTAGAAAGACTGACGCAGCGTGCCGATCTGCCGATGCCGGCACTTTACATCATCCCTGAAGCACAGCCCAATGCCTTTGCCACGGGGCGTGACTATGAGCATGCTGCCGTTGCAGTCACTGAAGGGTTGCTGGACTTAATGAGTGAAGAGGAAGTGGAAGCGGTCATTGCCCATGAGTTAAGCCACATCAAACACTATGATATGCTCATCGGTACAGTCACAGCGACCATCGCAGGTGCCATCGCGATGCTGGCAAATTTTGGTATGTTTTTTGGTGGAGACAAAGACCGTCCCAATCCTGTTGTGATGATAGTGCTGATGATACTCATGCCTTTGGCAGCGACCATCATACAAATGACCGTGAGCCGTAACCGTGAGTTTATGGCAGATGAAGGCTCAGCGCGTATGACAGGGCATCCTGAGTGGTTACAAAGTGCGCTCAGTAAACTGGACAGTTACGCAAGAGGTACGGTGATGCACGATGCAGACCCTCAGACAGCCCATATGTTCATCATCAACCCGTTCTCAGGGCAAAACCTATCTTTGCAACAGCTTTTTAGCACCCACCCCAGCACAGAACAACGCATCGCCAGACTCGAAGCGCTCAAATAAAATCTGTGCTATAATGCACCTTATGAAAAATCACCCACAAATTTCCGTCTCAGCACTTGTTTTAACCCTCTTTATGGGGGCTATCTAAATGTCCCCATTTGCCATACAGTTACTGAATGGATGCCTACCCAGTGACATCGAACAAGAAGATAGCAACCACTTTCAAGCACTGCAACAACAAGGGGCACTTGAAGAAGTAAACGGGCTTTGGAAGCTGGGAAGTCTGTACCGTGTAGGGACACTTTACCTCGGCAAAGACGGCAAAGGCTACATCGAGGCGGAGCAAAAAGAACAGAAAGATTTGCTCGTTGAACCTGACCATCTGGCAGATGCCAGACAGGGAGATACGGTGGTTGCCAAACGCATCATCGCCAAACGCGGACGCGCCAGTGGAAAAGTAGTTCGTGTCATCACCAAAGCCCATCTTTTCATCATCGCCTACACACACAGAGATGAACAAGGCAATTTCTCTACCAAAAACATCCGTACGGGTGAATACACCAACGCTGTGATGGAAGGCATGGATCTCAAAGCATTTAAACTCGGTACGGTACTGAAAGTCGATATAGACAACGACAAAGTCCTCGAAGTCATGGGGATACTGGATGACCCTAAAGTAGATGAAAAAATCTCTCTTGCTCTGTATGAGCGTGAAGATGCCTTTCCAGAACAGTGTCTCAAAGATGCGCTGGAAGTAGAGTCTGAAGTGACCAAAAGTGAACACCCTAACCGTACCGACCTCACCCATCTGGACTTTTGTACCATCGACCCTGTGACCGCAAAAGATTTTGATGATGCGATTTATTTTGATATGGCAAGCTATACACTCTATGTTGCCATCGCCGATGTAAGTCACTATGTGCCCTTTTTCACCCCCATAGACAAAGAGGCGAAAAAGCGCGGATTTACGACCTACTTCCCACACAAGTCGTTTCCGATGCTGCCACGCGAACTGAGCGAAAACATCTGTTCACTCAAACCCAATGTCGACAGGCTTGCCTTCGTAGCCAAAATCGTTTTGGACAAAAATACACTCAAGCCGCTTGAAGAGACATTTTTTGAAGCCGTCATCCACTCCAAATACCGCTTCAACTATGATACCATCGATACCATCATAGACACAAACGGCAAAGAGAGCACCGGTATCGTTGCCCAAATCCTCACATGGCTGCTTCCACTGCAAAAAATCACCGCCAGACTGCATCATGAACGACTCAAAAACGGCTTTGACTTCAGATCTGAAGAGACCAAACTCAGCATCGATGCGAACCATCTGCTTCTGGGCACACAGATAGAGACAGGCACACCCTCACACTCGCTCATCGAAGAGTGTATGCTGCTCGCCAACCAAGCTGCAGCCAAACGTTTTACAGGAGAGGGTGACAGCATTTTTCGTATCCACGAACCGCCGCAGCTTGCCAAAATGGAAGCCTTACTAACTGAACTTGCCACCATCGGAATCTACGTCGAAGAGTATGAAGATAGCCCTTCACTCATTCGTGCCATACAAAAAGAAGCCATCAAGCTTAACCTCGCCTCTGAAGTGGATGCGATGATTATCAAGTCTTTACGTAGAGCTTCATATGCCGCTACCAATGTAGGCCACTTCGGGCTTGGCTTTAGTCACTACAGCCACTTCACCTCTCCCATTCGTAGATACTCCGACCTCATCTTGCACCGTCTCATCAAAACGCAACTGCGCCAAGAGGAAGAAGAAGCGGGTTATCTGCTACGAAACATCGAACCCCTTTGTGCAAGAGTCTCTGAGCTTGAACGCGAAGCGACCAAAGCCGAGTGGGATTTTAGAGACCGCAAGTTTGCACGCTGGGCAGCAGAGCATTTGGGTGACATCTTTGAAGCAGAGATCATCGAAGCAGGCGAGAGTGCCAAAGCAGTCCTCAAAGGAGAGATCAAAGGTGTTACGGTAACGCTTATGGGTAAAGATGTGATGCTGTTTGACCACATCAAAGTAAAGCTCACCGAAGCCAACATCCCTCAGGCTCTCATTTTGGCTGAACTGGTTGAGAAGCTGAGTAAAGATATTACGGAGCTTGTCTGATGGACCAAAGAGAGTTTGACCAAAAGCTCAAACAGGCACTTCCAAAAGCAGTGTTATTGTACGGTGAAAACGACTATCTTTTTGACTTTTATCTTAACTTCTATAGAGATAAAACCGATGCCAAAGAGAGTATGCTCACGCTTTATTTTGATGAGTGGAATTTTGATCAGGCAAAAGGTTTTCTCTCACAAACCTCACTCTTTGGTGGCACCAATCTGCTTGTGACTAAACATGACAAAAAAATACCCAAGAAAGAGCTCGACTACCTCATCGGGCTTGCTAACAAAAACCCTGACAACTACTTTTTGTACCTCTACCACGGTTCAGCCAATGATGCCAAAAGCATGCAAACTTCATTTGCCGATAAAAATGGCGGCGTTTGGGTGCGGTTTTTTGAGCCAAACCCTGCTGAGAGCATTGCTGCATTGCAGCAAAAAGCACAAAACATACGGCTAGACATAGACCACTATGCCCTCCAACATCTCATGATGATACTGAATAACAATCTGGCATTGTGCATGAACGAACTGGACAAGTTGGCGATTTTAGAGATGAAAGTGACTAGCAAAGACATTGACAGACTGGTCTACTCCACTTCTCCTTTGGCAACGGAGCAGTTGCTGATTGACCTGTTTAACAAAAAACCTATCACAACAACTATCAGTAAACTGCTTGATTTGGGAGAAGATGAAGCTTCACTGCTTCGCGCTACACAGTATTTTGTGACTCAGATTTTTCTTTTTCATGCCTACATTAAACTGCACGGGCATGTCGATTCTGCGGCGATCCTGGGCTATAAATTGCCAAAACCCATAGAAGATCAAAAAGCACAGCTGGCATTGCGTGTCAAATCTGCCTCACTGCTCAAAATCTTTGAACATCTACTGGAGAGTGAAATCGGTCTCAAAAAAGCTTCCTCTGTACAAAAAGAAGTGTTGCTGTATGGGATATTTATAAAATTGCAAAGTTATTTGTAGAAAGGTGAAGAAAGATAGCTGAACCCACCCGCTATGTGGTGAGTTCAGAGTGACACAGAGGACTAGGCGAACATCTCTCTCATGACACCTTTAAACCACTCTCTCGTGGCTTTGGCTGTACCGGCAGATCTAAATTTGCCATTACCGTCTTTTGGCTTAGGCACGCTCGCTACACTTCCCATAGTATTGTTTGGCCCGAGGATAAATTCATGGGTTACCATAATCGCTTCTTCAGGTTTTCCGCCTACCATTGAGTAACATACGTTTGCCGCATTTGCAGGAAGTCCTGCTGCTGGGTCATTGGCTTTGCCGTTCATCTGATCGACGATTTGTCTTGCTGCTCTATGTGCGCACCAGATTGCTGTTTGACCACTTGGTGGAATACCGTGAGTTACCGCATCCCCGATAACATAAATGTTTTTATCTGTAGCCGATCTGAAACTGACGCCATCCATGATCGCATACCCTGCACCATTGGTTTTAATGCCTGCCATTTCGATAACTGGAGAACATTTGTTGTTAGGCATAAAGTTACACACTTCATACTTTTCAGTCTTTACAACACCTTTTGTATCATCAATATTTGCATATTCTATATAGGTGATTGTTTTGGCTTTTGGGTCTATGTCGGTTACTTCAGTTGTGCCTTTGTACTCGATGATATCTGGGAAAAGATCTGCCCATGACTCTTTAAATGCTGCAGCTTTGGCAAATGCGCCGTCTTTGTTGTCAAGAACGATGACTTTTCCTTTAATGCCTTCATTTTTCATATAGTTTGCTACCATAGAGGTTCGCTCATACGGTGCAGGAGGACATCTGAATTTTCCTTTTGCCGGAGGCACGATGATGATATTGCCATCATCCATATCTTCAAGTTGTCTTTTAAGGGCAATATGTTCATTGCCAGGAATCAAACCAGCCGGACAAGCCTGTGAAACCTCTGCAATTTTTTCTTTGGACCATTTTGGAAATTGCCCTGCATAATCATACGCGATACCCGGAGAAAGCACAAGAATATCGTATGACATACTCCCTTCAGTGGTTGTGACCGTTTTAGCTGCTTTATCGATAGCCGTTACGGTTGCATTGACAAAGCTGTAACCGTGTGCTGCTGAAGGCTGATAATAATCTCCCACAAAATTATCTAAAGCCACATTGTCAAGTCCGCCCAAAAGTGTGTTACTAAATGGACAAGCCATAAAAACATTGTTTTTCTCGATTACTGTTACTTCAAGACTTTTATCAAGTTTTTTGAGTGCTTTGGCAATCGTAAGTCCGCCAAATCCGCCACCTATGACGACAACTGATTTACCGTTAGTTTTTTTAACGGCTTCAGCTTTTTCGCTTGCCATTGCCACGCCAGGCATAGCTGCTGTGACTGCTGCAATGCCTGCTAGCTTGAATGTGTCTCTTCTGTTCATAGCCATAATGTATCTCCTGTTTAAAATATTGTTAATGTCTTTATATTACTAAAGCATATCAATTATGCCATATTTTTCTAATCTTTTCAAAACTAGAAGGGGAATATGGGGTTTAATGGTTGTGTGTAACCAAATGGTACAAAGCAAAAAAAATAAGTTAACGATAAGATATGATACTGTTCATCATATCTTATACATGTGTGCTTACGACTGTATAATTTCTGCGGTGAAGTTTTTTAGTGGTTGCACTTTTGTCTCTGTTTTGACCAACTCTTTTGCACCGTTTCTTCCGTAAACTTCTTTGAGCTCTTTTTTGAATGCATCAAAAAAGTCCTGAAATTTGACTGGACCCAGTACACCGACTGCCCAAAGGGTATCTTCTGCATCGATCTCTAAAACGATGGATGCCAACCCTTGACTTGCCGGTCCGCCTACCACTTTTCCACCCTGCTTTGGCTCAAAAGCCGAAAGGTGTGAGGTACAGACAAATACACCGCCCTTATCATAAGCTAATGTTTTGCCTTTTTCTCCTACGTACTGAAACATGGACATTGAAGCCTGCGGATAGGTGAGCTGATGAGGGCAGATAGCACTGTAGGCGACGATTGTTCCTTTTGCGCCTACACCGCCCTTGTAAACATACTCCGTACCGTCTTCAGCTTTGAGTTTAACCTCTTTTTGGGTTGGAGTCGCAAGATTGACTGCAAGTGCGGGTGTTCCCGCATACGGGTAGAAAAAGATATAATTTTCTTCTTGTGCCAATGCAGCCGCTTTCATCGGGTTGCCCTGCGCATCTTTGAGTTGTACTTTTTCAAATGTCTGAAACAAGCTCCCGTCTTCTGCATACAGCTTTTGTGTAATGAGAGATGGAGCAACCGCCACTGCCATGGCTGATGTAGCCGATAAACGTAAAAAATTTCTTCTTTGCATCTGTAATTCCCTTGTTAATGATTTTAATGACGTTCGATAATACAAAAAGTGTGATTAAATTCTACCGTTTCTACACAAGGCGAAATACCTTATGTAGTCAAACTAGCCCATATTTAATGCAGTGTTCTTAAAATGCATAAGAAGCGATTAGACGGATTGAATCAATCTCACGGCCTTTGTAAAACGGATAAGAAGCGTTTGCCGGCGTTTTAGTGTTATCTTGATCGTTGGTGAGAATGGTTGTATAAATTGCCATCAGATTCACTGGGCCCACTTTAGCCGTTGCTGAAAAATCCAATCCATCAATGGTTTCTCCTCTGAGGTCTTGCGCATTGATGTAGGCTGCTGCTAAGCCAACACCCGCAACTGTCCCTGAACCGCCGATTTTAAAGGTATCAACACCTGGTGCAGTGAGAACACCGTCAAAATAGATAGAAGCAAGACCTGTATAGATATTGGTTTTGTCCCCTGTAGACAGGTTTGCAAAGCCGAAAAATCCATCATCCGCAGCTGAAGAATATGCAGCATACACATTCATACCCATCACATCTGTTGCAGCTTTTAGCGCCCAGATATTTGAATTGTTCAGATTATCCGGTGTCATAGCGGCAAACTGTGCGCCAAGGGTAAACATATCCATCACTTTGGTATCGGCTTGAAGCCAAAATGCATCGATTTGACCTGTTCCTACCCCATTAAAAAGTGTTACACCCTCTTCTAAATAATAATACCAAGCCTGCAGTGTTGTATTTTCAACAGATTTATTGGTACCGCCTAGAAAAAACAAGTTAGCGCCGTCACGTCCTGTAAAATCATCCATATTGACCGTACGTCCCGGGCTGCCTGCCAAAAGACCACCACCTTCAAAAGCACCACCGCCATGGCCGTTGTGTCTTGTGACATATCCTGCAAGCAGTGCAGTTTGAGGCAAGTCCGTATTACTTAAGGTCAAGGCTTCAAAAGTATTATAGGCTAGGTTCCATTTTTCAGTATTGAGAAGCGGTGTATCGAGTTCCATACGCCCTATTTTGGCTATTGTATTGCCAAACGTGCCTTCTATCCATATCTGACTCAGGTTTGCTTCTTCATCAAGACGACTGTCAAAATCAGGTGTAAACCCTGTACTCCCATACGGTGCATTGATCATGTTGTCATTAAAAAGACTGCCCCAAGTCCCAAAGCACCATAAAACTGCCCCTGAACACCGGCGCGTACATTTGAAAGTAGATTCGCTGTACCTCCGATACGACCGCTCACCCCGCCTGCAGAAGCTCCATTGTATGGTGAAACACCCAACACTTCCTGATTGCCTGATTCAAACAGTCCTGTCTCTGCCAATTCACCCGCATACAGCTCAGTGTCTGAGGTTTGATAGATGGCTTTGACATCTGCTGCAAATTTCCATATAGAATCCACTGGGACAACAGGGGCTGCTACTTCTTTGATTGGGGCGATGTCTCCGCCTGCCATAACGATTGTCGATGCTGCTAATGAAAGCAGGATAGTTTTTTTCATTGTAATCTCCCAATTAAATCATTTTTACATATGATTTTTTGTTTTTATTGTTAATGTCTTTATATTCATAAAGCAAATGAAATGTGACATAACTTTTTAATAAAAGAACAGTTATTTTGACGAATTAAATCAATTATTTTGTTAATGTAACAAAATAACACAGAATAAAATGATAATATTAGAAAAAACGTCATCAGTACCTAAAGAACCAAAATAGCCCGTATTTACAAGTAAATAATGTCTATAGATGCACTAGGCTTTATGCTAAACGTAACAATATGTTACACACTGTAGAGCTCTTTGTTTTATTCGTCATAAGTACTGTAGAGTATATGCTTTACTCTGGACTTTGAGGACTGGTTGTATTAGATTGTGTTAAGCGCTTTTTAGGTATAATATCGCTTCCAAAATTCTTGCTCATTTTTGGACAATGCCGAATGCATTGCAGATATGGGCTACTAAACCAAAAGGAGATAACATGACTTGTTATGAAACATTGTTTGTAGTGAAACCTACACTTACAGAAGAAGAGATTGCAGCACAGATTACGAAAGTAAAAGATGTACTTGCAAAAGAAGGTGCCGAACTTGTCGGTACACACGATATGGGTATGAGAAAACTAGCCTATACAGTTGATAAACATGCAAGAGGATACTATACCGTTCTTTTTTACAAGGCAGCAGGTAGCACTATCGAAGAGCTTGAGAGAAACATTAAGAACAATGAAGATATCATTAAATTCTTGACTGTTAAATACAGCAAAAACAAAGAGATTGCTCAATTTGACAAACTGGTTGCCAATGCAAACAAAAAAGTTGCACCTGAAGCAAAAGCAGCTGAAGTGAGCGAAGTACCAGACGTTACAGAAGCACCAGAAGCATAATCAACCATAGATTAGGAGCAACCTTATGTACAACAAGATTATTTTAGCCGGAAACCTTACAAGAGACATTGAGATTAAATACACACCGGGTGGCAGTGCTATAGGTAATACTGCCATAGCCACATCACGTAAATTTAAAGCTCAAGATGGCACACAAAAAGAAGAAATCCTTTTTATTGACATCACCTTTTTTGGCAGAACCGCTGAGATAGCCAATCAGTATTTACGTAAAGGTAGCAAGGTTTTAGTAGATGGAAGATTGAAGCTGGATCAGTGGACAGCGCAGGACGGCAGCAAAAGAAGCAAACACTCAGTCACTGTGGAAAACCTTCAGATGCTAGGAAGCAAAGACGAAGCAGCGCCTATGGGTGGCAACGGATACGGACAACAAAGCGAATCAGAGTATGAAGTCCCATCCACTGACCACTATAGCCAGCCAGCACCCTCTGCACCCAGAACTGCACCACAACCTACGTCAAACATCCCAGAAATTGACATCAATGAAGATGAAATACCGTTTTGACGTATAACAAATATATAATGTAAATAAATATACGATACACATAGTATATTAGGGCTTTAAACCCTATTTACACTTTTGTTTACTTATTTCAATTTTATGCTATAATGTGTAACAATAAAAATGGAAATAAGTATGACAGAATATATTATTAAAAGAATCCTCTTTTCTGATGGAGAGAGACTCCCCATGCTCATTGAGAGTGAAACAGGAATTCCGGATTATTGGAGTACTCTTTTTTCAATCACACAGTATAGAGCAAAAGGTCAAGCTGCTAACACTATTGAACAGATTCTTCGACAATTGATGTTACTCAATATTTTCTTGAAACATCACACTGCAGAAGGTATCAATCTGGATGAACGAATTGCTCAAGGAAAAATTCTACATCTATATGAAATTGAGAGTCTTTGTGATCTATGCAAACTTTTTCTAGAAGACATTAATAATGATATGCACAAGAAACCTCTCCCAAAAAATATCTCTCTATCTTCTTTAGAAAAATTCCGCTCAAGCAACTCAAAAAAACAAATTCGTACTGTCTCTTCTGACACAACAGGAAACAGGATCAGAGTGATCAGAGACTTTTTAGTATGGAAAGTAAAGACTAGTTTGACAAAGTTGCAGGAAGAAGATTTGACATTCAATAGACTTAAGGAATCCAGAGACCTTCTTGAGTCCAGTATGATCTGTCAACACTTTATAGGACACAGACTAAGAAAATATTAGGCACTCATTTCATTTTGTAACAATTGATTTTCAAAGTCAACGGGTGACATGTA
>NCHB01000017.1 GCA_002281755.1 Sulfurovum sp. 16-42-52
TGGTAAAAAATTATAACTTTTTGAAATCAGAATCAGCTTTTTTTCTTCGTTTTAACCCTTAATAACCCCTCTTTTTTACTAATCTGCAAGTGGCTCAAAGTTATACTTATCATTGAGAACAATAGTTTCCAGCTCATTGTGTAAGGAAAAGACAGTAGATGAAGAACAATGCCAAAGATGTTTATGACAAACTGATGACACTCAAAGAAAAGATACTTCAAAGACGTTTGCCTGCACCGGAGGCTTGTTTATATCCTATGTCATACTTAAACATGCAGGATTTTCTGACACTGAAGAAAGATGATTTGCGAAGTTTACAGGTTGAATTAATGATGCAGGGGCTTTCTTCACTCAGCCGTTCACATATGCATCTGCTTTATACGATTGAACATGAATTGGAACTGTTGGGATGTATGTTGGACAAAGAAGAGAGTGCCAAATATGATGCGATTTCTCCACTCGATGCACATCGGCAGATAGAAGAGCGGGGAGCGTTTATTAAAGGCCAAAAAGAAAAAAATGCCGTGATGCTGACACTACCGAGCAATGCCAGCGAAGATATCAATTTTAGAAAAGTACTTCACAAAGAATCAATCACTGCAGTGCGAATCAATACAGCCCATGACAGTCCTGAAATATGGAAAGAGATGGCGAAGATGGTTAAAAACATCAATCAGAAGTACAGAGAGGCGTGTCCTCTAAAGATTTATGTTGATCTTGCCGGCCCAAAGATAAGAACAGGTGAGATCAAAAAAAGAACAGAACCTTTTAGAATTTGTACCAAAGATATGAAAACATTTATGCTTGTACCTGCTACAGGCAATATTACGCATTTGATTGATGAAGAGGGTGCACACAGAAGCGCTGTTATTGCGGTAGATGATGAATTATATGGGCATCTGAAACATGCAGATATGATAGAGATCAATGATCATGACAGAAAAACAAGGTTTTATAAAATTGATACTTGGACTCGAGATCAATGCACCGTAAAGTGTGGAAAAAAGGTAGAGATTTCATCTCAAACAGAGCTAAAAATACAGCAAGATAAACGTCAGTATAGAATTACAACTCCCATAAATTTTAAAATGGTTCCAGAAGAGATAAGGGTTTTTGAAGGGGATAAGATTGTATTGAGCGGAAAAACAGCGTTGGGTCATGTGGTTGAAAATGCAGATTTTAAAGCGATTGTATCGTTAAAAATGGATAAACATCTGTTTGGGTATTTAAAAGAGCAAGACCGTGTCTACATTGATGATGGAAAGATAAAATTAAGGGTGATAGAACAAAGAGAGGATGAACTGCTCTGCAGGGTTGAGCGTGCGAATGTCAGTGGCAAGGTGATTAAAGAAGAAAAAGGCATTAATTTCCCCGATTCATCTCTTGATATCGCTGCGATTACGGAGGAAGATAAAGAAAACCTACAGCACATTGTTGGTTTTGCAGACATCATAGGGATATCATTTACACAAACGCAAAAAGATGTACAAATGCTCAAAGAGCTGCTGCGGGACAATAACCACATAGCGATAGTGACAAAGATAGAAACCAATCAGGGGGTACATAATCTTCCTCATATTTTGTCTGCCTTGTCTACATGGCACAATAGTGCCGTCATGGTTGCAAGGGGTGATTTGGCGATAGAAGTCGGATTTGAAAATCTGGCAGCAGTACAAGGTGAAATCTTTGATTTGTGTGAGGCGGCGCATACTCCGGTGATCTATGCCACACAGATTCTCGAGAATTTGATGAAAAAAATCTGCCTTCACGGGCTGAAATTATTGATGCTTCGATTTCTCACCGGGCAGATTGTGTGATGCTGAACAAAGGTCCTTTTGCCCAAAGAACCATAGAGGTTTTGGAAAAGATTATCGCTTCCATGCAGCCCAATTTCTACAAGAGTCAGCCCTTGCTGAGTCCTACCCATGCATGGGATGGATTTAGGGATAATGTGATAGATGAAAGTAAAACGGTTGAAGTACTTGCGTGGTATGATAATGAATAGGGGTACAGTAGCCGTCTGGTCGATGTGTGTATCTGCCCGAAAAACAAGTAAGGGATGAGATGAAACTTCATTCGTATGATATTAATAAAAAATACCAAACCAGTGTTGCTTATTTTTCGATGGAATTTGCCATTGATCAGGCATTAAAGATCTATTCAGGCGGTTTGGGGTTTCTTGCAGGATCTCATATGAGAAGCGCTTACGATTTGAAGCAAAATATGGTCGGCATAGGGATGCTTTGGAGTTATGGCTATTATGATCAGACACGTAATGAAGACAGGAGTCTCAAGCCAAGCTATACACGAAAATTTTACTATTTTCTTGAAGAACTTGATGTCCATGTCACAGTCAAAATCCATAATGAAGAGGTACGCATCAAAGCGTTTTTGCTTCACCCCGAGATATTTGGTACGGCGCCGGTCATCCTTCTTTCAACGGATTGCGAGAAAAACGACTATCTCTCAAGAACTATCACACACAAACTGTATGATGGCAATGAGCGTACCAGAGTGGCGCAAGAGATTGTACTGGGTATCGGCGGCACGAGAGTTCTTGAAGCCTTGGGGCATCAAGTCGACATCTATCATATGAATGAAGGGCATGCACTTCCCCTTGTGTATGAACTCTATGGTAAACACTATCAAGAGATGAAAGCACTTCGTCAACATATTGTTTTTACAACCCATACGCCTGAAGCCGCCGGCAACGAGATACACAACGTCCACTTCCTTCATGAGATGGGCTTTTTTAACGGCCATTCGCTCGATACAATTCGCACCATCACGGGATATTCCTCAGATGATAACTTCAGTCTGACTGTCGGCGCACTTCGAAGTGCCAAGATAGCCAATGCTGTCTCCAAGATACACGGAAAAGTCGCCAATGCTATGTGGAAAGATATAGAAGACAGATGTGAAATCATCTCCATTACCAATGCCCAAAACAAGAAGTTTTGGACAGACAAAGCGCTTATCCGTGCACTGGATGAACATGAGGATTATGAGCTTTATGCAAGGAAGATGCACCTTAAAAAAATCCTTTTTGAAACGGTTGCTGATCAAACCGGAAAGGTTTTTGATCCTGAGATATTGACGATCGTCTGGGCAAGACGGTTTGCTGAGTATAAACGACCAGGACTCATTAAATACGATCTTGAACGGTTCGCAAGACTTATCAGAAATATCGAAATGCCGGTTCAAATCATCTGGGCAGGAAAGCCATACCCCACTGACTACGGTGCAATCGATGCATTTAATGAGCTTATCTCCATGAGCCACCAGTATAAAAACATCGCCGTTTTGGTAGGATATGAGATTATGCTTTCTCGTCTCTTGAAGCAAGGCAGCGATATCTGGCTCAATACGCCAAGGGTTACCCGTGAGGCTAGCGGAACCAGTGGCATGACTGCAAGTATGAACGGCTCGATTCATCTCTCCATCGATGACGGTTGGCATCCGGAATTTGCAAGAGACACAAAGAATGCTTTCACCATCCCTGCAGTTGATCATAGGCTTCCGACTGAAGAACAAGATAAAATAGACAATCAGAATCTCATGGATATTCTTGAGCAAAAAGTCTTGCCGCTTTACTACAAAGATAAAAAAGAGTGGGTCAACATCATGAAAACCGCAATGTCGGATATCGAGATTGATTTTGATTCCGCTCGTATGGCGGCAGAGTATTATGACCGAATGTTCACCACAGCAGAATAGCTCTATGATTTTAAACCTATTAAAGAGGAGAAAACATGGCTTTAGCAATACTATCATCAGGCGGTGATGCCCCTGGGATGAATCCTGCCATCAAAAAATTTGTGGATTATGCCTATAAAAAGAATCAAAAAACCTATTTTATCTATGATGGGCTCGAAGGGCTTATTGATAACACCATTAAAGAAGCGACCCATAGTGATGTGGCGGGTATTGTACATGAAGGCGGTACAATCATACGCTCTTCAAGGTCTAAACGTTTTTTTGAGTATGAGTACCGCCAACAAGCCTATCAAAATCTACAATCACACGGCATCACAGGTCTTGTAGTACTAGGGGGTGATGGGACGTTTCGTGCTATGGAACGTTTCAGTTCTGAGTTTGATGTGAACTTTGTGGGCATTCCAAGCACGATAGACAATGACATTTACGGTACAGAGTATTGTCTGGGTGTAGACACGGCACTCAATGTCATCCGTGATGCTCTGGATAAGATACGAGATACCGCTTCCTCTTTCAGTCGAGCTTTTTTGGTTGAAGTGATGGGACGAGATTGCGGATATCTTGCCATCGTCTCTGCCATGATAAGCGGTGCTGAAGTTTGTGTGATTCCTGAAAAAGAGTTTGAAGGAGAACTACTTTCTAAACGTCTGAGAGACGAGATTAAAAATGGGCGCAGATATGTGCTCGCCATCATAGCCGAGGGCACTAAGAGTACTAGCAAAATACATCAGTGGCTTCAAGAGGATGTGGGTCTTGAGACCAGAGTAAGTATATTGGGGCATATCCAAAGAGGGGGGAGTCCGACTGTTTATGATCGTTTGATGGCGTTTGATTTTACCATTGTTGCAGTCGATCATCTGCTCAAAAAAGACAATGCCAATAAAATAGTGGTGTATCAAAAAGGTGAATTTAAACTGTTGGAAATACAGGAAGTGGTTTCAAACAAATATCTCTTGCCTCAACACTATTTGAATGCCATTAATTTACTGGATTAACAAAGTAATCCATCAACAGCCTTATGGTGTTTGGGTAAGAATCTTTTGTGTTTGGCGTGCAATTTCCAACTCTTCGTTGGTAGGGATGACAAGGAGTTTGATCTTACTTTCATCACTGTGGATAGACTGATTTCCCGCTTTATTTTTGATTTTGTCTATCTTCAATTTGATACTCTCTTCCAACCCTTCACAAATCATTTCACGTACTTTAGCGGCATGTTCACCTATGCCTCCTGTAAAAATAACCGCATCTACTCTTCCCAAAGCAACGGCATACGCACCAATATACTTTTTGATTCTATACACATACATCTCCAAGGCTAGTCTGGCGCGCTCATCCCCCTGGTCTGAACGTGCAAGGATTTCTTTCATATCGTTACTCCCGCAGATGCCTTTTAGACCACTTTCAAAGTTGAGCATACGGTCTATGCTTTTACTCTCTATTTGGTTGTGTTCTTCAAGATAGGGGATAATAGCAGGGTCAATGTCCCCGCAGCGTGTACCCATCATCAATCCTTCTAAGGGGGTCATGCCCATAGAAGTATCGATGCTTATCCCTGCTTTTATGGCAGTAGCAGAGGCACCGTTGCCAAGATGCAGCGTGATGAGATTGAGTTGGGTGAGGTCATTACCTATCATCTGTGCAGCTTCTTTTGCCACATAATGATGTGAGGTACCATGAAAACCGTACCGTCTGATGTGTGATGTTTGGCTCAGTGCATAAGGCAAAGGGTATAACGCTGCATACTCGGGCATATTTTGATGAAACGCTGTATCAAATACCGCCACCTGTGCAAGGTTTGGATAGAGTGTATGCATCACTTCTATACCTTCAAGGTTGGCAGGATTATGTAAGGGGGCAAGGGGTATGAGAGAACGGATGGTTTCTATGACCTCATGGGTGATACGAACGGGAGCATTGAAGTGTGTACCCCCGTGGACTACACGATGTCCAATGGCATCAAGTGTTTTTGTATTTGAAAGAAGACCGACCTCTTTTAGCATTGTGAATATCATTTTTAAGGCTTCATGGTGATTGCCAAGCGCTTGTGTGTATGTGAGATTTATCTTTTCAAATTGTATTTGACTGTGACCTACCTCTTCTCCAATATGTTCAACAGCAGCCGACGCGACGCTTATGCAATCGATGAAATATTGACATTTAATGGAAGAACTGCCTGAATTTAAGACTAAAATGTTCATTTTGCATCTCTTTTTTGTGCCTGAATCGCTGTAATCACAACGGTATTGACGATATCATCGACCAGACAACCTCTGCTTAAATCATTAATCGGAAGACGTAATCCCTGAAGTATGGGCCCGATGGCTAATGCATTGGTAGAGCGTTGCACTGCTTTATAGGTATTGTTTCCCGTGTTGAGATCAGGAAAAATAAAAACCGTTGCGTTACCGACAAGTTTGCAGTTTGGAAGTTTACTTTTGGCAACCTTGGCATCGATGGCAGCGTCATACTGGATTGGCCCTTCTATTTGATATTCAGGTCGCAGCATTTGTGCCAATCTGGTTGCTTCTTTGACTTTTTCAACCTCTGGTCCCGAACCGGAAGATCCTGTAGAGTAAGAGAGCAGAGCCACTTTGGGTTCAATGCCAAACGCCTTAGCCGTATCGGCTGAAGAGATGGCTATCTGTGCCAATTCTTCGGCTGTTGGATCCAAATTGACCGCACAGTCACCATACACGAGTACTTTGGTATCCAGACACATAAAAAAAATACTGGAGACAATCGAAATATCTTTTTTTGTCTTAATAATCTGTAATGCAGGACGGAGTGTATCAGCTGTGGTATGCGTCGCACCAGATACCATACCGTCGGCCATATTTTGATGGATCATCATAGTCGCAAAATAATTGATATTTGTCATCATGTCTTTTGCTGCAGGAAGGGTTAATCCTTTATCTTTTCGCATTTCATAAAAAAGTTGGGCAAATTTCTCTTGCAGACTTTCATCTTCGGGATTAATGATTTCAGCTTTACTGATATCAATATCCATTTTGAGTGCCTGTTGATGAATTTTCTTCGGATTGCCCAAGAGTATGACATCAACAATATCACGATGAATCAATATCTCTGTAGCCTGAAGTATGCGTTCGTCATTACTCTCAGGAAGGATGATTTTTTGTCTGTCTGACTTTGCCTGTTCGAAGAGTCTATATTGAAACATCATGGGAGTTAAGGTGTCGTTTGATGTATTGATAAAGTGTTCAAGCAATTTTGCTTTATCAATATTTGCATCAAACAATCCTTTTGAAAGGGTGATTTTTCGCTTGTTTTGGGGTGTGATTTTTGTAGAAATCTTTTCTATGGCAATGGCTGTTTGATAACTGTCTGATTGTACAGAAAAGATCGGGATGACGGGCGTGCTAAAGTCTTGAAGAAGTGCAATAGTGGGTTGGCTGAGTCTAATCCCGCCACTAAGTATCAATGCAACAATATTACTGTGGTTTTTGGCATAAAATGAGAGTATGGATGCAAGAATAATATCGACACGGTCACCAGAGACGATGACGATGTCTCCATTCTCGATGTGTGAAAGATAGTTTTCCACCCCCATGGCTGCAATTTTTTTTCCATGTACAAGATGCTGGAGCTGCGATGCATCTCCCAAAAGCATTTGGGCATTCAGGGTTTTGATGACTTGAGCCAGAGTTGGAGTATCCAATTCTTTGACCTCAGGAAAAACGTAGATCTGTTCTTCTGTCAGGTTTGATGCAAAAGAGGCATTGATAGCTTCTCTTACGTTTGGTGAGCATCGGTTCACTATGGTTGCTAAAAGGATGCATCCTTCTGCAGATACCGCTTCAGATACAATCTGCAGTTCATCCATAATATTTTGTGCCGGTTTATCCCGTGCATTCAAGATAGGGATAAAAGCAGTATCCAGATTTTTGGCTATCTCAAGATTGATGTCAAAATCAAATACAGAACCAAATACCGTGCGGGGGTATCCTTCTATCAGAATAAAATCATACGCCTGTTTAAGCTGATTGACTTTGTGTATCAGTGCTTCATACAGTTTGGATTCCTGATCTGTTCCGTATGCCTCAATATAGTCACTCACCGCAAATCCGCAACATTGATCATAGCTCATGTTCAGTTCAAAATGTGTGAGCATAAAATCAACATCGTTGTCACGCTCTTTTTGACTAGAGATAATAGGACGGAAAAATGCCACTTTTGCATAGGTGCCTTTGAGCATTTCCATGAATCCTATAGCCATATTTAAACTGCCTGAATGCGGTTCCAGGGCTGAAATGTAGATACTTTTATGATCCATGCTAATATCGATACTCAGTTAATAAACGCATATAATTGGCACGCTGATAAGCAGCAGGATTGACCGTATGATGGAGTGAGATGCTGCCTTTCATCTGTTCTATGGAAATATACTCTTTTTCTTCCATCCACTGTGTTAGTTTTTCTAACACTGTTGTGATGTATGATTCACCATTTTTAAGTAGTGCAGAAGCCATCTGTACAGCATCGGCACCGCTCATCATAGCTTTAAGTACATCCTCATTGGTATGGACACCGGTTGAGATACACAGGGATGAAGCAAGTTTTTTATAGAGTATGGCAGTCCAGCGAAGACTTTCACTGATATCCGCTGAAGTGCTGTAATGAATCGTTTGTCTTGCAGTTAGCTCTTCCAGGTCTATATCTACATGTACGGGACGATCAAAAAGAACAAGCCCTTTTGCACCTAATGTGGAAAATTGTTTTGCCATAGAGGCAGGCGAAGAAAAAATGGCATTCATTTTGATACTGACGGGGATGTTTACGGTATCGATAACGGCTTGGAGTGCATCAAGATAGAGTTTTTCTACGGTCATCCCGTCCATATCGGTATCGGTTGGAATATAGGTGATATTGAGTTCAAGACCATCAGCACCGGCTTCTTGAAGTTTGCCCGCATATTCTATCCAACCCCCTTTTGAGACACCGTTAAGCGATGCGATAAGCGGTATGGAAAGACTCTTTTTGAGTGAAGCAATCTCTTCAAGATAGGTATGAGATTCAAGATTTGTGAGTGTCATATCGGGGAAATAGCCTATGGCTTCTGCATAGCTTTCACTGCCCTTAAAAAGAAAATGATCTATTTCATGGCTTTCATGGTTGATTTGCTCTTCAAAAATCGAATGAAGGATGATAGCAGCTGCACCTGCATCTTCCAGCCTTTTTATGGAGTCTACTGATGCTGTAAGCGGTGATGCTCCTGCGATGATCGGGTTTTTAAGTGCCAAACCCATATAGCTTGTGTCTAGTTTCATGATTGTGCTCCATCTTTTTGGATTTCTTTTCCATAATACGCTTCAAGGTTTTTATATCGGGCATACATATTTTTGGCATTGCTGCGTGCTGTTTGTAGAAATTCTATTGCAGCGCCTGCATTCATTTTTTCAACCATCTTAAAGCGTGTTTCCTGATACATAAAATTTTTCACATCGATAATAGGACCTTTGTAGTCTACCGACATGGGGTTTTTACCTTCAAGAGCGAGCTTCGGGTTATATCTAAAGAGTGGCCAAAGACCCGAATCAACCGCAAGTTTTTGATGATCCATACCATACTTCAAATCATATCCGTGTGCAACACAATGTGAATAAGCGATAATAATAGAAGGACCGTCATACCGTTCGGCTTCAACAAAGGCTTTGACGGTCTGGGCATCATTTGCACCCATGGCAACACGTGCTACATAGACATTTTCATACGCTATTGCCATCATCGCGATATCTTTAGGAAGCTGTGCTTTACCCCCAGCAGCAAATTTGGCAACTGCACCTGTGAAGGTGGCTTTGGATTCTTGTCCTCCGGTATTGGAGTATACTTGGGTATCCAGAACAAGAATGTTGACATTTTTACCGCTTGCGAGGGTATGGTCTAAACCGCCATAGCCGATATCATACGCCCATCCGTCACCACCCATCATCCAAACAGATTTTTTGACCAGGTAGTTAGAAAGTGAGAGGAGCCGTTTGGCTTCATGATGCCCCAGTGTAGAAAGTTTTTCTTTTAATGCCGCAACACGTTTACGCTGCTCAAATATTTCAGGTTCATCCTCTTGTTGGCTTTGCAAGATAGTTTGGGCTAATTCTATACCGATCTCTTCTTGGAACATTTCAAGCAGGTTGCGGGCATTTTGAGTATGTTTGTCAATGGCAAGTCTGAATCCCAATCCAAACTCAGCATTGTCTTCAAAGAGTGAGTTTGACCAAGCAGGTCCAAGCCCGTGGTCATTTTTCTTCCATGGTGTTGTCGGTAGATTTCCGCCATAAATAGAAGAACATCCCGTTGCATTGGCGATGACCATTCTGTCTCCAAAAAGCTGAGAAGCCAGTTTGACATAAGGTGTTTCCCCACATCCGGGACAGGCACCTGAAAACTCAAAGAGCGGTTCGAGAAACTGTGATTCTTTCATCTTAGCGTGATCCAGTTTGTTTCGGTCATAATTGGGAAGTTTCATAAAATAGTCCCAATTTGCTGCCCCCGTTTCGCGAAGCGGTTCCTGTGCGACCATATTGATGGCTTTAAGATTGGTTTGGGATTTGTTTTTGGCTGGACAGACTTCCACGCAGAGTGCGCATCCGGTACAATCTTCAACGGCGACCTGAATAGTAAACTTTTCATCCGCTTCAAATGTTTTACCTTTGGCTTGCACAAAATGAAAGGTATCAGGAATATTCTGAAAATGTTCTTCATTGACCACTTTGGAGCGTATCACTGCATGCGGACAGACCAAGACACATTTGTTACATTGGATGCAGACATCAGGATCCCACTGGGGGACTTCTATGGCGATATTGCGTTTTTGATACTGCGTTGTGCCGCTAGGCCATGTGCCGTCATCAGGGATTTGGCTTACCTTAAGCGCATCTCCCTCACCTTCAATCAGTTTGGCAGTAATCTGAGCAACAAAATCATCAAAATCCCCTTTTACAGAAGGTTGAAGTTCCAAGGTGCTGTCACTCTTTTTGGGTATTTCTACTTTATGGAGATTCTCCAACGTGTTTTCGATGGCAGCATAGTTCATCTCTACAATTTTTTTGCCTTTTTTTCCATACGTTTTCTCGATACTCTCTTTGATCTTCTCAATAGCTAGCTCTCTTTCAAGTACACCCGAAATGGCAAAAAAGCAGGTTTGCATGACCGTATTGATACGCCGACCCATTTGGGTTTTCTTTGCTACACTGTAGGCATCTATGGTATAAAACTGCAATGATTTTTCTATCATTGTCTGTTGTACTTTTGCAGGAAGTTTACTCCAAACCATTTCTTTGGAAAAGGGTGAATTGAGCAGAAATGTTGCACCATGAGAAGCATATTTAAGAATATCAAACTTTTCAAGAAAGACACTTTGGTGACAGGCTACAAAATTGGCATGGGAGATGAGATAACTTGATCTGATAGGCTCAGGGCCAAAACGAAGGTGAGAAGTGGTCACTGAACCCGATTTATTGGAGTCATACACAAAATACCCTTGTACATAGTTGTCTGTACCATTGCCTATGATTTTGATAGTATTTTTATTGGCACCGACAGTTCCGTCTGATCCCAGACCAAAAAAGACAGCTCTTAAAACAGTGTCTTTTTCAATAGTAATAGTTGCATCCCATTCCAAAGAGGTATGTGTGACATCATCATGGATACCTATCGTAAAATGGTTTTTGGGTTTTTCTTTGGAGAGTTCATCAAAAACGGCTTTGATCATTGCAGGAGTGAATTCTTTGGAAGAGAGTCCATAGCGACCGCCTATGATACGAGGCATTTTAAACGGCAATGTTCCCTTTTCATTTTCTTCACTTAACCCTGTGACAATATCGAGATAGAGCGGTTCTCCCGATGCACCAATTTCTTTGGTTCTATCGAGTATTGCGATGGATTTGACACTTTGAGGCAAGCGTTTGATGAAGTGTGACAGGGAAAAAGTTCTATAAAGTCGTACCTTGATGACAGCAATTTTCTCACCTTTGGCAACATAATAGTCTACGGTTTCATGTACCGTTTCTGCACCCGAACCCATCAATACGATAATACGCTCAGCATCACTGGCTCCAATGTAGTCAAAAAGCTGATAGTGTCTTCCTGTCAGATGTGCAAATTTCTGCATCTCTTCTTCCACGATATGTGGTAGCGCATCATAATAGGAATTGACGGTTTCCCGTCCTTGGAAATACACATCGGGATTTTGTGATGTACCGCGGATAAACGGATTGTCAGGTGTGAGCGCGCGTGCACGGTGTGCAGCCACAAGATCTTCATCTATCATGGCTTTCATCGTATCAGTATCTATCAGTTCTATTTTACTGACTTCATGGGATGTCCTGAAACCATCAAAAAAATGCAAAAAAGGAATACGAGAACGCAGGGAAGCAGCTTGTGAAATGAGAGCAAAATCATGGGCTTCCTGCACTAAACCAGAGGCCAACATGGCAAAACCTGTTTGACGTACTGACATGACATCTGAATGATCTCCAAAAATAGAGAGACCTTGTGCTGCAAGAGATCTTGAGGCTACATGAAAGACTGTAGGGGTCAGTTCCCCAGCAATTTTATACATATTGGGAATCATCAGAAGCAGTCCCTGTGATGCTGTAAATGTTGTGGTAAGTGCACCTGTTTGCAAAGCACCGTGAACACTTCCGCTGGCACCGCCTTCACTTTGCATTTCCATGATATCGGGTATGGAGTCAAAAATATTTTTCTCTCCATTTGACGAGTAGGTATCACTTAACTCCGCCATTGGGGAGGAGGGTGTAATGGGATAAATGGCAATGACTTCATTGATTTTATAGGCTACTCTTGCTACTGCCTCATTACCATCAATGGTTACAAACACTTTTTTTGACATAGATGTTCTCCCGACATGATCTTAGAAGTTTTAGCAAAATTAGGTCATACCTATAAATAGTGAGGGTATAGTCAATTAAATTAAAAGCTTCTATTTGATTCTAACATGTTTTGGAAATAAAAAAGTCACAAGAGGATGTGAAATCATCCACTGTAAAAAAACGAATAATTCGGCAAAGTTAGTCAAATGGATATGTTAAACGAGAACGCCAACAATCAATACACTAAGACTGAGTATATAATACATACTCATCATCCAGCCGAGTTTTTTTCCTCCCACGACAAATACGATCCCCAGCTTTACCAGTGAGTTGACCGTTGTTGCGATGATGATGCCGTGAATAGCGGCTTTTTGGCTGATCTCATTAAGGGCGAGTTGGGAGAGTGAAAGCGTAATCGCATCCACATCGGTAAGTCCCGATAAAAAGGATACAAGGTAGATACCAGAATCTCCAAGCTTGGATTGAAATATCCCGATAGAGCTAAAAATCAAGCCAAATAACAGTCCCAGCTTCAAAGCTTCCCAAAGTGCCAATGGGTTTGAGTTGACTTGTGTTTGCTCTATGGTGTGGGGTGTATCGTGTGTATAGAAGTAAAAGATAACGCCCAACCCTGCCAGTGTGGCACCCAGAAAAGGCAAAGCGAGTGCTTTTGTCAGCGCAAAGTTAAAAAAAGAGGTCTCAAGCAGGACTCTTGCATACATGATGGTTGAAGCAATGGCGATGCCCCCGGCAAGATTGTGTGAAAAGATATTTTTGACAGCATAGAGTTTTGAAAACATGATGGTCACCGCTGTAGAAGATGCCAAGCCTCCAAAAAAAGCGGTGATGTACACACCTTTTTGGTTGCCCAGCATCTTAGTGGCGATGTAGCCTACAAAAGAGATACCCGCTATCAATACGACCATCAGCCATGTTTTATAGGGGTTGAAGATACCAAAGGGGTCTACCATTTTATCGGGTAAAAGGGGAAGCACGATGAAGGTCATCATCAAAAACAGTGTGGCATTGTTCCAGTCTTGGGAAGTGATATTTTCCTTGAGTCTTGCAATATCGCTTTTGGCTCCCAATAAAAAAATCATCATCACAGCCAATAAAATCGCATACGCTTCGAGTGAATAATAAATCATCATGCCAAAAGCAAAGGTGAGTATGGCTGCCATTTCCGTCGTAACGCCATCACCTCCACTTTTAAGATAGGAGAGTAACACCAGTATGCCAAAGACGCCAAAGGCTAAGGGAAAAAAGAGCGGTATAAAGAGTTGCATCCAGGCACTGACATACCCAAAAACAGCAATGAGTGCAAAGGTTCTTGTCCCCGCAAACCCCATCTTTTCTTTTTTTTGATAATGTATCTCACGCTGAAGCCCAATCATCAGACCGATAATGAGTGCTATACCGATTTGTTTTACAATCAAAAAATCCATGTTGTACCACCTTGGGCTTTGTATCAAATATTATAACATGAAACACTCTTCTTGGCGGTTTTTAACGCTAATCAAATGAGGGACTGTTGTGCTTTGTAATTGGACAAGGAGTATTGTATACTTCAGAAAAAATAAAAGGATAAGCGTATGAAGCATATCTACAGATTGATTTTGGGTGTTTTAGCCGTGCTTGTGATGCAGGGGTGTGCTACCCATGCAAATTTTATTAAAAAATATGATGCGTGGGTCGGGCAAGATATCAACGCCTTTATACAAAGAGCAGGGTATCCTGACAGTACCTATACGTTGCCCAACAAACATACCGTGTATGTTTATGCACGCTCACGCGTTTATAGTGTGCCGTCTATGCCTATGATGGGGTATGGGTATGGCGGTTATTATTATAATGGCTATGGTATGTTTACTTATGGCAACGAAGTGGTGCAGGAGTCTTGCAATCTGTATCTTGAGACAGACCTAAAAGGCAAGATTGTGATGTGGGGTTCACGCGGTAACCGTTGTGTCTCAGAATAATATAAAGGTGTCAGATGATGTTTGAAATCGCAGAGTATATCGGCATTGTTGCCTTTGCCATCTCAGGTTTTTTTGTGGCAGTGCGTGTGAAGCTGGATTTTTTGGGTACGCTGATTTCTGTGTTTTTGACGGCACTCGGCGGTGGGATCATTAGAGATATCACAGTCGATAAAACCCCTTATACCTTTACCCACAACACACCTGCCTTGACCATTTTTATCGTGATGGTACTACTCATACTTTTTCGTTTTCATAGGCGAGATAGCATTGAAAACAAACTGCTGTTTATACTCAGTGACTCCATCGGGCTTATCTCATTTAGTATCACAGGTGCACTCATCGCGCTAGAAGCAGGTCTTAATCTTACGGGTGTATTGGCTTTGGCTTTTGTCACTGCTGTGGGTGGAGGCATCATCAGGGATGTCATCATCAATGAAGTGCCGTTTGTGCTTAAAACAGGATTTTACGGCACTATCGCACTGCTGATTGGCTTAGTTCTTTATGTGCTTGATGTGTATGGCATGGTCAATTATGTCGCATTGAGCATCGTCTTTACGGTAGGTATGCTGCTGAGGATCATCGCCTATTATAAAAAATGGGCTATACCGTTGGTATAAGAAACAAAGGAGAAAAACATGATCATACATATCCCTTTCAACAGCCTTTATGCAGCCAATCACGGGTGGCTACAAAGCCGCTTTCACTTCTCTTTTGCAGAGTATCACGACAGGGAAAATATGCATTTTGGTGTTTTGCGCGTCATGAATGACGACATCATCGCACCCCATACGGGTTTTGGTACCCATCCACACCATGACATGGAGATTATTACTTATGTGCTCAGTGGTGAACTCACACATCAGGACAGTATGGGAAATGCAGAGAGCTTAGGGCGCGGCAGCATACAGTATATGAGTGCGGGGACGGGTGTGTCACATTCGGAAAAAAATGAAGGTGATGTTCCGGTGCATCTGATACAAACATGGATACTTCCCTCACACAAAGCCCTAGCTCCTCGTTACGGCTCAAAAGTATTTGATGCCAAAGCGCGTCACAACCAATGGCTGCATCTCATCGCACCTGAAGGTACACCGGATGTGATTAGCATCTATCAAGATGCCAATATGTTTGTCACTGAGTTAGACCCAAACAGCACCCTTGGTTTTACACTTAAAGCGGGTAGACAGCTTTATGTAAAAGTGATGGAGGGCAGGGGTGTTATCAACAATAGCGTGTTTGAGCCAGGTGATGCAGCCAAAGCCTGGGATGAGAATTTGTTTATAGAGGCGCTTAGTGCTATGCATATTTTATTGATTGAGATGCCAAAAGCATAAATGAAAAAAGAGAAAATTCTTATAGTAGGTGCCGGGCTTAGCGGGCTTTACAGTGCTGTTTTGCTTCAAGACCGTTATGATGTGGAAGTCCTAGAAGCCCGCGAACGCACAGGCGGGCGCATCTTGGCGATGGGTGGGCATGATATGGGTCCCTCATGGGTCTGGGGACATCAAAAAAACATCTTGCAGCTTATCCGAGCACTAGGTTTGGAACTTTTTCCACAGTACACCCAAGGGTTGTCGGTATATGATGCACCTCAGGGTGTACAACAATTTAAAGCACCAGAAGGCGCTTTGTCGTACCGCATAAAAGGTGGAGTATCGCAACTTATAGCTGCGTTGGAAAAACGCCTTCATGCACCTCTTAGGCTTAATGAAAAGGTTGTGTCACTCTCTCAAACAGAAGAAAAGATAAGCGTAAAAACAGTATCGAGTAGTTTCAAAGCAGATAAAGTGATCATCACTCTGCCTCCACGCTTGGCGTTAGAAAGTATTGCCTATAGTCCTGCTTTGCCGTCATCACTTGCATCACAGCTTCAGCATATACCAACATGGATGGGTTATGCTGCCAAGTGTGTGGTAGAATACAGTGAAGCCTTTTGGAGAGAAGAGGGATTAAGCGGTTTTGGTGTATCTCATCTAGGACCATTGGGTGAGATACATGATGCATGCACCCAACATAAAGCGGCACTTTTTGGTTTTGTGCATAGCACTGCCACATTTGACAACTTTGAAGAAGCTGTCATTGCGCAGTTGACGCGACTCTATGGAAAAAAAGCCGCGAATCCTTTAGCGGTCTATATGGCAGATTGGAAAAAAGAGCAGTTTACTTCTACACTTTTAGACCGCATGCCATTAAGGGAGCACCCGTCTTATGGATTTGAAGCGACACACATGGAGGGCAAAGTCCTATTTGCCGGTACGGAAAGTGCTTTAAGTGATGGCGGTTATCTTGAAGGTGCTGTTCTCTCAGCGATGAAACTAGCAAAATCTTTATAGTTTGCGAGCGACTTAGGCTTTAAAGATTTTGAGTGTACGCATATTTTTTAGACTGTTTGGATCGTTCACAGGGTTTCTACTGATGTCCAAATAGACAAGATGAGGCAAAGACAGCAGTTTTTCAGCATTTTGTATCTGATTGTCGTGCGCTACGATTTTTTTGAGGGTACTAAGTGTACTAAGGGTTGTAATGTCGGTGATAGTGTTGTGCTGTATAAAGAGAAACTTGAGCCTTTCGTGGTTGCTTAAGGGGCTAAGGTCAGAGATTTGGTTGTGTGAGAGTGATAGTTTGTGAATCTTTGTAAGCGAAGCAAGCATTGAGATGTCTGTTATCTGATTGTCTGAGAGACTAAGGCGTTCCAGCCAAACCAGTGCGCTAAGTTCAGGAGGAATCTGTGTCAAACCCAGTGAACTGAGGTCAAGATAGGGAAGTTGTTTTTCTTGGCAGAGCGCTATTTTTTCTTGTGCTACCTGTGTCATGCTGTGTCCATTTTTGTAGAGTGGTGCACATCATAACATAGTTTACTTGGTGGTATCGTTTTAGCCAAACCAAAGCCCCCGTAAAGTACCATCCAACCAATCCAACACCAAGAGCCAACATGCACATAGACCTCACACAGGGCGTCATCAAAAACCATATCATCAAACTAGCCGTCCCAGCTGTTGTCGGGTATTTTTTTCATACGATGTTTAATGTCACCGATACCTATTTTGCAGGTCAACTCTCAACTCAGGCACTAGCAGCACTCTCTTTGTCCGCTTCTGTGTTTTTTATGGTACTTGCCATAGGCATAGGGATGTCTGAAGCGGTGACTTCTTTAGTGGGAAATGCTCTGGGCGAGAAAAACATCCCCAAGGCACAGCACATCGCACTCAACGCAATCGCTTTTGCAGTGCTACTCTCTGTGGTACTTTCTGTTTTGGGCGTAGGGTCTGTGCCGTATTTGGTAGAGGCATTGGGTGACCCTTCTTATAGGACGGAGACACTGGACTACATCAACCTTATCTTGTATGGTGCGGTATTTTTTGTGGGTGCATTCTTTTTTAATGCACTGCTTAACGCCGTAGGCGATACCAAGTCGTTTAGAAATGTACTCATCGTCACCGCGCTTCTTAACATTATTTTAGACTATCTGTTCATCACCTACTTTGGGTTAGGAGTCGGTGGCATCGCTATGGCGACCATCATTGCTGAAGCCATCACGATGTTTTATCTGCTTTATAGAGTGAGACAAACAAAGCTGTGGTCTGGCATGTCCAACTTTCGTTATGATGGGCATGTCATGAAAGCGCTACTCAAACAAGGTGTGCCGCCAAGCGTCAATATGTTCATGATGGCATTTGGTATGTATATCATCACTTACTTTGTAGCAGACTTTGGCAAAGAAGCTGTGGCTGGCTTTGGTATCGGTATGCGCATTGAGCAGATTTTCCTGATGCCGGTGATAGGACTCAACATCGCCACACTTGCCATCGTCTCTCAAAACAATGGCGCCAAAGCATACGAACGCATCACACCCACGCTAAGATTAGCCATACGCTATGGATGGGTGATGAGTACCATTGGTGTCAGTGCTTTTATGCTTTTTGCAGAGTACTTTGCTTCACTGCTCACTTCTGATGCTCTAGTCATCAAGCAAACCGCGCTGTATTTGCGTGTGAGTGGGGTAGCTTCGTATGGATTTGTGGTCATCTTCCTATACATCGCAATGCTTCAAGGCATAGGCAAACCAAGTGTCATCATGCCAGTAAGCATCTACAGGCAAGTCATCGCCCCCGTACTTGTATTTTCTGCGTTGGCATGGATGGGCATGGGTATCTTGTCCCTGTGGATAGGACTAGATATGATTATCTTCTCCTCTGCACTCTTTTTATGGTTGTACGGAGAGAGGAAGTTAAAAAATTTGGAAGTCTAAGATGTGTCATCCACACTGACTTGCATATAGATAATATATTAGCTATAATAGTCTAAATATCACCAAAAAGGTTAATATGTTATCTTTTTTACCGAAAAATCCTCAAGATGTCATGGAAGAGCTTAGGGTCAAGTTCAAGCAGAGGCGTACAAGCATGGGCTACACCCAAACAGAGTGCGCCACCCGCTCAGGTGTCAGCCTCGGCTCACTCAAACGCTTCGAGCGTACAGGGCAGATATCTTTGGAGTCTTTTTTGAAGTTGGCTTTTGTTTTGGAGTGTTTGGGGGAGTTTGATGGGGTTTGCGTGGAGAGGGAAGAGATGCCGAAGAGTATGGATGAGATATTCGAGGAAGTAAAATGACATTATTGTATATGTATTTTGAAAACAATTTACCAACAGACAATAGATATAAAGGTATTAAACCAAATGTTAATGGTTATACTTTTGATAATAGATTTAATGTAAAGCTTGATAAAGAAAATAATATTTTTTATATTAATGACAACCCTAATTATGTACAAATATACAATAATGCAATCTCAAACTTTTCTTGTATAGTAGGGAGAAATGGGAGTGGTAAAACTACCTTTATGGAACTATTAATTACTAATATTGCGTGGGGAATTACTGAGAAGCAACCTTCTTTAATGAAAAGTATTTATTATAGTATTAATAAAGATGGTACTTATAAGTTTTTTTTACACCAATATATAAATTGGAATTCTAATTACAAAATTTATCATAATGGCATTGAAGTAACTGTTAATAGGAATGGCTACAGCACTAATCATCCAGTATATGGCTCAAGCTTTTCTTCACAAATTCCAAGTGAAACTAAATTCATTTTTCATAGTCTATCTCCATTCGATAAAATTTTTTATAGTATTTCGTTGCCCTTTAAAAAATATGAGCAAAGGATTACTCCATTCAGAGAACAAATGAAATATATTGGAAATCAAAATATTTTTAAAGGTGATCCAAAGCACGAGATTCAAACATTAACAAATTTAATAACTTTATTTTCAAATAAGTATTTTTCAGAGCCTTTTAATTCTTCTCTTAACTACACTTTTTCTAGACTAGAGATTGACCTTGAGCATAAAAAAAGAGTGATTGATGTAAATACAAAAGTATATATAGAGGAGATAATAAATAAAGTTTCTACTTTTCAAAATATTGAGAAGTATCCGGAATTACTAGCCTTCAAAACAATAGGTGAGGAGAAACAGAAAGAATTTCTGTTAGCCTTTTTTGCAAAAGATTTAAGTAAATCTACTATAGAAGAATTTTTAAGATTTATAATAATAAATAGTTTTAGCCTCATTCAATTAACTCCAAACATTACCTATTTTAATAATTTTTTAAAGTTAATATCTTTTTCTTCAACACTTGGCACTAACGGAACAGTTAATGGACAAAAAGTAAGAGAAAACCTTTTGTCAATTCAAAAATTTCCTGAATATATTTTTATTAATGACTCAAATTTTTTAAATGAGCTTATCCTAAAAAAGGATGAACTAGAAACTATATTAAAATTTTCAAGTTTATCTATTGAAGAAATATCAAAAATAGATAATTTATCAACAATTATTCAATTAATAAGAAAATTGAAAAATAAGGACTATTTAGAATTTAGATTATATTTGCTAAAACAAGATGAAGAAATAAACTATTTTTATTTAAGCTCTGGCGAAAAAACCATGATTTCTTATTTTGCAAATTTAATGTCATCTATTCTAGACTTTCCTAATCATAGTAATAAAACTTTTATTATTTTGATAGATGAAGTAGAATTACATTTACATCCTGAATGGCAAAGAAATTTCATTGATTATATGAATAAATTTTTTAGAGAAAATACTTTAAATATGAAATATCAGTTTATTATTGCCACACACTCCCCTTTTGTATTGAGTGATATAGTTGAAGAACAGATAGTATTTATAAATCAAGATGAAAATAAATCAAATGAACACAATACATTTGGTGCGAATATTTATGACATTTTTGAAAAAGGTTTCTTTTTGGAAAACTCAATTGGTAAATGTAGTGAAAACTATATTCATGAATTATCAAATACTTTGTACCTATTTAAAGCGTTACAACATATTGTAGAACATGAAGATTATTTTTTAATTAGAAATTATCTTAAAAATCATTATGAAATAGATTCAAATAGTAGCAAAAGTATTGAGGATCAGAAAAAAGAATCAGATGAAAAATTATTTATAGATATTTTAAATGAGATAAAAAGTAAAGATTTAATTTTACTGAAAGATAAAATACAACCTACTTCAATTGCAAAATATATTATTCAAAATACTTCTATTAAGTTAAATGACCAAATAGATAAATATATAAATATAATTGGCGAACCTACTATTAAAACACATCTTAAAGAGATATATGAAGATATAAAGGAGTTTGAAATAAATGCAAACTAAATTATATATTCATGACTTGAAAATATTGATCGATGCAGAAACATATAGTAATACATACTTATTTTTTGGACAATATGAAGAAGCTAGTGGGAAACCTAAAGATGCTTTAATATATTTAGACTATGTCAATTTTGATAATGTAATTACATATTTTTTTGAACAATTAATTGACTATTTAATAAATTCAGGAAATTATACAGCTATTCAAAATCATACAAGTTTTGCACAATGTGTAGAAGATTTTTTTGTCTCTACAGCTATATCTAGTGGAAACCTTGCTCAATCAAAGAAAAATATTTATAATTACATCCGATTATTAAACAATACAGAATTCAATAGATTAATAGATGAAATCAAAATTATTAAATTCTTTTTTAGGGATAAATATATAACTAAATTATTCGATAAGATACGTGACAAACTAGGAGCTAAGCTACAGCAGGAGAATGAAATATTTTTATGTCCATATTGTCAACGAAACTATGTCAATATCATTCAAAAAAATAGTCTTACCACTAAGCCTGATTTAGACCATTTTTATCCAAAAGCAAAATATCCATTTTTAGCTGCAACCATTGATAATTTAATACCTGCATGTCAAGTGTGTAATTCACGATTAAAAAAAGAAATTGATTTTTATAAAATAAAACATTTACACCCATTGAAACAAACAGAAAATATATTTAGGAAGCTTGAATTTTTATATCTTGGAGATAAGAATATATACATTAAAGATAAAGCCTTGTTGCTGGATGAAGAAAAACAATATCTTAAAACTTTTAGAATTGAAGAAATATATAATACACATACAGAAATACTGGATGACATATTAGAGAAAAATAAAAAATATAATTATGTTAAAAAAAATCATATATTGAAAACCTGTCCTTCTATGGGTATGAGGACTATTAAAGAGTTGGTTTTTCACGAATATATAAACATTGATGAAAAAAAAGCTCCTATGAGTAGTTTGAAAAAAAGTTTATTTGAGAAGATTGTTAGATGAAAAATATAAAAAAACTAACCATCCACCTAACCCAACAAAAAAAACAAAAAGTAGGTACCCTAGCCATAAAAGACCGCAAAATCTACTTCGAGTACGACAAGGATTTTCTCAAAACAGGCATAGAGATATCTCCCTATAAACTGCCACTTAAATCTGGACTTCAACGATGTGATGATGACACCTTTGAGGGGCTTTGGGGTGTGTTTAGTGACTCTTTGCCTGATGGGTGGGGGCGGTTGTTGATGGATAGACATTTGATGCGTCTAGGTATCAATGCCGCATCACTCTCTCCGCTCGATAGACTGAGTTACATAGGGGCTTACGGCATGGGGGCGTTGAGCTATGAGCCTGTGCGAGAGAGTGAGGAGGTCATACTCTCTGACATCGTGTTAGATGAGTTGGCAGCCTCATCTGCGCAGATACTAAAGGGGTCTAGTGAAGCGCTAGTAGATGAACTACTCAGTCTTAATGCCTCTTCCGCAGGGGCAAGACCTAAGGTTATGGTACAACTCAGCCATGACAAAAAGCAGATAGTCCACGGCTCACAAGCGCGGCAAGAGGGTTTTTCGCACTGGATGATAAAGTTTGCTTCTTCGGTGGATGCTCAAGAGATAGGAGCCATAGAGTATGCCTATAGTCTCATGGCAAAAGAAGCAGGCTTGCAGATGCCTGATACCGCTTTGCTTGAGGGCAAAAATGGACGCTATTTTGCCTGTGAACGATTTGACAGAGTAGGAGACCAAAGAGTGCACATGCACTCAGTAGCAGGGCTGGTGCACAGTGACTTTCGGTACCCTTCTTTGGACTATGATGACTTGATGTCACTGACCTTGCATCTGACCAAAAATATACAAGAGGTGCAGAAAGTGTACCGACTGGCATGTTTTAACCTTTTTGCACATAATCGTGACGACCATGCCAAAAACTTTTCATACATCATGGACGAAAAAGGAATATGGTATTTTTCTCCCGTATATGACATCACATTTTCCAACGGTCCGGGTGGTGAGCACAGTATGATGTACTTAGGTGTTGGTAAAAACCCTACAAAAGAACATCTCTTGGCACTAGCCAAAAAACACGGTTTGAAACAAAGTGAAGAGACCATCCTCGAAGTGCAAAAAGCAGTAGGAAAGTGGAACACATTTGCAAAGTGTGCAGGGGTTTCAAAACAAACCAAAAGCACCATAGAAAAGGTGCTTAAAGAGATAGCGAAAAAGGCTGAGTAGGCTTAGTGCTTAGAGGGTACAGGACTTAGCTACAAGCCTGCTTTTATCCACGCCTCAAGCATCCGTAGCTCATCATCTGCCATGGTATGGCTTTTGTTGTAAGGGATGAACTCCACATCAAAACCGCCTTTTTGTAAGATATCTACCTGTGCTTTTGAGACATCATAAGGCAAAAGCTCATCTTCTCTGCCATGCGTGCAGAGCCATCTTGCTTTTTTGACTTCAGGGTTCATCTCTTCAAGCAGTGTGTGCGCTTCGTAGATGTAACCACTGATGCCGATGTAGCCTGCAAGGACTTTATGGTAGCGTGCGCCAAACTCAAAGACAAGCAAAGAGCCTTGCGAAAACCCAAAGAGAAAACTCTCTCCAGCATCAAACTGCTCTTCAAAGAGGATGTCCAGTGTTTGGGTGAGGATGTCGCGTGAGTGCAAGATGCCCGCGTGTTGATTGGGCGGTAGATCGTACCACGAGTAGCCGTCAAGAAAGTCATTGGGTGCATCAAGCAAGATGTAATTCATCTCATCGATGTCCAGATAAGGCGGTAAAAAAGAAAAGCCAGCAGCCGTGTCACCTCTGCCGTGCAGGATGATCATCAGCTTTTTAGAAGGCACTTTAGAAGTGATAAAGATATGGGTAAGAGGTAACTTTTTCATAGGGTAGTATACACACTTTATAGTAAGAACGGCTATACTTCCACACTTAACCCCAAGGAAACCCATGGCACTCAAAGCAACCATCAGCAAAGCACTGCTCAATATCGCCAATATGGACAGTCATTATTACGCTGAACACAACCTCACGCTGGCACAGCACCCCTCAGAGACCGATTTACGACTGATGGTAAGAGTCTTAGCTTTCATACTCAATGCTGAAGAACGGCTAGAGTTTTGCAAAGGCATCTCGCAAGATGATGAACCCGATTTGTGGGTCAAGTCTTTAGGCGGTGATATAGAACTCTGGATAGACTTGGGACAGCCTGATGAAAAGCGCATTAAAAAAGCCTGCGGGCGTTCACAAAAAGTCATCATCTATACCTATCAAGAGGGTATGGCAGCGGCGTGGTGGAAGCAGATAGAGAGTTCTTTGACGCGTTTTAGTAACCTACAAGTGGTTTATCTTGACATGGAAGGTGACATAGAGCTTCTTGCAAAACGCGCCATGATGCTTCAAGCCAATATTTCTGACAATGAACTGACTTTGATGGATGATGCCCAGCAAAGTATTGTGGTGAGACAAAAGAGTATGGCGGAGTTGAAACGATAAATGCAACCCATCGTTGTTTCTTAAGAAATATAACGATAAACTTTCATACACATTATTTTGAAGGAAGAGCGTATGAAAAAAAGCGCACTTGTAGCGTTACTATTTTTAACGACCTATAACATGGCAGGGAGTGTCAATATCGCTTTGGCTGCCAATGTTGCTGATGCGATGGTTGAGCTTAAAAAAGAGTTTGCACTTGTGCAACCAGATACTAAGCTCAATGTGACCTTGGGCAGCTCAGGAAAGCTCACCGCCCAAATCAAAAACGGCGCACCCTACGCGCTTTTTTTATCAGCAGATATGAATTTCCCGCAAGCCTTGTACAAAGAGGGCATCGCAGTGACTAAGCCTGTGGTGTATGCACAAGGCGCATTGGCATACATCAGCAAAACACCACAAGACTTTACTCAAGGCATAGCGCTAGTCAAAAATGATACCATAGGCAAAATAGCTGTTGCAAACCCCAAAACAGCACCCTATGGTACGGCTGCACTTGAAGCCATGAAACATGCGGGTGTGTATGATGAGGTAAAAGAAAAACTGGTTTTTGCTGAGTCTATCTCACAAACAGTTGTCTATGCGGTGACGGCTGCAGATATTGGATTTATTGCTAAATCTTCACTCTATAGTCCTAACATGTCACAATACAAAGAAGACACACACTGGGCAGAAGTCGACCCATCATTGTATTCACCTATCAATCAGGGGATTGTCCTACTCAAAGCAGGTGAGCAAAACCAAGAAGCCAAAGCATTGTACGACTTCATCTTGAGTGCCAAAGGCAAAGAGATATTGAAAAAATTCGGATACCTCGTACCATGAATACCTTTGAAGCCAAGATCGTTGCCATAGAGACCCATGAACATTTGAGCCTAGTAGACTTTGAAGTATTTGGGCAGACTGTGTCTATGGTCAGTCTTGGTTTGGGTGAGGGTGTAAAAGTAGGGAGTAGTGTCATACTGGCACTCAATCCCACACAGTTGATTGTGGCAAAAGAGCCTACGACAATTCTGAGCATCACCAATCAAATCAAAGCAACCGTCCGCTCTTGTGAAAACGGCATACTTCTTAGCTCTGTCAAACTTTTAGTAGGAGATGTTGAGTTGGAGTCCATCATCACGCGTGAAGCGGCTGATAGGTTGGCACTTAAAGAGCATGACAGCGTTACAGTACTTATGCAGCCAAGCGAGCTTTCTATCTCCAAGGTGTTATCATGCTAGAAGCCTTAATGAACCTAGAGTTTGAGCCTTTTATCCTTTCGTTTAAACTCGCAGGCATTACAACTTTGATATTGTTCACCTTGGCTTTGCCTTTGGCATGGTATCTCTCTCAAAGTAAATCCAAATCCAAACCTTTTTTAGAGGCACTCACCGCCTTGCCTATTGTCTTGCCACCCTCGGTTTTGGGTTTTTACATCTTGGTTGTTTTGTCCCATAACTCACCTGTGGGGGCTTTTTTTGATGAATATTTTGGAATCAAAATGGTGTTTAACTTTACGGGGCTTGTCGTGGCGAGTTGTTTTTACTCTCTGCCTTTTATGGTGCAGCCTTTACAGGGCGGATTTGAATCGCTTAATAAAAATATGCTTGAAGCCTCTTACATAGCAGGCAAAAGCAAACTTGAAACCATTTTCCGTGTGGCACTCCCCAACATGAAACCCGCACTTCTCACGGCAATCATCATCACCTTTGCGCACACGGTAGGTGAGTTTGGTGTGGTGTTGATGGTAGGAGGAAGCATCGAGGGTGAAACTAAAGTTGCTTCTGTTGCTATCTATGAAATGGTCGAGATCATGGACTACAGCACCGCGCATCTTTATAGCGCTATCATGGTGATTATCAGCTTTTTGGTACTGTTTGGGGTCTATTGGTACAATCACGGTCAAAATAGAAAAATAGGCAGGTTTTAAGCATGATAGCAATAAATATCAATAAAAAACTTCATGGCAGTAGCGGTGCAATGCTTCTTGAAGTGGACTTGCATATAAAAGAGGGTGATTTTGTGGCACTCGCTGGGGAGAGTGGCTCAGGAAAAACCACACTCTTACGCATCCTTGCAGGGCTTGAAGAGGCAAAAGGGACGATAAAAGTAGCCGATGAGGTTTGGCAAGACACAAAAACCTGTCTCAAGCCGCAAAGCAGAGGCATCGGATTTGTCTTTCAAGACTATGCGCTGTTTCCAAACATGACCATAGAAGAAAACCTTCTTTTTGTTGCTAAAGACAAAGCTTTAGCGTCGCATCTTTTGGAACTGACAGGTCTTGATTCTCTTAAAAACAGATTGCCTAACATCCTAAGCGGAGGGCAGCAGCAGAGAGTTTCCTTGTGCCGTGCCTTGATGAACAGACCCAAAGTGCTTTTGATGGACGAGCCGCTTTCTGCACTCGATCCCGCGATGCGAACCAAACTTCAGCATGAGATTTTAGCCTTGCATAAAGAGTTTGGTACGACTACTATCATGGTCAGTCATGACCCAAGCGAGATCTACCGTCTAGCGGGTCGTGTTGTAGTACTCAATCACGGCAGTATCATCAAAGACGGCACTCCCAAAGAAGTACTCCTTCAAACAAGCGGTTCACAAAAGTTTACCTTTGAAGGAGAGCTTTTAGATCTGCTTCAAGCAGGTGTCGTAAACATCGCCGTCGTGTCTATCGGTCAGCAGTTGGTCGAAGTGGTCATCACACAATCTCAAGCCAAGAGCCTTGTTTTAGGACAACGCGTTAGAGTCTCTACAAAAGCCTTTGCACCGATACTTACCCAAGAGTGATAAATCCATTATTGATATACTTATATAAGAATAATTTAATTCAATATCTCATATAATGAACTTTTAAAACACAAATATATTTAATATGGCAAACTTGTTGTGAAGCAGGGACGCAAAGCCATGGGTCTTATTGTTTAAGATTGCCAGGTTGCCAAATCATACCTTTGGTGTGTTTTTGTGCTCTCTTTTTTTGCTTCAGTTTCAAGTTTAACCTGAAAAGGAAGAGTGATGTATAAAAGAGCAGAACAGATAGAAGAAGAAAACCTCAATTGGGAACATGAGCCTAGCCAAGAGACACATGTCTTAGCTTCAGAAAAATCAACTTCAAACCCACAGACTTCTTTACAACTCTCTTTGCAAAATCGTATCAAATCCATTGCAAAAAAATTAAATTTCAAAAAATTAAATGATTATATTGATGACAATACCGAGATTGCGCTGCTTTTTGCCGTGGTTGTTTTTCCTTTTGTGGTAGGATTTTGTTTCTCATATGCCTTATTTTATCTCTATGGCGGGGTACCTATGAGTGGTTTTCTTGCAATGGGTAAAGATCATACCGTACTTGAGATGTGGTCGATAGGGGCTTATGTCTTCATCACCATTTTAGCTGTGATGGCTGTCTTTGCTCCTTGATGTACACTTATAACCATTCTGTCTATTTCTTTTTTCCTCAATCTACACTATAGTAGTATCGTTTATAAATTACACACAAAAGGAAAGAAGATGAAACTGCATAGTAAGTTTTTCTCTGTTATGGGATTGGTGTTTATGCTTGGTGGATCAAGCCTTTTGGCAGCAGAACAGTCTGCCAAAGAGATACTTGATAAGGCTTACGCCTATGTCGGAGGTATGGACAAGTACGCATTTAAGGCTGTTGTACTGGATGATGATTTAGAAGACGGAAAAGTGACAAGAGAAAAATACAGACACGATGTCTCCGTCAAAGTAGACAGACCCGATAAACTGCGTGTTGACACCAAAGGTACTGTCAAAGAGAGAAGCTCTATACTTAATGATGGTGTCTTCACGATGATAGACTATGGGTTTGGGTACTATTCACAGCTCAAAACGCCAAAGAGCATTGATACAGCATTAGACAGTATTTTTGAGATGTATGGCATCAGAGCACCTTTGGCACAATTGGTTTACTCCGATATGCATCAGCGCTTTAAGTTTAGCAAAAGTAAAAACTTTGGTGTGGTGAGTGTGGATGGTATAGCGTGTAACTATGTGGCATTTGCTGATGCATTAGTAGAAGTGCATATTTGGATAACCACAGGTGACAAACCATTGATTAAAGCCTATAAAGTGATCGATATGCAAGAAAAAGAACACCCAAACATCAGTACGCGCATCACATGGGATTTTCAAGCAACTATTTCAGATAAAGATTTTGTTGTTGCCTTGCCTAAAGATTTTGCACCAATTTCTGTTTTACCTGTAGAAGAGTAAGGAGACAAGATGAAAACAAAAAAAATATTTTTGGTTAAATTTACAGCTGTTGCGATGCTATTGGGGTTTTTTTCACCATCGGTGAGCGTTGTAAATCCTGAAAAAGGAGTAAATACATACAGTGCCTCTTCTTTGCACGTAAACATCTCTCTTTTAAATACCGCTGAAGCAAGAGGCGGACGTGGTGGAGGTGCCCGTGGTGGCGCACAACGTAGTAGTGTTAATCGTGCTGGAAATGTAAACCGTGGAAGCAACGTAAATAGAAACACAAATAGAAATGTAAATAGAAATACCAATAGAAACGTAAATAGAGATGTGAATGTGAATCATTATTATGGTGGCGGATATCATGGCGGGGGTCGTTATGGCTATTGGGGCGGAAGCGCTATTCTTGCTTGGACATCAGCGGTCGTTGTGGGTTCGTGGATTGCAGCGGCAACGATGCCGACTACTTGTACCACCTTTATTCATAATGGCATAAGCTACAGACAATGCGGTTCAAGTTACTATAGACCATACTATCAGGGAAATACAGTGGTCTATCAAGTGGTTAATTCACCCTATTGATTGATTTGAAAACCAATTTATAAAACAAGGAAAAAAATGAAAAAATGGATTACAGGCACAGCATTGGTGTCTTCATTAGTAATGGCAGGTGGAGATATCGCCCCCGTGCAAGAGGTTGTACCTGTTGCTCCTGTAGAGGTAAATGATGAGATTAAACAGTCATTTGAACTGTATGGATGGCTTCCAAGTCTTGACGGTACCCTCAAATACAATCTTCCAGATAACAGTGGCACAGGTGAATCGGACATCATCAGTAAACTAGATGGTGTTTTTATGGGGGCTTACTCTATTCGTAAGAACCAATGGTCTTTTTTGGCTGATGTTCAGTATGTGAAGTTTGCTGATTCTCAATCAGTAACCCAAACACTGCTCAATCGTCAGTTTACACTCGCATCAGAGCAAGAACTTACCACATGGATAGCCAGCGGTTATGTGGGGTACGCACTTTTGGATGATGGTATCCATACGCTTGATGCGATTGTGGGATTACGTTATCTTTCTTTGGGGGCAGATATATCAGTGAGTCTAAACAACTTACAGCGAGGTATATCACCATCAACAGAATTTTATGACGGTGTGGTCGGTGTTCAAGGTGAAGTGAATTTCAATGAAAGTTGGTATCTACCGTACCATTTTGACATTGGAGCAGGGGATTCAGACCTTACTGCGCAAGCAAGTGTAGGGATAGGATATAGATTTGGCTGGGTTGATGCGATCCTGTCATACCGCTACTTGTATTATGATGAAGGAGACGAAGCATTGATCAATACACTCGATGCCTACGGACCACAAATCGGTGTCAAGTTCCACTTTTAAGTTTCTTCCGATACTTTGGTCATTGTACCAAAGTATCAAAAATTCTATTGTACAGCACTTCTATAAATCCTTAAGGTTTACCTTCATGAATTACTTTAAAATTTCACTGTTCATGACAGTATCCATTTTTACAGGTTTAGCGTTCGCAGATGAACCTGATTTTGGCAAATTTGACGGTACGGCGGTTATCATTGATTTGAATACTTCAAAAAAGCTCACATACGGCAAGCACGCAGATGAGCAAGTCAGTCCCTGTTCAACTTTTAAAATTTTAAACTCCATAATTGCACTCGAAAATGCTGTGGTGAAAGATGAGAATGAGATCATCCCTTGGGATGGGGTTGTGAGTGAATACCCATTTTGGAACCATGAACATTGTATGCGTTCTGCGATAGCGGTTTCCACTGTTTGGTTCTATCAGGAACTCGCGCGCCGTGTGGGTGAAGCAAAAATGGCAAAAATGGTACGCGCAGCAAAGTATGGAAATATGGATACTGCCAAAACACTCACAAGCTTTTGGTTAGGTGGTGGGAGTCTCAAGATATCTCCTAATGAGCAAGCCGATTTTCTGTCAAAGCTTGTACGCAATCAGCTGCCATTTTCTTCACGTGCTTTGACAATAACCAAAGATATTATGAACCTAGAGAAAAACAAAGACTACAGTCTCTCCGGTAAAACAGGGAGTTGTGATAGTATTGGTTGGTTTGTAGGATTTATAGAAGAGGGTAATGTCACAAAAGTATTTGCATTTAGCCTCCGTGGTGAAGGCGCAAACGGTGTGGAAGCGAAAAATATCGCTCTGCGCTTTTTACAAAAGAACGCAAAATGAACAAAGTCCACCCAGCTACGTTGTCACTAGGACTACTTCAGCAGTAGGCTCAAACGACTGGTCGTTTTAGAAAACGATCTGTCCGTCATGTTGCATACGTTTGATGATGTCCATTGCCATTTTGTGACCTTGGTAGGCGGCTTTTCGGCACCATTCTATGGCTTTTTCTTTGTTCTCTTCGCAGCCTAGACCCATGTCGTAAAGAGCACCCAGGTTGAACTGTGCTTTGGCGTTACCAGCCTGCGCTGCTTTACTAAAAAGAACAAAGGCTTTTTTGTAGTCTTGCTCAACCCCACGTCCTTCTTTGAACATCGCGCCTAGATTATTGTACGCATCGATATTGCCTCTTTTGGCAGCTTCTTCGTACCAAAATGCGGCTTCAGATTCATTTTTCTCACACCCTTCGCCGTTTTCAAGCATCAGTGCTACTTCAAACTGAGCCAAAGGGACTTCTCTGGTCGCCGCTTCAAGGTAATACTCAAATGCTTTTTGTGTATCCTGATTGACACCATAGCCTCTAAAGTAGAGAAAACCCAAGTAGTAGTAGGAAGTGGGTTCTTTTTGTGCTTCAAGTGCTTTGTAGAGCTCCAAAGCTTTGTCATACTCTTTTGCCAGCAACAGTTCATACGCTGATTTGATAAGTTCTTGCATCATACACCAAACTCAGCAAGCTCGGTACTTACTTTACTCATCCTATTTTGCGCATCTTCCAGTGCTTGTCTATTGGTTTCTAGTACCTCTTGAGGTGCATTGGTGACAAACTTTTCATTGTTTAGCATGCCGCTTAGTTTTTGTATCTCTTTTTCGAGTTTCTCTTTTTGGCGTGTGAGTTTATCGATGATGGGCTGCATGTCTATCTCGCCCGTTGGCAGGTAGACTTCAAGGGTGTCAGATACATCGGTGATAGAGTCAGGCACCTTAGCATCTACAAACTCTATATGTTCCACTTTAGCCAGTTTTTGGATGAAAGGGCGAGCCATAGCAGTGTCGATGTTCTCATCCAATTTGATATAGGCTTTTTCTATCTTGGAATTACCCATATCTATGACGACTTTTGCACGACGAAGCGCAGTGATAGACTCTTCGATGATGGCAAAGAGTTTTTCAGCTTCTTCATCTCTTTTGATAGCTTTTGGAAAGTGCATTACCATGAGCGACTCGCCTTCTTCGAGGCTTGTTCCTGAAAGCTTATGGTAGAGATGGTCTGCGATAAACGGCATAAACGGGCTAACCATTTTGAGTGTCTCTTTGAAGATAGCACCCAGTTCAGAAACACTCTCTTTGTCTGCTTTGGAGTATTCGATGCCCCAGTCACAAAACTCAGTCCATACAAAGCGGTAAATGTTGCTTGCCGCTTCGTTAAATTTATAACTCTCCAGTGCTTCTCTCACTTCTTCCACAGCTACGCTCAGACGGCTTTGCATATAACGCCCAAGTGGTGTTTTGATCTGCATATCTTTGAGGTCAGCAAAAGTATCGACATTGAGCTGCAGATAGTTGGTGGCATTGTAAAGCTTGTTGGTGAAGTTTCTAAACTGTTCTAGGTTTTTTGCTCCCAGTTTGATGTCACGCCCTTGTACTGCCAAGTAGGCTAGGGTGAAACGGATGATATCAGCTGAGTGCTCTTCTACCATGTCCAGTGGGTCAATGACATTGCCTTTTGATTTGCTCATCTTAGCGCCAAACTCATCACGCACCAGCGCATGCATATAGATGTCTTTGAAAGGCAGTTTTCCTGTGAAGTGTTCCCCCATCATCATCATACGCGCCACCCAAAAGAACATGATGTCAAACCCTGTAATGAGCAACGAGTTGGGGTAGAAGTCTGCCATATCGCTGTCATTGTAAAGCGCTGGCAGTTTTCCGTTGTTGCCCCAGCCGAGCGGGCTCATTGCCCACAAGGCTGAAGAGAACCAAGTATCAAGTACATCAGGGTCTTGTGTGATATGCTTTGAGCCACATTTAGGGCATTTTTCGGGTTCATCTGCTTTGTCTGCCCACTGGTGACCACAATCCTCACAGCTAAACACAGGGATGCGGTGTCCCCACCATAACTGACGAGAGATACACCATGGACGCAACTCATCCATCCACGCCGTGTAGGAGTTTATCCAGTGTGCAGGGTGGAAGTTGTTGTGTTTTTTGGTTTCTTTGATGGAGTTTTCAGCTATCTTCTCACTCAAAAACCACTGCTTGGAGATGTAAGGCTCTACGATGTTTTTACAGCGATAGCAGTGTCCGACTTGGTGTGTATGCTCTTCTATCTTGACGATGTGTCCTGCATTTTCAAGTGCTTTTACGATGATGGGACGTGCCAGAAGTCGTTCTAAGCCTTCAAACTCACCACAGTAACTGTTGAGGATGCCTTTTTCATCAAAGACTTTAATGAACTCCAAGTCGTGTCTTTTGCCTACCGCGTAGTCATTTTGGTCGTGTGCAGGGGTGACTTTTACGACACCCGTTCCAAATGTCATATCAACATGCTCATCGGTGATGACTTTTATTTTTCTGTCCGTGAGTGGCAGGAAGACTTCTTTGCCTACGATATCTGCGTAACGCGCATCTTCAGGGTGTACCATGATGGCAGTATCACCAAAGTAGGTCTCTGGTCTGGTAGTTGCTACTTCCAGTGCACCGCTTCCATCAGCAAATTTGTAGAGCATGGTGTAAAATTTGCCATTAACCTCTTCGTGTTCTACTTCGATGTCTGAGAGTGCGCCATCATGGGTACACCAGTTGACCATGTAGTTGTTTTGGGTAATCATCCCTTCATCATACAAGCGCACAAAAGCTTCCTTGACCGCTTCTTTAAGTCCTTCATCCATGGTAAATCGTTCACGCTTCCATGCAGGTGTGACGCCCAGTTTTCGCATCTGATGGACGATGTTGCCACCACTGGTCTCTTTTTGTAGCCATGCTCGCTCCAAAAACTTCTCGCGTCCAAGTTCTTCTTTGCTGGTGCCTTCAGCCAAAAGTTGTTTTTCAACGATGTTTTGTGTGGCGATACCTGCATGGTCTGTTCCGGGTTGCCAAAGTGTTTTAAAACCGTCCATACGCTTAAATCGTGTGATGATGTCCTGCAGGGTAAAGGTGAGGGCGTGTCCGATGTGCAACGAGCCTGTGACATTGGGCGGAGGCATCATGATAGAGAAGTTTTTACCCTCTTCTTGTATGTTTGTATTGCCGTCTATCTCAAAATAGCCGCGTTCTTCCCAAATCTTATAGTAAGCATCTTCTACAACTTTAGGGTCATATGTTGCTTTTTTCTCTGTTGTTTCGCTCATAGCAAAGTCCTATGTAATGATATGGTCGCGATTATAGCGTAATGGTGCTTTTTGTTTTACCGCTACTGCTTAAAACAGGGGTGTATTGTTCTCTTTGTGCCAGAGGATGACGGTGTCCCATGCACTCATGGCATCTTTGGCGTAGTGAATGATATGTGTATCTATTGTATCTATCATTCCTTGTTGTACCAGAAATTCAAAGTTGATGACATTGTGCCAATAGGCTTTATTGATAAGTACCACAGGGATGCAAGCGGTTTTTTTGGTTTGGATGAGCGTGATCATGTCAAAGAGTTCATCGAGTGTGCCAAAGCCACCGGGGAAGATAACCAATGCTTTGGCTCGTTTGATAAAATGCAGTTTACGGATAGCAAAATACCGAAACTGAAAACAAAGCTCTGGAGTGATGTAGGGATTGGGGTGTTGTTCTCTGGGCAGTTCGATGTTCAGCCCTATGGATTTGGCACCCACATCTTGCGCACCGCGATTGGCAGCTTCCATGATGCCTCCGCCTCCGCCTGTCATCAGTGTGACAGAGCAGTCATCAGGACTTTTGCCGCTTTTACCTACGAGTTGGCCAAAAAGTCTGGCTTCTTGATACATAGGGTCATCCTCAGGCGTGCGTCCGCTCCCAAAGACTACGATGGTGTGATGCACACCGTATTCTTTCATCTTTACTTCTGCTTTAAGGTAGTCAAGTTGAAGTCTCACCCCTCTGGCATCATCGGAGTTCATAAATACAGGATCGTGTTGTGCGACCTTAAAATGCGTATCATTCTCTTTTGTCTGTATTATATTTTCTGTTTTTGCATCTGTCTTCATACTGTACCTCTTTGGGGTATTATACACTGATGTAAGGATTTTTTTAATGGTATAATCTTTGAAACAAAGCATCAAAAAGGCTTACCTCGTCTTTTATCGAAAAGAGCAGGATGTGCTATTGCGATTGGCAAAAGAATTTGGAGTAGAACAATGAAAAAAATTGTGTGGGGTTGTATGGCAATACTGTTGTTTGGATGTTCGGAACGATCCGGACAAACCCTTGTCAAGATCCCTGAAGCTTCAGGGATTGATTATTGCAGTGATAGTGATACGCTGATAGTCGCCAATGATGAGGGTAGGTACTATGAGATAGACAAACAAGGGAAGATACTACATCAGACGACAGTAGGCCAGTATGATCTTGAGGGTGTGGTGTGTGAAAAGGAGAGTCTATTATTTGCTGTTGAAAACAAAGGTTTATTGCGTGTAGATAGAAAGACAGGCAAAAGTGAAGAAGTCAAGATAGCGCAGAAGTATCAGGGTAAGTCTCTTGGAATATTTGCAAAAAAAGCAGGGGTAGAAGGCATCGCCAAAGCAGGAGATACCCTCTATCTTGCCAAGCAGTCCAAAAAGAAAAAAGACTCTTTCATCGCAGTGGTAGAGCTGACAGTGGGAACTTCAGCCGTTGTGGACGTCATAGAACATCATTTAGCTGATACGGCAGGACTTACGCTGCATGAGGGGTATTTGTACATGGTCAGCGACAAAGAAGATGTGTTGATGGTGTATCATATCAGAAAGAAAAAAATGGTACAAAAAGTAAAATTGGGTGAAGGTGCATGGGAAGGTGTCGCGTTTGATAACAAGGGAGATGTTTATCTTGCCGATGATGACGGACGGGTTGTCAAACAGACAAAAAAAGCTTTGGGTCTGTAAGTCACAAAGTTTTTGAGTGCCTTAACTGCCACAGTACTGCATAGCTTTTATAAAAAACAATGTTGATAAACGCACCCATCATCGCCAAACCCGTATCTTTATGCGCATCCCAAACATCTCCCTGTGTACCCAAAAAAGCCATACCAAGCTCCGGATGAAAGAGTACTGCAACGAGCCATTCAAGTTGCTCGTAAAGCGTTGAGATGAAAACAATCATCGTAAAAGTAAAAAGGAGTGCCGCTTTAACTGTCATTGCAGCGTTGCTGAGCATCTCAAACAGCATCCTAAAAACAAGCAGACCAAAAAGAAAATGCACCAAACGGTCAAAGTGGTTTCTCTCAAAGCCAAATAACTGCGTAATCAGATCAAAATGCTCCATTTCAGCATACGTATAATGTGCTCCCAAAGAGTGCAGGCTCGCAAACAGAAGCAGAAAAATAATGCTCAAAAGTGTATAACGATGCTGTGCATCCATCCAGACAATAAAAGGAAAAAAGATAAAGATCAATACATTTTCAAGCAGCCAATCCTGCGGATATTTGGGGTTAATCGCCATGATGCCCCATACGATAAGATACATACCATAGATGATTTTATGTGATGTTGGCATGATATCCTCCTGATTTCAAATATTATAACACTGAAAAATAGAACTTATGATTTAGCTTGATTTCAATAGGTCTGTACACCAAACTTCAAGAGCATCTTGGGCAAAACATCATCGAGATTGAACACATCCTCATCCGTCAGTTCGATGAGCTTAAAGTTATACTTTTCGTAGATATCTTTTTTTACACGCTTTCTTTGGGCATATTTTGCATCATTTTCTAGACCCCAAAATTCAATGTAAATTTTACCTGTAGGAATATAAAAATCACAATAGACTGCCCACGCCGGTCCATTCGGACACCCAGCCGTTTTTTATTCGGACAGTTTGCCAGTAGTCAATCTCTAGATAAGAATTATATCACAAGTGTCCGAG
>NCHB01000061.1 GCA_002281755.1 Sulfurovum sp. 16-42-52
TCCAAATATGCCCACAATATCGGCAAAAAAAATCAGCAAAGGCAAGGCTATCATCATCGCAAACACCCGCGGAAGCACCAAAAAATAATACGGATCAAAACCCATGGTACGCATGGCGGCTATCTCTTCAGTTATCTTCATCGCACCTATCTCTGCTGTATATGCCGAGCCACTGCGCCCGGCGATGACAATGGCAGTGATCATGGGCCCCAGTTCTCTCACCATGGAGATAGCAACCGTATCAACAATAAAAATATCGGCTCCAAACTTTGCCAACTGCACTGCTCCTTGATAGGCGATCACCATACCCACCAAAAAAGAGGTCAGCCCGATAATCACCAGTGCATTCAGACCTGATTGATGCACATGATAGACTATCTCTTTAAAACGTATATCTTTGGGATGAAACAGCAGATGCGCCATGGCTACAAACAGATGACCCAAAAAAAGGATAAATGCCTGTATATCACCATAGACTTCAACCGCCGCCTTGCCTATGGTTTGGATAAAATGTTTTTTGGGAACAGGAATGCGTGTATCTGTTGTTGATTTGAGCAGGGTGTACATCTTTTTTTGATTGTCACTGTAGCCTGTGAGAGTGACTTCGCCAAAGCGCTCAAAGCGTTCCAGATAGTCTATAAACAGCAAAACACCAGCACTGTCAAAGGAAGTTACACCAGAGAGATCCCACACTATTTTTTTTGATTCTGGAACAAGGTCTAATTGTTCTTGTATAGCCGTAACACTGTGTAAAGTCCACTCTTCTTGTGCACGAAGTTCACTATAGCCTGAATGTTCTTCAATCGTAAGATATGTTGGCTTCATAGGGTTCATTATAGTTAATTTTTTGTAAAAGATAAGGTATAATTCTTTCACTTATAATCAAGGAAGAGGCGTATCTATGAAAAGTTTCGGTTTAGCGATCTGGGGAGATGACAATTTTGTCATCAAGAAAGACACCATCAATATCAATCATGCCTCCAAGCCTTCTTTGCTTGAAATCACCAATGACATACGAGAAAAAGGCTACAAGGGGCCTTTGCTCTTGCGTTTTCCGCACCTCATCAAAAAACAGATCGTGACCCTTTTTACTGCCTTTGAAAATGCCAAAAACGAGTTTGACTACAAAGGCAATTTTCAAGCCGTCTTTCCGTTAAAGGTAAACCAGTTTCCCAATTTTGTGCATGCGCTGATGGATGTCTCCAAGGGCTATAACTATGGATTGGAAGCCGGGAGCAAAGCCGAGTTGATTATTGCCATGACCAAAACCCCTGTCGGTGCACCCATTACGGTCAACGGTTTTAAAGACAAAGAGATGATTTCTCTGTGTTTCATCGCAGCTAAGATGGGACACAACATCACAGTAACCATTGAAGGGCTTGGAGAGCTTGAGACCATCATTCAGGTCAACAAAGAGTTTAATGACAATATCCAAATGCCCATTGCGCCCAAGATAGGCGTGCGCATCCGTCTACACAGTTCAGGTATCGGAATCTGGGCAAAAAGTGGCGGATACAGTTCAAAATTCGGACTCACCTCCACCGAACTCCTTGAAGCCTATGAGATGCTCAAAAGCAATGATTTACTCAGTCATCTCTGGATGGTGCATTTTCACATAGGCTCACAGATGGGTGACATCGCACCGCTCAAAAAAGCACTCAGAGAAGCCGGAAACATTTACGCCGAACTTAAAAAACGCGGTGCAGATGCGCTGGGTGCGATTAACATCGGTGGAGGGCTTGCAGTAGAATACAGTCAGCACCCGCACCATCAGGAGAGAAACTACTCCATCAAAGAGTTTGCCAATGACGTGATTTTTTTGATGCAGGAGATTGCAAAAAGTAAGAACGTACAAGAACCGGACATCTTTACTGAGTCAGGACGCTACATCGCTGCCAGCCACTCTGTGCTTGTTGCACCGGTACTGGAACTTTTTTCCCAAGAATACAATGAAAAAGGATTGAGACTCAAAGAGGTTAATCCTCCGCTCATCGCTGAACTCTATGATTTGTATAACAACATGAAACGCTCTCATGCCAGAGAATATCTGCATGATACCCTTGATCATATGGAAAGCCTTTTGACCCTATTTGATTTGGGCTATATAGACCTTGAAGACCGCTCTAACACAGAAATACTGGTCAACCTCATCATCAAAAAAGCGATTGCCCTACTTAATGATGAAGATGTGGATGAGCTCAAAAAATTGCAGGACCGTATTCAGGAAAAGTACTTGGTGAACTTTTCTGCATTCCAGTCACTGCCTGATTTTCAAACCGACCAATCCCGCGAGTATTTGGGATATTACCTGTGACAGCGACGGTGAGATAGGGTTCAATCGAGACCTGCCACTCTATCTGCATGATATTGATGTATCCCTAGAGGAGTATTTTCTTGCGTTCTTCCTCACGGGAGCATACCAAGAAGTACTGGGTATGCAACACAATCTCTTTACCCATCCCACCGAAGCGGTCATCACCTTCGATGAAAATGGCAAATACATTGTGGAAGACCTCATCGAAGCACAAAACCTCATGGATGTACTCGATGACCTTGATTATGATACGAACATTATAGACAAGGCACTCAAATATAAAATAGAAGAGTCCGACCATATCAGCAATGAAGAAAAACGTGCACTTTTAGGTAAACTCTATCTTTATTTAAGTGAAAACAGTTATCTTAAGACCATTCAGGCGATAGATGAAAGAAATTAAGGAGTAGCGTGAATCCATTTAGTCTCATTAAAGAAGATTTTCTCAGCTATTTTTCAACTACCCTGGCTTGTGGGCTCTTCTGTTTCACCGCATCGCACACTGGCTTTACCAAAAAGGCTTGCGTTTTCTGCCAAGATTTATCTCCGCTATCGGTCAATTTCTCACCGTCATCGACATACACCCTGCTGCACAGATAGGTCGTAGAGTCTTTATAGACCATGGAATGGGTGTAGTTATCGGCGAAACCGCTGTCATCGGCAATGATGTGCTCATCTATCAGCAAGTGACACTCGGTGGCGTAAGTACAGACAAAGGCAAAAGGCACCCGACCATTGAAGACGGTGTCGTCATCGGTACGGGAGCAAAGATACTGGGTAACATCACCATCGGAACAAACTCCAAAGTGGGTGCCAACTCTGTTGTAGTCAAAAACGTTCCGCCTGAGTCAACAGCGGTAGGCATACCTGCACGTGTACTCAAAAGAGGCTATGATAAAAACCCTCTCAGCCACGACAAAATCCCCGATGTTAACAAAGAGATCTTTGAATACCTGCTCAAACGTATCGCGGTGCTTGAAGCAGCCATCGAAACAGGCGACAACAACCACATTAAAGAAAAAGACCATGAACTTGAGGAACTCTACGACAATTTTATCCACTCTATGGACTAAAATACAGCAGCTCTAAACCACTTTTAGCTATACTAGACAGAAATTTTTTATCTAAGGGTTTTTTATGCTATCCGATCGTATCCAAACACTCTCTCCCTCACTTAAATGAAGGATTTACACGCTACACCGCTGTTGCGGGTATTCCTGAGCTTTTAGAAGCCATCGCAGAAAAACTCAAAAGAGAAAACACTCTAACGTATGCGCCCTCAGACATCATCGTCAGCAATGGTGCCAAACAGTCTTTGTTCAACCTCTTTCAAGCAGTCATCAACGAAGGCGATGAAGTCATCATCCCTGCACCTTACTGGGTCACCTACCCTGAATTGGTCAAGTACGCCGGGGGTATTCCAGTGATCATCGAAACGGATGAAAAAAGCGGATTTAAGATCACCGATGATCAGCTTAAAGCTGCCATCACGCCTAAGACTAAAATGATTGTTCTCACCTCACCCTCAAATCCTACAGGCTCAGTCTACTCCAAAGTTGAACTTGAGTCTTTGGCTGCTGTGCTTGAAGGTACGGACATCCTAGTTGCTTCAGATGAGATGTATGAAAAACTGGTATTTGGCGCAGATTTTGTCGCAGCTGCAAGTATCTCTGAAGATATGTACCAAAGATGCGTGACCATTAACGGTCTGAGTAAATCGGTTGCGATGACAGGATGGAGATTTGGGTATCTGGCAACCCCAAACAAAGAACTTATCAAAGCCATGAACAGCCTCCAAAGCCAAAGTACATCCAACATCAACTCGATCACCCAAAAAGCTGCTTTAGTCGCACTTGAGGGTAAAGTAGATGAAGAGATCGAGCAGATGAGAAGAGCCTTCGAAGGCAGAGCAGCTGAAGCCGTGAAACTCTTTAACGAGATTGATGGACTCTCCGTACTCAGACCACAGGGAGCATTTTATCTTTTTGTAAACACCAAAGATATCTCCAATGACTCCATCACCTTCTGTAAAGAACTGCTTCAGGCTACAGGCGTTGCGGTGGTTCCAGGGATCGGTTTTGGTGCAGAAGGGTATTTTAGATTCTCTTTTGCTACAGACATCACCACCATCCGTGAAGGCATCAGACGTATCGAAAAATTTGTCAAGAGCAAACAATCCTAATCTATCTTAAGGCAGCAGCAAAAAGCTGCCTTCACTTTTAAGCCCCAAAAGGTCTTTTATGAAACACAGTGCAAAAATCTTCTTTTTTTTCTTATTGAACCCTCTGAAAAACCCAAAGAATCCATCTGATTTCAAATATTGTAGCATCTAAAAAATAAACTCTCTAATTTTTAGCTATTTTTCTTTGAAAT
>NCHB01000018.1 GCA_002281755.1 Sulfurovum sp. 16-42-52
AGATACCCGCTGGTGAGTACACCATAGGTATTGAGCAGATAGAGTATCCATAACAGTATCGCGCCAAGCGGTGTGGGAACACCTTCAAAGTATTTTGCCACTTCGCCGACATCCATCTTGAGATTGAACTCTACCAGTCTGCGCAAACCGCTGATGATATACCAAACAAACACCAAGCCCACAACTATCTCTTCCAGATCCGCTAAGGCACTCTGCTTTTTGAGTGCATAAAAGAGCAAAAAAGCAGGCATCACGACAAAAGAGAGAAAGTCTGCAAACGAGTCGAGCTGTATGCCAAACTCAGTAGAAAGGTTGTATTTTCTAGCCAGTTTGCCATCGATGATGTCACATGCCCCTGCAATCCACGCAAGGATAATGGCAGTGAAAAAATCCCCTTTTACAATAAAAAAGATAGCCATCACCCCCGCTGAGACATTGAGGTAGGTTACGATATTGGCTATATTAAAGCGATTGTTTTTGTCAAATAAATTCATTGTTTGCCTTCTTCATGAAAATACTATTTTACCTTTTTTGGGGTTATGGTATGATTACGCTATGAAAACCTTCAGACAACTTGCACTCATCGGGCCTACTGCGTCTGGGAAAACGGCGCTTTCCATTGATGCGGCAAACAAGCTGAATGCACATATTTTATCGCTCGATTCACTTTCACTTTACAAAGAGATTGACATCACCTCCGCTAAACCAAGTCTTGAAGAGCGTGGTGACATCAAGCATTTTGGCATCGATATGCTTTACCCCAATGAACCGTTTGATGTGACCACTTTTATCGGGCTCTACCATGAAGTTATTGCCCACTGTTTACAAGAAGAGAAAAATCTTATCATTGTGGGGGGGACAAGTTTTTATCTCAAGATGCTCATAGAAGGCATCAGTAGCTTACCAAAAATAGACGAGCAAACCAAACAACAGGCAAATGAGATGCTGCGTGAACTTCAAAAAACTTATGTCTATCTTCATCGCTTAGATGCGGGCTACATGTCACAGATAGAAGCCACCGATAGCTACCGCATCGAAAAAGCCTTGCTTATCTATCTGCAAACTGGGCTTACCCCCTCTGAGTATTTTAAACGCAATCCTCCACAGCCCACCATCACCGAACCACTCCCCATTTATCAGATAGAGATCGATAAACAGTGCCTGAGAGAGCGTATCGCACTACGTACTAAACTCATGGTTGAGAATGGGCTCATTGATGAAATTTGTATGTTGGAGCATAAATACACCCGCACACCCAACTGCATGGGTGCCATAGGTATCAAGGAGACACTAAGTTATCTCGATGGCATCTATGACAAAACCATGCTCATAGAGAAAATTACCACCAACACAGCGCGTCTGGCAAAAAGGCAAACTACCTTTAACACCTCTCAATTTAAAGATGTTATCAAAGGCAGTGTTGATGTATTGGCGCAACACTTTGATGCATTGAATTGGCATTAGACTAGCCTACTTCAAAACCTTTAAAGTGTCAACAGTTCACCCATTTCTCTTTTGATATCCTGCTGAATGAGTAAAATATTGAGGTAATACTCCAATTGTTTCTGTTGTGCCTGAAGCGTAAACATTTCACGCTGATTGACTTCAAAAAGATTACTTGACCCCACTTCATATTTTTTATTTTCAACTCTCTCAAGTTCTTCTACCAGCCCGATCTCTTCTTGACTGTTTTTAATATTTTCATTCAGTACTTCTAAAGAATAGAGTAAATTGGTCAAGTTTGTTTTCAACTCCAGTTTTAACTTGTTTTGTTCTTCTTCAACTTGTGCGATACCCCTTTGAATCTCTACTTTTCTTCCCTCATAACCTGTTCGCTCAAGCGGAAAATCAAAATTCAATCCAACCTTTGTTCCGCTGCCGTAACGTATATCCTGCACCCCATACGCAGAAATGCTCACATCAGGATATTGTGACAATGCATTATAATCACCCTGAAGGTTAAGTTTTGCCCTTTTGTATTCAAGTGCTCTCAAATCAGATCTTTTTTCCAATGCTTCATCTATTGCTGATTGCAGGACAATCCTGTTTTTTTTCAAAAGCGACAAAGAAGGAAGCTGATAGTGTGCATCAAACTGATTTTGTGAGATATTCAAATATTTTAACAAAATTCTAAACGCATTATGATAGCTGTTTTGTGTGCTCAGTACTCTTTGTTTTCGCTGAAGAATCTGCTGTTTTGCATCTAACAATGCCACCTCAGGCAAATCACCCGAAGAGACTCTTGAGCGCGTAAAAGCATATCTTTTCTCTGCTTTTTGCAGAAGTGCTTTTTCTAGCTTAAAAATCTCATGATAATACAAAAGCGTATAGTATGAAACAATTACACTGGAGTAAAGATTTCGTATATTATTCTGTGCTTCAAACTTTGATTGCACTGCACCAAGCGAGGCTGACTCAACCGTGTATTTACGATAGCTCATATCGTTTAAGATAGAGAATATGGGCACTTTAACCCCTATACGGTACTCCCCTTCATCTCCTGTTTTGATATTATTGTATTCTTGTATTCCTTCTGCTTTTCGATAACCAACCAATAATTCTGTTCCATTTTCAATGGGTTTTGCCAAAGTGACATCTAGGTATCTTCCATCACTGAGAGGATATTCCTTATTGTCCATATACGATGAGAGTTTACTATCAAATGCTCCCATAGAGGCTTGTGCACGCGCCTCGTCAATATACTGTTTGCCTATTGCGGTATAAACATAAGGATTTTCTTTAGTGAGATATCTTGCTATCTGCTCAACCCTGAATACCTCTTTGGCGATGGCGTATTGCGTGCAACACACCATGACAAGCGTTGATACGATTACGGTTTTCATAACGGTTTTTTCTCTGGCGTAACCATTTTGGGCGGAAATGCATTCATTAAACGCCATAGCTGATACCAGATTGGAACATTGGACAATGCGACCCATACAGTCGCACCCGTACCGACTCTCAACTCTTTTTGTGACGGCCAAGGCTCTTTTGGATCTTCAACCACATAGGCATAGTAGTAACCTTTTTCGTGAGATACAGGGTCAACTTTTTTGATGATACCGCCAAAGGTTCCAAAACGGATCATCGGCCATCCGGGGATATTGAGTACAGGCCATCCATAAAATCGTATCCTCACACTCAGCCCTTCTTTGATAAGCGGCATATTGAAATCAGACACTTTAAGCAAAACCGTTCTTGTACTGACATCAGGTGAAAATTGCAAAACATCTTCGCCTTTTTTCACATAGGTGTTTTTGTCATTTTTTAATATTCTCATGACTGTGCCGTCTCTTTGTGCTAACACAGCAGCTGTTTCATATCGGGCTATATCAGTGAGTTGTCTCTCTTGTTCTCTTTTTAATCCATTTAGGCGTGTTTGAGATGTGAGAATGGTATTATCAATCGTTCTTAATGTATTGTTTATCTCTTCCATAAATTGCATTTTTTCTTGTTCAATGATACTCAATCGACGTTTTTGTACACTGATATCGATATCTATTTTTTCCAATTGTGCTTTTTGAACGATATAACTATTTTGCGCTTTTTCATAATGACGCTTTGATTCAATTTTTTCCCTGTAAAGCTGTTCTATCCTTTTGAAATTATTCAGCTCTATCGTATAACGATTGAATTGTGCTTTACGTTTGAGCTGCAGACTTTTTACCTGCTCCTCTGCTTGCTTATAGTGTTTTTCATAGAGTGCTGTACGTATCTTTTTTTGTTCTTCAGTACTGGTTTTGTTCTTTTTAAGTGCTTCTATCTCTTTCTCTGTATTTGCATACTGTATCTCCAAGCTCTCCTTCATACTATATACACGTTTTGTATACTCTTTATCCAAATCTGTCATAGTAAAGAGCTTGTCTCCCTTTAAGACATGCTGGTCTTCACCTGTATAATAGTGATCAATAAATCCATTTATGGTCGCCGAGATAGTATGCACCCTTTCATTTGCATCATACGCTATCAGCTGACCTTCACCCTCGACGGTTTGTCTCCATGGCAAAAAAAGCACAGCTATCAAAAATAACAAAATCACGATACTTACAAACCATATCTTTTCTGCTAAAGGGTTTGTTTTTGTTAGATTTAGTGCGGTAAACTCAAAATGTCTCATAGGTTTTGACCCTCTAAACCAACAGACAATTTATGGATCTTGTAAAATCCTTCGATGGTGTCATAGATATAGTCTAGCTGTTTTACAAATCCTTTAAGCGAATAGGTTATTGAGGTCACAATGATCTCAGCTGCAACAAATTCGCCCAGTGGTAACGTGCCGATAATAACCAAATAACCACCCAAAATCAAAAAAATACTAAAAATAAGTCCTTCTATGAAATAGGTAAGTGCTAATTGTTTAATAATGATTTTGAAAAATTTCTGTCTTGCTTTGGCATAGTGACTCAGACTACTATCAAACCGCTGAAGTATCTCCTCATTACTGCCTTCTTCATCTTTGATATGCTGTAGAAAGTAAATCGTAGAGTGTTTTGCATCAGATCGGTTTAATGCAAAATCGATGCCATTACGTCCCAAAAATAAAATGATATAAAAATAGAGTGTAAAAAATATGATTCCTGCAACAAATAACAACGGGTTAAATGCCAACAGAAGCAACATACTCACCAACATCTTTACCCCAACACCCAAACCATCAAGCAACAAAATGGGGAAGACCTTTTGAATCGCTGTAACATCAAAAAAATAATTCATCAGTTTTTTATACATCTTGGGATCAACCAAGGCTTTGCCTCTTAACTCCATCGCTTTTAGTGCTATTTCTATGCCTGCTTTTATAAAGAGTTTCTGTTGAAATTTCTCAATAATGTACTCTTTAATCACTTGCAATATCGTTACAAAAACAAATAAAACAAGAATAATAAAACCCAGTATGTAAATCGAAAAGGATGCATGCGCAAGAATACTGTTAATAACGAAAGAGGAGGCTAGAGGAATAGACAGGACCAACAGTGCATCAATCACCGAATAATAAATGAGGTTAAAAACATTTTTTCTGTCTTGTTTGATAATTTTTTTAACATTATCAAAAACAACATCATTCACATTCATGTAAAATAGCCTTGTGTGTGAAAAACTTCATAGGATACAAAAGTGAAGGGAGAGAAACTCTCCCCTCTGTTATCAATATCCGCTTGCGCTTATCATATAGTATAGATAAGAAAGAAGCGGTTGTACGTAGAAAATCGCTCCTATCGTAGCAAATGTTGCAAAACCGATAATCACCATGAGTGGTTTTGAAAGGTTATAGTAAATCGTATCAACATCTTTGATAGGGTCTTTAAGAAACATAAATACAATCAGTTTCAAATAATAGTATGCAGCAATCGCCGAGTTAAGTCCCATAACCACTGCAAGCCAGACATAGCCAGCATTGACAGCAGCCTGCATCACATAAATCTTACCCCAAAATACTGAGAATGGAGGAACACCTGCTAGTGAAAGCATAAACAATGCCATCACCACTGCACCCATTGGCATAACTTTGATAAATCCTGCAAACTTTTCATACGGATGGTCATAGTCGATGTCAAAACGTCTTGTTTTGTGACGAGAGATCCACAGCATTGCAAATGCGCCCAGATTCGTAAACATAAAGAGTGCATAGTAAAGGAAGATACTGGTATTTCCTTCGCTGGTATCGAGTGCCATGGCAGCCATGATGAAACCTGCATGAGAGATGGAAGAGTACGCCAGCATACGCTTCACATCATTTTGTACCAGTGCCATAATGTTCGACAGTGTCATCGTGATGACTGCAATGCCTAAAATCATCCATCTTACCCACTCGACACCCAAATCAATATACATACCAAAAATTCTGATACTGACGACAAATGCGGCAACTTTTGGCACCACGGACATATACCCTGCCAAAGGTGAAGAAGCACCTTCATAGACATCGGGTACCCATGTATGGAAAGGAAAGAGTGAGAGTTTAAAGGCAAACGCCACCATCAACAACACAGATGAGCCAAAAATGGTAATCATCAACCCTGTCTCATTCATGCGCCCTGCAAGTACTTCAGCCACTTTATAGAGTTCTACTGACCCTGTTAAAGCATAGACCACAGCTGAACCCATCGCAAAAAAACCAGCTGCGAGAGCACCCATGGTAAAATACTTCACCGCTGCTTCATAGGAGTTGCTTCTATTATGAAGCGCAATAAGCGTATAGAGTGAGAGTGATGCCGTCTCAAGACCTACAAAAATAAGAATGAGGTTATCTGAAGCCACCATAAACTGAAACCCTGCAATCATAAACAAGAAAAGTGCAAAAAATTCAGGGTACGAATACTCATGAAATCTTTTTGATGTGAGTGCAAGCGGTGTAAATATCATCGAACCGCCGATAATGAGCAGTTGAGAGATAATGGAAATACCGTCTATCAGCATGACATCAAAGAAACCCCGTTCATTGACATTTAAGCCAAGAACTGCACCAAAATCAATAAAAAGCACCAATATGGTTAACATGACATAAAGTGATTTGTGTATCTTGTTGTTCAGTAGATCGATAATCAGGATAATCAAACCGCCTACTATGGTAATAAGCATGGGCGCAAGTGTAATAAGATTTAGACTCTCTAAACCCACTTTGATTGGCTCTAGCATTAGTTACCTCCCTTTGTTGTATTGCTAAGGCGTATCAAATCTTTTGCCTCTTGCGTGATTGCTTTCTCATCCATAAAGTTTAACAATGCTTTGACTGAATTATCGATAGGTGCTAGTACCGGTTTAGGATAGACCCCAAGCCAAATGACTATGGCTACCAATGGAATAAGTGACCATGTCTCTCTGGTGTTTAAATCACTCAATTTTTTGTTCTCTTTGTTATCGAGCGGACCAAAGAACGTTTTTTTCATGACTCGTAACATATACACTGCACCCAAAATAATAGATGTTCCAGCTAAGATGGTCATCATAGGAGAGACCTGATAAAATCCAAGAAGTACCAAAAACTCACCGACAAAACCAATCGTTAACGGTAAACCCACGGATGCCATCAGCATAATCCCAAAAATCAGTGCGAATTTAGGCATCACGGCTGCAATACCGCCAAATTCTGACATCAGTTTTGTGTGTCTTCGCTCATATATCATACCCACCAACATAAACAGTGCGCCTGAGACAATCCCGTGAGACAACATTTGAAAGACTGAACCACTTAACCCTTCAGCATTCATCGCAAAAAGACCCAGCATGATAATACCCATATGCGACACCGAAGAGTAGGCAATCACTTGCTTTATGTCTTTTTGTGCATAGGCTATCATCGCGGTGTAGATAATCATAATCAGCGACAATACTGCAATTGGTGTAATGGAAAGGACTGAAGCATCAGGGAACATAGGAAGCGAAAATCGTACAAATCCATAGGTACCCATTTTAAGCAATACAGCGGCAAGAATCACCGAACCGATTGTAGGTGCCTGTCCATGGGCATAGGGAATCCATGTATGAAACGGAAACATCGGTACTTTAATCGCAAACCCAATAAAAAATGCAGCAAAGAGCCATAATTGATAATTGACCGGGAGCACCAATGCATACCAGTCTGTAATAGCAAAGCTCCAAACACCCGTAAGGCTATGGTAGATATAGGCAACAAATAGCATACCTACGAGCATAATCAGTGAGCCTGTGAAGGTATAGAGAAAAAATTTGATCGCAGCATAAACCCTTAACGGCCCACCCCATGCACCGACGATATAAAGCATCGGAACCAACGAAAGTTCCCAGAAGAGATAGAATAAAATCGCATCCAGTGCCACAAAGACACCAACCATGGTCATCTCCAAGAAAAGAAGAGACAAAATCATATTTTTGATATTTTTAGTCTCACCCATACTTGCCATACCAATGAGTGTCATCAGTGTTGTCATGACAATAATAAAGAGAGAGATCCCGTCCGCACCAAGATAATAGGAAATCCCCATATCCGGAATGAGTGGTATCATCTCCACAAACTGCATACCGGGGTTTGCCATATCAAAACCTAGCCATAACCACAATGAAAGTAAGAACTCTATGGTGACTACGGTAATACCATAGGTTCTAATACTATTTTTATCTACTACAAATCCCAACAGTCCTGCAACTGCGGGAAAAAATACCAATACACTTAAAATATTTTCCATATCTCCCCCTTAACCTATCATCGCTGAAATTGCAGCAATTACCAAGAGTAGTACCGCACCTACAGCCATCCAATTGAGATAGTTTGAAAGGTTACCCGTTTGCATACTTCTTGTTTTGTCTCCTGCACCATAGAGGAATTTCGCAATTCCGTCTACACTTGCATCGACTATTTTTAAATCCACTTCTGTCCAGAACTTCTCAGAAATCATCATATACGGTTTAGTGATAAACTCTTCATAGAATTTAGGTACGTAATATTGATTTTTGAGTAATTTATAAAAGAACCCGTTCTCTTTTTCTTCATTGCGTCTAAAGGCATGTTCACCTGTTCTTGCGTATTTCAAATAGGCAATCACGATACCGCTTAGGGCAAAGAAGATAACAATCAAACCAAGATAAGTTGCCAAATGATGCGTATGTTCTGACATTTCATACTGTACACCCTCACCAATCTGATAGATAAATGCTTTATAGCTATTCATAAACCAACCTGTAATGATGGCAAGTATAGCCAAAGGTGACATTGCGATGAGTACAAATCTGTACATTTCATGCGGATGAAAGCCTAATGGTGTATGTCTGTCTTCACCATGGAAAGATAAAAAGACTTGTCTAAAAGAATAAAATGCTGTCATACCCGCTGTGAGCACGAGCATTCCCCACAAAATATAAGTGTGTTCATTAAACGCCGTCTCAATGATTGCATCTTTTGACCAGAAACCAGCCAAAGGAGGCAATCCGGCAAGTGCCACTGAAGCGATGGTCATATAGATCCATGTGCCTCTCATTTTTTTGCGCAAATCACCCATTTTGAAAAGGTCGAGTTCATCATGCATCGCATGCATGACGTTACCCCCACCAAGAAAGAGAAGTGCTTTAAAGAAAGCGTGAGCCCCAAGGTGAAACAGTGCAATCCAGTAGGCACCAAGACCTGCCGCTGCAAACATATAACCCAACTGTGAAAGGGTAGAATACGCGATAATTCTTTTAAGGTCACGTTCCACCAAAGCCATTGATGCAGCATAAAACGCAACAAAAGTACCTAAACTGGCTATGAAGAAACTCACATCTGAGACTTCCGGCATACTGTAGAGCGGATTTGATCTGATGACCAAAAATACCCCTGCTGTTACCATGGTGGCTGCGTGAATCAAGGCTGAAACCGGTGTCGGTCCTTCCATCGCATCGGTCAGCCATGTATGCAGAGGAAACTGTGCTGATTTACCCATCGCACCGATGAAGAGTGCTACTGCAGCACCAACCAGTACTGTTTCACTCAAGTAGGGTAATTGTGCAAAGACTTCATCATATTGGAGTGAGCCTGTATTCCAGTAGAGTATAAAGATACCGATTAACATCCCAAGGTCAGCAATACGGTTCATGATAAATGCTTCATTGGCAGCCCATGAGGGAGAGATAGAAGGGTTTTCTTCTCTTGTTTTATCGGCTTTGTGGTACCAGAAACCAACCAGTAGCCAAGAACAGACACCCACACCTTCCCAGCCGATGAAAAGTCCAAGGAAGTTATCTGACATCACGAGTATCATCATAGAGAATACAAATGCTGACAGATAGGAAAAAAATCGGTTGAAACTCTTGTCATGATCCATATACCCGATGGCATACACATGCACTATCGTTGAGACCAGTGATACAACTGTCATCATCGTTACCGAAATCTGATCGACCACAAAACCAAAGGCTACATTGAATTCACCGGCATTGATCCAATCCATCATAGTAACATGTACAACGGTACCTGTTACGTAAAGGTTGTATGCCAATATCGCTGAAGCGACAAAGGCAAGTCCTATAAATACAGAACCCACAATACCAACAAATATTTTTCTTGGCGTCATACCAAAAAGTGCAGCAAAAAGAGAGCCTGCCAAGGGGGCAAACAGTGCAATATATACAAATTTTTCCATCATTATCCTCTCATGCTTGCTAGATCATCAAGATCAAGACTTCCGTGTTTTTTATACAATACAATCAATATCCCAAGCCCTACAGCAACTTCAGAGGCAGCGATTGCTATGATAAAAAATGCAAACATTTGACCTGTTAAATCATTATAATAGTGTGAAATAGCCGCAAAGGCAATATTGACCGCATTGAGCATGACTTCAGTTGCGAAGAAAAGCATCAAAAGGTTTCTTCTTCTCAGTACACCTGCCAATCCTATAGAGAAGAGTATTGCTGCGATGATCAGGTAGTGAGAAAGACCTATCATTTTTCATCCTTTATTATCATAATTTCATCATCTGCACTCATATCTTCAGTCAAACTTTGATCCATTTTTTTACCTGCAAGGATAATCCCTGCAATCATTGCAACCAACAACATCAGAGCTGCAACTTCAAACGGAACCAAATATTTTGTAAAGAGTACAATACCCACATCCTGCGCATTCCCCACACCTTCGGTCATCGGATACAACGCAACCACATTTTCTGAAAAAACAGGTGCTGCAAACATCAGTACCAAGACCAATGCAGAAAGTCCGCCAAGAGCAAATACCAACATCCCGTTTGTATTTTTCTCTTTAATATCTCTGGTTGCATCAAAAAACATCATCGCAAACGCATACAACGCCATAATCGCACCAACATACACAACAAGCTGTACCACACCTAAAAAATCTGCACCCAACAAGAAGAAAAATCCTGAAATAAGCACCATTCCTGCAGCCAATGAGGTCATCGCATAGAGAATATTTTTACTCAATACAGTAATCAAAAATAGAACAGTAGTTAACGCAGCAAAGAGATAAAAGGCAAACCCTTCTGCGGTTAAAAACGCGTTTATAAAGTTTTCAAACATAAGCTCTTCTCCTTAATACGCTAATGGCGTTTTTTTAATATTGTCATCGGCATTGGGAGAGATTGCGCCAAATCCGTCATACTCTTGCTGCAGATTGAGCTTATCAATAGGAGTGAGCATATCTTCAAAGAGAGAAAATCCGGCTCTTTGCTCTGAAGCATTTTCATAGCGTGGTCCATGCACGATGGCAAGTTCCGGACATACCTCCGCACAGTATCCGCAAAAAATACAACGGCCGAAGTTAATCGTATATTCGCTCACCTCTTTACGCTGATTTTCATCATAACGTGTATCCATAGAGATACAGTTAGAGATACAAATCTTTTCGCAAAGTCCACACCCGATACAACGGTAGCTTCCGCTCTCAAGAAGCCTGAGCATATCATGAATGGCTCTGTATCGTGGTGAGATAGGGAGTTTTTCAAAGGGGTATTTGACTGTAGCCATGTCACCTTTAAACAGCGCATTGATCATCTCGCGCAGTGTGACCCATAGACCTACAAAAAGCTCACCTTTGACTGTTCTTTTTGCAACTTGGGTAAATGTCTGCATTGCACCCACCGGAGTGTGACCTACATCTATGGTCGTATAGTGCTGTGTGCCTATATTTCTGTTTTTAAAATGTTCTAAACTCATATTTTTTCCTTATACCATCATCACGATTGCCGTAATTACTATATTGACCACAGCAATCGGCATCAATACTTTCCAGCAAAGCCACATCAATTGATCCGGTCTAACGTGTGGCCATGATGCTCTTACCCATAACATCAAGAAGAAGAAGAATGCTATCTTGAGTATGATAAACAGCCATCCCAACGTACAGTCTGCATCATAACCGCCCAAAAATACAACCGAAGCGATAATCGCGACGGTTATCATGTTTGCATACTCACCGATAAAGAACATACCCCATCTCATCCCCGAATACTCTGTTGCGTACCCTGAGACAACTTCTGCTTCATGTTCAAGAAGGTCAAAAGGTGTTCTGTTTGTCTCTGCAAATCCTGCAATCAAAAACAGCACAAATGCTACCGGTTGCTGCCAGATAAGCCAGGAGCCAATGCCTCCACTTTGTGCATTGTTGAAATCCACAAAAGATAGTGAACCCACTAACATAATCGGTGCCAAGATAGAAAGCCCCGTCACGACCTCATAAGACAAAAACTGGATCGCTGTTCTGGCTGATCCGATGATTCCCCATTTATTGGCCTGAGACATTCCTGCCAACAAAGGCCCGTAAAGTCCGGCTGCCATCATACCGAGAACAAATAATACACCTACATTGATATCAGATGCGATTGAAGGCACAAAGACACCTCCGAGTAAAGGCACAAACTCAGGAATGGTAAAATCAGGAAATACAGGTACTGCCGAAAGCGCAATAAATGCTGTGGCTGCTGTAATAATAGGCGCAACCATAAAGATAAATTTATTGGCATTTTGCGGGACAATATCTTCTTTGGTAAAGAGTTTAATCCCGTCTGCTGCAATCTGCAACAAACCATAAGGTCCTACGTGCATCGGTCCAAGACGTCTTTGCATAAATGCAAGCACTTTTCTCTCTATATACGTACCAAATCCTGCAATGGCTGAAATCACAGCCAAAATGATCACGGCTTTGATGATGACACCTACTGCTGTTACCTCATGTATCGCCTGAGGAAGCGTTTCTACCAGTGTTATTTCCATCTTACACCTTTCTGATTGTTACTGTTTGATATCGCGATGCGCCAAAGAGACCATACACGTCTTTGGCAGCTTTAAAATCCGGTACCTTGACGATATCACCTTCCATTTTTGCGTCACTAACCACATCAAGTACAATACTACCGTTTTCAAATACCACTTCAACCTTTTCACCCAAACTTTCTGCTTTGGCAGGACTTGCATACAAGGAGAAGGTCTCAAAAATCTCATGTGACTTGTCTGTAAAATCATTGAACTGTCTAGCAGGGTTACATCTGTATGCGATCTCTCCCTCAAGTACAACACTCTGATCAAACGGCTCAACTGCAGGCAGTTGTACCTCTTGTCGTGTCACATCCAAAACATACCCGCGGTTATCTCTGCCGTCATTGGTGAAGGCATTGGGCAAGGTATCAAATGCGAGGGCTTTAAAGCCTTTACTTACCGGAAGCATCTGCGTCCAGTCGATGGTATGCTCTGGCGCACCCACAAGGGCTTTTACAATATCGTTCAGCTCATAGCCTTCATATTCTAATGCCGCATTGGTAGGAAGCACTCTTTTAGACATGGAGGTGAGCGTGCCCTCTTGCTGGTTCATCGCAGGCATGTCCAAATCCCCATCACCCAGTGCTGATAGTCTAAAATCACCATTTTCATTGTAGCCTACCGTGTAGCCTGTAGCTGTGTCATCAAGATCACAGATGAGTGCTACACCCAAAGCGTTGGATTTTGGTGGAGTCATCACCACATCCATATTACACGTAGCTTCTATGAGTGCTACCAGTTTGGCTAAATTTTCTGCTTTGGGGTGAAAATAAAAATCTTCGCCCACCATCAATGAAAATGCCTCTTTTTTACTCATCATTTTTGCAAAGACATCATCAAATTTACTTGAATCTCCGCCAAGCAAATCAACAAGACCGTTGGTGGTAACGATTATCTCTTTTTGTACATCCTCTTTGACTTTTTTGGAAACCTCTTCTTCTTCACCCGTCTCTTCGTTTAGCACCATTTCTTTGATGGTTTTCTCAACTTTTTCGGTGATGGTCTGTGTCTCTGTTGTCTTAAAACTGTCAATATAAGCTTTCACTTCAGTAGGCAATTTCTCTTTGTCTGCGAACAAATCCAAGATCAGATAAAGTACCGCCTCTTCCAGTCCTGCTTTGTGTGTGAATGTTTCAACACTTTTTCCAAAACCAGCAATCAGAGTATCGGCAATAGGATGAAAGTAGAGTCCTGCTCCTTTATTGAGCTTCTGAACGTTGTTAAATGCATACTTGAGTGCAGGAGAATCATGTCTAAGTGCTGTCCCCACCGCAATCACAAAATCACTTTTTTTCATAATGGCATCAGTATCGGTTGAATACAATGAAGAACCCGAAGCTGCAATATAATAGCCCAAGAATTTTTGGAAAGCTCTTACTTCAGGGTTGTAAAGTTTAAGACCCATTTTTTCTTTGAGTGTCTGAAGCATCAAAGCTTCTTCATTAGTGATCATCGCATTAAAACGAATCGTCTCTGCTTTTTTGAACGCTTCCAGTGCTGCAGCAAATGCAGTGCTGTCTTTTTTGACACCCGTGTTATCTGCACCTCTGTTTTCAAAATCATAGGCAAAACGCGCTGAACCGTCCAAAGAAACAAAGTTCCACTCATTGGTCACACGGTAAATCTTTTCTGTTCTGTCTTCAATAGAGCCGTGTTTGACTTCATAATAGATTTGTGCACCGTCACTGGAGTGTGCTGCAACAGCAGGGATACGTTTAAGCTCCCACGCATTTGACTTGTAGACAAAATCACGGCTTACCAATGCGCCCACAGGACAAACAGCCAAACACTCACCACAGTCTGAACAGTTCGTAAATTCAGTTCCGTTACTAGGGGCAATAACAGACTTTTGCAGTTTGTTCCACATAGCATAGGCATCTTTTGGCATAGACTCTTTATAGCCTTTATCGAGGTCTGCACCCCCTCTTTTTGCCGTTGTGATGGCTGCATCACCTATCATGTCTTTACACACCGTTGTACAGCGTTCACAGACGATACAAAGACCCGGATCATAGTGCAACACCGAAGACCAATTTGTCGTCTCCCTTTTAGTATCAGGAATCATATACGATTGGGAATCAACACCGATTTCTAGCGTATAGTTTTGTAATTCACATTCACCTGACTTGTCACACACACCGCACTGCAGCGGATGATTGACATCATAGACTTCCATGATCGCTCTACGCTCTTCAAGGATCGTAGGTGTTGAAGTAGTCACTTCCATTCCCTCTTTGACTTTGGCATTACAAGAATAGACCTGTTTACCGTCTGCCTCTACAAGACAAATACGACATGCTAATGTCGGTGAACATCGCGTCAGGTAACATATCGCGGGGATAAACACATCATTGGCGCGTGCAGCATTGAGAATATATTCACCCTCTTTTGCCTGATACTGGGCACCATCGATTGAAATGGTTACCATATTCTCTACCGTTTGTACTTCACTCATTATTGTTTCCTATTTTTTGATTATTGGTGTTTTCAAAAGCTAGTCTGCTAAATCTGTAAGAGGATAGCAAAGATGGACTTAATTTTATGTCAAAAGTAGGATTTAGCGCAATGACTCCTTTCATATGTGTATCAATCTTAAACACACGTGTAAATTTGACACCTTCTATGACAAATGAAATCCGCTCTCCATCCTGCAATTTTGCTGCGAGCGCAAACTGTTTTGAGCCGCTTAAAACACCTTCAAGAGTCTCTTTTTCACTTCGTTTTTCTGTCGTCTCATAGGTATAAATAACGGCACCGTCATACACAGGCAACGCATCAATTTCGTCCAGAGTAAAATGACCGCAGTGTTCTATCGGTGTTAGCGCATAAAGACAAGTCTTAGCAGTAACACTGCTGTTATGCCCATGAAATCCTTTATCTTTTGGTAACAGCGTGCTAAACTCGGAGATGTCTTGAACGGTGTATCCTACCTGTGCACCAAGGGCATTTAAACCCTCAACTCTATCTGATTGACTATTGGGAAGCATACACACTTGCTTATCGGCGTTGATAAAAGTCCCTTCATGACAACTTTGATACACCACACTTTCATCCGCTGAAGCTTCATCAAGTGTACATAGCAGTGCTACACCCAAAGCATTGTGTGCTGGAGGCAGACAGACCACATTGAGCTTTGCATAACACTCAAGTAATCCAAGCAGTTTTGCAATCTGTTCTGCTTTTGGATGTGTATAGAGATCACTGCCTACAATCAATGAAATGATGCTCCCACCCTCTATCATAGTACACACCGTGTCAAGTTCTTCTTCACCTACATTGCTTTCTGCACTAAGATACCCAATATCTAATTCCTCTAAGCTTTCTGCTATGACTGCGGGAAGTGTTTTTTTGTTTAAAAGTGCCTGTGCAAGCAGTGCTGCAACACCCTCTTCGCTACCTACTTCATACTTGATGAACTGCTCAACAGGAGTCTGCAGGATTCTGTCTTCCATGGGATGCATAAAGACGATTTTTGGTTTTTTTTCTATCAGGATATCACGCAACACGCAGAGGGATTCTGAGCGGTCGTCTTCATACCATACCCCAAAAGTGATGACCACCTCACTACGCGAAACCGTATCAAGATCCCCTTTAAAAAGATAGTTATTGCTGGCACTTGCATAGGCAAGTAAAAAATGCTGGTATGCTTTGGCTTCAGGACAAAGCAATGCTATACCACATTTATTGTGCAGCTGTTCCAAAAGCACTGCCTCTTCATTACTGATATCTGCCGAAAACCGTACCGTGTGAGCCTCTTTCAGATTAGTCATACTTTGTTGATTCTTTTCTGATTTTTCATACCCATGCTCCACATTTTTTCCTTTTAGACTGCTTAGACCTAAGCTGTTGTGCCATCGGTAACTATGGCGGTGATTGTAATCAAAAATCAATTAAAATTCAAAGTACTGTGTTAAAACGTATCTCTTCATCTGCCTCTAAAGCACTTTTGCAAAGATATGTTCTCTTGTTTGCTTCTTTTTATGTTACCTATAGTCACAAAATAGCATCACATTATGAAAGTTATAATTTTACTTGCACACTTTTATAGGCTTGGCTGTTATAATCCAAAAAAATATCAGTATTGTAAGGAAATAAAATGATTCATGAGAACGGAAAAGTAGTAGACATTGCCATTATCGGTGCGGGTCCTGGCGGTATGGCGTGTGCCATTGAAGCAAAACTGGCTGGCATCGAAAATATCGTCGTTATAGACAAAGCACCTCATCACAATGATATGATTCACAAATTTTACAAAAAAGGCAAACGTGTCGATAAAGACTGGATGGGAATCAAGTTTGAATTTAAGGGGAATGTAACGTTCGAAGAGTGTTCAAAAGAAGAATATATCCAACAAATGGATGAAAAACTTAAAAATGCCGGCGTACTTGACAAATTTGAATACAATCATGAAATCATGAAAGTGAACAAAGGGGTAGACGGTCTGTTTGAAATCGTTTTTGGTCAAGACAATGTTGCAGAGGGCATTGAGACCATCAGAGCAAAAAATATTATCCTCTCTGTGGGTCGTATGGGTAAACCAAATAAACCAAAATATAAATTTCCAAAAGAACTTAAAGATGTTTTGAACTTTAACCTCTCTAAAGTGCAAAATGGTGAAAGAGTGATGATCGTTGGTGGTGGTGATACGGCTGGCGAATATGCGTATGGTTTGGTAGAGCTTGAAGGTATGGAAGATTGTGTTGTAACGCTGAACTACAGACAAGCTGAGATTAAAAGAATGAACCCGACCAACACACAAATGTGTATGAAATATCTTGATAACGGCAAAATCCTTAACAAAATGGGTGTAGACATCGAAAGTGTTGAACCTTCAGAGACAGGAAAAATAAAAGTAAACTTCACAGATGGCAGTACGGCTGAGTACGACAGAGCCGTCTACGCACTAGGTGGAACAACACCTGTAGATATCTTGGTAAATTCAGGTGTTAAAACCGGCGAGTGGGATGTACCGGTTTACAACGAGAACACGATGGAAACCAATGTAGAAGGTCTTTATACGATTGGTGACGTCGTAACAGATCAAGGAAGTATCGCATTAGCATTTAACCATGCGTGTTTTGCGGTAAGTGACATCGCTTCTAAACTTAAATAATCTTCACGGCACTTCTTCTCTGGTTTATACTAGAGAAAAGTGCCTCTTTACTTTTTATTAAACCTATCATACAAAGCTAAATTTTATTGATAAAAATTACAGAGGCAAAAATACATTTGCCTTGTAGTGAAAATGCAGAAAGTGTTAGGCTTCTTGGGTTGTTTCTGTAGCCTCAACAGCTTCTTCAGATTTGTTTTGTGCATCTTGCAGTGCTTCTCTATTTTCTTTTGCCATCTCTGCACTTACTTTTTTGACAACAATCGTCCAGTCCACTTCATTGAATTTGAGTGAATTCATTAAATCATGACCTGTTGCTTTGATGACATCTGCAGATTTTTGTATACACTCAAAATCTCCCACTTCAAAGAGGAAAATTCCTACCTCACCTACAGTAAGACCTTTGTCAATCAGTCCAACCATTCTGTCATAAAAATCATCATGCAAATGTCTTAAATCATATCTTTTCATTAATAGGTTCCTTTCTGAGCAAAGCTCATAAAAGACTCTTCAGCAGAGTGCTCACTCGACTTGTCGCTTTTCAATACTATTTTAGTATATACCATTACTGACCTCCTATCTGTCAACTTCGCCAAATACGATGTTGGTCGTACCAATAATCGTAACAACGTCTGCAATATATGTACCCACAAGAAGTTTTTGAAGCAATCCTGTATGGAAGAAACTTGGTGCTCTACACTTGAGTCTGTACGCATAAGGCTCACCCTCAGATTTGATATAAAAACCAAGTTCACCTTTTGGAGACTCTGTCGGAACATACACTTCACCTTTAGGAGGTCTCATCCCCTGTGTTACAAGTACAAAGTGTTGCATCAATGCATAGTTCTGCGTCATAATATCTTCTTTGGTCGCTGAAATATATTTTGGAGCATGTGCCATAAGCTGCGGCTGGGTCTGTGCATACATAGGAATAAGCTGTCTCATGATACGTACAGACTGTTTCATCTCTTCCATATACAGTCTGTAGCGACCATAAGAGTCACATCTGTCACTCACCGGCACATCAAAATCAAGCTCGGCATAGAGTTCATACGGCTCTTCTTTTCGGATGTCATATTTTACACCCGAACCCCTAAGCATAACACCGGTACAACCCCAGTTTAGTGCATCCTCAGCAGAAATCACCCCTACATCTTCCAAACGCATTTTCCAAATACGGTTTTCTGTCAGCAGCGCTTCATAGGTATGCTCAAGCTCGTACTCTACTTTGTCACAGAATGCCGCAAGATTTTCCAACCAGTTTGCAGGCAGATCAAGAGGTACACCCCCAATACGTACTGCCGAATGCGTCAGTCTTGCACCACAATAGTCTTCCATTAAGTCCATACCAAATTCACGTTCTCTAAAGGCGTACAAAAAGACAGACATAGCCCCCACATCAAGTGCATGGGTAGCGATAAAGAAAAGGTGTGAAATCACACGATTGAGCTCAAGCAACATCGTTCGAATCACCTGTGCACGTCTTGGTGCTTCGATACCCAGCAGTTTTTCCACAGCCAAAGCATACGCATAGTTATTGGACGTTGAAGCGATATAATCGAGTCTGTCCGTGGTTGGCAAAAATTCATTATATGTCATGTTTTCCGCCATTTTTTCAATCCCGCGGTGAAGATAACCGATATCCGGATAGGCTTTAACGACCTGTTCGCCATCAAGTTCAAGTACCAGTCTTAGCTGACCGTGTGCAGAAGGGTGTTGGGGACCAAAGTTGATAACCATCGTATTGTCATCACGCTCAAAATTGAGGTTTTCAAAAAATGGTGATAATTTATTTGCTACTTGCATCGACTCCCCTATCTTCGCTTGTCTAAAGTTTTAGACTCTTTTTTGTTGTAGTTTACCAACAAGGCTTCACTGTATTCAATCTCTTTTTGAGTTTCACCTTCTGAGATATCTGTACCAAATGGCACTTCGTACCCGATGCGGGCAAAACGCTTGGTATCGTGTCTGTCCACTTTGGCAGGGTCTCTGTTTTCAGGTCCGATGATATCTCTGTATTCTTTCCCAAAAATCTTATCGACTTCATACCATGAGGCAAACTCATCCCCATGCAGCGGATAAGTTTTGAGTAAAGGATGTCCTTCCCAGTCATCAGGCATCAATATACGCTTGAGGAAAGGATGGTTGTTAACCTTAATGCCGAACATATCGAACATTTCACGCTCAGCAAAATTTGCCGAATTGAATAGTGGTACGATACTCTCTATGGCTTCACCTTTTTTAATGCGGCACACCACTCTTGCTCTTTTGGCTTCATTGACGTTGAGCAGTTGGTAAAAGAGTTCAAACTCACCGTCTTTTGCCAAATAATCCACGGCTGACTGTTCTGAACACTGTGTGTAACCACATGCTTCCTTGAGCGCTTTGATGACTGCAACATTGTCTCTTGCATCAATGTGTACAATCAACTGCCCAAGCTCCACATGTGCCTCTTTTGCCAACACACCAAGCGTTGCTACCACGCCTGTAAAATGCGCATCCGTAACCTCTTCTCTAGGCACACGGGGTGCAACCCAAAATCTGTCCGTATAGTACGACTTGCCTTGTACATTGTCTTTTGGAACATATTTACGCATTAGATTAACCTCGCTCTTTTACCTGTTTGATTGGTCAAATCCTGTTTGGTATTTTTCTTCATGTCTGCAGACTCTCTACGAATCTTTTTTTGAAGCATCATCATTGCATACTGCAGTGTTTCGGGACGTGGGGCACATCCTGGTAGGTATATGTCCACAGGGATAATACGATCCACACCTTGCACGGTGGCATAGGTGTTAAACATACCGCCAGTGTTGGCACAGCTTCCCATAGAGATAACCCATTTAGGCTCTGTCATCTGATCATACAGTCTTCTTGCAAACTCTGAGTGTTTTTTGGAGAGTGTACCTGCGAGTATCATCACGTCTGCCTGTCTTGGTGAGGCTCTAAAGATGGTTCCCATCCGGTCAAAGTCATAGCGCGATGCACCCGATGCCATCATCTCTATCGCACAACAGGCGAGTCCGTAGGTCAGTGGCCAAAGCGAGTTTGAACGCCCCCAGTTTACCAGTTTGTCTACCGAAGTCAGTGCTATCGGCAAGCCAGCTGAACTGGCATAATTTACTTGATGCTGTGCCATTCAAGTGCTCCTTTTTTCCATGCATATACAAATCCGATTGTAAGCAGCAAGATGAATAATATCATCTCTGCAAATCCAAACCATCCGAGTAACTTAAAGTCAATCGCCCAAGGAAACATAAAGATAATCTCCACATCAAACAAGATAAACAAAAGTGCTATCAGGTAAAACTGGGTAGAAATCGTATTGGGTTGTTTCGTGACTTCCGGCCCACACTCGTAAATACTAAGTTTAAGCCTTTCCGTGTCAAGCCGTGCAAATTTTCGTGACACAAAACGTGCCGCCCATAACGTCGCAGGGAAGGCTACCGCTGTGAGCGCAAATAAAACAAAGACACCGAAATACGGGTGTTCTGTAAGTACATGAGTCATACTGATTCCTTAAGTTTTTCATCTATTCTCCTCATAACACGCATGCAGAGAACTGTTCAGAATATTTGTCTGATAGTAGCGCAAAGATGATTAAACTCTATTGGCGATGTGGGTGCTTGAGAGGATTCGTTTTAGCGTGTAACTATGTGAAACAAAGGATTTACGGGTACAATATCTCAAAAAATGATAATAATTATAAGGAGATACAAAGTGTCTTTACTCAACAAATATACCAACATACTCTACTGGATAGCCATGGCGGGTCTGCTTTTTTGGTTTGTCTATTCCAAAGGATGGATACTTGCCAATTTTCAATCCATAGATGCCAAACAAGCGCTGCATTTAGCTGAAAACGACAGCAATACCAGTGTACTTGATGTTAGAACGATAAAAGAATACAAAGAGGGACATCTCAGAGATGCAATGCTCATCCCTGTCCAAGACCTTGAAAATAACCTAGGTATGCTCCGCCAAGACAAAGATAAAAAGATTATCGTCTACTGCGCAACAGGCAACAGAAGTGTGAGTGCTTCACGTATCTTGGAAGAAAAGGGCTTTACCCCGCTCAATGTCAAGGGCGGCATCATCGAACTGAAAAATGCCGGTGCAACACTCATTAGATAAGCAATTTAGACCTTAAATCCCATACTCTTAGAGCCGTCAAAACTGCTTCCCAGTTCTTTTTCTATCTCTTCTAGGAAGTCCTGCAGGCTAAAAACACTTTCATCCCTGACTGCCACTTTGTAAGCGGTGTTTTTGATGATGAGATTGATTTGTCCGCCGGTGAGTTCATGTCCGGCAAGGTCTTCTATCTTAAAGCCCTCTTCATAGTCTGCATTTTCAGGAAGCATAAACTGCCACAGCATGAGACGCTGTCGTTTACCCGGCTTCTTAAACTCTATCTTGTGGTTGAAGCGGCGTGAAAAGGCTTTATCGATATTACCCAGCAGATTGGTCGTTGCGATCAAGATACCTTCAAACTTTTCAATTTGTTCCAAAAAGATATTTTGCATCTGGTTGTGCATTTTATCGGCAGAACTTCCCGTACCTTCACTTCTGGAACTCAAGAACTGATCGGCTTCATTGAGCAGCAAGATCGGTTCTACTTTTGCTTTGATGCTTAGTTCTTTAAAGTCATCAAAAATCTTGCGAACGTTTTTTTCACTCTCTCCTACATACATCGAAAGGATTTTTGAACAGTCAAAAGACAAAATAGGCTTTTTGAGTGTTTTTGCCAAAGACATTGCCGTCATCGTTTTTCCCGTACCGGCTGCCCCATAAAATATAATCCGTGCATCAATGCCTTTTTTGTCCTTGATGCCCCACTCTTTGAGCTTCCTGAACACTTCTTTATCGACCTGTTTAATGACATTTTCGAGCGTTTCTCTGGTTTTAGGGTGCAGCACCACATCCTCAAGTGTGGTTGTGGGTTTGAGGTACTCAAAGATTTCCTGATCTTTGACCAAGGCATCGAGTTTGAGTTTGGTAACTTTTTTAGTTTTGGTGGAGTGGATGATACGCTGCATCACCTCTTCTTGCAGATAAAACGAGCGGCTGACTCCGCCAAACATATTGAGTATCTCTTCATAATCGATAATCTCTTCGCTGATCAATCTTGCACCGTCTTCAAGTAAAGAACGGTTTTTGATCTTGTCGTATTCATCAAAAGAGATAAGTTCTATGAGGGTGTTCATCTCCCTAAAATGTCCCTCACCGCCTGAATACTCTTCTTTGAGCAAGGCAAGAAAGATGCGCTTTTCTTTTTCATCCAGCTCTTTTTCTTTAAAAAACTCCTCTACAACGATCGGTGCTTCTGTCATCTTGACACGCTCTTCGATACGTGTCGTGAGCAGTGAGAGTTTGTTTTTCAGCCGTCCGATGCTCAAAGAGTTGTCCGCAAACCCCTGTTTAAATGTGGCGATGTTATGCAAAAGGGCAACCATATCAAACTGATCTTGCAGATACTCCAGATGATCGGTATAGGGTTTGATCTCAGGAAGCAAAATCTCCAAAGAGCCTTCTTCAAGCAACCTCAACAAAGAGATACTGGGTGTCACAGAAGTGCTAAGAAGCTCCAACTTGGATGACTCATGGGCTTTCATCTGACCAAAACTGACCTGGATCATCCAGCCCAGATCCAAAAGATTTTTAACCAGATCCAACTTTTCCAGATACACATACCCGCTCGCCGAAAAATGTTCCTGAAGCATTTCAAGCACCGAAACCTCTTCAAGACCAGAAACATACCGTTTGCACAAATACTGTATAAGCAATGCTTCTTCCTCGGTGCATTTTAAGTGTTCAAAAATAGAAGCTTTGGATACATCTTTTGTTTCAATAAAGTCAATCAGGTGTTTCAATCAGAATTCCTCAAAGGTAGAGTATGGGTTTTAGTATAACAAATATTTGCTATACTTTGAGGCATACGTACACCCTTTGTATAGTCAACACACAGAAGCGAATCTTATTGATGTCTTTATTTAAAACTCTTTTTTCAAAACCGCTTTCACTCACGATGAGCGTCACTTCAGCCAACGGATTTCACCTTAGACCTGTCGCGCAATTTTGCACGCTAGCCAAAACCTTTCCCTGTTCTCTCACCGCTTCATTTAAAGACAAAACAGTCGATGCCAAAGCTGTCAATGCACTGCTTTCACTCTCACTGGAACAAGGAGACAGCTTCAGACTTGACGCAAAAGGAAATAAAGCAGACAAGGCACTTGAAGCACTAGAGGCATGCTTTACTGCACTCATGCAAAATGACAAAGAACAACACAGCCAAAAAAAGAGTGCGCATCACTATCTTGGCAAGACGATAGAAGCAGCGATCATCTTTAGAGGTGTAGCCGTTGCCTGTTTACATCATCACACACGCCAAGAGCATCACAACAAAAACGAGTGTACTTTCAAAGAGGCTTTAGATAAAAGCATGGATGAACTAGAAAGACTGTACATAAACCAAAAAGAAGAGGAAAATGGGACTATCTATCTGGCACAAAAAGAGTTACTCTTTTCTTTAGGCAGTACTTCAGCAACGCTAAGCGAGTTTGAGCAAAAGATACAGAAGGAGTCCCAAAAACTTATCGGTACCATGTTGGACTCTAAGCGCAGCGACTATCAAGACATTTTACAGCGAACCAAAACACATTTAGGATTTAACACAGAGGTCATTTTCCCTGATGTCCCGTTTATCTTTGTGAGTAAACATTTATTGCCAAGCGAGGTGGACACACTTAAGCATACGAAAGTTGCAGGCGTGATACTCCAAGAAACCGCTCTTAATTCCCATACTGCCATCTTGCTTCGTGCAGCGGGGATTTGTGCGGTGATTTGTGATGCGGCACTCACACAAAACGAGACGATTATACTGGATGCAAATGCAGGTGTCATCTTGCAAAATCCTAGCCAAGAAGATGTAGAAAAAGCGCTTCAGCGTCAAACCACAGAGCAGGCACAAAAAACACGCAATGCACACAATCGTTTCCAAAGAGCATACACAGCTGAGGGTAAGCCCATCCAAGTCCTTGCCAATGTTTCAGATCTGGCTTCCGCGGAGGCAGCCAAAGAACAAGGTGCAGAAGGCATAGGACTGTTGCGTTCTGAGTTTTTATTTAAAAATGAAAAACCCTCATTTTTAATCCAAAAAGAAGCGTATGAAAGTATATTTGCGCTTTTTGATGACATTACCGTTCGTACCCTTGATGTGGGTGGAGATAAAGCGTTGCCCTACATAACCCTTCCATATGAAGCCAATCCTTTTTTGGGTGTGAGAGGCATACGACTGCTTCAAACCCACCCAGAAATCCTTGAAGAACAGCTCCATGCTCTCTTTGCAGCCGCGCAGAACAAGCCTATCAAAATCATGTTTCCGATGGTAAGTAGCGTTGAAGAGTTTGTGAACATGAAACGTTTTGCGCAGGAGATAGCAAAAAAATATGCTTTAGATATCTCGCACCTACGATTTGGCATCATGATAGAAGTGCCTTCTGTACTTTTTCTACTCGAGGCCTTCAATGAAGTGGTTGACTTTTACTCCATCGGAACCAATGATTTGACTCAGTATCTTTTTGCCATAGAGCGTACCCATCCGCTTCTTAGAACAGATGAATGTTCGCCTGTTGTCTTTTCAGCTCTTGAGATGATTATGCAAAAAGCAACTAAGCCCGTGAGCATCTGTGGAGAGTTGGCGGCGAACAAAGATGCCTTGCCTATACTGCTCAAACTAGGTATCGCCACGCTGAGTATCTCACCCAGCAGCATCGCACAAACCAAAGAGGAGATACGTCATGCTTAATCTGCTTCAGCGCATCGGCAAAGCGCTCATGACCCCCATCGCGGTACTTCCTGTTGCAGCCCTCTTGCTTAGACTTGGCTTTGGAGACATCTTTGATGGTCAGATTGCAGAGGTGATGAAGTCTGCTGGCGAAGCGGTATTTTCAAACCTTGATTTACTCTTTGGCATCGGTATCGCTTATGGGCTTGCCAAAAACAATGACGGTGCTGCTGCACTTGCAGGTGCTATCGGGGTACTTATCGCCAAAGCAGTTTATGTGAGTATTGATGCAGATGTCAATATGGGTGTCTTTGTGGGCATCATTATGGGTGTATTGGCAGGCATACTCTATAACCGTTTTCATGCCATCAAACTGCCTGAATTTCTAGGTTTTTTTGGAGGCAAACGCTTTGTGCCCATCATCACGGCTCTTTGTGCCATCGCTGTTGGGGTGTTAGCAGGCTATTTTTGGCATATTGCCCAAAGCGGTATCGATTGGTTTTCCCATACCATCATCGGACTGAATACTTTGGGTACATTTATCTATGGAGTGCTCAACCGCCTACTGATACCTTTAGGACTGCACCATATACTCAACTCCGTGTTTTGGTTTCAGCTCGGTGAATACAGCTACCTCAAAGACGGTGTACAAACCATTGCCAACGGGGATCTGCACCGTTTTTTTGCCGGAGACAAAAGTGCGGGTATCTATATGTCCGGTTTTTATGTGGTAATGATGTTTGGATTGCCTGCTATGGCGTATGCGATGTATCTGAGTACAGCCAAAACATCACGTAAAAAAGTGGGAGCTCTTTTGGCAGGTGTTGCACTCACCTCTTTTCTCACTGGCATCACCGAACCACTGGAGTTTCTTTTTTTGTTTGCAGCGCCGCTGCTTTTTGTTTTACATGCCCTGCTGACAGGTCTTGCTTTAGCTAGCGCACAACTCTTGGACATCCATGCAGGTTTTGGATTTTCAGCGGGATTGATTGACTATCTCATTAACTATAAACTTTCAACAAATCCTCTGCTTATAGTTCCTCTGGGGGTCGTTTTTGGTCTAGTCTATTTTGTGAGTACCTATTATGCTATCAGACTTTTTAAGATTAAACTGTTTGAACCAAGCAGACAAGAGAAGGCAAGCTCAGACTACAGTGAAGCCCTTGCATATATTGAGGCATTGGGAGGAGCGGAAAATATTAGACTGACTGAAGCCTGTATCACTAGACTTCGCATGAGCGTCAATGACAGCAGTCTACTACTAGATGAAGACTTTAAAGCGCTGGGAGCAAAAGGGGTGATACGTCCCGATAAACACTCCATACAGATTGTACTAGGCACCAAAGCAGAATCCGTCGCAGAATTCATCAAAGAGGCACTAAAGTCTTAGTGTTTACTTTTTCTTTTTGGGCATTTTCAATACGATTAAAAATGCAATCAAAATAATGCCGTACACGATATAGTAATACACATTGTCACTCTGCGGCATCACTGTACCTCCATAATCATATCTTGACACTTGACACTCTTGAGCCGTTTGTCAATCTGTCTAACATCACTCTCATCAGAGATGACAACAGGGGTGACAGAGTCTTTGGCATGCGCTTTGATATACGCCAAATCTACAAGGATGATGGGATCCCCTGCTTTGACACTATCACCTTCGTTTGCCAATCGCTCAAAGCCTTCCCCCTTAAGTGCCACTGTATCAAGCCCGATATGTACCATCACCTCAAGGTCTTTAGCTGACTTGATACTATAGGCATGATTGGTAGAAAATATTTTTGTAATCACCCCGTCTATTGGCGCAGTGAATAGGTTTGACATGGGGATAATCGCTACCCCATCACCTGCTAGTTTTTGGGAAAACACCTCATCATCAATGCCCTCCAAAGCAACCACTTGACCATCACATGGTGCATATATCTCTCTTTTTTTACGACTCAAAAACCCAAACATATCTCTTCCTATCTTGCATATTTTATTTCACCCATGACAATCGTTGTTATGATACTAAAGTTTTCATCAAAAATGACGATATCTGCATCATAGCCAACTTTGAGCTCACCTTTTTTGATTCCTAGCTTTTGCGCAGGGGCTTTTGTAGCAGCATTGACAACCTCCAGTAAACCCATTGAGGTGTATTGTCTCATGTTTGACAAAGCTTCATTCATCTTCAAGACAGAGCCTGCAAGCGTTCCGTCCTCCAGTACCGCTTTGCCATCTTGCACCTCAACATGCTGTCCGCCCAAATCATAACTGCCACACTTCATACATCCTGCACGCATGGCATCGGTGATGAGGATGAGTTTTTCTTTTTTCATCCGATAGACCAACTCAAGCACGGAAGGATGGGTATGAACCAAATCAGCGATGACATCACAACTCACATCTGAATCAAAGACTGCTCCCACAATGCCAGGACTTCGGTGATGATAGGGAGTCATCGCATTAAATAGGTGTGTGGCATGGCTCATGCCCCATCTAAATCCCTCTTTACACTCCTCATAGCTTGCATCTGAATGCCCCACACTGAAGACAACATGAGGGTAGCTTGACATCATGTGCTTGACAAACGCCTCTGCCCCCTCTACTTCAGGTGCAAGGGTAATCATTTTTATCTCTTGCATATACGGCTCTATTAGCGCCATAGTGGGTGCTTGCACATAGTCTTTGTTTTGTGCTCCATGACGCGAAACATTGATAAAAGGCCCTTCAAGATGCACCCCAAGGATATTTGCTCCCGTAACACTTTTGGCATGATCTTGCATATTTTGTAATGCTTTGTCAATCGCTTCGTTTGACATCGTCATCGTAGTTGCCAAAAAAGAAGTAACTCCGGTTTGAAGTAGTGTTGCAGAGATGGTCTCCAGAGCTGCAGGGCTTGCATCCATCACATCTGCACCCCCACTTCCGTGTACATGAAGATCGATAAACCCGGAACTCACATACGCACCTTTGGCATCAATTACCTCGCAGTTTTGTGCTGTGACATCATCTGTAATCTTGACAATTTGCGTGTCAAAAAAAAGGGTGCATCCTTCTAAAATAGTCTCTTCATGAAGTATCTTTGCATTGACAATCGCTTTCATGTTTTTTATACCACTATTTCTCAATCAGCGCATACAGTGCCCTAATTTCCTCTGCCCAAATGCTCTCATCAATGGTTTCAAGAATCAAGGGAATATCATCCATTCTTGAATCGTTCATAATAAATCTAAAAGCATCCCAGCCTATCTCACCTTGCCCCAAAGAAGCATGCCTGTCTACTCTGGATCCCAGTTTAGGTTTGGAGTCATTGATATGCATCCCCATGAGGTACTCAAACCCTACGATGCGCCCGAATGCATGCATCGTTTCTTCATACGCCTCACGTGTTCTTAGATCGTACCCTGCTGTAAAAGTGTGACAGGTATCAAGACAGACACCCACCCTGCTTTTATCTTCTATTTTATCGATGATATGTGCCAAATGTTCAAACTTATAGCCAAGGTTTGAGCCTTGTCCCGCTGTGTTTTCTATCACAAGTTTGACGCCTGAATCCTTCGTTGCTTCTATGGCTCTGTTCATCGAGTTTGCAATGACATCCAGACACTCCAACTCTGCCTGCATCAGTTTTTCATCATACGAAGGATCTTTTTTAGCCAATTTTGTCAAGTGTGAACCGGGATGAAAGTTCAGCTTGTCAAGACCCAAAATATGGCAGCGCTCCAGTTCATCTATAAATGCCTCTCTTGATTTGTCTCGCTGCTCAAGTTCAGGATGTCCCAGATTGATAAGATAAGAATCATGGGGTAAAATATGTTTAGGCAATATCCCTGATTTGTCAAGGTTTTTATGGAAGGCATCGATTGTGCTGTGCTCCAAAGGTTTTGCCACCCACTGCCGTTGGTTTTTTGTAAACAGGGCAAAGGCTTTTGCGCCAATTTCCATGGCATTGAGTGGGGCATTGTCAACACCTCCGCTTGCACTCACATGTGCTCCGACAAATTTTGTCATCTTTTAACCCTTTTTTTATTGTTTTTTGATTGATATCGTGATGGCATTGATTGTATCACGGAAGTGTATCTGTCCATTTAAAACACGGTAGTCTATGGCGTATTGGTTGTCTTTTGTAAGCTTTTGTGTAAAGCCGTTACGATTTTTTTCTACACCCACTCCGCCAAAAATCGCCCTTCCTCTAAAAATGTTTTCTAAGGTGTCTTCAGGATAAAATGCACTGAGAACCTTCACATTAAACGCTTTCCTGTCCATGCACTGCAACAGACTCAAACAGACTGACCGTTTTGAAATCTCCAAAGACATCAAAGCCTGACCACTGCCATAAATTTCTGTCTTAAGTCCCTCATCATTCTCATAGACAAAACCCATATCGGCGTATTTGAATGTGGGGGTTTTAAAGACGATAAAGGCTGCATTTTGTGTGCGGTATTCTTTGCTGCTACAGGCTGAAAAAAGAAAAGTGATTGCCAATGCGCGTATGATGTTTTGCAGAGCCATCTATTTTCCCTTATTTTTACGCAATTATAACAAATATTAAGAGATATTTAAGTACCAAATCTATATAATTTCATCCACGAGTTACAGATGGCCCCATCGTCTAGCGGTTAGGATCCATGGTTTTCATCCATGTTACCGGAGTTCGAGTCTCCGTGGGGTCACCATTTTTAACTTGTACAGCACTATCCTAAGTGGCCCCATCGTCTAGCGGTTAGGATCCATGGTTTTCATCCATGTTACCGGAGTTCGAGTCTCCGTGGGGTCACCACTTCATTTTTATCTTACTTCCAGATACGCATACCCGTCATTTTGATAGTCAATCAAATAGATGTTTTTATTTCTGTCATGCTCAACATACCCATACAATGTTTTTGGATCAATCTTGCGTTTTTTCATCCCTGCTTGACACATTTTAAAGACCACTTTGTATCTGTCATGTAATGCTTCTAACCCTGAAGCAATCTTTTTATCATACTTCATTTTATCTTTATAGGGTGAATGCCCGATATCTTCGATGAAATAACCATATGCCTCGCCTGATATCACCACAACCGCCAGAAGTGTATCTCCTTGTTTGTGATAATATTCACTCATAGACTGTAGCGAATCAATCAATCCGCTGCTGATAACATGCGCATCCCCACTTGTGAGGTTGATAACCACTTTTTTCTCTGCAGCCTGCAATGATAGTCCCATTACTAAAACCAAAAACACTGTTTTAAACATTTGCATCGTATTCCTTTCAACTTTGTTTGATTATATCAAAAATCGGTTATTTAAACGATATTACTCTTTTTTATCAAAAACCGTTTCACTGAACTCCGCATATTTGCCCCGCACCGCTTTTTTGAGTTCGATGGCAAACATATTGATATGCTCTTGGGAGTTTTTGGTTTCCTTGAGCAGTTTGGTGAGTCCATTGTTGTATTTGTTGAGATAAAAGTTGTCTATCTGGCGGTTTGAGCCGATGACAATGGCCGTACAGCTGTTATCAAGTCGTGAAAGGATGAGCTGTGTGGTCTTTTCGGAGCTATTTTGCCACTCATCCAAGATGACCACGGCATCACTGAGTGTTCGTCCTCTGGCTTCTCCAGGCCAGAGTTTTTCGATGCGGTATTTGGCGATGAGTTCAAGTATTTTATTTTCAACCGCATGGACATTGTCTTGGCTGTCATGTTTTTTGAGCAATTTTTTGGCTATATGCTCTAATGTATCATTCAGCGCCATATTGTAGATACGAAATTTCTCATCATTACCTGCTAGATACCCCACATCTGCACCCTTATCTAAACTTTCGATGGAGTTTCGCACATAAATGATTTTATCGAAATGCTTTCTTTCCACCAGCTTCATCGCGCATGTAAATGCCAAAAGTGTCTTACCGCTACCAGCTTTTGCATCGACTACGATAAGATCGTAAAAGTGGCTCAGTATGGCTTTCATATATAGTTTCTGTTCCAGATTGATGGGCTTAACCTTTAAGCCTCTGAAGTCATGCTCACTCACTACTTCTATATGCCCATCGTGTACTATCGCAGGGTAGGTATCACTGTCTGTCATCTTAAAAATATAGGAAAAATTATGGGGTTTATGTTCAGGATCAAATGCAAAGATAGAAGCATGCTGAAGCTTTTTGATATGCAAAGGCTCCATCTCAATTGTTTTTACAAAATCAAACTCAGGTACAACCGCTTTGTCATCATGGAGGGTTTCAGTTTTGACATTTTTAAGTATGCCAAAAGTTCGTGCATAGACATCCAAAGAGACAAAAATCGTCTTGAGACCCTTATAATACTGCTGTGCCAAAACAGCTACTTCTATGATACGTTTATCGTTGCTTTCATTCATAAACGCTGTATCGATATCGGTCTCATAGCGGTCTTTTGAGATGATATGAATCACAAGGTGATCCACAAAAAACTTGGCTACTTTGAACCCCTCTTTGTGGTCGGCTTCTTTGACTTTTGCCTGGGCAAGCAGACGGGCAAACTCACGCGCTTGGTAGCCTATCTCGCCTAAAATCTTTTTTTTGTCTTCAAGTTCGATGAGTACGGTTTCTGGGAAAACGATAATGTTGTTTCCATTGTCTGAGAGTTTGACAATGTTTTGAATGTCATTAAGGACAACATTAGTGTCAACGACGTACACCTTGGCATTTTTGGGACTCATAATTTCTCCTCTGCGCTTTGTCTTGGGATACACCCAAAGACAATCGTAGTGCAAAAGAGATACATTTTGGCATCAAAATACTGCGATGCTTACCTACCCATGAGACGGGGATGCTTCAAAGAAAAAATGTTCAAAAGCTTCTTTGCTTAACGGTTTTGAAAAGTAATACCCCTGCAGGATATCACAATCTTGCCCCTGAAGATAGTGTTGCTGTTCTATGGTTTCAATACCTTCAGCGACAACCCTTAACTTCAAGTTTCGCGCAATGGCAAAAATGGTGTCTATAAAACCTTTATCTGCCTGATTGGGATGATTCAGTTCGGCAATAAACGATTTATCAATTTTGATTTCATCCAAAGGCAACTGACGCAGATAACTCAAAGAGGAGTACCCTGTGCCAAAATCATCCATCGAAAATCGGATCCCGTACTCTTGAAGCCTATTCATGTTCATAATGAGGAGTTTTACATCTTCAGCGACCGAATTCTCCGTGATTTCAAATATCAGCTTTGCACACTGCTCTTTACTCAGATAGGTCTGGCATAACTGTTTGACATCACTCACAAAACTGGGGTGAAACATTTGCCGCATACTGATATTGACCGAAAACTGCTGCAGCACTATTCCTTTTTCTTCCCATGCTTTGAGTGTCTCAAAAGATGCCTTTAAGACTTCGTAGCCAAGCTCGACGATAAAACCCGTCTTCTCAAAAATAGGGATAAACTCAGCAGGACTCACTGAACCCAGCTTATCATTTTCCCATCTTGCCAGTACTTCACAGCCCATAATCTTCCCTTCAAGCGTCACCTGCGGCTGATAGTTGAGTGTAATCTCTTTCTTTTTAAGAGAAAAATGCAGGAAGCGTTCGATCTCAAGTTTTCGCTCCACTCTTTTTGAAAGCGCATCATTGAAAAAGATAATCCCGTTGCGGCCTTGTGTTTTCGCCTCATACATCGCAATATCCGCCTCTTTGATAAAGACAGTCGCAGACAACTCCGGGTTAGAGATGATGCTCACACCGATACTTGCACTGATGTAAAGATGATGCTCCCCGATGACATAACTCTCTTTGATACCGGCAAGAAGTTTATTCGCACAGTGGTTTGCCGCCGTAAAACATGCCTCTTTACTCTCATACAGTTCACTCAAAACACAAAACTCATCACCGCCAAGGCGTGAAACGGTATTTTTGTATTTTTGCGAGAGAAAAGACATGCGCGCAGAAACCTCTCTAAGCAGTGCATCGCCTACATCATGCCCCAAAGAGTCATTGATGGTTTTAAAGTGATCCAAATCAATGAGTAGCAGATAGAGATGTTTTTTTTCATGCTTTTGCATCTTCATCGCATTTTCAAGCAATTCGATAAAAAACCGTCTATTGCCCAGTGATGTCAGGTAATCATGATACGCTTGGTATTGGCTTTTGATGAGATAGCTGAAGGTGTTGTGTGCTGCATAGAGCAACACCCCACCCAACACGACCGTAAAAAAGGCCAGCAAATAGCTAAATGCTTCACCCATCAATATAAAATAGACCGTCAGTGGCAGCATCAAAGTAACCAAAGTGAGTGTGGCAAGTTTTTTTTGCGATGCCAAAATCGTAGCAGAGACTACCACCACGCCAAGCTGTGTCGCAATAGCAACGTAATGAAGCTGCAGATCAGGGCGCACCACATAAACCACAAACATTACCGTCCACATCGAAAAATAGATAAACAAAAAAACCTGTAACTGCTTAAGCCACCGCTCCTTTTTTTGCGTATCCATCTCTTCTTTGATGTAAGTTCTGTGAAGGGTGTAGCCCCAAAATGAAACGCCAAGCAGTGCCACATACCATCCAAATTCAATACAAAAAGAGGCTGAATAGAGATACCCCATATAGATATATCCGGCACCCGTACCCGCAAAGAGACCTATGAGTACACGAATCTGCTTATGCATAAAGTTGTAAAATCGTATATTGTCTAACAAAAAATCTCCATTTTGGTCTGTTCTTACTGTGTCTAAATCCCCTATGAATATTTTACCCTATTATCACAAAAATTTGTATCCATTATGTTATACATCCCCGCTATAATCCTTCAAACAACTCAAGGCCACAGCACACCGATGGATGATCCTATCAAAGTACGTTCAATCTTTATCTCCGACATTCACTTAGGTACCAAATTTTCAAAAGCAGATGTTTTGCTTGATTTTATCAGAGACTATGAGTCTGAAAACCTCTACCTTGTCGGTGATATTATTGATGGCTGGGCGATTAAACGCAAATTTACGTGGATGCAGTCACACTCGGATGTCATCCAAAAGATATTACGTAAAGCCCGAAAAAATACGCATGTCTATTTCATTGCTGGTAACCATGATGAATTTCTGCGCCCTTTTGTCCCCATACTCCTGGGTGACAGACTCAAAATAGAACATGAAGTAGAGTATGAAGATTTGCATGGCAGAAGATTTTTAGTCACGCATGGCGATTTTTTTGATGCGATTACCATGACAAAAAAATGGCTGGCAGTTTTAGGGGATTACGGCTACGACTTGCTTTTGCATCTCAATGGTGTGGTGAATGCAACAAGGAGAGTCTTTGGCATCAACAAATACTGGTCACTCTCCAAATACGCCAAAGACACCATTAAGTCTTCTGTCTCTTTTATCACCGACTATGAAGGTATGCTTGCCAGCCATGCCAAACATCACGACTATGACGGTGTGATTTGTGGACACATCATAAAGCCGAAATGCGTGAAATCGATGGTATACTTTACCTTAATTGCGGTGATTGGGTAGAGAGCTGCAGTGCAATCGTTGAAACATTGGAAGGTGAATGGAAAATCATACATTTCCTAGAGAAATAAGTCTCTGTCTCTCAGGTGGCGGTGCAAGAGGTGCGTATCATCTGGGTGCACTCTCTGTTTTGGAAGAACATAACATCACCATCAAAGCCATCTCCGGCACTAGCATTGGTGCGCTCGTCGGCGCTGCTTTGGCGTGTGGTAAAACCTCAACGCAGATTTTTGAGCAGATACGATCCAAAGCATTTAGAGATATTTTCAGCTTTGCGTTTTCAACCACCCATCTTTTCACGATCGATACTGAGGCAACAGTTTTTGATGCCCTCATCACCCAGGAGCATTTTGAAGCACTGCAGATACCTTTAAGTATCGCCGTTTGCGACATCAATACCCAATCTGTTCATTACTTCAACACAGGCGACCGACTCAAAGAACTGGTTTTGGCATCCTGTTCGATTGCACCGATTTTTAAGCCCGTACCGTATGATGAGATGCTGCTCGTTGATGGCGGCATCATCGATAATTTCCCCGTCGAACAACTCCAACACTCTGGCTACCCCATCATCGGCATCAACCTTTTCCCCAGTCGCCCTGTAGCGTCTTACTCCATTTTCGGCATGCTAAGAAATGTCCTCTTTACCGCTTGGCAAGCACACAACATACAAAAAAAAGCACTCTGCCATCTCTACTTAGGAAGCCCCGAACTCCACACCCTCAAAACATTTTCATTAAAAGATTTAGACAAAGCGTATGCCCTAGGAAGAAAAGAGATGCAGATGGTTTTTGAGGGATATTGAATACAGAGGTACTAAAAAGCGTGATTGGTGGAGCATAGCGGGCTCGAACCGCTGACCTCTTCGCTGCCAGCGAAGCGCTCTCCCAGCTGAGCTAATGCCCCACAAGTTGGAAGAATAGGATACAGCGTCAAATCAACGGCAACCAACTCTCCTTTTTTGAGTCGTGGCAGGATGTCCATTTTGATCTTTTTCACCAAAAATGCTTTTTTTTGCGTCTCCATCGTCATGTCTTTGGGGATACTCTTCAGTTTTTCCATGTAGTGCAGGGTAAGCAGCTGTATCAGGGCTTGAGCCAGCTCCTCTTCGTTCATAACTTGGAAATTTTCATCCACACTGAGTCCGACTATGCCGGGATGGGTATGTTGAGCGGTGATGATGGCTGTAAACAATCCTGCATAGGTGCCAAACATATCGCTATCCATGACATTTAAAACCGTGTCTATAAACTGGGGTTTTTCAATCAGTGTTTTAAGGATGCTCAACTGTCCTACATCGTCTCTTTTTTGCGTGAAGTTTTGTCTTGCTTTAGCAGGGTGCGCCCCTTTGCCAAAAAAAGACGGACTAAGCCCCAGCATCGTAGCAGCCATCGGGATATACGCATCTTTGATGATCTCTGAAAGGGTATCAAGATACTGTTTGACCGCGCCAAATGCTGCCTCTTTTGCTCTGGGGTCACTGATATCGTACATCAATACAATCATCTCCAGCACAAACGGGATAAACGGTTTTGCTTCACGCAGCAGCTTTGCCACTGCCTCGCTCTGTCCTTTTGCGATGAGGTCTGCAGGATCCTGTCCATCAGGAAAAAGTACAACTCCACCGTCAAAACCTGCTGCGGAGAGCATCTGGGAAGCCTTGAGTGCCGCTGCGATACCTGCTTTGTCTCCATCATACGCCAAAATGACTTTGGGTTCACCTTTGCGTAAAAGAGGCAAGTGTTCGCTTGTCAGTGCCGTACCCATCCCTGCAACCGCCTCTTTAAACCCAGCCTGATGAAACATCACTACATCCAGATACCCTTCGCAAATGATGATTTTTTTGTTCCTGTAGATACTTTCTTTTGCCAAGTGATATCCGTAAAGTAATTGTGATTTGTTGAAGAGTTTGGTTTGGGGAGAGTTAATGTACTTGGCAGGATGGTTGGTGATGGTTCTGCCGCCAAACCCGACCAGTGATGCACTTGTGGAGTAGATAGGAAAAGTGATGCGTTCCACTAAACGCGCATAATATCCGCTGCCGTTCTCACTGGGTGCGATAACCCCTGCCTCAACTGCGGTGGGCAACGGAAGCAAAGCACTTTGCAAAAATCCCATCACTTCCCCTCCGCTCGGTACATACCCTATCTCAAATGTTTCGATAGAGTGTTGCGAAACGCCTCTTTTTAAAAGATACTGCATCGCTACAGAGTTATGATTGAGATTTTTTCTATACCATTGCCCCATCGCTTCAAGCAGCCGTTTGGCATCGGAGTAATCCGAACTTCCTTGGGTGTAACGCAGACTAAAGTTGTGCATGGAAGCGAGTTTTTCGATGGCTTCTGGGTAAGAGAGTTTCTCCAGTTCCATCACAAACTTCACACTGTCACCCCCCACGCCACAGCCAAAACAGTGATAGATCTGCTTACTCGGGCTCACGACAAATGAGGGTGTTTTTTCGCCATGAAAAGGACAGTTTGCTTTATAATTTGCACCGGCTTTACGTAACTCGATATAGCTACCGATAACATCTACGATATCAATGCTGGCTTTTAAGGATTCTATGGAGGCGTTATCTATCATACGGGAATTATATCTAATTCGATATAATTTAGAAGCTCAAGCGTTGTAAGGATTTGTTTGGAAACGATAATACCTGCTTATGATGATCCTCTCTTCAGTATTATGCTGATTGTTGTCATTTTTTTGATTATTGCGATTTTAACCTACGGATGGGGATTGCGCAAACAACAAAAAGAAGAAGGCAATCTACTTAAATTTTTAGAAAAATTTGACACGGCAGAGTGTGCACTTGACACTGAAGAGATGCCTTTTGAACCTAGCATGACCAAACCGCTCACGCTGCTTGCAAAAGCGTTTGAAAACGCGGGAGAGTACCCCAAATCCATCAGTATCTATGTCTATCTGATTAAACATATTCCCAATGACTCCGATCGTTTGGAACTGATGGAAAGGCTGGGCAGTACCTACCTGCATGCAGGATTTTTGGTACGCTCTATGCATATCTATATGGAAATCTTGCGTAAAAAACCGCGCAATGCCAAAGTACTCTATGAGCTTGGCATCGTGTATGAGATGATGCAGCAGTATGACAAGGCAAGAGAGACGCTTGAACCCTTGAGGATGCTTGGAGAAGATGTGACATCGCTTGAGCGATTTTTGGATTTTTCACAATTGCTTGCTAACAAGACCCTAAACCCAAATACTAAAGTGGAAAAACTCAAAACACTGCTCCAAGAAGAACCTGCACTCTACAGGCACATTGTTGCCTCAGTGTTGCAGCTTGACACCAAAAGCGCATGGGAACTGATCGATCCGCTGCGCATCCCTGAACTGCTTGACATCCTCTGGTACTTACCCCACTCACAACTCGATTTGGATATAATCGCGTCCAACCAACAACTCAAAACGCTTTATTATGCCAAAGGCTATCTGCAAGAGGCTGTCGTAGAGAGTGGTATTTTTAGTGTGGATATGCTGGCTTCGGCAAAACAAAACGGATTTACTGAAGGAGACTTGCATTTCTCCTATCTGTGCCAAAAATGTAAACAGCACTTCCCTTTTTCTTTTAAGCGCTGCCCGTCATGCATGGCAATACATTCTGTTAAAGTTGAGGAAAAAATTGCAAAATCAAGCCCGAAAACAGATTACTCTTTACTCTGACGGCTCCAGTCTTGGCAACCCTGGTCCTGGAGGCTACGGGGGTATTTTGGAGTTTAAAGGCACACGCAAAGAGTACTGGGGTGCTGAAGCCGATACCACCAACAACCGCATGGAACTTCGAGGGGTCATCGAAGGGCTTAAACTGCTTAAAGAGCCCTGTGATATAGAAGTGATATCCGACAGCTCTTATGTCATCAAGGCTATCAATGAGTGGCTGGACGGCTGGGTCAAAAAAGACTTCGCCAAAGTAAAAAATGTGGATTTGTGGAAAGCCTACCTTGAGGCTGCTGCGCCCCACCATGTACGTGGCACATGGGTGCGAGGTCATGACGGACACCCCGAAAATGAACGCTGTGACGTGCTGGCGCGTAGGGAAGCTGAACGCATCAAATCACTGCTATAAAGGAGAAAAAATGAATGATTACCATGAACTTGAAGAAAAAATAGCCTATACATTTAAAGACAAGCAATTGATTATTGAGGCCTTGACACACAAAAGTGACAAAAAGCCTTACAATAATGAGCGGCTTGAATTTTTGGGAGATGCGGTACTTGACCTCATCGTGGGTGAGTATCTTTTTACCAAATTCCCTCACTCCGATGAAGGCATCCTTTCCAAGATACGTGCTTCACTGGTCAACGAAGACGGCTTTACTCTGTTGGCACGAAAGCTTGATTTAGGTTCATACATCTATCTGTCACTGGCTGAGGAGAACAACAACGGCCGCGACAAACCCTCTTTGCTTTCCAACGCCTTTGAAGCGGTTATCGGTGCGGTGTATCTGGAGGCGGGGCTTGGTACAGCCAAAGAAATAGCCATCAAACTGCTTGAGGCATGCCACCCCAAAATCGACCTTGACACTTTGTCAAAAGATTACAAAACCGCTTTACAGGAGTTGACACAGGCAACTCATGGGGTGACACCGCAGTATGAAATGCTCGGCTCTTCAGGACCTGACCACAGAAAAGAGTTTGAGATTGCTGTCATACTCAACGGTACCACGGTTGCCAAAGCCAAAGGAAAAAGCAAAAAAGAAGCGCAGCAAAAAGCTGCCAAACTTGCACTCAAGGAGCTCAAACGATGAATACCTTTGGCAAAAAACTCACTCTGACCACTTTTGGAGAATCCCACGGCAAAGCACTGGGCTGCATCCTTGACGGTGTACCTGCAGGACTTGTCATTGATGAAGTGTTCATACAATCTGAACTTGACAGAAGAAAACCCGGTAAATCAAAACTGGAAACAGGACGTAAAGAAGATGACAGAGTTGAGATACTCTCAGGCACCTTTGAAGGGCTGAGTACAGGAACACCCATCGCGATGATCATCTACAACACCAACCAAAAATCCAAAGACTACGACAATGTCAAAGACCTTTTCCGTCCCGGACATGCCGATTTCACCTATTTTCATAAGTACGGGCTACGAGATTACCGTGGTGGGGGACGCAGTTCTGCAAGAGAAACCGCTGCGCGTGTTGCGGGTGGAGCGATCGCCAAACTGATGTTAAGGGAGTTGGGCATCTCTATACAAAGCGGACTGTGTGAGGTCGATGGTATCAAAGGTGAGGTACAGGATTTTGAATATGCCAAAACCTCAAAACTCTATGCGCTCGATCCGCATGTAGAAGCCGAACAGGAAGCCGCAATCCTCGCAGCCAAAGAGAATCACGACTCTGTAGGCGGTGTGGTACTGACTACGGCTACGGGTGTACCCATAGGACTGGGAGAGCCTCTATACTACAAACTCGATGCCATTTTGGCTGAAGCGATGATGGGCATCAACGCCGCAAAAGCGGTCGAGATAGGAGATGGTGTTGCCAGCACCCACCTTAAAGGAAGCCAAAACAATGATGCCATTACCCAAAAGGGTTTTAGCTCGAACCACGCAGGAGGCATGCTGGGTGGTATTTCTAACGGGGATACCATCATCGTCAAAACCCATTTTAAACCGACACCGTCTATCTTCCAAGCTCAGCAGACCGTTACAACAGACAATGAAGAGGTAGAATGTGCCCTCAAAGGTCGCCACGATCCCTGTGTTGCCATCAGGGGTGCGGTGGTTTGCGAGGCGATGATGGCACTGACCTTAGCCGATATGGCGCTGCTCAATATGGGCAAAAAGATGGAACACCTTACTCTACTTTACAAAGGAAAATGATGAAAAAATTAGGACTTGGTCTACTTGGACTACTGATTGCAGGGGCAATGTACTACTTTACGGTGGGATCAAAACAGATTACCTCATTGCTGCAACAACAGCTTAACACTGAACTTACACAGATGCAAACCCAAGGGTTTACAGTCTCTGATGCGACGACAACCGACAACACTCAACACTTTACAGTGATGCTTGATGATCCTAAAAAAGCCTTGCCTTATCTGAAACAAAAAGGGCTTGTGATGGCAGAAGAAGATTTGGCACAGCTTCAAGGTGCAAAACTAGGTGTTGATGTTTTGTATGAACATACCGGTGTAGGCTTTGATCTTTACCCTGTGAGCCTGCCTCAAAGTCTTTATGCGGATGCAGACGAAAGTGATAAAAAACTACTGCAACAACTCGAAGCGATGATGACAAAAAAAGCGTTTCTTGTACATGCTGAAGTTGACCCTAGCGGAACTGCATTTACAGGTAACATGAAAGACATCAACGAAACACTCCAAGGCGAGGGTGAGACTATCCGTTTTTCGAGTAAAGGACTAGATTTTAAAGGAACCCTGGACAATACTGAGATCAAAAATCTCACGCAAAGCCTAGACTCTTTGGGCATCGAAACAAGTGATGATATTCACATTCAACTGCTTGGACTACAAAGTACCTATGCCTCTACGGGTGCAACGGCGTATGACTATACAACACAGTACAGTATGCAAACACTTAAAATACAAGGTGGCACTGAAGGCTCAGTCCTTGCAGACGGTTTTAGTATGCAGGCTGACTCAACCGTCAAAGAGGGACTTCTACAGGAAACTCTGCACACTAAGACCAAAAGTATCAAAATGCTGGGTGGCGCAGAAGAACTTGTGTTTGAAAATACCGCTTTAGATATCAAAATCAACAACCTTCATCTCAATGCTTTTGAAAAACTTCAAAATGCCGATCCTCAAAATCAAGCAGAGATGCAGGCGATTTTGCAACAAATTGTCTCTAAAAATGTACAATTTGAACTCACAAATCTTAGTGCAGATACCGTAGTCCTTGAGAATGAACGCCTTAACGGATTCACCATGAATGCAAACCTTGCTGTTGATAAATCACTGGATATTGCAAACCTTCAAATCAATCCTATGACTGCACTTGAAAGCATCAAAACCAATCTTAATCTATCACTCTCCAAAGCCTTGTTTGAAAAACTCTCAACCTATCCGGACTTGAGCCTGGTAGGGATGTTGGTACAACCTGAAATCGCCAATGATACCTACACCTACCGTTTAGAGCTTAAAAACGGTGACCTCTTGGTGAACGGAAAATCACTTCAATAAAAAAGTTGTGGCTCATCTAAACCTTTTACCCTAAAGGTTTGACGGTGTATGGCACATCTGCCATACCGAACTAAAGCCTCTATGTGGGCTTTGGTTCCATACCCTTTATGTTTTTCGAACCCATATTCCGGATATTCTTTAGCCAATGCTACAATTTCTCTGTCTCGTGTCACCTTCGCCAAGATACTCGCAGCACTCACTTCGGGCACTGTTGCGTCTGCTTTAACCATGGTGCTGATGCCTTCAACACCAAAAGTACTGTTTCCATCAAACAAATAGCTGACATCACCTAAGGCTTCTTTGATGCTTTGTAACCCCATGTGTAAACACTTTGAGACACCATGTTCATCCACCTCTTTTGCGCAAAAAGAGACAATATGATAGTCCGCACTGTCAACGATTAACCCATAGAAGACTTCTCGTTTTTTGGCTGTCAACTTCTTGGAGTCCATCAAGCCTTCTAGTGGCTTTTGAAGTACCACCCCTGCCATCACCAAAGAACCCGCCAAAGGGCCACGCCCTGCTTCATCGATACCGCAAAGAGGCAGTTTATTCACACAACATCTCCAAAAATGCTTCCCCGTAGCGTTCAAATTTGACTTCTCCGATGCCATGTATCTCTAACATCTCTTCTTTATTTTGGGGTTGTTTGTTACTCAAGTCTTTCAGTGTTTTATCTGAAAAGACAATATAGGGAGGGATGCCGTTTTGGGAGGCTATCGAAGCACGTAGGGTTTTGAGCTTGTCATACATCTGTACATCATAGTCATCAAAATAACTGACTTTTGCTTTACTCTGCGCTTTTTGTACGCTCAACCGCTCTTTTTTCAGCTCAATGGTATGTGCACCCTTAATGACTTCAACGCCAAAATGTGTCAATGTGTAAACCTTAAATGCGCCTATCTCAACAGCGCCCAGTTCTAAAAGCTTGTCACCGATGGTCATCCATTGGGCTTTGGTGTATGCTTCACCTATGCCGTAGACTGAGAGACTGTCGTGACCGTTTTGAAGGACTCTTTGTTCTTTACTGCCTTTGAGTACGTCAATCACATAATGTAAACCAAAACTCTGCTCTGTACGTAAGATAGCTGAAAGCAGCATCCGTGCAGCAGTGGTGATGTCAACTTTTTCACTCTCTGGGGCACCGCAGTTGTCACACTTGTCACCACAAGCTTCGATGCGGTCATCAAAATAGGCTGCGATGCTCTGATGTCTGCAACTCTCAGACTCACCAAAGCGTACCATGGCATCGAGTTTGGAAAAAGCGTACTGTTTGTACGGTGTCTCAGGGAGGTCTTCAATGAACATTTTTTGCTGTACGATGTCCTGCGCAGAGAAAAGCAGCAGTGTCTCGGCTTCCAAACCGTCACGCCCTGCTCTGCCTATCTCTTGATAGAAGTTTTCCAGTGTTTTTGGCATACTCATGTGCACTACAAAACGTATGTTGCTCTTATCGATGCCCATCCCAAACGCGATGGTTGCGACCACAATTTGCACCCTGTCTGCTACAAAATCCGCGTAGGTTTTGTTTTTCTCTTCGGTGCTGAGCCCTGCATGATAGGCTTTTGCTTCTATGCCTTTGCTTTGCAAAAAGCTTGCCACCGTTTCGGTTGATTTTCGAGAAAGGGTGTAAATGATGCCCGATTCACCTTTGTGCGTTTTCAAAAAAGCCATAAGCTGTTCACGTCCGTCTTTGATACGATGCGTTGCATTCAGCATAAGATTGTCACGAAAGAGTGAACCTCTGACACGAAATGGTTCATAGAGACCCAAATTGTGCGCAATGTCACGCTCCACTGCAGGTGTCGCCGTAGCTGTAAATGCGGCAATGGGCGTGGTGGCAAACTGCTCTTTAAGCAACGAAAGTCGTCTGTAGTTTTCTCTAAATTCATGTCCCCACTCACTCACACAGTGGGCTTCATCTATGACAAAAAAGTTAATGGGGAGTTGATGAAGCAGATTTAAAAAGTAGGGATTGACCAGGCGTTCAGGTGCGACATATAGCAGTTTTATCTTGCCTTGACGTAACTGCATCTCGATGATTTCACTCTCTTGCGAGGTTTGCATCGAGGAGAGCATCGCGGCAGAGATAGCATTGTTTTGAAGCGCAACCACTTGGTCGTGCATCAAAGCCAGCAACGGAGAGACCACCACCGTGATACCCTCCATCAGCAAAGTAGGCAACTGATAACACAGTGATTTACCGCCACCTGTAGGCAGTATCATCAGTACATCACGTTTAGCCAAAATGGCATCTACCACCTCTTCTTGAAGCGGCCTAAAAGTACTGTGTCCGAAGTAGTGTTTGAGTGTTTCAATTTTATTCATACTGCAAGTGTAGCGAGCTTACATACCAATAAATGGAAAATTGGTCAAATTGTAATGTTTTTTGCAAAATTGTTACTTAAACCGCTCAAAGATACCTCTCCCGCATCTACACAAAACGATATCCTACGCCCCAAACCGGGTTAAAATACTGTTGCTCATTTTTGGGATCAATTTTATTTTTAAGACGGTTAATGGCAACATTGACAGCATTATCATTCACCATTTCAACACCACTTCCCCAAACTTCATCTCTCAAAAAATCTCTAGTCAACGGTTTACCAATATGTTTCATAAAGGTATGTAACAACCTAAATTCAAGACTTGTTAAAAAAATCTGTTTTCCTTCCACATAGGTTTCATTTTTTGTAAGATCCAGTGTCAGAAATTTGTATTTGAGACGCTCTTGTTTTTGTATAACACCTGTTCTTCTGAGCAATGCTTTTACCCGAAGCGTCAAATGTGTAGGAGAAAAAGGTTTACACATGTAGTCGTCACAGCCCGATTCAAAACCTTCTTCTATCTCGGCTTCTTTGTCTTTGGCTGTCAGAAAGATTACAGGGATATCATACCCGGACTTCCGTAAATAGCTAACAAATTCGCTTCCTTCCATCCCGGGTAGGTTACGGTCTATGATCATCAAAGCAGGTGTCTCTTCTTCTAAAAACTGTTCTACATTTTCAGACGAAAGAAAACCTGTTACACGATAGCCCTCTTTACTTAAATGATACTCAACCAATTCTAAAATATCTACTTCATCTTCAATGACAACTATTTCAATGGCTTGTTCTGTTGAGTCTATTTGCATCTGTATATTATAACACAGAGTGATTTGAACCTTGCCTTAGCTCTATACTTGTGAGCTTTTTAAAAGTGTCTTAGAGCTTTCCGCCTATACGAGCAAACAACAAGCGTGAAGAAATATCTTCAAGACGGTCAAGAATTTTTGCGTTTTTTCTGATGTATTTAAGCAGATTCATCATCTCTTCATTCACACCACCCTCTTGGTGCATACTTTGCAATACCTCTTTTTCAATCATCGTGTAGATATCATCCGTCTTTGAATTTTCGACATCAATCTTGTTTGCAAGGTCTATTAATTTATCTTTATCTTCTGTCTGTTTTATCATCTCTATGGTATATTCCAATGCCTTGATGGCACAACGATTAATATAAAGTGATTCTTTAATCACTTTTTTGAACTCTAGTTCCATATCTGGTCTACAAATCTCCATATTTTTAATATAATTCTTTTCGTTAATGGCAATACGCTGTAAAGAAGAGGTAATTTTCAAAAAAGCCACCATCTCTCTAAGGTCTTTTGCTTCAGGAGAGTAGAGTGCAAAAATGTTCAAAATAAGATTGTCTATGGCCTCTACTTTTTCATTGATTGCGTGAAGCGGTATACCTGCTTGTTCGTAGCTGTTTGGATCACAAGCTTCAAGTGCCTGTAGTACAAGTTTTTGAAAAATGGTAAGGTCTTCAAGTACAGCAATCGTTTTTACTCTTACTTCAGCTAATTTTTCTTCGTTTTTACTTAACATAGTTGTCCTTTTTTGTCTGGTCTCTTAACCGAATCTACCGGTAATATAATCTTCAGTGAGCTTCTGAGTAGGATTTAGAAATATCTTTTCCGTTGCGTCATACTCAATCAAATCTCCCAGATACATAAACGCCGTGTAGTCACTCAGTCTGCTTGCCTGCTGCATATTGTGTGTCACAATGACCACAGAGACCTCTTTTTTAAGCTCAGCAATGAGCTCTTCAATCGCACCTGTGGAAATAGGGTCAAGCGCAGAAGTCGGTTCATCAAAAAGCAATACTTCAGGCTTAAGTGCCACAGCTCTGGCGATGCACAGTCTTTGCTGTTGTCCACCGCTTAAGCCCAGTGCACTTTTTTTAAGCCTGTCTTTGGTTTCATTCCAAATCGCTGCACCTTTTAATGCGCGTTCTACTCTGCCTTCAATGTCATCTTTGATGCCCGCTAATTTGAGTCCATAGGCGACATTGTCAAAGATACTCATAGGAAAAGGGGTGGGCTTTTGGAAAATCATCCCGACTTTTTGACGCAGCTGTATAAAGTCATTTTCTTTTTTCAGCTCTAGTATATTTTGTTTGCCACCTTTTTTGTCAAACAGATTGATCTCACCCCCATAAGTATTGCCGGGGTAGAGGTCATGAATACGGTTCATCGCACGTAGCAGAGTAGACTTACCGCAACCACTTGGGCCGATGAGCGCTGTGATTTTGTTTTCTCGTATAGGGAGGTTGATGCTGATGAGTGAAGGTTTATCCACACCGGCATAGGTAAAATCAAAATCGTTAATCTCCATAATGTTTTGAGTCTCTGTCATCAAAGCTCCTTATTTTTTATTTCGGGTCATATAGCGACCTATTAGATTGATGCATAAAACGATGACCGTCAACACGAAAGAAGCTGCCCAAGCCAACTCCCTACTTGCCTCATCAGGGTAAGTGGCAAGCGTATAGATGCTCACCGTAAGCGAAGGGAACTGCTCACTCAGATCCATCGTAAAAAACTGGTTGTTTGCCGAAGTAAACAAAAGCGGTGCCGTCTCCCCGATGATGCGGGCAAAAGAGAGTAATACCCCCGTGGTAATCCCCACCTTGGCAGCCTTGATGACAATCTGAAGAATAATCTTATGCTTGCTACCACCCAAAGCCATCCCTGCTTCTCTCAGTTCTTTGGGTACAAGTGAGAGCATATTGTCCGTGGTATTGATGATGATGGGTATCATCATAATCGCCAATGCCGCAATTCCCGCCCAGCCGTTATAGCCCATGAAAGGATCGACCAGCAAGGCAAAGACAAACACCCCGATGACGATGGAGGGTGCGGACATCATTACATCTGAAAGGTTACGAATGACCGAAGCCAATTTGGCGTTGGTACTGTACTCTCTAAGGTAGATGCCTGCAAGCATCCCAAGAGGAATGGCGATAAGCGATGCCAACAGTGCCATCGTAAACTGTCCTACAAGCAGGTTCCGTATACCGCCTTCGACCAAATCGTTCGTAAAAGTAGAAAGGTGCAAACTGGTGATGCCTTTGTAGCTAAGCGTAGCGAGTATCCAAAATAAAAACCCTATCCCCAGAAGTGCGGAAAGAGAGGAGAGGATGAGGATGATTTTGTTCAGTAGAAGTCTATTCATCATGCTACCTTTTTACCAAAGAAATAAAACTTCGCCACAGAGATAATCGCAAAACTTACCACAAACAAAATCAGTGCCAGGTAATACATACTGCTTATCTCCAAATCTTCTGCTTCAGAGAAGTTATTGGCAAGTAAGACGGGTATGGACGTTGTAGGGTCTGTCACTCTGCTTGGCAAAGTCATCACTGAACCTATCAGAAATGCCACTGCCATCGTCTCACCCAACGCACGCCCCAATGCCAAGATGATTGAGCCGATAATCCCGCCCTTGGCATAGGGCATCACCACATCTTTGATGACTTCAAATTTGGTAGCCCCCATAGCATACGCAGATTCTTTCAGTACAGCCGGTGCCGTGTGCATCGCATCTCTTGTAATGGCCGCCATAAATGGGATAATCATAATCGCCAATACCACCCCTGCAGTCAGTAGCCCCACACCGTCCCCACCTACACTCTCCTGTACGATGGGCGCAAAGTAAAAAAGTCCCCACATCCCGTAAATGATGCTGGGGATGGCTGCAAGCAGCTCAATCGCCACGGAGACAGGGTACGCCAGCTTGGCTGAAGCAATCTCGGTTAAAAAAATGGCGATACCCATCGCAATGGGTGTGGCAATCACCATGGCAATCAGAGTGCTGAGCAAAGTGCCGACAATAGGAATGTATCCTCCAAAGACACCTCCCTCTTCTTCCTCATCTGCCTCCCACACTTCAGTCAACAAAAAATCAAAACCAAAAGTATGAAGCGCTTCCTGTGCATAGGTAAAAAGCACAGAGAAGATGCCTACAAGTATAAAAAATGACAGTGTTGCAGAAAAAAAAGAGAGATTTCTAAAGAGTTGACCGCCCATTGTGTGCCCTTTTTACTTAATCTTTTTGGCTTCCCAGTACTGTCTTATCTGTGCCTTGGTTGACTCTGGAAGCGGTACATAGCCAAGCTTTGTTGCCGCCTCATCGCCATGGGTGTATGCCCAGTCAAAAAAAGCAACGACTTGTTTGTCTTTCTCTGTTTTTTCAGACGGCAGCAAGATAAACGTTGCCGCTACGATAGGATAGGACGTTGCACCAGCAGGGTCAGCGATCACGGCATAAAAATCATTCTGTGGCGTCCATGTTGCATATTTGGCAGCATCTTGGAAAGAAGCCAAAGTCGGGTTCACAAACTGCCCTTCTTTGTTCTGTATCTGTGCAGCATTCAAGCCAAGCTCTTGTTTGAAAGAGTACTCCACATAACCGATAGAATTTTTAATCTGCTGAATGTTTGCCGATACACCCGAGTTGGATTTACCTGCTACGACTTTTGCCGCTTTCCATTGTGGCTGTTTGCTGACTTTAATGTTTGCATCAAGCTTGTTCAAAAAGTAGGTAAAGTTAAAGGTTGTACCCGACTTGTCTGCTCTGACCGCAACGGTGATAGGCTCATGGGGAAGCGTGAGTCCTGCATTGTGTGCAGTTATCTCTTTGTCATCCCAGTAGGTGATACTTCCGTTAAAAATGCCTGAGAGTGCAGCACGGCTTAGCTTGAGTTCACCGTCTTTGATGCCATCGATGTTGTACGCCAATACTACAGAGCCGACAACAGCAGGAAACATCAAGAGTTTTTGTTTTTTGAGTTTTTTTGCTTTTAATGGCTCGTCTGAGCCTGCAAAGTCAACCATTCTTTTGGAGATGGCTTTGACACCGTCACCAGAACCTGTGGGGGTATAGTTGATTTGATTTTGTGTTTGGGTGTAGTAGGCTGAAGTCCACTCCTTGTACACCGGTCCTGGGAATGATGCTCCCCTGCCACCGAGTTCGTCTGCGCAGATTGTTGAGAAAAGGCTCAAAGCCGCTATAACCGCTGTTAAAAATGTTTTTTGCATGATATACTCTTTCCTTTTGAAGGCTTACTATCCGTTACCAGATTGCGCGAAGTATAGTGTAGGCTGGAAACATTTTGATGACAGAGCCGCTTATGCTGAAAAATAGCGCCTCTTTTTTGTCTCCTTGAGCAGTTGAAGATCCGCAACGATAAACCCGTCAATGCAGTTGTTAAAGTCTTTATCGTACCCAAAATCCAAGAACTTTACCCCCCCCTCTTCACACAACTCCGAATACTGCTTAAACAGGGTAGGTACAGTATAGCCCATAAATCCGAGCTCTTCTTTGAGGATTTTCAAATCGCTTTGATACTCTCCGCCTGTAAATACCATTTCGCAGTGATCTTGTACCCATTTGGGTGCGATGTAGGGTGTTTTATGTTTGACCAAGACGGTATCGGACGAAAAATACCTGCTGTAAAAATACACCATCAGACCCTGTGCCTTTTGATTAAAGCTGTCACTCAGACTCACCGCCCCGAAAAGATACTGGATATCAGGTCTTTGTCTCACATACGCACCGATACCCTGCCAAAGATAGTCCAGTGCTCTGCTGTTCCAGTATTTTGGTTGCACAAAACTTCTGCCAAGCTCCAAGCCTCTTTCGAGATAGTGATCAAACTCGCCGGTAAAAGAAAAAAGTGTACTGGTATAGAGTCCCTGTTTCTCAAAATCATCCAATATCTCACTACATAAACCCAAGCGGTATGCACCTGCTATCTCAAGCGCCTCATCATCCCAGATGATGAGATGTTTATAGTAAAAATCATAGCTGTCTATGTCGCGTTTTTTACCACTTCCCTCACCTACATGCCGAAAACTGATCTCTCTGAGTCTTCCTATCTCTTTAATAACCGAATTTTCTATCTCAGATTCATACAGTAAAATTCGCTTCCCGTCGTTCGTATGTCCCAGCTCGATACTGTTTTTCAGTTCAGACTTGAGTTCATGACGCTGTTCAGGGACAGAGATTTCATTTTGTGTTGCAAAAATAGGTTGGTGATTTTTGGCTACTTTATAGAGATGTTTCCTTAGAAGCTTGACTGTCTCTTTTTGTGAAAGATTGGGCAGATTGTACGCCTCAAAAGGGATGCATTTTCCTATCGTAAACCCGATACTTTTACCTCTTGCTTTGAACATCTCATGGGGCAGTGTCGCCGTTGCCAACGCACGGTTGATCATGGAAAGAAGATAAAAATTTTTTGAGTTGGTTGCCTTGATGTAGATGGGCAGTATAGGGGCACGCATTTTTGTGGCTATCTTCAAAAAACCGCTTTTCCACGGTGTGTCTTTGATGCCGTTTGGTTTGGCACGACTCACTTCCCCCGAAGGAAAGATGATGACCGCTTGCTCGGCTTCGAGTGCACTATAGATGCCCTTAACCGTCTCTTTGTCCATTCTGCCGTTGATATTGTCCACAGGGATGATGATCTCTTTAAGATTGTCAAACTGTGCCAAAAATGAGTTTGCGACTATCTTGATATCTTTACGCACATCTTTAAGCAGGTGCAAAAGTGCCATCGCATCCAGCGCACCCAAAGGATGATTTGCCATGATGACCGTTCGCCCGTATGCAGGGATACGAGTCAGTTCATTGGTTTTAAGCCCGATGGAAATGTCAAAATAATCCACAATCGCTTCAACAAAGGAAAAGGTATCTTTGTTTGCATTTTGTACCATAAATTGGTTGATCTCATTTTCATGAAACAGATTTTTCATGCCACGAAAAACGAGTTTTTTAGCCAGTTCCGGAAACGCCTGCAAACTGGGGTAGTGATGCAGCATATACTCTTCAACGCTGAGTTGCATTAGGCAATCCTGTAGGTGTGGTTTATCTCTTCCATGAGTCGTGAATGAATCGTCTTGATTGTAGCGTTTGAGTGAAAAAGATCTTCAACCAAATCCCACTCTTCATACACTAGACCCATGGCTTCTTCTTCATCGAGGGAAAATGTTTTGGCAAGCTCTTGTGCCAAATCTTCCAGTTTTTTACTAGATATCCATAGTTCATCATTCATCGTGTTTTCCTCATTTTATGATTTGACACTATAAGCTGAAGCTATAACATTTCAATAACATTCTTTATAGGCTTTAGCTTAAAGGCAGAGCCAAAAGTTGCTTACTGAAACTTATACCCCAAACCACGAACAGGTATGATGTAGTTTTTTTCATTAAACGGATCGATCTTTTTTTTCAGACGGTTGATGGTTACATTAATGGTACGCTTTTGTGTCGATCTGTTGTCACACCATATGCTTTCAAGCAGATAATCGCGTTCGAGTACTTTATTTTTATTTTTCAAAAAGATTTCAAGTAGTTTAAACTCCAGCCTAGTGAGGAGGGCTTCCGTATGATGCACAAAAACCCTGCGCGCATTAAAATCCATCACAATATCTCTTACTTTCAGTTTTTCACACTGTGCCACATGGGTACGTCTGAGTATGGCTTTGATGCGATACATCAGCTCTTTGACGCTAAACGGTTTTTTAAGGTAATCATCGCCGCCACATTTAAACCCTGCTTCGATGTCTGCTTCTTTTGTTTTATCCGATACAAAGACAACCGGTGTACTCACACCTCTTTCCCGCATGGCACAGACAAAACGGATGCCCTCTTCACCCTCTGCACTATGATCAAGTACGATCAGATCGATGCCCTCTTGCAGTACAGCGTGTGCAGAGGGTACAGAGTCTGTTTCAATAACTTTATATCTTTCTTGCCTCATCGTTGTAATTGCCCATTCATACCTTGCCACATCCTTGGCAACCAGCAAAATAGTTGCAACAGGAGGCAAAGCATTTTCTATGGCAAAACCTTTTTTATCTACATCAATCTTCATCTGAAGTTACGCTCCTTAAACAGGGAAAAATACATGGGAATTTTGTTTTTGATGGTATAAAAAAGGGGTAACAAATGGGTAACACGGGCTAAAGCCGTGTCTGCTTAGATGAGTTTATAGCCTATGCCCCATACCGGTGCAAAATACTCTTTTGTTCCGCTGGGGTCTATTTTCTTTTTGAGTCTGTTCATGGCTACGTTGATGGTCTTGTCGTGAAATTTACTGCTGTCATCACCCCAGACTTCATCACGCAAAAAGTCTCTATCAAGCGGCTGATTGGGGTTTTTCACAAAAGTGTGCAGAAGCCTGAACTCCAGATTGGTCAACTCTACATTTTGCTCATTCACTGACAATTCACGTTTATTCATATCCAGAACCAGATCTCGGTATTTGACCTTCTCCGCAGTGCGTACACCGGAGCGTTTCAGCAGTGCTGAGACTCTCAAAAGAAGCTCTTTAGTATTAAACGGCTTGGTAATGTAGTCGTCACCGCCACTGTGAAATCCCTCTTCAAGGTCTTTTTCTTTGTCTTTTGCAGTGAGAAAGATCACCGGCATATCATACCCAGTCTCTCGCATCTGTGCAACAAACTCACTGCCCTCAAGCCCAGGAAGGTTTCTGTCTACTATCAAAAGTGCAGGATTTTCTTCTTCTAAAAACTTCTCAACATTTTCAGTGGACAAAAATCCCGTAACGGTATAGCCTTCTTTGCCGAGGTGATATTCCAAAAGCTCTAAAATGTCCTCTTCGTCTTCGATGACTACTATTTCTATGTTTCTATTTTCCATATTGACATCTTAATATGCTTTGGTAACAATTTGGTGACAAAGGTTACAGCCCTATCTCTTTAAGCACCATAAATATACTGCCTGCAAGCCCTGCAGAGATCGGAACAGTAATGACCCATGCGGCGATGATCTTCACAACCATTTCACGCTTGATATGATTTTCCTGCAAAGAGCGTTTGATGACCTTGATTGCTTTCTTTTGTGCTTTGATTGCTTCAAGCAGCTCATATTTACGTTTATACTCATCATCTGTAGATTGCAAAGAAGAAAGCGCTGCTTTGAGGCTTGTCAGCTTTGTCATCTCTATATGAAAGACTTCATGGTTTTTTTCCATATTTTTCGAATCAAGCCACTCTCTTAAAAACCCTACCCCAAAGATAGCGCCTACAGCAATGTGTGTAGAAGAGACAGGCAATCCGAGTTGTGATGCAAGTATCACCGTAATGGCAGCTGCCATCATAATCGAAAATGCGCGTATCTGGTCAAGCTCCGTGATCTCCGAACCTACGGTTTTGATCAGTCGTGGGCCAAAAAGTATAAGCCCTACAGAGATACCTACCCCGCCAACCACCATAACCCACAAGGGTATCGCCGCCTTTTCAGACACGGCAGCATTTGTTAAAGCGTCATACACTGCAGCCAGAGGACCTACTGCATTGGCAACGTCATTGGCACCATGGGCAAAACTAAGCAGTGCAGCAGAAAATATAAGCGGAACGGTAAACAGCAGATTGATCTCTGCTCTTCTGCCCTCCATGCCTATCACTTTTTGTGCGATTTTGGGCTTGAGCATCACATACGTCAGAAGTGCCACAAGACCGCCCAAAAACGATGCCACCAAAAGAGATGGTTTATCACTTTGCGGTAAAAAGCTCAACACTTCAACGATGTTAGGCCATATCTTTTTAAATCCTTTGAGTACAAGGTAGGTGGTAAATGCAGCTGCCATAATCGCTACCAAAATGGGTACCATTTTCTTAGCTGCCTCTAAAGTGTTTTTTTGATAGATGATTTGAGATTTGATGACATACAAAAATAGCGCAGCGATAATCCCGCCCATCACAGGCGATATGACCCACGATGCCACTATCTCTCCCATCGTCCCCCATGAGACGATAGAAATCCCGCCCGCAGCGATGCCGCCACCCAGTACACCGCCCACAATCGCATGCGTCGTTGAAACAGGTGCTTTGAGCCATGTTGCAAGGTTTAGCCACAGCGCAGCCGCAAGCAAAGCGGCTGACATCGCATAGACAAAAAGCATTGGATCTCCAGAAAAGGCATCGGGGGAAATAATACCGTCTTTGATAGTTCCCACAACATCACCACCGGCTATCAATGCACCTGCAGTTTCAAATACAGCTGCGATCACTATAGCCCCTGCGATGCTCAATGCACCCGAACCCACCGCGGGGCCAACATTGTTAGCCACGTCATTTGCTCCGATGTTCATCGCCATATACGCGCCAAACACTGCAGAGAGAACCAAAAATTCTCCATGTAGCCTGTCACCCATAATACTTTGCGCATACCATGCAGCAACAGCTGCAAAACCTGCACCTAAAATAATTCTCATTGTGTTGTTCATCTTTTTCCTTATCTCAAATTTAGATGGCACTATTATAAACAAAAAATGCCCTGTTGGCATCACCTTTCAACCCTCTTTCTTAAAACTTGAATATCACATCCAAATGCATACGCCTATACTTTGCATCCATCGTCTCACTGTCTGTATAAAGCGTGGAAAACTGGAAATGCCCCCCAATGTCCATATTTTTGTTGAGCTGCATCTTGGGCAAAAAAACATGTCCCCTGCCATCAGTCCCCCCTGCGATAAAATCAGAATCATTATGTGCTGCAAAGACGGCATCTTTTTCAATGTTTCTATAGGAATATCCTATCTTCCAATCAAGGTTATGTTTTATCTCACCCAGTTCTGCCCGTAGGTCATACCCAAGATTATGACTCTTTGCTGCAGCATTGTACGCCAAGACAGTTGCCAACCTCACTGGTAGACCCGCTACTTCTGTGAGCAGGATTTCTGCAAACCCCTCGGCTATAGCATAGTCTTGTGTGTACAAACCATTGATATCTACACTGTTTCGCAAAGGACCTTTTTCATACGGCGCACTGTTGCCCTTTACCCCATCATAATAATAAAATCCGCCTCCTATGTTGAGTGCTGTATCTTTAACAGACAGGGGGTGCATGTATTGCCCGACAAACAGATAGATCTCACCTGAACTCGAGGCTTCATTTGCCAAACGGTGCACTTTCCAGATAGCCGCTGTGAATTTGTCGCCGGTATCCGATCCGTAACTTAACCCTTCGGGTGTAAGGTCATTGTCCCATATCAGTTGTGTTTTGACAGGACGGTAAAAGAAGTATTTACTTTTACCTGCTCTGAGCCATGCATCTTCCATCTTATACGCGATATCCAAAATATCAATCTTAAATTGTTCGCTACCCACACCCTCTGCAAAATCAACGTTACCCGAAGTTGGGTTACCTTTTCCACTCGAAAGACTCGATTCAACTAAAACTGTATCGCTCAACTCATAGTCGACAAAAACTCTGGCTCTGTATTGATTGATATAGGTATTATCCTTGTCCTCACGCTGTATCTCCTGATCTCTAAAGCGCACATCCCCTTTTATGTGCAGCTTAGAGAGTGTGGACTCGGGAAGAGCTGTAGTCTTTTGTGCCAAAACCATGCTTGAGAAAACGACCACAAAAAAAATAACTCTTTTATTCACCCTCATCCTTTGTCAACTGATGACAACAGTATAAAGACTTAGACTAAAATGTTGCTTCGATTTTCACTCCCAAAGATCTACCCATTTTAAATCTGCGTGTCACCCCATCACCCTGTGTCCAGACAACTTCCTGATCCAAGATATTCCCTAACTGCATTTTAAGATCAAAATCATACTCATAGTGAAATTTTTCTATCCACATCAAATCTAAAAGCAACGGTGGTGTCTCATACTGATCTTCTTCTTTGTCGGGTCCATCAATGACACCAACTTTACGGATACGTTCTGCCATCTTATTGAGGTTTAGCAACACATTACGATCTTGCACTTCATACCCCAGCGTCAAGTTGACAACGTAAGGTGATAAACCTTGCAACGCTCTGGTCTGAGAGGTAAAGATTTCTTTTTGTTCAGGCGTAAGCGTTACCTCTGAAAAGTTATACGAAAAGTTTCCCGATACATAATAATCTGCTAAATTCGTATGAACCATTTCAAGATTTTTTCTGCCATCGATTTCAAAACCGTAAAGTGTAGCTGATTCTGTGTTGGCAAACGAATAAATAGGTAAGGAGCTTGAGGGAATCATTACGTCTTCTATTGGTTTATCCATATACTTGTAAAACAGTCCTGTTTTGACATTGTCTTCGTCCGTAAAAAAATACGAGTATTTCAAGTCAAGGTTATAAATAAGCGTGTTGACCAAGTTTGGGTTACCTACGATCGTTGCCACGTCAAAAGGGTGAAAGTATTCTCCCTCTGTAAACTCTCTCATGTCAGGCATGATATAGGTTTTGGAAGTCGCAAAGTCAAATTGCTGTTTTTCACTGTATTTGTACTTCACACTAAGCGATGGAAAATAGTCATCTATCGCCAATGAAGACCTATCAAGAATGACATCATTTCTTTTTGCAAAATCAGGATTGGTTCTATCAAGCTTATACTGATCAATATCTTGAGTCAAATCGACATATCGTGCACCAAGTACCACCTCAACATCATCCCAAGGTCTGCTGAGCCAAGAGAGAAACGGGCTTGTCTCATCGACATATCCATCAAATGAATCTCCTGCCTTAAAAAGCGTAGCCACTTGAAGCAGTTGATAATCATACGGATAGGGAGGCAATACATAATTGCTATAAATACTATCTATGTCCTGTACTAAATCACGATCAGTAACAGGAAGATTATTCGTCTTGTTAAGATAATACTTTTGCTGTTTTGATATTCTCTCTTTGGATGAGATATTAATCCCGTATTCTATAGACTCATCTTCATTAAAGACTTCAATCTTGTGTTTATTCTTCAGATACATAGCATTGAGTGTATCATCTGAGACTACCTTATTGGCAAGGTGGTTACTTTTGGTGTTGTCATTAAAAGTAAGCCCATCTTCAGTCAGATAAATGTATTGATAGTTGTTTGGCTGGTAAAAACTCGCTGTGCTGGTTTGAAAACCAAAATCTAAAACCGATTCAGAGTTAAATACCTCATAATCAAAATCACCAGAGAATTGATCGACATTCAACTCACGTTCTTCCCAGTTTAAGGCATAATATGTCAAATGCTCATAGTTAGATCCGATGATACCGTCAGTGACACGTGTGGTTTTTGCAGCACTGTTAGTGTAAAGTTTGGTATATTTGACTCTGAGAACATCCATATAGTTATAGCCAATGTTAAGCATCCCGCCATGTGTCACAGTCATCGTCGTCTGATCTATCGTACCATATTGAGACGGCTCTTTCTCCTGTACACCGTTAATGTCAAAGTCATACCCAAAAAACTCTTCCGGTACATATCTGCTGTCTTGTGTATAGGTATAGTTTCCATAAACAGTGAGGTGATTGTCTTCATCGATGTCAAAGCTTTTCGCCCCCTCAACAGATCCACCAAAACCAGGCTTCAGTGTCGAGTCATACACCTCATAGATACGATTAGGATACGCTTGCGTGAACGCAGCCAATTGCTCTTTACTATAATCTCTGGTTGTCAATGTTGGGGTTCTCTCTCCAACCGTAACAGCTGTTGCATCCAAGATTTCTTGTGGGATAGGTCTAAAACTATGGTCATATCCTGTCCAGTCTGTCGCTGAACCAAAATAGTCCACCTGCTCTGTTCCAGTATAGTTGTTAATCTTCCCTGAGAGTGATATCTTGATAAAATCTTCATCAAAACGCTCTTTGGTTCGTATGTCTATGTACCCACCACCAAAAGAACTTGGGATGTCCGCAGAAGCACTTTTTTGTATCTTCATAGATCCGATGACAGAAGAGGGGAAAATATCTAGTGGTACGGTTCTCTCAAGCGGGTTAGGTGAAGGCAGAGGTAAACCGTTGAGCTCAACGTTTGAGTATCTATCACCAAGCCCTCTAACATAAATGCTTTTTCCGTCTATCAGCGTCACACCCGTTACCCTGCTTAACGCAGCTGCAGCAGTACTGTCACCCTTTTTTGACATCTCTTCATATCCCAAAATATTTGCTACCGCATTGATATTTTTCTCTTCAGCGATCACCTCTGCCAAAGAGCCTTCAACCTTAGGTGCGAGTACCACAAACTCTTCAAGCTCCATACTCGCAGGTGTCAAAGCGATGGTACGTGACGCCGCACCGTCTTTGGCTTTGCCTGTTACATTGACCGCTTGCGCTGTTTTGGCTTGTGTGAGTGTTCCCACAGGTGTATCGACAGAGACAACAGGGGTTTTACTGTTTGTAAAGGTTGAGATGACTTGGGTATCTCTACTTTCTTTGATGGTTACTGATTTTTTGAAGTAACCCAGATTTTCTTTATTGACCCCACGTCCGACTATCTCGACTGTGTGTTGTCCTACTGGAAGTGTCGTCTTCAGTGCACCGTCGATGTCACTTTTAAAGACTTTTTTACCATCTACTGTTACAATACTTCCATTGAGTGGCGTCTCATTTTTAAAGACCAAAACTGTCAATGTTCCTGTTTTTTGTTCACTAGACCATGCTGCACTGAGTGCTATAAGCAACAACACACTTAACTTAAAAATCTGTTTCATGTTATAGGCACTCCATACTGTCATTTTGACATTTCTCTATATTTTTACGGATGATGGTCGCTTTGGAAAAGAGTTCATCATCGGTTATCAGCTTGAGCTGTTTTTCTGCTTCTTCATAATCTTTTGCCATATAGTACGCATACGCAACCGCATAACGGATATTGTCATCATCAAGCATTTTGTATCGCTCCAGTGCATCGATAAGCCCTATGATGTTCTCATACTCTTCACGATCAACATAGATGGCAATTTTCTGTTTCAGTTTCTCTACTTTATCTGTGATTTGCGAATTAAGATACAAAGCATGCGGTGTAAGCCCCACTCTTCTGTAAACCTCTGCTGCTTCTTTGACGTACTTATGCTCATAGTAAGACGCTTCTTCAAACAGTCCTGCAGTCGTAAACTCCATACCGTTTTTCATATAGAGATGGCCCAAAAGCAAATTCACTTGACCCTCAGTAGGGAAAAGCATCTTTGTCTCTTCCAGTAAAGTGATAGCTTCTTCTCTCTGTCCGGCTGCAATGAGCATCTGTGCTAACGCCATGTACTCTTTTGCATTGGGTGCTGCGCGCTTCATGTAAGCTTTGGCACTCACGATGGCTTCTTGATACAATCCCAGTTCGGTATAGTAGTAAAACTTCTGTTTGAGTAGTGACTGGTCACTTCCAAAAGCCTTTGCACCTTTACTGAGTATGTCTACAGCCGCAGCCTTATCGTTTGCTTTCCAGTAACAGTCCGCTCTAAGCATATACTCAGCCGCTTCATCTCTTCCTGCTGCGCCTTGCAAGTCAAGGTACTTGATAGTGTCAAGATACCGCTCTGCTTTGTAAGACTCTTGGCTGAGATGACTGTAGAGTTTTTGCAACTCTTCATGTCTGATTTTCTCTCCGTCAAAAGGAGGCTCAGTGCTGACAGGTTTTACTTCAGGCTCTGAAGCGACAGAAAAAAGATGTTTTCGTTTTTCTTTTGGCGCTTCGGGTGCTTTATAGACTTTTGCTTTTGTTGCTTCGAC
>NCHB01000019.1 GCA_002281755.1 Sulfurovum sp. 16-42-52
TTCAAAGAAAAATAGCTAAAAATTAGAGAGTTTATTTTTTAGATGCTACAATATTTGAAATCAGATGGATTCTTTGGGTTTTTCAGAGGGTTCAATTATCAATTATCAATATATTTTTGCAGACCCCGATAACCAAGATGATATCATTGTTGAAGACTTCATCTCTTCACTCTCAGAATTAAGCGATGAAGAACTTCTCCAAAAAGAGCAAATAGCTACTAAAGATCCGCTGGTTTCAGGGTACATGATCAGTGAAGACGGAAAAACGGCGATGATTGCAGCCAAGCGTTGTGCGATATTGAACGAAAAAGAGTCCATCAATCTTGCGCTTATAGATGCAACAAAAAAAATACTCGACAAAGAGCATCTTGAAAGCGGATACGACTTTTATATCAGCGGTGGCCCTGCCATCAATGCAGCATTGGTAAAAATTGCCAGTAAAGATGCTGCTATTTATTTGCCTATGGCACTTGGTGTGATGATTCTGATTTTATGGTTATTTTTTAGAAATATTTTAGGCGTGGTCATTCCTTTGATGATTATCTTAGGCGCTACACTCATCACGCTGGCAATACACCACTATTTGGGATTGAAGCTCAACAACTTTACGGTAAACATACCTTTATTTATTGCAGCAATCGGCATTGCAGATGCGGTGCATCTCTATATCGCATGGATACATAACAGGTACAAAAACCTCTCCAATCATGATGCAATAGCAAAGGCAATCCGTCATAATATCATCCCCATGACACTGACCACCATCACCACTGCAATTGGTTTTATCACGCTTACCAACAGTGAGATTGTCCCTATATCTTCTTTGGGATTGGCGATTGCCATCGGTTCGATTAGTGCTTTGATACTTACGGTGTTTTTGATTCCTGTGGTTTTATTGATTTTGCCTAAAAATTATCTGCCTAAAAACTTCATATTTTGCCAGCTTGACAGAAAAAATATATTTGATTACTCTGCATTTGTTATCCGTAACCATAAAAATATTATTGCACTATGTTTTGCGGCTTTGCTTCTTTCCTCTGTCGGGCTATTGTGGGTCAAGATGGACAGTAACAGCTTAAAATATTTTACAACTTCAGTAGATGTTCGTCAGGCAGCAAACTTTACGATGCAGCATATCACTGGGCCTCAAAGTTATGAGATTATCATAGACTCACGCGTTGATGACGGCATTAAAGACCCCAAGTTTCTCTTGGAAGTGGAGCGCTTTTCACATGAGTTGCAAAAACACTATCCGGAGATACGCCATCTGAGCTCCCTTCTTGATATTATGAAAAGATTTCAAGATGTGATCAATCCTCTACACAGCAAAGATGACATGATTGGCAAAACAAAAGAAACAAATGCGCAATACTTATTATTGTATTCTCTATCGATTCCACAGGGCATGGAGATAAACGATAAGATGGATATCAAACAGCGTCAACTACGCATGACAGCCCAATCAGACATAGTTGATTCTTCACGGACACTTGAAATGATGACATGGATTGAGCAGTGGTGGAAAAATACTCCATACGAAGCACATGTTGGCGGACAAACCGCGATGTTTACACAAATGGAGATTTTGCTTACTCAGACATTGGTTTATTCGCTAGGCGGAAGTCTTTTGATGATTGCACTGATTATGCTTTTTGTTCTTAAGAGTTTCAAGAAACTGCTTATCTTTCTAACCCCAAATTTATTCCCAATTGTATTTATGATTGGAATTACGGGGTGGTTAAATATCCCCATTGATCTTGGCATTGCCATTGCGTCAGCCATTATTCTCGGTCTTGCTGTTGATAACACCATCTATTACTTTACTCACTATTTTGAGTCTCAAAGAAAAGGGTTTAGTATGGCAGATTCTTTTGATGCCATACTCGATCATTCTGGCAGCGCAATGTTTTATACAACATTCATTTTATCGGGTGCATTTTTCACTTTTTTATTTAGTGATTTTATGCCCAATGTGCATTTTGCTTTCATGACTTTTTCTACCCTAAGCATGGCACTGATTTCAGATATATTTCTCACCCCTTCACTGCTGACTTATTTCAGTAACTCTACTTCACAATGCTCACAAGATAGGCTTATGGATGCAGAACTGATTGCTTAAGATGGTAAATATTTTTGTAACATCCATCTTGAGTTTGTTAATTTTGTAATGACAAAAAGCTAATACCCTTACTAAACCATAAAGCCCATACCAAACCTTTAAAGTGTATAATAAAAGAGTGTCACAACAGAATGTGCAGGATTTTAAGCCAAATCGTACTTTTTGGCTTGACCCGCGTGATTTTTTGTGCTATAAGTTAAATGAGACTAAATTTATCCGAATAAGGATAATGCATCATAAAAAGGATTGTATATGGCAAACGAAGGACTAGATAAAGCTGTCTCCGGCGAGTATGCGCTTGGTTTTGAGATAGATATCGAAACCGAAACCGTACCACCGGGGCTAGATAGAGGCACTATCGAATTCATCTCAAAGAAAAAAGACGAACCACAATGGATGTTGGATCTTCGTCTCAAAGCACTTGAAAAATGGTTCACGATGACCGAACCCCACTGGGCACACTTGGAGTATGAACCTATAGATTACCAATCTATCTCTTACTTTTCAGCCCCCAAAGAGGGTCTCAATAGCCTCGATGAAGTCGATCCGAAGATACTCGAAGCGTACAAAAAACTGGGTATCTCTCTTGAAGAGCAAAAACAACTCGCAGGTGTAAAAGTGGCGGTTGATGCGGTTGTGGACTCGGTGTCCGTCAAGACAACCTACTCTGAAGAGTTGCAAAAACACGGGGTTATCTTTTGTTCTATCTCAGAAGCCATCAAAGAGCATCCTGAACTCATTAAAAAATATATGTTCTCTGTAGTTCCTATGGCGGACAACTACTTTGCAGCCTTGAACTCTGCGGTGTTTACCGACGGTACATTTGTTTACATCCCCAAAGGGGTTCGCTGTCCAATGGAGCTTAGCACCTACTTTAGGATCAACGCGGTGAACACGGGGCAGTTTGAACGCACACTTATCGTTGCTGATGAAGGCTCGTATGTCAGCTACAACGAAGGGTGTTCTGCACCGACAAGAGATGAACATCAGCTTCATGCAGCCGTAGTTGAGTTGGTCATCATGAAAGATGCAGAGATCAAATACTCTACCATACAAAACTGGTTCCCCGGAGATGAAAATGGCAAAGGTGGTATCTACAACTTCGTTACCAAACGCGCACTCTGCCAAGGCGATAACTCTAAAGTCTCATGGACACAGGTAGAAACGGGCTCTGCTATCACATGGAAGTACCCAAGCTGTATCCTAAAAGGTGACAACTCTGTGGGTGAGTTTTACTCGGTGGCTGTCACTACTTTGGCACAACAAGCAGACACGGGTACAAAGATGATACATCTGGGTAAAAACACCTCTTCCACCATCATCTCTAAAGGTATCTCCGCGATGAGAGGACAAAATACCTACAGAGGGTTGGTGAAGATCGGCGCCAATGCAACAGGTGCACGAAACTACTCTGAGTGTGATTCACTGCTCATAGGACCAAATTGTGGTGCACACACTTTCCCGTATCTTGAGTCCAAAGACACACAAGGGCAGATAGAACACGAGGCCACAACATCAAAGATTAGTGATGAGCAGCTTTTTTACCTTCGTCAAAGAGGGATCAACGAAGAAGATGCCGTGTCCATGATCGTACACGGTTTTTGTAAACAAGTTTTCAGCCAACTTCCGATGGAGTACGCGGTTGAAGCCAAAGCATTATTAGAATTAACATTAGAAGGAAGCGTAGGATGAGTACAAATAGCATTATGACCATAGAAAATTTACAAGCAAAAATCGGTGACAAAGAGATACTTAAAGGACTAAATCTGCAACTTGAAGCAGGTAAAGTCCATGCCATCATGGGGCCAAACGGTGCAGGTAAATCAACACTCTCTAAAACACTCGTAGGACACTATGATGTGACCGTCACAGGCGGAGACATCTTTTACAAAGGCAAAAGCATCAAAGAGATGGAAGCTGAAGAAAGAGCGCTAGAGGGCATCTTCCTTTCGTTTCAGCACCCTGTAGAGATTCCTGGAGTTAACAATGCTTACTTCTTACGCTCTGCGCTCAATGCAAAACGTAAACACGAAGGCAAAGAAGAACTCAACGCTGCGGAGTTTTTACGTCTGATGAGAGGTCACCTGGAAATGCTCGGCATGAAATCAGACATGATCAGCCGTTCACTCAATGAAGGTTTCTCAGGTGGAGAAAAGAAACGCAACGAAATCCTACAAATGCTCATCCTCGAACCTGAAGTGATCATCCTCGATGAGATAGACTCAGGTCTTGACATCGATGCGCTTAGAGCGGTCTCAGAGGGTATCAACAAGATGAAAGACGGCAAACGCAGCTTTTTGGTGATTACGCACTATTCTCGTATTTTGGACTATATCAAACCTGATTATATCCATGTACTCAAAGACGGACGCATCATCAAGACAGCTGGTCCTGAACTTGTAGCACAGCTTGAAGAACACGGATACGACACGATAGAGGAGGAATAATGAAACTCTCAACGCTCAAAAACATACAATTTGAAGAGATGGCAACACTCTTGCATGTTAAAGGAAGAGAGCAACTGCTTGAAAAGTTTTGCTCCCTTGGGTTGCCGGACAAAAAGAGTGAAGCTTACCGCTATTTTGATGTGGAAAAACTCTTCGAGTCTGACTATACCGTTACCCCTGCACTACCTGGAGCAATCGGCATAGGCAAAAAAGTTGTCATCATTGATGGCGTGGTAAGCACTGCACCCAAAGGGCTTCGTATCTACTACAAAGAGTGTGAGTCAGCCGATATGGAGCATTTTGATCCGATGTATTTTCTGGGACATCTGCTTTCGCCGGTGATTATCAAGATAGAAGTGGATGGGGATGCTGAACTGGAAATAGAACACCACTTTACCAAGAGTAACAGTCTTGTGCCCTACCGTATTGTCTTGCACAATCAAGCCAATCGTCATGCGACTATCTATGAAAGTTTTATAGCTGATGACATCGAAAATACGCTGGTATTGTACGGTTACGATATGCATGTGGCGCAAGACTCTACCCTTAGAGTGGTAAAAATGCACAGTATGCCAGACAGTCGCTACGCGATGATCGCCTCACATAAAGTCAATGTCGCCAAACAAGCCAATGCGCTCATTAAAAGTTTTGATTTGGGTGGAGGTCAAGCGCTACAACTGATGAAGATAGAGCTCGACACCTATGCACATGTCGATGCAGCGCATCTTTTGTATCTGAATAAAGACTCCAAGCGCGGTACGGTCTCTCAGATGATACACAAAGGGGAGCACTCTACTTCCAAACAAGAGGCAAAAAACATCTTAGATGGCAAAGCAAGAGGGATATTTGATGCGCTCATCAAGGTAGAACATTCAGCCAAATATAGCAAGGCAGAACAAAACTCAAAAGCGATTTTGCTTCATAAAGAGGCTTATATGGCAGCCAAACCACAGCTTGAGATCTACATCGATGAGCTTGAAGCCAGCCACGGTGCTACGACGGGACAGTTGAGTGAAAAACAGCTGTTCTATCTGCAAAGTCGTGGTATCAGTTACACCGAAGCAAGGAAAATACTCGTCATCGCATTTGCCAACACGCTGATAGAGACAGTCAAAGACACCAGACAGCAAGAGCAGATCAAAGCTGCTTTTGAAGAAGTGTTTTACACCACACACCAAAGGGGTTAAGATGAATATGGAAGAAACCGTAGCACGATACAAAGAGGATTTTGATCTTTTTCCTACAGCCGATGAAAAACTGGAGTATATTTTTGACTTAGGCAAAAAGCACACGACACTTTGCGATGAAGAAAAAAATGATGTAACCTATGTTCATGGCTGTGCAAGCAATGCATGGCTCATGGGTGAATGTAAAGACGGTTTGCTATTACTCAGAGGTGAAGGTACTTCGGAGATGGCAAAAGGGATGTTGACACTATTGTTAGACATCTTTGCCAACCGTCCAGTTGACGAGATACTGGGTTTTGATCCAGCTAAACTGCATGAGATGGGCATCGTAGAACTGCTTTCTCCTGTACGCCAGCAGAGTCTTGAAGCCTTTTTGAAAAAAGTCTATACCTATGCACAACAGTGCAAAGAGCAAGGAGCTTAGTTATGAGTGAACAAAGCATCACTGAAAAAATGGCAGAGGAAAAAAGAAAATTCCTCGAAAATCAGCCCACCGATGAGGGCATGAAAGAGATTATTATTGCTCATCTTAAAGAGATTTATGACCCCGAACTTCCTGTCAACATTTATGATTTGGGTCTTGTGTACAACATCGATGTATGGACAGATGAAGTCTCCATGCTTAAAAAAGCGAAGATCACTATGACACTCACTTCAGCGACCTGTTCTTTTTCTCAAGTCATTATTGACCTGGTCAAAAGCATCGCTTCCCGTCAAGAAGGGCTTGAGTCGCTTGAAGTTGATATCGTGTTTGACCCACCATGGGGACAAGACAGCATGAGTGATGATGCAAAACTGGCAATGGGATTGTTGTAATATATTTGTAACATTAATACAAAATTAAGCTAAAGGGTACTATACTTAAAGGATAAAAATTATCATTTAAAAGGAAATATCCATGAAACGTTCTGTATTACTTGCTACTACGTTGTGTCTTACTTCATTTTTGTCCGCTGCCCCATCCATCGCAGATACGGCTAAACAAAACGGTCTTGTGGCAATACCGCAAGATCACAAAGAACTTCTTAAACTAACTGACCCCAACAGCACCATCACACCTGAAACAGTAGAACTCGGTAAAAAGCTCTACTTTGAACCTAGACTCTCAAAAAGTGGTATCATCTCTTGCAACACTTGTCATAATCTTGGATTGGGTGGAGCAGACGGTGTGAGCGCAGCAGTAGGACACCAGTGGACTCCAAACCCGCACCATCTTAACTCACCGACTGTGTACAATGCGATGTTCTTTAAAGCACAGTTTTGGGATGGCAGAAGCCCGCATCTTGAAGATCAGGCACAAGGACCTATGCAGGCAGCACCCGAAATGGCAGCAGCACCTTCTCTTGTTGTAGAGAGAATCAACTCTATCCCTGCCTATGTTGAGGAGTTTAAAACAGCGTACGGCAAAGATGTCAAGATTGATTTTGAAACCATCACGGCTACTATAGGTATCTTTGAGAGAACTTTGGTGACACCTTCACGATTTGATGATTTTCTTAACGGTAAAGCGGACGCACTGAGTGATGCTGAGAAAAAGGGTCTTCAAACTTTTATGGACAAAGGATGTGTATCATGTCATACAGGCATCGCACTTGGTGGTACGATGCAACCGTTTGAAGTAGCAGGAAAATACAAATTTGCCGCTGTAGGTGACTTCAAAGGTGATAAAAACGGTATGGTCAAAACACCGACACTTAGAAACATCACAGAGACAGCACCCTACTTTCATAACGGGGCTATCTGGAGTCTTGCTGATGCCGTTAAAGAGATGGGAAGCACACAACTGGGCATAGAGATAACTGATGAAGAAGCGGCACAGATTGTCACATTCTTCGGTGCACTTGAAGGCAGAAAACCAGAGATTACTTACCCGCAATTTCCTGCTAGTACAGCCACAACACCTAAACCTGACTTTAAATAACTTTCGAAGCCTCTTTTTTTAAGAGGCTTTTTCTAAAAGACTTTTTTAAAATACATTCTTGCACTCTTCACTTTCATTACACATACTTTACACATAGGTTATCTAAACTTGATTCAAACATTTAAAGGAGTTTTTATGACACATGTATTGATGGATTTACCTTTTGCTGCGGATGCTTTAGAGCCGTATATCTCCAGAGAAACACTGCAGTATCACCACGGCAAACATCATGCCACTTACGTGAACAATCTCAATAAGCTCATTGTCGGTACACCTTTTGAGGAGATGAGTCTTGAAGCCATCATCACCAGTAGCAGTGGGGGCATCTTTAACAACGCAGCGCAGGTGTTTAATCATGATTTTTACTTTAATGGTATGAGCAATGCCAACACCATGCCTTCTGATAAAATGCTAGAGCTACTCACGAGAGATTTTGGTTCAGCCGAAGCATTTAAAGAGAAATTTATACAGATGGCATTGGGTCTTTTTGGCTCAGGATGGGTATGGCTCAGTATGAACAGTAACGGCGTGTTAGTACTTGAACCACACTCCAATGCGAGCAATCCTCTACTGAGTGGTCTCACGCCACTGCTTACCTGCGATGTGTGGGAGCATGCCTATTATATCGACTACCGTAATGCCAGAGTGGACTATCTTGAAAAGTGGTGGACGCTGATCGATTGGGATTTGGTTTCTCGCAAACTTGAGGCTGCACAGCAGTGAGCCTCAGTACACTATAATGCTCTATTAAGTTGATTATAATCATTTGCTATTGATTATTTTAAAGTATCGTGCTATAATGTCGAACTTTTCTGCAAGAGAGTACTAAACTCCTTTTACGAGATATCCTTATCTCTTCTATTTTACACAGATGTGTCCTAGCAATTTACGCTATGAAGTTTGGTATCAGTTTGCATAAAACAGGGTTTGACGCCTCTTGATACCATGGTTTACACACACTACTATAACACAAGATGAATACAACACCGACTATTTTAACACAAAGAAACACAATGAAATTTACAGATTTTAACCTCAAAGAGACTATCCAAGCTGCTATTACAGAAGCTGGATTTACAGAGCCTTCACCGGTACAAAAAGATGCCATTCCACTCATCCTTGAAGGGCATGACATTATCGCTCAGGCGCAAACAGGAACAGGAAAAACCGCTGCATTCGGCCTTCCTACCATGTCTATGATGAAAGGCGATGGAAGTGTAGAAGGACTGGTCATCGTCCCTACCCGTGAACTTGCGATGCAGGTCAGTGATGAACTCTTTCGTTTTGGTAAACTCTCAGGTATCAAAACAGCAACAGTGTATGGCGGTACTGCTTACGGTCAACAGTTAGAGCGTATCAAACAGGCGTCTATTGTCATCGCAACGCCGGGGAGACTTCAAGACCTCCTCATGAGTGGCAAGGTCAAAATGAGCCCCAAATTTGTCATCCTTGATGAAGCAGATGAAATGCTGGATATGGGCTTTTTGGATGAGATCAAAAACATCTTCACTTTCTTGCCTAAAGAACGCCAGACATTGATGTTCTCAGCAACCATGCCGAATGCCATCAGAAAACTGGCTGAAGAGATTCTCAATGATCCTAAAACAGTTTCCATTACCAAATCAGAAAAAACCAATACAAAAATCACACAGTTCTACTATGTGGTACAGGAAAAAGAGCGTGATGATGCGTTGGTAAGACTCATCGACTATAAAAACCCTGACAAATGTATCATTTTTTGTCGTATGAAAAAAGAGGTCGATAGACTGGTTGCACACATGACAGCACAAGGATTTAAAGTATCGGGTCTGCATGGCGATATGGAGCAAAAACAAAGAGAAGTAACGATTCGCGCCTTTAAAAGTGGCGGAATCGATATCTTCATCGCAACCGATGTCGCTGCACGTGGACTGGATGTCAATGATGTTACCCATGTTTTCAACTACCACATTCCTTTTGATTCAGAGTCTTATGTACACCGTATCGGACGTACAGGACGTGGCGGTAAAACAGGTGAGGCGATCACCCTTGTGACACCCAATGAGCTTAAAACCATCAAACGCATCGAAAAAGATGTCGGTACCACGATGACGACTCAGGTTATCCCAACACGTATGGAAGTACAAAATAACCGTTCCGATGCACTCATTGCTAAAATCGCTGAGACAAAAGTGACGGAAAATGCCATCAACCTTGTCAAAACACTGCAGCATGACCTCGATATCGTAACCATTGCCCATTTGCTTGCTTCACTGGTACAAGAAGAGAACTTTGTACAAGGTAAAGACAACATCGGTCTTGGGCTCGAAGAGATAGAACTACTCATCCAAAGAGCCATGAACAGCAGAAGTGGTGGCAGTGGGGATCGTAGTGGAAACCGTAATCGTAGTGGTGGTGGCGGTGGTTACCGTGGCAACAAACCAAGAACGGGCGGTGCCGGCGGCGGCTCCTCAGATCGTCATGGTCGCAACGGACGAAGCAGTGGTGGCAGAGACAGCCGTAACGGCGGACAAGGAAGCAGAGGATAATCTTCCTTTGCGCTTTACTTGCCCATCATGACACAAAAACCAATTTATATCACTGATTTAGACCATACCTTTTTACGTACTGATCAGAGTATCAGTGATTTTTCTGCAAACATATGGAATAACAAATCCAAAGACAACATACTCACCATAGCAACCGCTAGAAGCTTTCAAAAGTCATGTGACTTCTTGTCCAAGCTTCACCTAGATGCTCCCATGATACTTTTGGATGGCAGCATGGTTGTCACACCCGATAAAAAGCTTATCGACATCAAAATTATCTCCAAGCCTTTAGCCGATGCTATCATCCACGAAGGAAAAAAGTTCAACATTTTACCCTTTATCATCGCGCTTAAAGATATGCAACTCAATGAAGCCTTTTTGTTTCCCACTACACTCAATACCCATCAGCATGGTGTACTAGAAAACTACCGTAATGACCCCCGTATGATAGCCTGTGAGACACTCTACGCGATGGAGATGAACCTAAAACTGGTTTATTTTGGAGATTTTGAGATACTCAAACCGCTTGCCGTACATTTGCAGAGTGTTTTTGGGAAAGAGCTGGAGTACAAACTTGCTCCTGAAAAATACTCAGACGGCTACTTTTTAACCATACTACACCCAGAAGGTGATAAAGCCCATGCTCTGCAAAAAGTCATGGAGTATCTAGGACGAGAGGTTGCTGATGTCACAGTATTTGGCGACAGCATCAATGACATTGGGATGTTTAAACTCGCAGGAACTTCGGTAGCAGTTGCCAACGCACTAGATGAAGTTAAAGCAGTAGCAGATATCATCCTGCCCCACTCCAACGATGAGGATGGCGTTGCACACTATTTGGATGCGCAACCCTAAAGGTTCTTAGAGAACCTTTTCATCCCAATATTCATCTATCTCTTTAAGAGTCTCTTTAGGTAACATGGCAAATCCGTGTTTATTGGCTATGGCTTCTCCATTTTCAAATGCCCAATTAAAAAAATCTACTACCTCTTTATTTTTTTCTTTCCCTTCATACGGCAATAAGACAAATGATGTAGCGATAATCGGATAAGAAGTTTGTCCTTTTGGATAAGCGATGATGCCGTAAAAATTATTTTTCTTTTTGAGGTGTGCTGATTTTGCGCCATCGGTGGATGTTTGTAAAGAAGGGGCAACCCATTTACCTACTCTGTTTTCAAGTGTTGCCACGCTAAGGTCATACTTTTGTTTGTAAGAAAAATCGGTATAGCCAATGCTATACGGTGTTGCTTTGATAGTCTCTGAGAGTCCGCTGCTTCCCTCTGCTGCAATCGTGTCTGCTTTCCAGTCAAGTTTCTTCACGGCTTTTCTAAAATGTGCGTAGTCAATCTTACGCAGATAATAGGTAAAGTTATAGGTCGTACCCGAACCGTCTTTACGTACCGCTACTTTGATGGGTTCATGGGGCAGATTTAAAGCTTTGTTGTTTTTGGTGATTCTGGCATCATCCCAAAACTTTGCTTCACCGGAAAAGATAGCACCGATGGCTTCTTCATCTAGCCTAAGTGCATTGTCTTGTACTCCGGGGATATTATACGCCAAAACGATGCTTCCCACTACAACAGGGAACATTCTGAGTTTGTAGCGCTCCAGTCTCCATGACCGTAAGGGTTTGTCAGTGCCTGAAAAGTCAGATTTTCGTTGTACTGCAGAGACGATGCCATCACCTGAACCTGTTGGCTCATAGTGTATCTTATTACCTGTTTGGGCTTCATAGGCTTCCATCCATTCTGTATAGACCGCTTTTGGAAACGTCGCACCCCGTGCATCGATATCGCTTGCCTGCAAGGCAGATAAGACCACCATCACACACAACCACACACCTGCAATAATCTTGGTTTTCATGAGCTCTCCTTTTAATTTTTATACGCACTTATTATCTGTTCGTGCAACAATACAACAGATTGGTTACACACCCATAACATCCAAAAAAGAGAAAATATGAAGTAAAGTGAGGCTATGATACAAGATTCAATACTGCTATCAAGGAGAGGCAATGCGTGCGCACTACTTACAACATGTACATTTTGAAGGTTTAGGCAGTATCGCGTCTTGGCTTCAAAACAAAGGGTATGAGACCACACACACGGCTTTTTTTGATGAACCCACTCTGCCTGAAGCTAAGACCATTGATTTTTTGATCATCATGGGTGGTCCGATGAGTGTCAATGATGAGCCCATTTATCCGTGGCTAGTAGCTGAAAAGGCATTTATTCGCGAAGTGATAGCCTTTGGAAAACCTGTTTTAGGCATTTGTCTGGGTGCACAACTCATTGCAAGTGCGATGGGTGCAAAGATATACCCCAATCCTCAGAAAGAGATAGGATGGTTTCCCATAGAAGCAGTGAGTACTGACAAAAAAGATACCTTTGTTTTTCCGGCTTTTTTTGAAGTGTTTCATTGGCATGGTGAGACTTTTGATCTTCCATCGGGAGCAAACCTCTTAGCCAGCAGTTCAGGATGTAAGAATCAGGCATTTCAACTGGGAAAAAATGTGATGGGATTGCAGTTTCATCTTGAAATGACAGCTGATTCCGTCAAAGAAATCATCTCACATAGTCGTGATGAACTGACTTGCTCAGTGTATATCCAAAGTGAAGAAACGATGCTCTCTGCCTCACCACAGCACTACACGGATAATACAAAATGCCTGTATGACATTCTTGAGTATTTAACGCAACAAGGCTAATAACGGTTTAAAAGCTGTGCATTGAGCTGTTCAAGTCTTTGGGGTGTGCCGATGTCCAACCACTCTCCTTCATAGAGTTCTCCTGTGACTCTTCCCTCTTTCATCGCAGCTCTCAGTAAAGGCGCTAAAGCACTTTTGCCATAAGGCACTCCTTCAAAAAGCTTTGGTGAATAGTAGCCTATACCTGAAAAAGTGTACTGTTTTACATCCACCACATGGTTACCGTCAAGCGCAAAGTCACCTTCGGGGTTATGTTCGGGGTTTGGTACCAAGATAAGATGCGCCAAAATGCCATCAGCCAGTTTTCTGTTTGCCTGAAAATCATAGTCTGTCCAAATGTCACCATTGAGCACCAAAAAGGTCTCTTCTCCTAGTAGTGGTAACGCTTTGATGATGCCCCCTGCACTCTCAAGCCCACCCTCTTCTTGTTCATCTGAGTAGATGATGTTCACTCCCGATTCTGAGCCATCACCAAGAGTCTGAGGAAAGAGATAGCCCAAATGCGCGATATTGATGACTACTTCCGTAAAATCATCATGCGCCAAACGCTCCAAATGCCAGACAATAAGCGGTATGCCTCCAACTTTAAGCAAGGGTTTGGGCGTTACATCAGTGAGGGGACGCATGCGCTCCCCGAGTCCTGCGGCTAGTATCATGGCTTTCATTTTAACTCCTTATTCATAGATGCCACCTAGTATGGTATTTTCACACGCACCTGTGACATCTTTGAGATTGACTTTTTCTTTATGGATGCGTTTGTAGGCTAACCATGCAAAGGTCATCGCTTCTAGCTCATCCGCATAGTCTGCTATGCGTACTTCAGTGTTTGGCATCAGTGCTTTGAGTCGCTCTACCAAAAAACAGTTTTTAGCGCCACCACCACACAAGATAAGCACATCTGTGTTAAAACGCAATACTTCGTTGCTGATGCTAAGAGCGGTCAGTTCAAGTAAAGTACGCTGTACATCTTGCTCTAAAACCAGTGAACATACGCCAGAACCTCGTCTTGTCAGCATATCATCCAACCAGACTTTGTTAAACTTCTCCCTACCCGTGCTTTTGGGGTATGATAATTTAAAGTAGCTATCAGATCGCATGGCATCCAAAAGTCTCTCATCCACACTTCCTGTTTTTGCCCACGCCCCCTCTTTATCGTATGCGCTCCCTTGATGCTCTGCTATCCAACTATCTAAGAGGACATTGCCACAACCGGTATCGTACCCCACAAGAGTCTCTCCCAATACCGTGATGTTTGCCATTCCCCCGATATTTACTATGCATACAGAAGCGTTGATACTACCAAATATAAACTCATGAAAAGCAGGTGCAAAAGGTGCACCCTGCCCACCTAAAGCGACATCTTTTCGTCTAAAATCGCTGACTACGGGTATGCCTGTTTGGGATGTCAAGATGTTGGGGTCACCCAGTTGCATCGTCACGCCATTTTGGGGCGCATGCCATAGGGTTTGCCCATGTAACCCAATGGCTCTAATGCTCGTGGCATCTATATTGTGACGCGTCAGTAAAGCATCCACAGCCCCAGCAAACAAGACTCCCAAACGATGGTCTAACTGCCCTACTTGCTCCAGGGTGCTGTTGCCCTCTATCATCATTAGTATCTCAGATTTGAGTTCCAATGAGAGCGGGTATTCTAGTGAAGCGATAAGGGCACAAGCGCTTGCATCTATCTCACAGAGTACCACATCTACGCCATCGAGTGATGTACCCGACATAATGCCTATATAGCGTTCTTTATGCATCACTTTTTGCCTCTATTTTTATCTAAGTTTATCCTCTTCTCTCTCAAAGGGAAATGAACGCAGGCGGACTTAAAAAAATCATGGTATTCTTAGAAAATTTGACCCAATATTATAGCAAGGAAGACACATGACATATTCTGAATGGTTTTATCAACACGGTGACAAACACAAAGTTATCATGGATAGACTTGAGCATCTAGGAATGGATGAAGTGATCGAATACTTTAGGTTTGAGAACATGGTAGAAAATGAGCCTGACTTTTGTGAACTGTATGCAGAAAACAAAAAATGTCATGATATTGCAGGACTCAACTGCTACCTCTGCGCCTGCCCTCATTTTAGATTTAAAGACAAAGGCTTTAGTATGCGCGAAGATAAAATGCTCTATTCTGTTTGCAGCATCAACTCCAAAGAAGGCGGACGCTTCATCACAGAAGATGCCATCCACCAAGACTGCTCAAAATGCTACATACCCCACAGAGAATCCTACATTAAAAATGTGTTTGATAGAGACTGGTTTGAGATAATGGAGAATGTGTGTTAGGAATCTTGAACACTATCTAGGTATATGATTTAATCCATTCTGTATCAGCATCTTGAACACTACCAATCCATAGCTCAACGTATATTTAGGACCGTTATCATAAGCATTAACCTTGTAACTCATTCTTTGTTACAAAACCCATTTCTCTATCAAGATCAGTCCTAGACTTTGAGGCTTTAAAATATCCATTATGAGAGTATGTTAAATTTTTGCCTTCTAAAAACTTCTTTTCATTTTCAATAATAATACGTATTGTATCGCAAACCTTAGGATATGAGATTTCAAATTCTTCATTTTGTTTATAAATTCCATATGCTATAAGTTCATCAGAATATTTAATGAAATCTGTTTCTATGTTTTCATTACGCTTATTAACTACAAATTTATATATTTGATATGCTTTTAGTAATTGTTCGTAAATTGGTGAATCTTTTGAACCGTTAAATAAACTATATAGTTTATTGGTGCTATCACTACTTGCTTCAAATATCCATTCTAAGAGTTTTGATTTTGAGTTTTTTGCAAACTCAGGTAACTCTTGGTATGTTGCATACCAGTATTTAAAAACTGTATCACTATGTACTGACTCTTTTAATTGTTTGCTTAGACTATTTTCAAAAGTATCTCCTCTTTTTGCTAGAAAACCTATATTGTTTGACTCAAAAATAGCTTTTGTGTATTTGATAAAATTTTTGTTACTTATCTTATCTCTATAGTTAATGGGAGATTGTGTATTTGTAGCATCTGTAATTTTGTCTACAATGACTGGATCATTTGTCTCATATAGTCTTATCAATACATAAACTCCATCTAATTTATCACGATCTTTTTGATACATATCATAGATAACGCTTGTCGTTTGAAGTCCGTTAACAATAACAGGATTTTTTGTTTCAATCGGATAATATCCAGCTTGTATGTCATTTGGTATTTTTAGTTGTTCTGATATTATTGTAATTCCGTTATTTAAAAAAGGGAAGTATTCAGAATAATCACTCTCTAGTGTCTCTTTAATTTTTTTATTTGTTTTGTTGTATTTCAAAAAACCTCTAATGTTATCGCTAAAAACTGTATCTATTCGCTGGTTTATATTTTTTTCTTCATCCAATAAAGCACATAAATCAAGTGCTTTTAGTCTAAAATTAATTGCTTTAACATTTTGAATTTGAAATGAAATTAATGCTTGAGGGTCTTTTCTTAATGAGATATTTGATTTTTCTGCCATAAAACTAAACTTAATATCTTTACGTTTTTTATGCTCAGAAATAAGAGTGTCAATTCTATTGTATAAGTCATTTATATCATAAATTGAAAGTTCATTATTATCATCAAGATGTCTTTGCATTATTTCTTGATCATTTTTTTCTTTTTCTCCTGAGAATATAAAATATAATTTCACGTCTACGATTTTACCTGAGGAAACAATACTTGTATATCTTTCTAAAAAAGATTGAACTTTTGAATTTAGAGGGATATTTAAGCTATTGCCATAAGCAAAAATATTTCTGTAATCATTAATAAATTTCGAGAGTACATTATCGCCTAGACCTTTTGAGTTTTTAATTTGAAAAACATGCATAGTACATTCATTTTCATCTTCATCAATAAATATTCCATCTATACCACCGTCGTGTTCACCATTTCCATTAACAATAGTGCTAATGTTTTGAAAAACTTCATCAAAACTTTGATCTAGAAGAGTTGTAATGGCTAAAATTTCAAAGGCAAAATCTTTACGGAGTGAGAATTTTTTTTCTATTCGTTCAATATAACCGTTAATGAATAACTCTTTGTTCATGTAAAATCCTCAAATTTATTTTATTAATAAATATATTTTGCTTTATTCTACCATAGTATCATTCACTTGAACATATTAAAACTACATACAGATAAATTTTATAGCCTTAAAAAATTCACTTTTTATTCTTCCCACCCATCATCACCCCAAACGCGACAATCGTGCCAATGACTATCTGCCATGCAAAGCCGATTTTGAAGCCTAAGAATGTGCCGATGCCCTCACCAAACACATAAGGTTGAAGCAGCAATACAGTCATAAACCCACCGATAAGCGCAAAGGGTACCGTGGTAGCATTGCCCCGCTTAGTAAAAAGTGCTGCGCCATACACACCCAAAAGCCCTGTATAGGCAAATCCCATCACACCTAGAGCAAAGCTCAGAAGAGGAAGTCCTGAGTAGCGTTGCCAGTAGTAACTGAGCATCGCCATTACACACAGCGCCATAGCAAACACTAAGATGGAAATCCTGCTGGCTTTGACATAGTACATCTCATCTTGCGGTGATGTGTTCTGCTTCCACGGCTTATAGATGTCTTCGATGGCTACTGAAGACATCGCGCTCAATACAGAGTTGATGCTCGATAGTGCAGCTGCCACCGCACCTACTGTTACAAGCCCACGCATACCCTCAGGCATTTCATGTAAGATGTAGTACATAAAGATGGTGATTTTTTCTCCTTCAAATTGCTGTACTACTTCTGTATGCAGGTGTGAAAGTTCGGGATGATGGTAAAAAAGATATAGCAGTAACCCTATGCATAAAAAAAGTAAAGCTACGGGAATCGTGATATAGATACTTGCCATCAAAGAGTTTTGTGCCTCTTTGACATTTTTACAGGTGAGTGCCTTTTGTGTCATATCTTGATTGAGACCGTAGGCGGCGATGTTCAAAAGAAGCCATCCACCCAATAGTGCCCAAAGTGAAAACTCACCAGACAAGGAGAAATCTAACAATTTTAACTTCTCTTCGTGATGCAATGTCCCAATCATGGTTGCAAAATCGGCATCAAGGCTTATATAAAGATATATCAAAACGGCTATACCTGCACCCACATAGGTGATGGCTTGTATGATATCTGAAAATATGATTGATTTCACACCGCCAAAATAGACATACGCCAACGCACCAAACATCAAAATGACAATCGATATGCCTACATGCATCGCGGTAATATCTAAGAAAAGTATCATAGAGATAGCCAGTGAGCCGATATAGAGTCTCACACCTGCAGCAAAAAGCTGTCCTACTAAAAACATCATCCCCGTCTGTTTTTTCGCCGATGCACTGTAACGCACCTCAAGCAACTCATACACGGTTACGGCATTGATGGCATAAAAACGGGGTATCAGTACTTTAGCAACAAATATCACAGCTAGAAAAGCAGAAATATAAAACCCTAAAAAAGTAAGGTCTATGGTGTAGGAAAATTCCGGTGCACCCAAAAATGTTGCTGCTGATTGGGATGTTGCCAAAACAGAGATGGCTACGGCAAACATCGGTACAGAGTTGCCTCCTACAAAATAGTCCCTTGTAGAACGTATCTTGCCTTGGCTTAGTAGTACAGAAGTGAAGATAAGTACCAAAAAATAGACAACAAAAATAGCCCAATCAAGCGCAGCAAAAGCACTCTGCATCAATCACTTCCCGGAGCGCGTTTAAGCCCCAAGTTTTTGGTTTTACTAAACACTTTTTGCACAAATGTATCCCCCGGATCATTTTTAGCTGTTCTATATCCTGTGTCTTTTTCAAGCCAAAGTGGTGTTTTCTCCATCGTTCTGTATTCATGATGACCGACAAGGTACTCGATGCTCGGGTATTTGTTTTTGAGGTAGCGTACCAACGCAATGTTGGAAGCCATCTGTGCAGGTGTGAGGTCATCTTTACTATCACCATGCCCCCCTACATTTTCGATGCCGATGCTTGAGTAGTTGAGTCCTATGACATGTCGCGCCATCCAATTCTCTGGCATTAAGCGGTAAATCGTTCCATCTCGTGCGACCAAAAACTGCGCTGAGACATTGAGCGCAGAGGCTTGCATGATGTCTTTTCTGTCTGAGAGCAGTTTTTCAGGCTTTAGCCGCGCAAATGATTTAACTAAATCCATCTCCGCCGTCCAATGCAATAAGATAATCTTAGGCGTTATCCGTATGGTGTCTGTCGTGATACCGTAATGCGATTTGATATACGCCTTGGTCATCTCGATGCGCTCTTTACTAAAATCAATAGGTTTATCTATGATGGTGATGTCTGCAATAGCACACGTAGCAAGTATGAAATAAGTCAGTGATATCAATAAACGGTGTTTCATGGAAGTCATCCTGTATTAAAATGGAGATTATTGCGTAGCAGTTTGTTTTTCGGTTAAAAGTACACTTACAAGTACAATAAACGGAAGCGCTAAAGAGAATATATAGCTAGGAATGTCAAGCAAACCTTGGCGATTCAAGTACATAAACCCCAAAATAAGCAAGCCATACGCACCCAGTCTATAGACAGAGAGTGCGGCTTTGGTGTCTTTGATAGTTTGAAATATGGAGCGTCTGTTCTCTTTGAGTTTTTGTTTTTCTTCTTTGAGCACCTCTGCAAAGGCTTTTTCTTCATCTTGAGGAATGTCTTCACTGTAGAGATCGTAGGGATCTTCAAGTCTGTCGATGACATCTTTACTGTCATCGGTGGTGATGATGTTGTGCACTACACGTGCTGTAACCATACGTTTGTAACTCAGCAGTGAGGCTATCATCACCGTCGTAGCGGTTAGATAGGCGATTTGAGTACTGTACAGTGCTTTTATATCAAAAAATAGTATGACCAGTAAAAGCAGTAACACATCAACTGCCACCAGTGCTAAAAAGAGTCTGCTGTTGCGGTTAGGCATCATCGTCTTCATCATCGTAGCGTTCTTGCTGCTCTTTTTTGTAGGTGTAGCGTGGGTCGTTTGCCAGTTCATCGAGTGATTTTTTCTGTTTGGCATAGGCTTTATAGACATTGAGTATGGCTGCGCCTACGCCTATGAACACGCCTATCCAGAGTGTCCATCCTGCACTTGTAAGGTTTTGAAGTCCCAACCCGATACCCACACCGATGAGCACTGCTACCACCATGGAGATACCCAGACTCAGTCCATCGGCTGCATCAACTACTTTTTTAAATCTTGGTTCTTCTTGCATCATGAGCCTTTTATCTCTGCCATCACTTCATAGGCAGCTTTGATGCTCTCTTCTATCATCTCATCAGTGGTTGCAGCACAGATAAACCCTGTCTCATACGATGAACAGGCAAGATACACACCTCTGTCTAACATGCCTTTGTGAAACTTTGCAAACATTTTGGTGTCATTGGCAAGGGCATCATCAAAGTTTTTGATTTGTCTGTCTGAAAAGAAAAAACCAAACATCGAGCCTCTCACATCGGTTACCAAAGGGATGCCTGCAGCTTGAGCTGCATTACTAAAACCTTCCATGAGTTTTTTGGCTTTATTTCCAAGTGCCACGTAGAGTGAAGGGTTAGACTTGAGTTTTCTAAGGCTTGTTAGTCCTGCTGCCATGGCTACAGGATTGCCTGAGAGTGTCCCTGCTTGGTACACCGGTCCCTCGGGTGAGAGATACGCCATGATCTTACTTGATGCACCAAATGCACCTACAGGCATCCCCGCACCGATGACTTTACCCAGTGTCACAATGTCGGGTTTAACCGTAGAGATACCCTGTGCCCCTTTGAGTGATGCTCTAAACCCGCTCATCACTTCATCAAAGATGAGCAATGCACCGTGTTTGGTACACAAACATCTAAGCTCTTCCAAAAACGCTTCATCTGCAGGCACCAGTCCCATATTTCCCGCTATTGGCTCAATGATGACACAGGCGATACCCTCGGGCAATGCCTCAAAACACTGTTGCACAGAGAGGATGTCGTTGTAGGTAGCAAGCAAAGTGTGTTTGGTAAGATCTTCAGGTACTCCAGGGCTAGAAGGTGTGCCAAAAGTAGCCAAGCCTGAGCCTGCCTGCACCAAAAGTGAATCCGAATGTCCATGATAACACCCTGTAAACTTCACGATGGCATCTCTGCCTGTCACACCTCTAGCCAAACGAATGGCTGACATCACCGCTTCTGTGCCAGAGCTGACAAAACGTACTTTGTCGATGCTGTCAAAAAGCGAAACGATTTCACTAGCAAGTTCAGTCTCCAGAGTAGTCGGTGCACCAAAACTAAGCCCTCTTTTGACCGCCTCGATGACGGAAGCCTCAATGTCTGCATCACAGTGCCCAAAGATAAGCGGTCCCCAGCTTTGCACAAAGTCGATGTATCGGTTGCCGTCGATGTCAAAAAGATACCCGCCCTCACCACGTTCTATAAACGGCGGAGTACCCTCTACACCCGAAAAGGCACGCACCGGTGAATCAACACCGCCGGGGATGACCTGATAGGCTTCTTTAAATGCCGCAATGCTTTTATCATATACCATTTTATTAATCCTCATTCTGTATAATTGCACCGATTATACACTATAGGCACTTAGGGCTACAAACAAGGAGCAAACCATCACAACGCTTAGAAAAGGGTTACTGCTTTCACTGTTATTGCATTTACTTCTTTTACTCTTCTTTGTCAGCTTTGATGAGAAGCTCAAATTCCCGCCGCCACAGAGTCAGGAAAAGAAGATAAGCCTCAACCTCCAGCACTTTGTCACGCCACCGCCTGCACCCAAGCCTGTCACACCACCAACCCAGCCCGTAGTCACACCGCCCAAACCCATCATAAAAGAAGAGCAGCAACCTGTCACCCAGAGTCCACAAAAAAAAGTATTGGATACGCGTGAAAAAACCTTTGCTCTTAAAAGCAATGATGAGAACAATGTCACCAAACCAGCTAAAAAGATAGTCAAAAAAGAAGCAAAAAAACCTGTCAAAAAGGTAGTCAAAAAAACTGATCCAAAAAAAATCCAATCTAAAAATGTTCAGCCCAAAAGAGTGGTACAAAAAACACCGCCACGCCAACCTGCCCAACGCTCCAACAGTGCACTTGCAAAGTCCCTGCTTGCGCAAGGAAGCTCCATGAGTCCATCGTCTTCGAGAAGGGCTTCTTCAGGCAGCTATGCTTCCAAAATGATCAAACAACTCTACGGTGGTGAGTTCAATACCTACAGCCCTGCACAAAAAGAGTTCATAGAAAACAACTTGGGTACTATCCACCAAATAACCCAACGCACCCTCACCCTCAATGGCTACCCTGCCATAGCAGTACGCACGAGACAACAAGGCACCAACGTCGTCTCATTTTACCTGCATCCCAACGGAGACATCTCAGACCTCAGACTCAAAAGACGCATCGGCTACGAATCGCTCGATCAAAACACCCTCGAAGTCATCCGCATTGCCTACAAAGACTACCCGCTACCCAACAAAAAAACAAAGATTATGTTTTATGTGCAGTATAGTTTGTATTAGGTTTTTCTGTAGATTTTTACACCTATCAACAGTATTTTGTTAAAAACTTATGCAGCTGATTTGAAAACTCGTGGGCGTCTTTTTGGGTGAAGGGTGCGGGGCCTTTGGTGGGTTCTCCGCTGTCTCTGATGGATTGCATGAGATTTCTCATTGCTAGATATTGTTTGATATTATCAACGCTATACAGTTCACCACGATGGTCTATCGCATGTGCCTTTTTACTGATGACACTATCTGCAAGCGGGATATCTGCTGTGATTACCAAATCACCTTCTTCTACCATTTCTGCTATTTTAAAATCGGCCTTATCTGCTCCGGCTTCTACAAGAATGTACCGTATGTATTGTGATTGTCCTATGTCTATTTTTTTATTTGCCACGACAATAGTTTGGATCTTAAGTCTCTCCAGAGAACGAAGCAAAATAGGCTTCAAGAGGTTTGGGAAAGCATCTCCATCTACATAAATACTAAGCATCAAGCAAATCCACTAAACAAAAAAGTACATACAAATTATCTCACTTGCCCTAGCAACTCTCTCACCACATCCACAGTCCCCTGCACCAACAAAGGGTTTGCGTGTGGATTGAGCCATGCGATGAGCCCTTTCATCTGTGCTTCATTCATCACCGTGCACCCAGCAGTGGGTATGGCTTTGATATGCATAAATATACATGAACCTGCACCCTTTTTTGCACCTGCTTCATTGATGTGGTTGTGGTTGACGATGATGCCGTATTTGTAAAAGTCTTTGGGGAATTTCATGTGTTCAAAACTTGTGTAGTCTGCTGTTGTTTTTGTACTGTCCACTATCTTGTTGTAGTACGCCGAGTGCACATCATCCACGCAGTGGTCTGTCTCTTTGTAGGTTTTATAAGGGTAAGCAACTTTTACCGGCTCATACCCAAAAGCGTTCCCCAGCGCAAAGATACCAGCTGGTGATTTACCGTCTCCCTCTTTTTTGATGATGGCTGTATCTTTAGGTATTGTGTGCAGCCCTACGCCCCAGCCTAAGCCGTTTCTACCCAGTAAAATGGCTATGGGTTTGCCTGTTTTTTGCCATGTATTGCCCACTTTTTCGTAACGCTGAAGTGTGCCTTTGGGTGTTTTCCAGTCTGCAGTGGTGACAACGATGAGCTGTGAAGTGTTGGGCATTTGTGCCTGAAGCAAGAGAAACGAGAAACAAAAGAGAAGCACGAACTTCATGTGGTATAATCCTCCTATGGAATACGGCATTTTATCGATAGCAATCCCGCTACTTACTATTTTTTTAGCCATTATAACCAAAGATGTGATTATCTCCCTCATCGGCGGGATCTTTGTAGGCTTTTTGGTGCTTCATGGCTACAACCCTGCCCAGGCATTTGTCGCACTCTTTGATGGAGTTATCGCACTCTTTAAAGAAGCATGGATAACTAAAACCCTACTCTTCATCGTGCTAGTAGGTGCGGTGATTCGTTTGCTGACACTCAGCGGTGCAGTTGAGAGTTTTGTGCTTTATCTCAGTCAAAAAGCAAGGCATATAGACTCACCCAAAGGGGCGATGTTACTTGCCTATGGCATCGGTATCGTCATCTTTATAGAGTCTTCCATCACATCCCTAGTCGCAGGAACGGTAGCAAAACCACTTTGCGATAAAAACGGTGTCAGTAGAGAAAAACTGGCATACATCTGCGACTCTACCTCTGCACCTGTGTGTGCGCTCATCCCGCTCAATGCTTGGGGTGCTCTATTGCTCGGACTCATCGTCACCGCTATAGATACCCGAGTTATCTCCGGAGATGCCGTCTCTTTGCTTGTTGCTTCTATACCCTTTAATTTTTACGCTATTGTGACGCTTTTACTTGTACTGGGTGTGATATTTTTAAATATCTCATTGGGTTCGATGCGCCGCAAACTCCCTATCTCTTACGCACCACCACATGATGAAACACACAAATCGACCCCCTACCCGATGCTTTTACCTATCGTTTTTATGGTCGTCATGGTACCACTTGGACTGTATCTCACGGGTGATGGAAACATCTTCAAAGGTTCAGGTTCCAGCGCGGTGTATTATGCGGTGATACTGACTTTAATGTTTATCTACCTCTATTTTATACCCACAAAAAGACTCACGCACGCGAACTACTTTAAGGGTCTCTATGAGGGTATTGGTGAGATGATACCTGTGGGCATCATTATGATCTTTGCACTGCTCATCGGGACCGTTATCACGCAGCTGGAAACTGCTGGTTATCTGGCTCATCTACTTCATGGAAACATTTCTCCCGTACTTATGCCGTTTTTTATCTTCCTTGTAGCCAGTATTACTTCTTTTGCCACAGGTACAAGCTGGGGAACTTTTTCCATCATGATGCCTATCGGTCTTGCACTGGGAGCGAGTATGGATCTGTATCTCCCTCTGGTTATCGCAGCAGTCATCAGCGGTGGCATCTTTGGCGACCATGCTTCACCCATTTCAGACTCCACCATCATCGCCTCCATGGCAGCAGAGTGTGACCACATCAGCCATGTCAATACACAGTTGCCTTATGCACTACTGGCTGCCGGTGTCTCTTCGCTGGCATTTTTGATAGCGGGATGGGTGACGCTTTCATGAAACTCTTAGTCAGTGCACTTGAACCCTCTTCCAACCTTCACCTCAAAGAAGTGCTCAAACACACCCATGATGTAGAACTGCTAGGTATCTTCGATAAGCAGATTAAAGAAGGAATACCATTGTATGACATCAGCGAAATGGCGATCATGGGGGTGGTGGATGCACTCAAAAAACTACGGTGGTTTTTTAAGGTTGCAGATAAGATGGTGGCTCTGGCTGCAGAAGCAGACAAGATATTACTGATGGATTCATCTGGCTTCAACTTGCCTTTAGCGAAAAAACTTAAAGCCAAATATCCAAATAAAGAGATTATTTACTACATTTTGCCACAGGTCTGGGCAAGCCGTCCTAAACGGGTTAAAAAACTAGAGCAGTACTGTGACAAACTGCTAGGCATACTTCCTTTTGAAATAGCCTATTATCAAAGTAAAGCACAGTATGTGGGTCACCCCTTGCTGGATGAAATCACTGTGCATCGAGATGAAGCCCAAACCAAAGGGTGTATCGCGTTTTTGCCGGGTTCTCGGGCTTCGGAAATCACGCGTTTGATGCCCATCTTTTTAGAACTCAGACGCAAAATGGGCAATGACATCAGACCACTTCTAGTCATCCCGCCTGCTTTTTCAAGAGACAAGATAGCCAAACTTTACCGTGGCAACAGAGAGTTTGAAGTGGTACGTAACACCCATGAGGCACTCAGACGCGCTGAGTTTGCCTTTATCTGTTCGGGTACAGCGACGCTTGAAGCTGCACTTATGGGTGTGCCTTTTACGCTGGCGTACATCGCCAAAAAAGTAGATTTTTTCATAGGCACAAAACTCTTAGGCATCAAGCAGGTGGGACTTGCCAACATCATCTTAACCCATTATAACAACAGCACTTTGCACCATGAATTTCTGCAAGAAAATGTGACGGTTGACAACCTGCTCAAAGCGTACTACAATACCGACCGACAAATCTTCGCCGAAAAAGCGGAAGAACTTAAAACCTATCTTGCGCATGGCAGTTCACAAAATGTCGCCAAGATACTCATGGAATCCTAATATGCTTGTACACATCTGCTGCTCGGTTGACAGCCACTACTTTTTGCAAAAACTCCAAGAGGAGTACCCCCAAGAGAAACTTACAGGGTTTTTTTATGATCCCAATATCCATCCCTACTCTGAGTATTATCTGCGTTTGCTTGATGTCAAACGAAGCTGTAAGATGTTGGGGATTGAGCTTATAGAAGGTGAGTATGATGTTGAAAACTGGCTCTCTTTAGTAAGGGGCTTTGAACATGAACCCGAAAAAGGGTCACGTTGTGGCATCTGTTTTGACAGACGCTTTGAAGTCTCTGCTAAGATGGCAAGAGAAATGGGCGAGAGTGCTTTTACTTCAACACTGCTGACTTCACCCAAAAAATCACTTGAACAGCTCGAAGTAGTCGGCTCTGCTTTGGGCAAAAAAGAAGGTATCACTTTTGTTGCACCGGACTACCGAAAGGCTTCAGGCACGCAAGAGCAAAACATTTTGGCAAAAGAAGATGCGCTGTACCGTCAAGATTACTGCGGATGTTTGTATGCACTCAACATCCAACGCGACCAGCAACAAAAGCTCGCAGATGAGCTTTTTATGCCTATCTCACAGCAAATCCAACCAGAATCCATCGAAGAACGTATCGAAATGTATGAAGAGAGATGGAGACTGGAAGAAGAAAATATCCCCCACAAAATCATCAAACAGCGTTTTTTAAATTGGCGTTTGACGATGGGACTTTTGCGTGTTAGAAAAGAAGTGGTGCCTGCACACTTTTTGCCCTACTCTACCATCAAAGGCGAATACACCAGAGGTAAAATAGAATACAACATCGGTGAAGTACACCACATGAGCCGTGATGAAGTACGGTTCATCACCCTGGCACATTACAATGCACTGGCAAACACCGACTACCAAAGTGTCACAGCACTCATCTACTCTCCTCCTAGCTTTGAGAAAGAAGTGCAACTGCGAACCAAACTGGGTGTCACCCCCTATGATTTATCGACCATCATCGTGACAGAAGAGATACCCAAAAGCAAAATAGAAATACTCTGCCAGAGTAAAACTTATGAAGATGTCAAAGAGGTATTGATCAAACTCTAAACGGCTTCTTACCAACTCTTGGGTAAAATAAGCCAATTTTTACAAAAAGGTTTGCTAGTGCTTTATAACGTTGTAGACATACAAAATATCTTACCTCACAGATATCCATTTTTATTGGTAGACAGAATCACCGAACTCACTCCGGGTACCTACATCGAGGGGCTTAAAAATGTTTCTATCTCAGAACCTGTTTTTCAGGGACATTTCCCAGGTCATCCCATCTATCCGGGTGTGATGATTATCGAAGGTATGGCGCAAGCTGGCGGTGTGTTGGCATTTAAAAGCATGAACTTAAACACACAAGAAGAGATGCAAAACAAAGTTGTCTACTTTATGAGTATAGACAATGCAAAGTTCCGTTCACCCGTTACGCCTGGAGACCAGCTCATCTACAAAATATCTGTCATCAAAAACAAGGGTGCGGTATGGCAGCTTGATGCCAAAGCCTATGTTGATGACAAAGTCGTTGCGCAGGCTGAACTTAAAGCCATGATTGTAGATAAATAGGTCTGTGATGTCACGCATCCATCCTACCGCAGTCATAGAAGACGGTGCCATTTTGGGAGCCAATGTCTCTGTGGGTCCCTTTGCCTATATCGGGGCAAATGTTCGCATCGGCGATAACACAACTGTGGCTTCCCATGTGGTCATTGAGGGGCATACAAGCATTGGTAAAAACAACCGTATTTTCCCGCATGCTGCCATAGGTACCATACCGCAGGATTTAAAATACAATGGTGAACATACCGAACTGATCATCGGGGATAATAATACCATTAGGGAGTTTACCCTCTTTAATCCTGGCACCAAAGGCGGTGGATCAGTCACCAGAATTGGTAACACAAATCTCTTTATGGGGTATGTGCACCTGGGGCATGATGTCATTATCGGTGATCACTGCATATTGGCAAACGGTGCTACACTGGCAGGGCATGTTGAACTGGGTAATCATGTCGTTATCGGCGGACTCACTCCGGTACACCAGTTTGTGCATATCGGTGATTATGCGATGATTGGCGGAGCCAGTGCTTTGGCACAGGACATCCCTCCGTTTTGTCTTGCTGAAGGAAACCGTGCAAGTCTAAGAGGTCTCAACCTTACAGGACTGCGGAGACATATGGAGCGTGATGATATCAATGCACTTAAAATTGCCTACAGAGAATTGTTTGAAAAAGGAAATCCTTTACAGGAAGTGGCACAAAGCCTTTTTGAAAGCAACCCATCAGACAAAGTCAAACAACTCTGCGGGTTTATCATGACCTCTACACGAGGTATACCATTTACAAGGAAAGAAAATGTCACTGAAAGTCTGTAGTTTTTGTGAAGCGATAGAAAGCGAAGAAAACCCCCTCATCGCGGGAGAAAATGTCTATATCTGCTCAAACTGTGTCATTTCTGCTTACAAAATACTCTTTGGAGATGAAGACCAAGATGATCTCCAATCAGACTATGGTGTGCATACACTCTATACACCTAAAGAGATCAATGCACTGCTAGATGACTATGTTATCGGGCAAGAAAAAGCCAAAAAAACCCTCTCCGTGGCTGTATACAATCACTACAAACGTATCTTCAAAGACAATGTAGATGACGATACTCAAATCGCTAAATCCAATGTACTGCTCATCGGACCCACCGGTTCAGGAAAGACGCTTTTAGCGCAAACTATCGCAAGGTTCCTCAATGTGCCTATAGCCATCGCCGATGCAACCAATCTAACTGAAGCGGGGTATGTGGGAGAAGATGTAGAAAACATCCTCACCAAACTTCTTATGGCTGCCGATGGAGATGTTGAGCGTGCAGAACAAGGCATCGTTTTTATCGATGAAGTTGACAAGATAGCCAGAATGGGTGAAAACCGCTCTATTACACGTGATGTATCAGGTGAAGGGGTACAGCAGGCACTGCTGAAACTCATTGAAGGTTCTGTGGTGAATATCCCGCCAAAAGGCGGACGCAAGCATCCCAATCAGGATTTTATACAGATTGATACTTCAAACATACTCTTTATTTGCGGTGGGGCGTTTGATGGACTCAATGATATTCTCAAAAGAAGACTGGGTGCAAACACGCTAGGGTTTGGTCAGGAAAAACGCTCCAAAAAAGAAGAAGAAAATCTCCTTCACCTTGTTGAGGCAGATGATCTTGTCACCTATGGTATTATTCCTGAACTGATTGGAAGGCTTCATGTGCTTGCAACCCTTGGTGAGATTTCGGAAGAAGATATGGTGCGTATTCTTGTAGAACCCAAAAATTCACTTATCAAACAGTATCAAAAACTCTTTGAAATTGATGATGTCACACTCAGTTTTGAAAAAGAAGCGCTCTTGCTCATCGCTCAAAAAGCCATCAAGCGTAAAACCGGTGCAAGGGGTCTTCGCTCTATTTTGGAAGAGATATTGCTCGATATTATGTATGAACTTCCTGAACTCAGTGGCTATGAAGTCGTCATTACTTCTGATGTCATCGAACTGGGCACAAAACCTTTATACATCAAAAACAAAAAAACCGCATAAGAGAAAAAGGATATCAAAATGTTTAAAAAATTATTGGGCATATTTTCTAACGACTTAGCCATCGACCTTGGAACCGCCAATACACTTGTCTTGGTAAAAGGTCAAGGCATTTGCATCAACGAGCCTTCAGTTGTTGCTATACAGTATGACAAACAGGGACGACAACGTATCTTGGCCGTTGGTCAAGAAGCAAAAGACATGGTAGGTAAAACACCGGGAAATATCAAAGCCATACGCCCAATGAAAGATGGGGTTATTGCAGATTTCGAAGTCACGGAGATGATGATTCGTTATTTCATAGAAAAAGCACATAAACGAAAAGGGTTTTTCTCTCCACGTATCATCATCTGTGTACCATATGGGCTGACGCAGGTTGAAAGACGTGCCGTAAGAGAATCCGCTGCCAATGCGGGAGCACGGTATGTTTATCTGATAGAAGAGCCTATGGCAGCTGCTATCGGTGCGGGCATCCCTGTCAAAGACCCTAACGGAAATCTGGTTGTAGATATCGGGGGAGGAACAACAGAGATTGGTGTTACCTCTCTTGGCGGACTCGTGATCTCAAAATCCATTCGTGTGGCAGGCGACAACATAGACCAAGATATCGCGGACTACATCAAGAAAAATTTTAACCTGCTTATCGGTGAACGTGTGGCTGAAGAACTCAAGATCAAAATAGGAACCGCCATACCATTGGAAGAAGAACTCACTACAATAGTCCGCGGTAGAGATCATATCGAAGGAAGCCTTACTTCGGTGGAAATTACTTCAGAGCACATCAGAGCTGCGATGAAAGACTCCATTGAAGCCATTGGAGATGCGCTCAAAAGTGTGTTAGAGCAAATGCCACCTGAACTCGCAGGTGATATTGTTGAAAACGGTATCGTGCTTACCGGTGGCGGTGCACTTATTAGAGGTCTGGACAAATATCTCTCTGAACTGGTCAAACTTCCTGTCTATATTGCCGAAGAGCCGTTGCTTGCCGTTGCAAGAGGGACAGGCATCGCACTTGATGAAATAGATCTTCTTCAACAAACGGCTTATGAAGACTAGACTGATTGTCATAGCCATACTGTTACTCATCCTGACAGTATTGCTCTCCCGAAACGATGAACGCATTTCAGATGTCGTTTTGGATGTTATTAATCCTGTCAAACAAAACTATCAGAATTTTATACAAAACATTCAAGACAAAGGTCACAGCTACATCTTTCAAAAAGAATCCATCGAAAAACTCACTACAGAAAACCGTGTTTTACGCAAACGCCTTCTAGAACAGGTGCACTATATCTCTCAAGTAAAAAACATTTATGATATGCTTCCCAAACTCACGCGCCTGCCTGTTGCCAATATATCTTTAGTCGAAACCATCTCCTATGTCAAACTGAACAGCTTTTCTCAGGTCATCCTCACTAAACCCAGCGGACTTCAGAACGATACGCTTTATGGACTGATGCAGGGCTATGTTGTTGCAGGTATCGCGCAAGTGCGAAACAATCAACTCTACGGGTATCTCACCTCAGACAGCAAGTGCCGTTTTTCAGTGTTTATAGGCAAAAGTAAAGCTCCGGGTATTGCTCTGGGAGTAAAAGAAAATGAAATGCTCATCAAGTTTATCCCCAAATGGCACAAAATCCAAATAGGCGACCAAGTCGTTACCTCCGGACTCGATAATATTTTCTTTGCAGATATCCCTGTGGGTATCGTGAGTAAAATCGAAGTGCAAAGCGCTTATACGGTTGCGCATATCAAAACATACAGTGATGTGTATCATCCCAAAACATTTTTTCTTATCAATGATGCCCGTGCCACACTCGCTGAAGGGTTTGACTCCAATGCCACAGACCTACCGACATTTGCTCCTATATTAGCCGAATCAAACAACAGTGTCGAACACAATGCGTCAGCCCAAATACAGAACACCTCCACTGATGAAATACAGGAACTAAATGCAACCATGCCTAGCATCTCAAGCATACCAAGCCGTATCGACCAAACGCAAGAAGAAGTCATCGAACCGGTGGTTCCTGATGAGGATGTACAAGAGCCTAAAAAAATACACACCGATACGCCAAAACCACCAAAACCAAAGGCGGATTCCAGCAGTTTAGATCTCTTTTAGTCCAGTGATTTCTCCTTAAAAATACTTTGATTTAAGGGGGCTGTTTGCCTGCTTTGGCTATAATCTAAAACTAAAAATCAAGGGTATTCTCCATGCCAAAACGCACTGACATCAAAACTATTTTACTTATCGGTTCGGGACCTATTGTGATTGGACAAGCCTGTGAATTTGATTATTCCGGAACACAGGCAGCCAAAACGCTCAAAGAACTTGGCTACAGAGTCGTACTCATCAACTCCAACCCCGCTACCATTATGACAGATCCCGAATTTGCAGATCGTACCTATATTGAACCCATTACACCCGAAATCATTGACAAAATCATCAAACAAGAAAATGTTGATGCGATTTTGCCTACTATGGGTGGACAGACAGCGCTTAATGTCGCGATGGATATGCATGAAGCGGGGATGCTTGAAGGCATAGAGTTTCTAGGTGCCAAACCCGAAGCGATCAAAAAAGGTGAAGACAGACAGATTTTTAAAGAAGCAATGATCAAGATAGGGATGGATTTGCCTATCTCCCAGTATGCCTACAACATGGATGAAGCCCTTGATGCGGCTAAAAACATAGGTTTTCCTCTCATTATACGTGCTTCTTTTACCATGGCAGGTGGCGGATCGGGCGTTGCTTACAATATGGATGAGTACAAAGAGATCGTCAAAAGCGGTTTGGAAGCCAGCCCTATTTCTGAAATCCTCATAGAAGAGTCTTTGCTCGGATGGAAAGAGTATGAGATGGAAGTTATCCGTGATAAAGCTGATAACTGCATCATTGTCTGCTCCATCGAGAACTTTGATCCGATGGGTGTTCATACGGGTGACTCTATTACGGTGGCACCTGCACTGACACTCACCGATAAAGAGTATCAAAACATGAGAGATGCTTCTTTCAAGATTTTGCGTGAAGTCGGTGTTGATACGGGCGGCTCTAATGTTCAATTCTCGATCAATCCAGATACAGGACGTATGATTGTTATAGAGATGAACCCACGCGTCAGCCGCTCATCTGCTTTAGCATCTAAAGCAACGGGTTATCCTATTGCCAAAGTAGCGACCCTGCTTGCAGTGGGTTTCACGCTGGATGAGATTACCAATGACATCACTGGTACACCGGCATCTTTTGAACCGGTCATCGACTACATCGTAACTAAACTGCCACGCTTTACTTTTGAGAAATTCCCGCATGCAAACTCTACACTCACCACAGCGATGAAATCAGTCGGCGAAGTGATGGCGATAGGACGTACTTTTAAAGAATCCTTCCAAAAAGCGCTGTGTTCTCTTGAGACGGGTCTTATTGGATTCAACCCCATTGAGTGTGAAGAAGAAGAGCTCTTGCGCGAAATCCGTCGCCCCAATGAACATCGTATGCTCTACGTCTTTGAAGGGTTTAGGCGTGGGTTGAGTGCAGATACTATTTTTGATCTGTGTCACATTGACAGATGGTTTCTCTATCAGCTAGAAGAACTGGCACTGCGTGAAAAAAAGATGGATATTGCCCTGCTTAGTGATGTCACACGACTGAGAACAGTCAAAAGTGAAGGCTTTAGCGATGCGATGATAGCCAAAGTCATCAACCAAAAAGAGGGACTGTCTCTTAGTGAAAATGATATCTACACAGCAAGAGAGAAATTAGGTATCACGCTAGAGTACAATGAAGTCGATACCTGTGCGGCAGAATTTAAAGCGCTTACGCCTTACCTCTACTCGACTACCAACATCAGTACACTTCCGCAAACTGCTACCACCCCCTCTACACAGAAAAAAGTGCTGATTATCGGCGGTGGTCCTAACCGTATCGGTCAGGGAATAGAGTTTGATTATTGTTGCGTGCATGCCGCATTTGCGCTTAAAGATATGGATGTTACCTCCATTATGTACAACTGTAATCCTGAGACGGTTTCTACGGATTATGATACTTCTGACATACTCTACTTTGAGCCTATTGATTTTGAACATGTCAGGTCTGTGATTGAAACAGAAAAACCAGATGGTGTTATTGTGCATTTTGGCGGTCAAACACCACTAAAGCTTGCCAAAAATCTCACCGCTATCGGCGCAAAGATTTCAGGTACTTCGGCAAAAGTCATTGACCTTGCTGAAGACAGAGAGCAGTTTTCCACCTTTATAGACCAACTGGGACTCAAACAGCCGGACAACGGTACAGCTTTTGCCAAAGATGAAGCGATGGCGATTGCCAATCGTATCGGTTATCCTGTACTGGTACGCCCTAGTTTTGTTTTGGGTGGACGCGGCATGAAAACGGTCTATAGCGATAAAGAACTACGCCGATATATGGATGAAGCCGTAAGTGTCTCTCACGATGCTCCGGTACTCATAGATAAATTCCTTGACAATGCCATCGAACTGGATGTCGATGCGATTTGTGACGGTACGGATGTCTACATCGGTTCTGTGATGCAGCACATCGAAGAAGCCGGTATTCACTCGGGTGATTCAGCGTGTTCATTGCCACCGGTGAGCATCTCCATAGAACTTCAAGAAGAAGTGAAAGCACAAACAGCCAAGATAGCACTTGGTTTGGGTGTAGTAGGTCTGATGAATATCCAGTATGCCATCCATAAGGGCGAGATTTATCTCATCGAAGTCAATCCACGAGCCTCAAGAACCGTGCCTTTTGTCTCTAAAGCAACCGGTGTTCCTTTGGCCAAAGTTGCCACAAGGGTGATGGTACAAGGCAACCTCAAGGAAGCGCTGAAATTTTATGATACATTCAATGTAGTAAACTTTGACAAAAAAATTATGGAACCAAATTTAAAGGGTCATGTTGCGGTTAAAGAAGCGGTTTTCCCGTTCAACAAACTGCCAGGATCTGACCTTATCCTAGGACCTGAGATGAAATCAACGGGTGAAGTCATGGGTATCTCCAACACCTTTGGTATGAGTTTTGCAAAAAGTCAATTTGCTTCGAAAAACAACATTCCAATGCAAGGAAAACTCTTTATCTCACTGACACAAAATGACAAACAATATGCAGGCGAAATAGGCACTATGTTTACCGATTTAGGATTTGAGATTGTAGCCACTTCGGGTACACATGCTGCGCTAGAAGCCGCTGGCGTTCCTGCTCAAAAGGTACTCAAAATTTCTGAAGGCCGTCCCAATATTGATGACATGATACGCAATGAAGAGATTGCTCTAGCCATCAACACCTCTGACAATGCAGGCAGCAAAACAGATGCCAAAACCATTAGACAGTCTGTTTTGTCCAATCATGTTGCCTACTTCACGACCATTTCAGCCGCCAAAGCAACGGCTATGGCGATTAGAGAGCTTAAGGCTACAAATGGAGCACTTGAGCCCAAAGCCTTACAGGATTATCTCTCATAAGCAAAGAGTACATAGCAGATGCCAAACAATACGCTAAAAGATAAAGTCTTTTTGACTCAAACCGATACTACTATCGGTTTTGTTTCACAAAATGCAGAGAAACTGACAGAAATCAAACAACGCCCTTCACACAAACACTACATTCAGGCAGTTAATTCGCTGCACACACTCAACACCTTTACACGTGTACCCCAAAAACATAAAAACAGGGTTCGCAGATCCAAAAAAACGACTTTTGTGATGCCAAACAAAGTCTCTTACCGCGTCATTGTTGATGCACATCACCTTTTACTTTTAGATAGATTCAAATGGGTATTAACGAGTTCTGCCAACTTAAGCAACGAAGCCTATGATGAGCGTTTTGCTATAAAAATGGCAGATGTCATCGTAGAACCGCTCTTAGGACCCAAGGAGGCTTCACGCATTTATAAACTTGGTTCTCACACCCTTAATAGGATACGCTAATGTCACTGATCTACGATAATGAAACGATCAAAATCGAAGTACAAGAGAGTGAAATACCCTGGCTTAAAATTTTTACCAAACATCC
>NCHB01000062.1 GCA_002281755.1 Sulfurovum sp. 16-42-52
CTTGATGATGCCCGTGCAGGTGCCCATGAAAAATCCAAAATCTACAGTATGGAGTTTGCACCCTTTGCACACTATGAAATCAGAGCAGAAGGACAAAGCTTCACCAAACTGCGTGTCACCATCACTGAAGGTAAGAACCGAGAGCTCAGACGTTTTTTTGCACACTTTGATGCCAAAGTGCTTGATCTCAAACGTGTCGCTTTTGGGGGCATCGAATTGAACAATCTTCCTACAGATAAAACACGCTACTTTAGCAGAAAAGAGTATGATGATGTCCATAAGTTCCTCAAACGCAGACGAGCCAACGCAGAAATCGCTATGAAAAATGCCGCCAATGCACACAAACAAGAAGAACACAACAAACGCATCAAAGAACAACAAGAAAAAACACCGGTAAAAGAAACAAAAAAACAACCCTTTAATTTAAAAAAGTCTAAGCCAAAAGTGTAACCGTGCCAGCCCTCGCACTCAAATACCGACCCACAAGACTTGATGAAATGATAGGCCAGCCTCACCTTTTAGGCAAAGGAGCTGTTCTCTCTCAACTCATAAAAACAAATGCTCTGCCCCACACCTTTTTTTACGGACCTCCAGGGTGTGGGAAAACAACGCTTGCACGCATCATCGCTTCTAGCTTAGACAGACCGTTTTACGAAATGAATGCCACTACACTCAAAATCGAAGAGGTACGTAAGATTTTCAAAGAGTTTATACACAGCTTTCAAAAACCCCTGCTCTTTATTGATGAGGTGCACCGGCTCAGTAAAAACCAGCAAGAAGTTCTCTTACCCTTTATGGAAAATTATGCGGGGCTCATCATCGGTGCATCCACCGAAAATCCGTACTATTCACTCACCGCAGCGATGCGTTCACGTTCCCATCTCTTTGAGCTTTACAGTATAGATGGAAAACACCTGTATGCCTATTTGGAACAGATTATCTCCAAAGAAGGACTCCATGTTGAAGAGGCGGCAAAAGAATATCTCGTTTTTTCTAGTGGCGGTGATGTGCGTGCGATGCTAAACTTGCTTGAAAGTGCTGCCGCAGTACAAAGCCCTGTTAGTCTGGCAACACTCAAACAAATACGTCCGCATGCCATCCAAGCAGGCAGTTCTGAAAGTGACAGCCATTATGAACTCACTTCAGCGATGATAAAAAGCATCCGGGGCTCAGATATAGACGCTTCTATCTATTATCTAGCCAGACTCATAGAAGGCGGAGAGCCTGCAGAGTTTATTGCCAGACGTTTGGCGATTTTAGCCAGTGAAGACATAGGCAATGCCAACCCACCTGCGCTTACGCTTGCCAGTTCCACACTCACTATCGTCAAACACATCGGGTATCCTGAAGCGCGTATTTCGCTCTCTCAGCTTGTCATCTATCTTGCATCATCCCCAAAGTCTAATGCTGCCTATACTGCGATCAATGCTGCCATGCAGGATATCCAATCAGGTGCCACTCACCCTATTCCTTCTCACATCAAAACCCATGCCAAAGCGTATCTTTATCCGCATGATTTTAATGGCTGGGTGGAACAGTCTTATCTGAGTACACCCAAAAAGTATTACCAAAGCAAACAGATAGGATTTGAAAAAACCCTTTTTGAGTGGCATGAAAAAATCACATCACATTTTTAACACATTCCTATGCTAAAATAATACAAAAAATAAGGACAAATATGAAAAAAAGAGCGTTACAATTTACAATTCTGGGTACATTCGGTATCATGCTACTGAATGGGTGCACAGGAACTGAAGCCATGCCAAGCAACGCAACCCAAACAGGTGCACTAACAGGTGCCGTAGCAGGTTCTGTTATAGGGTACAATACCAAAGGTCACAATTCTGGTCACAATAGACAGTCAAAATCCAGAACCCGAACAAACGGGCGGATGGGAATAAAATTTAAAACAAGGAGATAGAATGAAAAGACTCAAGCCGATATTGGCTTCCACTCTAGCCATTTGGATGCTGACAGGATGTTACAATCAACCAGGACTGGTACAAGATGAAAGCTATGACCGCACAAAAACAGGTGCTGCCGCAGGCGCATTGGCTGGATCTATGATAGGCTACAATGTAGGCGGGCATGATGCCAAAAGTGCGGTCATAGGTGGTCTTTTGGGTGCTGCACTTGGCGGAGGGATTGGTTACAGTATGGACAATCAAGCCAATGAAGTGGCACGTGCACTCGGTACAGGCGTGAACAATGACCCGCTTGCAGCGCTTGATCCAAACAATGATATCATCGTCTCAAAAACCCCTACATATGTCAAAATTATGTTTAGAGATCCGATGATGTTTGCAACAGACTCAGCTGTCTTACAAAGCAGAGCACGCGCAAAAGTGCAAAAAGTAGGAACGCTTTTAGCCAACTATCCACAAACTGTAGTTGGGGTAGCAGGCTTTACAGACAGTGACGGAAGTTATGAGTACAATCAGGAACTTTCAAGAAAACGCGCCTATAGCGTAGGAGATTTGCTTGCAGCCAATGGCAGACCGATGATTAAAGGATGCTCTTTTGACAAAGCCATTGCACCCAATACCTCTTCAAAAAACAAAGCACTCAACAGACGTGTAGAAGTCTATCTCTATGCAAACAGAAGTGCGATGTCAGATCCTTGCCGCTTGACCTCTTCAGCATCCATCGTTCCAGAAAAGTATTTCCCTTCAGCCTCATTGACAGCATTTACAAGCTTCACTTTTAACGCTTCTCCCCTTACCCGTTCTCCTATATATGTTTTCATGCCTGAAAAATCAGGAAACAGTGCCAAAAGTTCTTTTTTCAATGGAGAACTATTCCATGCCTGCATTTGTATATCAGGCGTACTGCCCGTTACATCAAGTATCTGTCGTCCTATGCTGTCAACAGCCTGAAAGTGATCAAACTGGTGTTTTTTCTTATAGTCTTCACTTTGAAATTTATCATCTTCCTGAATACCACCTATAAAATGCGTAGTAAAATATAAAAAACCTACACCGATTGCAATAAAAATAAGTAAACTTTTGTCCATAATAAACCCTAACTATAATGTGATATAAAAATTATACACTAAATGTTAGAAAAGATGTTGAGTATAAAACTGAGGAAAATTTGGGGATTTAATATATTAATTCCTTTTAATGTATAATAATTCCAAAGGTAGGTATCCCCCAAAGTATCCCCCTTTTCAATGCAGACAAAAAAAGAGGTAACAATGGCTATTGACCTACAGGACTTTAAAGCAACCAAATATCCCAACCTATACAAGAGTATTAAGGCACACGAAAAGAATGGATTTAAGTACCTTTTGTGGGCTAAGATAGATAATAAACTGCATAAGAAGATTATAGGTTACAGCAAAAAAGACAATTTAACCGATAGAAGTGCAAATCTCAAAGCAGATATGGAAAAAACCAACATAGAAGCAGGATACACCTCAACCAATAAAATCAACTTAGATAAACTCTTTGACCTCTACTTTGAAACACTCGACACCTCAAAGCAATGGACTCACAAAAAAAAGTATATTTATAATCACTACATAGGAACGTCCAAAAACGATGATGGTAGCCAAAAGAAAATTACTAGAAAACCTACGGAAGAAGAACAAAGAAGCCAAAAAATATTTGATAAAAACAAAATAGGGCATAGGAAAATTGATAGCATCAGAGAGATGGATATACAAAAAATTTTAAACGAATTAGCCAAACAAGGACTAAGCCCACGAACTAGAAAGAGTGTTATGGAGGTGTTAAACCCTCTCTTTAGGTTTGCTACTATCAATAAGTATTTACGCGACAATCCCACCATAGGGATAACGGTAAAAGTACCGAGCCAAAAGAAGATAGTTACAAATGCCACAGACACATTTAAAAGAGTGTACGCAGGGATTAACGCTTACTACCACGACAACCCATACTATCGGGCATTATTCCTTTTCGGCTTCACAGGAAGGCGTAAGAGTGAGATACTCAATCTTAAATGGGAAAACATAGACTTTACACATAACTACTATTGGATAGAAGATACAAAGACAGACGATCAACAGAAGTACCAACTACCGCTCTACCTCATTGAGTCGCTACAGGAAATTAAAGACGACCGAAAAGGACTGGTATTTAAAAGCCCGATTACAGGCAAGAAGATCATAAACATAGACAGACAAATGCGGCAGCTAAAGAAGTTTTTAGCAATAGATAATCTCTCAATGCACTACATGAGAAACATTTTAGTATCTACACTTGCAGAGCAACAAGTAGAAGCTATCACCCTAAGCGGTATATTGGGGCATAAAGACGCGAATACGATAAATAAGTACTTGAGTATCAATCACTACAAAAGCAGCCAAATAGGGCTTAACAAGGTGGATGATATTTTAGATGTTGAGGTGATGGAGTGAATAATGCCATTTTAGAATATTACAAGCAGACAGAACAAAATAGGGAAAAGAAACTCATGGAGTTATTGTATGCACATTGTGGTGATAGTTTTTTAATAGATGAATACGAAAGAACAACAAGGTTATTTTTAAAGAAACATGATGATGAGTATCATAGATTTATTACTGCGGAAGACATTTATGATGAATTCATAAAAATTAACAATGCACTTTGCAACAGTGATAATTACAGTACAAGTACTATGTTAATTATCATGGAAAAGTTGCTGGAAGATAGATACATCTCTTTTAAAAATGTATACGACAGACTCTACAAAGAACCTCCAAAGAAAACCATAGCGGAATTTTTAGCACGCTTTGAAGTTACTTTATCCAAGTTATTGAATAAATTAAATATTGGCTATTATGAAAAAGGATTTAGCACAAGAGAACAAGATAATCTGAAAAAACATTTAGGGGAAACATATTGTTATCTTTTAAGTATTGGAAAATGGAAATTAGCTGATGATATACTTGAATGCTACAATAAAGAACCTCTCACAAAACCGATATCACAAAGACAATTGATTGCTGATGCTAAAAAAACATATGCTGAAATAATGCTCACGCCGGACCCATTCGGACACCCAGCCGATTAGTTCTCGGACACCCAGCCGTTTTTGTGTCGGACAGCTAGCCGGTTAGTATTCGGACAGTT
>NCHB01000001.1 GCA_002281755.1 Sulfurovum sp. 16-42-52
CGATAATCCCTTGATAGATATTTGTTGCTCTTGATAGTTCTATTTTAGCTAAATTTCGGTTTTATCGTGGTTAGGTGGGGTTAATCAGAGGGTTCTATTCTTAGTACAAACGCTTCATGCAGAACGTGCAAAAGTAGATTTTTCACTGGTCATATCCGGTGGAGTAAGCCTTGGTGCCTATGAAGCGGGGTACAATTGGGCTCTGATTAAAATGCTTGCCAAAGCAAAAGTAACCGATGCCATCATTGACCCCCAAATGCAGTCCGTAGCTGGGGCATCAGCTGGCTCTATCAATGCGTTGCTTTCTGCGATGTACTGGTGCCAAAAAGATTCTGTGCCTTTACATAACAGCGTCGATGACAACTTATTCTACGAGACATGGGTTAACCTCGGTATAGAAGATCTCGCCATACACGGGAAAGATCCTGAGAATAAAAGTTCACTTTTTATGCAGAAGGGGTTACAAAAAAAAGGTGACAGTATTATCGAGCATCTCCAAAAGCCCATTTTCAAAAAAAATTGTGAAGTACCTTTAGGCATAGCCGTAACAAAAGTCACGCAGATTACCAAAACGATACAAGGTATCGATGTCAAAAATCAAAATTTTTCTGTACCCCTTGTATTTAAAGAAAAAAATGGACAGGGCATTGTTGAAAACAAGACACTCCCACCCAGTACCAAATTTTATCTCTCTATACCGGGTATAGAAAAAGACCGTAAGAAGGTCATCAATCTTCTTTTGGCTTCAGGTGCTTTCCCCGGTGCCTTTCAGCAAATTAAATTGGATTATCGTTATGAGGGGGTAAACCGTTCAAATTATTTTATTGACGGGGGTCTGTACGACAATGTTCCCCTCGATCTTGCCATCGCACTCAATGACAACGCTACCCATTATTTTTTTATGGATCCAAGTAACATGAGAAAAGAACCGGTTGATACGAACAAAGAAGAAAAAGAAGAAGCGTTGCCTGTTGGATTTATCTCTACCAACCTGATGCCTATCTTTGATAGTTTTGGCATTATGCAGTCCATGAAGCTCTATGAAGCCATCAATCAACATTTTACCGGCAACAGTCAAAAGAAACTCATACTCTCATCCCGATACCATCCGCTTACAGGTAAATTTCTGGGACATTTTGGTGCATTTTTAGATCAAAATTTTCGGGTCTATGATTATTATATCGGGGTTTATGATGCCGTGTATCATCTAGCAGCCGGACTAAAAAGAAACTTTCCGCAAAGGTTTGAAAAGGTATCCCAGATCGACATTATGAATCGTTTAAAAACAGTGTTGGGTATTGATGAAAATCCTGAAGCATTGGCTGCCTATCAACTCCTTCTTGATACAGAATTTTATGACGCCAAACCAAAAACGACCGACCGTTTTTCTGCCATTTATAATGCATTCAATACCCAAAAATCGGACAACGAACGCTACGACAATGATGAGTTTAAACTCTTTCTTTCAAAACTTGATATGCATTATCTTGAACTTCCTGAAAGATCTTTTGTACGTTATGCAAAAAAAGACATTGACAACTGGTATAAACTGCCTCTAAGGGTAATAATCAGCCGTATTACAACGTTGGAAAATGACAGAGCCGAAGTCGTCAAAGAAGGCAATTCTCTTGCAGCAGTAACCAGCCTGGGGGCATGGGCAGGAAACACTTTTATAAAAGACAAAGACGGTTTCAAACTGCTACCCTTGGATGTGCCTCAAGATGAAGGCAAGGAGGGTCTGAGAATGGCGTTAAGACTTCTGCCAGGAGAGATAGCTACTGATCTCTTAAACGGCGGTGCAAGTTTTGGATATACGGGTATCTTTTATGGCGACATGGGTCTTATCAACGGCTTTGAAGCAAAAGCAGCCTATGTCGTAAGTGACAAAACAAATAATTTTGTACGTGTAGATATGGATGCTTTTAAAGAGTTTGATGATCTTTTCAAATTTGGTGCAGGTGTCAGTGCATTTGGAGATATGGAAAGCACTTTTTACCAACAAGACACAGCGTATGGCGCCAATGCCTATGTGGACATTGTTGATATCTTTAGACTCAGCTATGTCTACAGACATGGCAGCAGTGTGGAGACGGAGAACAACTATCTTTACTTTGGGATTGAAAATATCCCTGCGCTGATTTATTGGCTTAGTCGATAAAAAAAGAGGGTTACTTCTTTTTTTTCTTCGTCATATTTTCCATTGCAAACCACACAGTACCGACCACGCTAAACAAAATCAGCGGTGCTATCCATGGATTGATTTTGATGTAGGCAAAAACACGGATAATCGCTTCACTCGAATAAAAAGCACTCAAACCTATCACCAACACAAAAACAATCGAGGCAAAAACATTGTAAAATCCAAACTTTTTAAAATCATATTTTGCCAATGCCATAGAAATTGGCACGAGAGTCTTCACCCCATAGATAAATTTTTGGATAAAAATAGCCAAGACACCATACTTTCGCATCAACACAGTTGCAAGGGCTATCTTTCGTTTGTGTTTGGCAAAATAAGGCTGAATGGACTTTTTTTGGTATTTGCCCATATAGAATAAAAACATATCGCCCAAAAAGTTCGACACCGCAGCCACTGCCAACGCCGTTGTCAAGTCCATTTTTCCCATATACGAAAATACTCCGGCTGCTGCCACGATAAAAAGTGAACCGCCAAAAGAAAAAAAGGCAATCGCCAAATATCCCCATGTTTCTAATGATGTAAAATCCATACGCTTTCCTACTCTTTTAAAGTTACAAATCATATCCAAATTAAGTTATAATCCTGCGCATGATTGAAACACTCATAAGCATCCTTTTTGTCTATCTCTTTATCGTACTGGGATATGCTTCCAAACGCATTTTCCAAGAAGATATCAATACAAAAACCCTCACCTTGATGTCTGTCTATTTTTTGCAGCCTTTTGTGACAGTGTGGGGTTTCTCGACCACCAAACTTCATAGCGAACATTTCACCGTGCCACTGGTCTATCTGGGCATCATCTTAGCTCTTCTACTCCCGACTGTTTTTATCTCAAAGTTTCTCTTTAGCGACCCCAAAGACAGAGCCATCTTCAGCATCGCAGGATTTGTAGGTAATACGGGCAATATCGGCATCCCTCTGGGTATCGCTCTATTTGGAGAAGCATCAGTCATCTACACTACACTCATCAACATCGCCAATGTTTTTGTTGTCTATATACTGGGTGTCTATCTTTATTCACGTGGTTCATTTAGCATTAAAGATTCACTCTTCAATATCGTCAAAATCCCTATCATCCCCGCTTCAATCATCGCCATACTGCTCAATATCTATGATGTTCCGCTAGGTATCCAGATAAAAGAATTTTTTAAAATGGGAGCGTATGCCGGCATCGTCTTACAACTTTTTTTGCTCGGTACCTTTCTTCAGGGTATACGCATCAAAGAGCTACACCCGAAACTCTTTGTGGGTGCTATGAGCCAAAAATTTATCATCATTCCTATTGTCACGGCTTTGATACTCAGTGCTACACCGCTGCCTGCATTTGTGCAAGGTGTGTTGTTTATGGAGATGATGGTACCTATGGCAGTAGCAAATATCAATCTGGCTTCACTCTATGACTGTAAACCAAAAGTGGTTACTTCACTGATTTTTCTCAGCACACTTATTTTTATCCCGATGCTTTTTCTTCTAAGCAGTATCATAAACGTGTTTTATTTATGCTAGAATATTGTCAAAATTTTCTAGGAGTCTTCATGTCTAAAAAAACCCTTATCATTGGTGCCGGCGGTGTTGGAAATGTGGTTGCATTTAAGTGCGCGATGAACAGTGAAACTTTTGGAGCAATCACACTTGCAAGCCGTACTCTCAGCAAATGTGACGCCATCGCTGCCAATATCAAAGAAAAAGTAGGGGTCCAAATAGCCACTGCCAGCGTTGATGCAGACTCTGTGTCCCAGCTCGTAACACTCATAGAGCGTACAGGTGCCGACATCGTCATCAACGTGGCATTACCTTACCAAGACCTTAGCATCATGGATGCATGCAGACAAACCAAAGTGGACTACCTAGACACTGCAAACTATGAACACCCCGACACGGCGATGTTTGAGTACAAAGAGCAATGGGCAAGAGATGAAGTATTTAAAGAAGCTGGTATCATGGGACTTTTAGGCTCAGGCTTTGACCCTGGTGCTACCAATGTGTTTTGTGCCTATGCCCAAAAACACTACTTTGACGAGATACATACCATCGACATCCTTGACTGCAACGCGGGTGACCACGGTTACCCATTTGCAACCAATTTTAACCCAGAAATCAATCTAAGAGAAGTTTCTGCCAAAGGACGCTACTGGGAAAACGGTGTATGGATAGAGACAGAGCCCATGGAGATCATGCAAGTGTGGGACTATCCTGAAGTGGGGCCAAAAGACAGCTACCTGCTCTACCATGAAGAGATGGAAAGTCTTGTCAAACACATCAAAGGACTTAAGCGCATCAGATTTTTTATGACCTTTGGTCAAAGCTATCTTACACACATGAAATGTCTTGAAAATGTCGGGATGCTGGGCATCAAGGAAGTAGAACACAAAGGTATGAAGATCGTGCCTATGGAGTTTTTGGCCACTCTGCTACCAGACCCAGCCAGCCTTGGGCCACGTACCAAAGGCAAAACCAATATCGGTATCTTTGCCAAAGGGCTTAAAGACGGTAAAGAACGAAGCATCTACATCTATCAGGTCGCTGACCATGAGGCGTGTTACGCGGAAGTGATGAGCCAAGGCGTAAGCTACACCACCGGTGTACCGGCGATGATAGGTGCCAAACTGATGTTAGAGGGCAAATGGAGCGGTCAAGGGGTCTTCAACATTGAACAACTTGATCCCGATCCTTTTATGGAAGAGCTGAACAAACAAGGTCTGCCATGGAAAGTGATGGAACTTGGAGCAGATGAAACACGCGTCATCAGCTAAGTTTCTAGATGGATTTTCTACTCAAAAAATGTATCTCATTTTTTTTAATGCCTCTGCCTTTGGGCGTGGCATTGATTTTACTTGCACTTTTATTTTTAAGCAAAAATCAACATGTTAAAGCCAAATTCACCCTGACACTCAGTCTTGTATGGTTGTTTCTCTTTTCTTACTCACCTTTTGTCAATGCTCTGTTATATAGGCTAGAAAATGTCTACCCTACTTTGCATCAAACACCCAAAAAAGTACGATACATCTATGTTTTAGGAAGTGGTCACCAGAGCGATAAAAATCAACCCATTACCTCACAACTAAGCCCAACGGCACTGGTTAGACTCACTGAAGCCATACGGCTTTACAAACAACTCAAAAAAGAGACAGCCAACCAACCTAAGATCATCGTCTCAGGATACAGTGGTCTGTTTGATGATACACCCCATGCACTGATGCAGGAGCAACTGGCACTTGCCTTGGGTATACCTAAAGTTGATATTGTGCTTCGCTGTGAGCCTAGAGACACGCAGGAAGAAGCCATAGCAGCGGCAGAAATCATTGGTAAGCAGCCCTTTATTTTGGTGACCTCTGCTTCACATATGCTGCGAGCAATGGACTTCTTCGAAGAGAAAGAACTACACCCCATCCCTGCACCGACAAACCATCTTGCAAGCAAAGAGCATCCAAACTATCTGGACTTTTTTTCAAGCCGAGCGCTAGACAATAGTACTATCTTATTTCATGAAGCTTTGGGGTTGGCATGGATGAAGTTAAAAAGTATCAAATCATTTACACCATAACACTACAAATCTATCGCGTACCGTTTTAATGTCTCCAGATCTATCAACTCAAGCATTTTCATATGGGTTGCATGGATAAAAATCTGCGGTGCCATACCGTCCAAATGGGCTTTAACAAATGAATGTCCTCCCAAACACCAACTCTGTCCAGGCTTGACCCCTGCAAAGTTGTATTGCGGCATCGGAGTCGAAAGATCATTGCCTACTTTTTTTGAATAGGCCAAAAACTCTTCTGTGGCATAGATACAAACCGCATGTACAGCAGGGTTGTGTGCTCCTGTGTTGCAAAAACCGTCTCTGTGAAACCCGGTCAAGGGCTTTAGACTACAGGGCTCAAGCGGTTCGCCTAAAACGTTTAATGATTCATCCATGGTCTATCCTTCAGTTCAATCAACATTGAGGAAGATTATAGCCAAAATACACCGTGTGCCGTTAAAGCGTAGTGATTTTACATTTTTTTTGAGTAGTAAGGCAAATATGTAACTGTTTTGAGAAACTTTCTATGCAAGCGGTTTGGAAGTCTCATACGCCAACTCCCAGTATTGATTACCGTTAAACTCAAATTCACCTATGACATCTAGCCCCAATTTACGGGTGTGTGCTGCATAGGAGCGCGGATTGATCTGATTGACAAAAGTGACCAGTATCGGGTAACGCTTTGCCATCTCTACACGTGCAAATTCAAAGATGTCTTTGAGTACTGCAGTGCCTCTAAGGCTTTTATCAACACAGATAGGACCATACTGATAAGAGTTGTCGACACTCAAAGTCTGATTCGCATACTGTAACCCGGGTAGCCCTTCTATCATCTTTTTAAATATCGGCCATCTGGAACAAAACTGCCATGAAGCAGCCATCACATACGCCAAAACCACCTCACCTTCCTTGGCTATAAATAGTCCGTTTTGGGCTATCAGTTCTGTGAGTATTGCTTCATCAAACGGTGTTGTCACAAAGCCGTCTTTTTTGTCAACCTGACTGATGGTATCGATATGATATTTGGCATGCAGTCTTAGAACAGCTTCACTGTCTTCAAGGGTCGCAATTTGTAGTTGTATCATTTTTTGTTTCACTACCTATTCAGCCAAGAGATCCAGGGTATCAAAGAACTCTTCAGGCTCCTGATACCCATAAAACTGTGCATCTTCCATCTCTTTACCCTGTGCATCGATGAACACAAAGCCCGGAGGTCCAAAAATGCCAAACATCTCTTTGAGTTCTTCTGTTTTTTTGTTCGACTTGTCACTGATATTGACACTCACGGCAACATACTTCTCTTTGAGTATCTCTTGGACTTTAGCATCCTTGAAAGTTGTATCTCTGAGGTGCTTGCAAACTGGACAGGTATCGGTATGAAAAAATAGTATTAGTATTTTGCCCTCATCCATCGCTTGACGTTTTTTTATCTCATAGGCAGTCAAGTTGGCTATCTCTTCAAAGGGCATCGCACCAGAGAGTGCAGTCTTGCTCTCACCGTTCAAGGTAATAGTCGTTTTGGGAAGCGGCTGCGTGAAGTTTCTCTCTCCAAATCCCACACCTATCAATAGTATGGCACCCCAGATAAGCAGGACTGTACCTACAGCCTTCTCAAATCTCTGCCAGTGCGTACTCTCTGTCCCAAGCCCATCTGTGGCACCCAAGTACACCGCTATGATAACAAGATACACGCCCCAGAGTATCAGCGGATTGACCAGTTCGAGACTTGAAAATATCTCTATCGCCACCGCAAGCAGCAAGGCACCAAAAAAGTATTTTACCTTGTCCATCCACATCCCTGCTTTTGGTACCAGATACCCTGCCCCAAACCCAAATATCATCAATGGCACACCCATCCCTAATGCCAAGAAAAACATCGTCAAGGCACCCAGCGTAGCATCACTCGTCGTGATGGCTACAGACAAAAAGGAGATAAGAACGGGAGAAACACAAGCACCTAAAATAAGCGCAGAGATAAGCCCCAAAACAAAGACCATCCCAAAGTTCCCACCCTTGATGCCTTGTGAACTCGCACCCAGTTTAGATTGTATAAAAGAGGGCAATTGAATGGTAAAAAGACCAAACATCGAAAGCGCCATCAGTACAAACACCAGACTCATCGCCCCTATCGCCCAGACATTTTGAAAATAAGACTGCAACTGCTCACCCGTAGCACCTGCCAAAGCACCCATCACCGCATACGTCACCGCCGTACCCAGCACATAAGAGAGCGAAAGCATCACTGCTTTGGTTCTGGTCACATCTTTGCCTTGTCCTGCCACGATGCTAGAAATGATAGGAACCATAGGCAAGACACAAGGCGTAAACGTAAGTAACACCCCAGAGATAAAAGCACCACCAACTATGCCCCATGTGCCGCCAGAGATACCGGCATCGGCGAAAAGTACTGTACTAAAAAGCAAAACACCCCATATCGGGAACATCACTATCTGTTTTTTCATCTAATTTCCTTGTATGGAGAGTTACAAGATTTTACAACTCAAGAGTGTATTTTCTGTGCAAAAGCTTCATTAATTGCACTACATTTATCGTTTATTGTTTCCTTTTTTTATCTAAAAAATATTCCCGTAAAGAAAGCAGACCAATTAGAAAGAACAATATGATGCATAAAATTATAAAAATGCGTTGAGATATCACCAGATAGAAACCGATCATTGGAAGTAAAATGATAAATGGTCCAAAGATGAAACCTATTAAATTTTGATCTACTTTTGCAAACCTTAAAAATATATACACTGTCGGTCCGAATAAAATGAGTAAAATCCCCCATATGTTAAATACAAAAAAATCTTCCATTCTCTTCTTTACCTCCAAACTTTCACACTTATTTGTACCATACCTAAACTACATATACTTTTTCAGCACTTCAGGTATCTCAATCGTTCCATCTTCATTTTGATAATTTTCCATAATGGCAACAAGCGTACGCCCTACCGCAAGGGCTGAGCCGTTGAGCGTATGCACAAAACTGTTTTTAGTACCGTCTTTAAATCGTATCTTGGCACGTCTTGCCTGAAAATCCCGTGTGTTGGAGATGGAAGAAATTTCACGGTATTTATTTTGTCCTGGGAGCCACACTTCCAAGTCTACCGTTGTCGCAGCCGAGAAACCCAAGTCTCCGCTGCACAGCTGCACTACTCTATGGGGAAGCCCAAGTGCGGTAAGTATATCTGATGCATTTTGCACCATCATCTCAAAGACTTCATCTGAGTTGTTGGGATGTGCGATGGCAACCATCTCAACCTTGTCAAACTGGTGTTGGCGTATCATCCCGCGTGTGTCTCGTCCTGCTGAACCTGCTTCTTTTCTAAAACACGGTGTGTAGCCTGTCATGAGTATGGGAAGTTCTTTTTCAGCAAGTATCTCATCGTGGTACACATTGGTAAGCGGAACTTCCGCTGTGGGGATAAGATACAAATCTTCACCTTCCACTTTAAACAGATCCTCTTCAAACTTAGGAAGTTGCCCCGTACCCTGAAGCATCGCAGCGTTATTGATAAACGGCACACACAGTTCTTCAAAACCTTTTTTTGCATTGGTGTCCAAAAAGAAGTTAATCAGTGCACGCTCTAGCCTCGCAGCCTCACCACGAAGCACAGAAAAGCGGCTTTTCGCCAACTTCACGCCACGCTCAAAGTCTATCCACCCGTTCATCTCAGCCAATGCCCAGTGTTCTTTGGGATCAAACGCAAACTCTCTAGGTTCTAAGACTTTACGAAGCTCCACATTATCATTTTCATCTACACCCTCAGGCACACTCTCATCAGGGAAGTTAGGCATTGCCAACGCCACAGCAACCAATGCCTCTTCCGCCTCTCTAGCCTTCTCCTGTAACGGAACCATTGCCTCTTTGTTCGCATCAAGCGTTGCTTTGAGTTCTGTAGTATCTTTACCCTCACGCATATACTGTCCAAAGAGTTTGGACATACTGTTTTGTTCTGCCTTTAGCGCTTCTAACTCCGCATTGGCTTCTTTGAGAGACACAAACAAGGTTTTAAGATGCTCAAGCGTAGCAACATCTACACCTTTTTTTTGAAGCTTAGTGCTGGCTTCTTCAAAGTTATTTTGGAGGTATTTTAAGTCTATCATGGGGTTTACCTAGTGGGAAATTTATTGAGGGAATTATAGAATAATTTAAAAAAGATTCTGATTAAGCTTTAGATACCTAATCAGAACAATACACTAATTGCTTAAATATTAATAAAAATATTTAATACCAAATGCAATGCTTCCCATACTATCTAAATTACTATCAAAGTGAAGTGTGTTACCATTTGCATCTATATAATCAGAGGGAATATCTGAAAAACTTGTAACTGAATATTTATACGATAAATCAAGTCCGATAACTTCAGATACAGTCATAGCCACACCAACTTGCCCACCATAAAATACACCTGATTCGTCTGCAAGGTTAAAATCCCTTCCATATCCCGCATCAGCAGTCAATTCATAGCCCATATATCCAATATGCGCACCTATGTATGGTTTCAAGTCATAGCTACTTTCCCTAGTTGTCCATACAAAGTAATCTAAAAGAAATGAACCTTTGTTCATTGTCTCTTCTGTACCTGATTCACCATTATTGTAATACGTGTAGAGGAAAGTTGCTCTCCACTCCTCTTCTTCAACACCGATATTAAAACCATATTCACCTGCAAAATTACTATCTGTTTCAAATGGAGGTTGTATAAAATCATTCCAATAAACCTGTGCACTAGAATCTACTTTTGTGGCTTCAACTTCTAAACCGATAAATGCTTTAGAAGACAACTCTTCTGCGGCATTCAAAGAACTTCCAAGTATTATCCCTAAACAAGCTGCTGTCATTTTCTTCATCATTTTTTCTTCCTTGTCCCATTAGAATATTGCATTAAAAAATTAATGCGCATATATAACCATAGCATATATTTATATTTTTTAATCTTAAAAAGAGAAAAAAATGCAAAAAATCTCCGTTTTTTATCTCAGTTTTATTTTTGGGCAAATTTGTTAAAAAATGGGTAGTAGTAAAGAAGGACTCAATGGTTACGAAAAGATATTAGTTTTACCTCCAAGACAAGACATACTTTAGTCTCTGCCGTAGAAGTAAACACTAGACGATCAGGTGTATGTAGAGACCTTTCTCATTTGGGCATTGCGCTTTGTCGTAGCCTTAACATTCACGCCTCTGCTTTATGAAAAGAGAATCTATTTATTTGGTATCTTCCATGTAACCAATACCTGCACCTACAGCAGTACCAACTGCTGCTCCTGTGAGTATGGAACCTCCACTTACAGCACCAACCACTGCGCCTGTACCGGCACCTATGAGAGCACCTTTTTGTGTTTTTGGTCCAACTTGGGCACATCCTGCCATCAACACTATAGCTACACTAGCAACTAAAATGTTTTTACTGTTTAATATCTTCATGATTACAATCCTTTTTTATTGAGATAAGTATATGATTTCAAAGATACGCATCATTGAAACAAATCTTATCTGCATTTTCTGCCTTTACGGTCACTTCAACATATTTCATTATTTTTCATATTCTTTACAAGAATCTATTTGATGCCATTTTGCACAAGTGGTTAGTTACGTCTACTCCCTAAAAGCAAGATCAAGCCACCCAATACTATGGCACCTGCACCAGCCCAAACTGGAATATTTACCGTCTGCTTTTCGTTTACTGACATTTCGATTGGTCCCAATTTGACCTGCTCTGTATTCTTCGTATAACTGAAGCTGCTGTATGTTAAACCTAATGCACCACCTACAATCAGTATGATCCCCAATATTTTAATCGCGTTCATTTCATTTCCTTTTTGATTTGTTTTTCTCCCAGATACAAGTCACTAAAAATAGCAACACGCTTATTTTGTGTAGAAGTATTTTGACTCTTTATAGTATCCGTCGACGCTCAATGAGGCGAATGAGAATTACCACGATTGCGACGATAAGAAGAATATGGATGAATCCGCCCAAAGTATATGAACTGACGAGCCCTAGAGCCCAAAGGACTATTAAGATAATTGCAATTGTTTCAAGCATTTTATTTCCTTTTTTATAATTTGGCGAATTGTAAATACGGTGAGTACATTCGCCTTCTGTAAAATTACACTGTTGCCGATTTATGGGCAGTAAGTATAAAACTAGGTCTTGTTTGAAGTTCTTTTAAACATTCATATAAAATAAAAAAATGAATATTTTATTCTAACATCTTTCATGGTGGCTATGTCATAGCCGATAAGAAAGTATGGATGAAGAACGTTCGATACTCTATCAGGTCTCACATAGACCTGGTAGAAATGATTTTAAAACCTATAAGATACACCGACGTTCAGGGTATAAATAGAGTAATCATGTGTCTCACTATAGGTTCCCTGTGCAATTGCTGCACTGGTATCATCATACAGATTTACATAATCTGCAAATACTGCCCAATTATCTGTCAGTTCGTAAGATGCTCCAAAGCCCCACTGGAAACCATCTTCATCCATATCTAAAAATTTTGCATTAGTCCCAAAGTCTGTACTCAAATCAACATTACCATACCCAAGCAAAGCATAGACATCAAATGCTTCAGTCACAGGGTACATTGGCTTAACGTAGATTCCCCATGCTGAAAACTCACTGCAAGGTCCGTTGGTATTGACTACACTACCATTAGGAAGCGTATAACTATCAGTCCAGTCACCATCGCCGACTGAATCCCAGTATCTACCTTCTACCGCAATGTATTGGTTCATCTTATATCCTGCTTGAAGCATATAGGTATTGAAGCTGTCTTCGTGATTTCCAAACGATCCTGTAGAACCAGTGTAGTCATCTGTAATATCTGCATAACCATAAGCAAGACCCACATAGAAGCCGCTATCATCAATAACGGCCGCAGGCACTTCTTGTGTTTGAATCATTGGCTCAACTGGAACGAAATCCCCACCTGCTATTGCACATGCACTCATTGCCAAAACTGTTACTGCTGAAAGAGTAAACTTTTTCATAATTTTTCCTTGTAAATTTGTATTTTATGACCATAAAACACTGCTTGTTTGAGCAAAAAAAGTTTCCGGTCTTCCTCACAAAAGAGGAATGCTGAACACCTTCCTTAACCCAAGAGATAGAAAGCCATGCAGAAAAACCTACAGACTCACCTGTCTATTGTCTTATAGAGCAGGCTGAGTAATTCTATTCTTCTGTAAAGTGACTTCTTTCTTTGATAACAGTCTGCCGTCAACACTTGCACCAGTTTGTACTGCAATTAAATTTGCTCCAAGTACTATGCCCTTGAATTGGGCTCCTGTTCCAATGGTTGTATTTGCCCCTGCAACTTGCCAGAAAACATTTTTAGCCTGTGCAGTACCTGCCAAGGTTATGATGGCATTACTCATTACTGTGAGATTTCCTGATATCTGGAAAATCCAAACATCGTTTGCCCCACCTGTGAGAGTAACTCCTGCACCAGTTATCAAAACACCTGAACTCCACTTATAGAGTCCAGGAGCTATATTTAGACCACTTATATCACCTGCACCGAGTTCGGTAGTTGGAGCAGGGGTTGTGCGTCCGGCTGCATCAACGTATGCAGCTTCCATATCAAATACTGCGGGGCTTACCAGGGTACTGTATGCTACAAAACAGCTAGGACTACCAGTATAGGCAGCATCAACACCATGGATGAAAGATCCCACTGCCATTTCACTACAAGTAACATCAATCATAGCAGCAGCCGTGATTGGACTAGAACCTATGTTACCCGTAATAGCAGAAGTAGGGACATTTGTGATGCCTGATTCTGACAGAATTACAAAATCACCCGCTTTACCAAGATTTACAGGATCCGGACCTACTGCTGTGTCCGTTCCCGTAGTAAAGCTCCAGACATTCAGACCATTACTATCGTTCAAATATAATCCGTCTGTATCTTTGACGCCAGTAGTGATTGTCGCAGTATATGTAGTACTTGCATTAAGATCGCCGTTAGGGTTAAAATATACTGTTCTGTCAAGGTAGCTCACTACACCACTAACATTACTATTTAAAGTATCATTGTGTAGCGTAAAAGTAGTATTATCGACAGTAGTACCATCGACTGTTTTACTAAGAAGAGCACTGACAGTTCGGTTCAGAGGTACATTTGTGGCACCATCAGCAGGAATGGTAGAGATCACTATAGGTGGGGTATTGACTGTAGGCGGAACAACGTCTGCCTCATTTATTGTTGTGAAACTCCAGACATTCAGACCATTGCTAATATCTAAAGCATTGCCGTCCATATCTGTGACATCAGGGGTAATTGTAGCAGTATATGTAGTGTTATAACCAAGAGTGATTTCAGGAGTAAATATCATAACAGTGTTATTGTTACCGTAACTTACCATACCTGGAACCGGTTCACCGTTAGCATCGGTTACGGTAAAAGTACCTGCATTTACGCTGTCAGGATTGATCTCTTCGCTAAAAGTAGCGCTGATTAGAGTAGCAAGTGGTACATTTATAGCACCATTTGTAGGAATTGTAGAGGTTATGCTCGGTGCTCCAAGCACGACAGCCGGTCTTGTAGTATCTTCACAGCTACTACTACCACATCCTCCCATAAAAAATGTCATCATAAAGAGTGATGAAAATAGAGCCATATTGGCATAGTGTTTGAATGTTTTCATTCAATTGTTCCTTTTTGTGCGTTTATTTATAGTGTTATAAATAAAAAAATGTATATTGATGTATCATCCGTTACTATGGATTTGCACAGAGAAGAAAGTATATGTAAACGCGTAGTAGAGTTAAAGTAACCCTCGCATGATTTACTATGAGCAATGCTTTGAAACTATTTCAACACATCACTATGAAAGCATTATACTCTTTAAATTCATTTTAATGCTTCGTATATTAAATTATAGGTTTGAATTATACTAAAATTGAAATCTTCCCACTTACGTAGACTCAAAGATACTTATCTGTCGTTTACGTTGAAAACATATAGCGCTAATGTTTACAGCACTATCTTCATTTTTTACTTAAGTTTAAATTGAATGTTATTTCTTGGATTTGGCGTTAGACTCCAAAGACCACTTATCAGTAACAGTACATCCAACATCACAACTCACATGAGGGGTTATGCCTACAGCCTCAGGGTTGATTGCCACTGCTATGAGAAAGTAGTCACCATCCCCTCTATGTGCAGTAAAAATGTGTGTACCACAAAACTCTTCATTCATGAGTTCAGCGACTGTGGTTGCGTACCTGTAGGCATCTTGCTGTGTTTCAAATGTCATATTATTGGTGTATTCACTTTTTTTAAAACACGCACACTCTTTTTCCATTTGAACTGTAAACATAGGAGCATCCTTTTTGGTATGAGGTAATACTTTTTGGCATGATAACATCATCTGCTTATGGTTATGCGGAATATAAATATGTTATTGAGGTGGATTTAGTTTTTGAGTGGTGTCAAGAGAGGGACTCGAACCCTCGACCTCCGGCTTATGAGACCAGCGCTCTAACCAGCTGAGCTACCTTGACATCTTCGTTAAAAGAGACGGAATTTTAACTAAAAGTACCTTTAAAGTCAACAATATAAACAAAAATAGTGTAAAAAATAGATTTAAACTCATACTTTAGTTAAAGTGACTAAAGTATTTTAAATAAATTGAGATAACTCTATTGACTTTGAAGTGAAAACCTATTACAATACTGACACAAAAATTATGACACTCAAAGGAGCATTATTATGGCATTTGAACCACTTAAAGGCAGAGTTCTCGTCACGCGCGAAGAACAATCAAATACAACAGCATCGGGTCTCTACATCCCAGACTCAGCCAAAGAAAAACCTTTGGAGGGCAAGGTAGTAGCAGTAGGCCCAAAAGCAAAAGAAGACGGTATCTCTGTGGGTGATACGGTGGTATTTGGCAAATACTCAGGTTCAGAAATCACGATTGAAAACCAAGAGTATCTCATACTTGAGAGCAAAGAAATTTTAGGTCTTATCAAATAACAAAGGATTTTACTATGGCAAAAGAAATATTTTATTCAGACAAAGCAAGAAGCGGACTGTATGCGGGTGTGAGCAAACTAGCAGATGCAGTCAAAGTAACCATGGGTCCTAGAGGACGCAATGTGCTCATACAAAAAAGTTACGGTGCGCCACACATCACCAAAGACGGTGTGAGTGTTGCTAGAGAGATACAGCTTGCTGATTCACTTGAAAACATGGGTGCACAACTTGTCAAAGAAGTTGCAAGCAAAACAGCCGATGAGGCAGGTGATGGAACAACGACTGCGACTGTTCTAGCGCACGCTATTTTCAAAGAAGGGCTTAGAAACATCACAGCAGGTGCAAACCCGATAGAGGTAAAAAGAGGGATGGACAAAGCAAGCGCTGCCATCATCGAAGAGCTTAAGAAAATCTCTCAAGAAGTTAAAGATAAAAAAGAAATCGCACAGGTTGCAACTATCTCTGCAAATTCAGATGAGACTATCGGCAATCTAATCGCTGAAGCGATGGAAAAAGTGGGCAAAGACGGTGTCATCACTGTAGAAGAAGCTAAAGGCATCAATGATGATCTTGAAGTGGTAGAAGGGATGCAGTTTGATAGAGGCTACCTCTCACCTTACTTTGTAACCAACACTGAAAAGATGACATGTGAGCTTGAATCACCTATTATACTCGTTACAGACAGTAAGATCACTTCACTTAAAGACCTTATCCCTGTGTTAGAGCAGGTACAAAAAAGTGGTAGACCATTGCTTATTATCTCTGATGATGTTGAGGGAGAGGCATTGGCAACACTGGTGCTTAACCGTCTTAAAGGTGTGCTCAACATCGTAGCGGTCAAAGCACCTGGATTTGGTGACAGAAAAAAAGCGATGCTGAATGATATTGCCATTCTTACGGGTGCTACACTCATCACCGAAGAGCTTGGACTTACTTTGGAGAAAACAACGCTAGCTGAGCTTGGTCAAGCAGGAAGAATCATCATAGACAAAGACAATACGGTTATCGTAGATGGTAAAGGCAGTAAAGACGCAGTTGCTGCAAGAGTGAACGAGATCAAAACACAAATCGGCACCACAACCAGCGAATACGATAAAGAAAAACTCCAAGAGAGACTCGCAAAACTCTCTGGCGGTGTAGCCGTCATCAAAGTGGGCGCAGCAACTGAGACGGAGATGAAAGAGAAAAAAGACAGAGTGGATGATGCGCTCTCTGCTACTAAAGCTGCCGTGGATGAGGGTATCGTCATCGGTGGAGGCGCGGCACTCATTAAAGCCAGCCAAGCTGTAACACTTACACTTGAAGGTGATCAGGCTATTGGCGCTCAAATCATCCTAAGAGCTGTCTTTGCACCGATGAAACAAATCGCGCAAAATGCAGGTTTTGATGCAGGTGTGGTTGCGGATAAAATTGCCAATAGTACTGATAAAAATCTAGGCTTTAACGCGGCTACAGGTGAATATGTCAATATGCTTGAAGCAGGTATCATCGACCCGCTTAAAGTTGCGCGTGTAGCACTACAAAATGCTACTTCTGTGGCATCCTTGCTTCTTACAACAGAAGCGACGATATCTGACATCCCTGAGCCGACACCAGCACAGTCAATGCCTGACATGAGCGGTATGGGTGGCATGATGTAATACCCGTCTAAACGACACCTGTCGTTTAGGTTTTAGCCAAACACAGCGCTTCGATGCGCGTTGAAGCATCTTGTAAGATGAACTTTTGGTTTATCTCAAGGTTGCTCAACTCTACCAGCTTTCCTTCTACTGAAGTTTGTGACCAGCCTTTATGACACTGTAACTTTGGGTCATTCATCAAGTGTTTTTGTTCCATGTATTTTACATACTGACTTCTCTGCTCTACAATAAACGCCATAGCCTGTCTGAAATTGCTTTGCAACTGGGGTAAAACAGAGGTCAGTCTACTCAGTTTATAGTCCATGACTTTCGTAAACTCCGCTTCCAAATGTACAAATTTGTCTTCTATAGCCAAAAGCTGTTTACTGGGTGAACTGCGTAGTAAAATCTCTTCTGTATGCCTTAATTCACGTGATAGACGCTGCAATTTCTGCGCCATAGCGTAAGTGAACTGTTCACTACTTTGCGCTAAAGTGTAGAGTATCTCTCTTGCATCAGGCAATATCATCTCCATGGCTGCACTGGGTGTCGGAGCACGTAAATCTGCTACAAAATCACTTATCATCACATCCACTTCATGACCCACGGCACTCACTACAGGTGTATGCATCATAAAAATCGCATCAGCAACCGCCTCTTCGTTGAAACTCCACAAATCTTCGCTGCTTCCCCCACCACGCCCCACGACTACAACGTCCACATCCAAACTATCGGCATAGCGTAACGCTTTGGCCATCTGAGCAGCTGCCTGTTCTCCTTGCACCAAAGTATCAATGATTACCACCTCAAGCAAAGGCCAGCGTTGCTCGATAATCTTCAGCATATCATACAAAGCTGCACTCTCTTTGGCGGTTACGAGGGCTAGTTTATGTATATGTTTGGGGATTGGTTTTTTTCTGTGCGCATCAAAGTAGCCTTTGGTTTTAAGCTTTTCTTTGAGCTGTTCATACGCCAAAGCCAACGCTCCTTTGCCATAAGGTTCGGCATGTACGACATAAAGCTGATATTCACCTCTTGGGGTGTAGACACTCACAGAGCCTTCTATCACAAGGTGCATCCCTTTTTCGATGCGAAATTTCAATTTGGCTGCAGCGGAACGCCACATCACACATTTGATACTGCTCTCTTTATCTTGCAAGGAGAGATAGACATGCCCTGAAGTGTGATAGGTCACGGAAGCCACTTCACCCTCAACAAAGATATGTAGAAATGTTGCTTCAAGTAGTGATTTTATTTTAGTATTGAGTGAGGAGACACTCATCATGGATTGAGACATACTCGACCTTTTAAAAGGGTATTTACTTTTTTTGTGCAACCAAGAGTGTAGAGATACCCATCGAAAATGATTTGACATATTTCATCTCAAATCCTGCCTCTTCAAGTTCTTTTACCAACATTTGTGTGGTAAGAAAGTCTTCTATCGAGTCTGGCAGATACTGGTAGGCTTCGTAGTTTTTGGATATCAAGCCCCCAACTTTTGGCAAAATATGCTTCATACCAAAATGGACTACTTTATCGATAAAACTTTTATGCTCTTGTTTGGTGAATTCCAAAATAACCACGATGCCACTGGGTCTTAATGCACGATAAAACGCTGCTAATGCTTCTACCCTGTCCACCACATTGCGAATACCGTAAGAGATGGAGATGATATCTGTACTGGCATCCTCTACAGGCAGGGTTTGTGCTTTACCCACGATAAACTCTGCAAAATCGACTTTACTCTTAGCCACATCAAGCATGCCCACCGAAGGATCGATACCTACATATTTACTTACTTGGATGTTGCGCTCTTTAGCAATATCTCTCCAATACAGCAGCAAATCACCCGTACCCGTAGCGACATCGGTTATCTGAGCTACTGTTGTTACACCTAAAATGTCGTAGGCTTTGTTGCACCCTTTTTTACGCCATTGTTTATCGATACCAAAACTCAGAACTCTGTTTGCCAAATCATAGGTTGGGGCAATATCATCAAACATATGTACAATTTTATCTTGCTTTTCTTCTTTACTGTTCACTGCGTTTACTCCATAGTATCAAATCTACCTTTTCTTCTTTACTGTTCACTGCGTTTACTCCATAGTATCAAATCTACATCATTTTGAGTGTGATGCAAAAAAGTTAAATTCATGCCTGTATTATAGGTTAAATTATGTGTAGAGAGCTTAGGGGTTTGATAGATAAGCAACCAGTCTATCTTTTCTTTGAGTGCATCCAACATTCCCTCTCCACCTTCTGCAAGTACAAACGAAGGGGTGTCTAAAAAATCTAAGTTCTGTACTACTTCAACCTCTCTGTTCTGCACACCAAAGAGGGGTATCCCTCTGTCAAAATTGTCTTCTTTGGCATAGATTTTTACATGAGGTGCCTTAGCCTGAATCAATCTGCAATCCAGTGTCGGTCTATCAACCCGTACCGTATTGCCACCTATCAGCAAAATATCACAAAACCCGCGAAGCCTGTGGACATGTTCCAGCGAAGCAGGACAACTCAAATACCTGTCATCTGCTCCGATACGGGCATTGGTCGTCTGTGCCAGTTTAAAAAGAACAAACGCCCTTTTTTGCCAAATCAAAAAAGGCTCAATCAAGGCTTTACACGCTTCTTCCAGTACTCCAACACTTACGGAAGCACCCAGCATCTCCATACCGCCACCATGCCCCTCTATGGGGTCTTTGGTACCTATCACCACTCTTTGCAAAGCCAAGTTTCGAAGCAAGGAAGCGCATGAGGGGGTTTTACCTTTATGTGAGCATGGTTCAAGCGTGACATAGATACTGCAAGCTTTGAAAAAATGAGCAGGGAGTGTCAAGAGAAACTGATGGGCTTTTTTTGCATCATTTCTATCGAAGTCTATAAGTTTTTTTGAAAGTGTTTCGTATGCGGTGAGTAGTGCCAACACTTCGGCGTGTGAAGAGCCTGCTTTTTGGTGCGCTGCTATGGCTACAATCTCACCTTTGCAGGTAATCACAGCACCTACAGCAGGATTTGGGTAGGTTAAGCCTTGGTAGCGCCAAGCTTCATTGAGAGCGAGTTGCATATAAAATTCATCATTCATAAGCAGCACTCCTTGGGCTATAGTCTTGAATTAGTTCCAGTCAAAATAGGTTCTGGCCGTCTTGATTCCACCATACGCCACGTTCTCTTCACCCTCTTTCATCTCTAGCATGATGCCCTCATCGTCTGCACTTTTGAGAACACCGCTCAGTTGATTGCCACCCATGAGTTTGAGTTTTACTTTTTCACCAATGGCATTTTTAAAGTGCACCGGTTTTGAAAGTTTTCGCTCTATGCCAGGTGAACTCACTTCAAGACGATACGCTTGGCTCATAGGAGGGTGTACATCCAAAAACGGTGAGAGTTCATGAGAAATAGCTGCACACAAATCAAGACTCACACCACCCGCTTTTGTTATAAGGATACGAAAGATAGTCTCTTCAAATTCAGTCACCATTTCTGTATCATATAGAGCTGCACCATTGGCTTCTATTATCTTGGAAATTTGTGTTTCAAGATTCATTTTGGCTATCTCCCTCTTCTTTTTCATCAGCAGTACGTGTACTGATTTGTTTAAAAAGCGCTTCCATTCTGCTTACTTTTTCGAGTTGGTGGTCAAATTCAAAGGTAAACACAGGTGCTTTAAACCAACCTTCACTCTGCTTACAATGGTTTTGCAAATAGCCTGCAACGGCGCGCAGTTGTCTCAGTGCTTCATTTTGCTCTTTTTCGTTAAGACAAGAGGTATCGAGATAAATTTTTGCATCCGATCTACCTTTGGAACAGACAACATCGGTAACAACCAATCCATTGATACGCTCATCATCCAAAGAACTCAGCGCTTCAGGAATAATCTCTTTGAGTATAGACTCTACTCTATGCCGCTTAATCTCTTCATGGGTCATCTTAGAGTGTTACCTGCTCTTCAACATTTTTATAGGTTTCAATCGTATCACCCTCTTTGATGTCATTATAACCATCAAGCATAATACCACATTCATACCCATTTTTGACCTCTCTTACATCCTCATTAAAGCGTTTAAGCGATGAAATCTTACTCTCATAGACCACGACACCATCACGGATGAGTCTGGCTTTTGAGTTACGTGTAATCACACCATCGGATACTTTACATCCGGCGATCGTCCCCACTTTACCTACCACAAAAGTCTCACGAACTTCTGCCTGACCTGTTACTTCTTCAGAGATAACAGGACTCATCATACCGCCAAGCAATGCTTTGACATCATCCAACAAATCATAAATCACAGAATAAGACCGAATCTCGATTCCCAACTCTTTGGATTTTTTCTTGACTGCACCGGTAGGACGGACATTAAATCCAAGAACGACCGCATGTTCAGACGCATCGGCTAGGGTAAGATCACTCTCGGTCACACCACCCACACCTTCGTGAATGATGTTCACTTTTACTTCTTCGTTTCTCAGTTTCTCTAGTGAACCTTTGATGGCTTCCAAAGAACCCTGTACGTCTGCTTTGATGATGACAGGAAGAGACTTGAGCTGACCTTCGGCAATAAGTGCAGAGAGGTCATCCAAAGATGCTTTTGTACTTTTAGAAAGCTGTTTGGCTCTGTCATACTCAGCTCTTTTTTCTGCCAACTCACGAACTTCTTTGTCTGAACCCATCACGATCATCTCATCACCTGCATCAGGAACTTCATTGAGCCCCACAATAGCAGCCGGCGTACTTGGCCCTATCTCTTTGACACTGCTACCGTCATCAAGTCTGATGGCTTTGATACGACCGTATGTTTTACCCGCAATCACATTATCACCGATACGCAATGTACCATTTTGAATAATCACATTGGCTACAGGCCCAAAGCCTTTTTCAAGTAAACTCTCAACGACCACCGCTTTGGCAGGTCTGCTTGGATCAGCCTGAAGCTCCATCACTTCAGCCTGAAGCAAAATCGTCTCAAGAAGGTCATCAATACCCATACCTGTATGCGCCGATACAGGCACAAACTCATATTCTCCACCCCAATCTACGGCGATGATGCCGAGTTCAGAAAGTTGTGCCTTCACGTTATCGGGATTGGCAGATTCTTTATCCATTTTATTGATAGCCACAATCATCGGTACACCAGCGGCTTTGGTATGGGAAATTGCTTCTTTGGTTTGAGGCATTACGCCATCATCTGCTGCAACCACGATGATGACGATATCAGTCGCCTGCGCACCACGTGAACGCATAGCTGTAAAGGCTTCGTGTCCCGGGGTATCAACAAAAGTAATCTTCTTGCCATTTTTCTCAACCTGATAGGCACCAACATGCTGTGTGATACCACCTGCTTCTTTGGCTGCGACTTTTGTTGTACGGATTCTGTCCAAAAGTGATGTTTTACCATGGTCAACGTGCCCCATGATGGTAATCACCGGTGGTCTCTCTTCGAGGTTTTCATCTTCTACCGCATCATAGGCATCTGAGTAGTCAAGTTCATCAAGTGGATTGACGGTAGTGACTTCCACTTCAAACTCTTCGGCCAATATCTCTATTTCATCTTTATTTAAGAAGTCATTTTTAGTTACCATCATACCCAATGCGAAAAGGACACCCACCACTTCACCCACAGAACGGTTCACTTTTTCGGCAAATTCATAGACTCTTACATTTTCAGGGATTTCAATCGAAGTCACCACTTCTGTGTTTTCTACTTTATCGTATTTTTTACGTTTTCCACCACGTTTGAGAGAGCGGGTTTGCTGTGGCTTGAATGCTTGTCTCACCTTTGCAGTACCGCCATTTGCGGCTTCTCTTTTTTTCATCTCTTCTTTACGTTTTTGTTCTTGGCGCATCATATCTTCATAGATGTTTTTATCGGAAAAGTCCAAAAGTACGATTTCTTCATCACCAAAACCGCTATCGATATCACTCATCATGCTCTCATGATTAAAAATATCTATCTTAGTGCCTGTATCTCTGGCTTCTGCCACTTTTTTGGGTTTTCTTTTTGCCGATGGGCTCTGCTCTTCCATGGAAAACTTTGTAGCTGCTCTCACCGGTGCAGGTTTAGCTTTTCTGACGATTTTGATGCCACCGCGTGAAAGCGTTTTTTTCATCGGCTTCTCTTCGCCTTCTTCACTGCTAGCTGTTACTTCGTTTTCTATTGTCTTACTCACAACAGAAATGCCTTTACGTGTCTTTATCTCTTTGGGTACAAGTTCAGTTTCAGCTTCTTCCTGAACACCCTGCGTGGCATCAGCCTCAAGAGTCTCTTCCTGCACTGGTGATTCTTCTGGCACATCTTTTTTCTGTACTGTTTCGACTGTTTTTTTCGTAACGGTAATTTTGGATTTTGTATTTGGTTTTACAAAACCTTTTGGCAACACACCGCTAATCGCATAATCCACAAGGATGCCTGCATCTTCCATGCTGATAGTACTGTTTGCTGCTTTTACATTAAAGCCCAGTTCTTTGGCTTTGTCCAACAGTTCCCCGTTTGACAATCCTGCTTCATCTGCTATTTCTTGGATTTTAACTTTATCCATTCTTTATTAACTCCTTTAATATAATGCAACACGTGCATAACTGACTATCTGGTCAGCTGTCCTAAAAACTCAGTAAATCGCTCGAAATCCTGCCTCAAACGTTTTGCTAAGCCTTTGATCTTTTTTTCATCCCTCACACAGGTATCACAAAGATAAAAACTTCTGCCCATTCCCTCAAATATCACAACTTCTGTACCCTTTTGTTGTAAACGAATCAAAGTATGTTGAGGATGTCTGCTTCGGCAAGTGATACACATACGTGTCGGCTGTGATTTTTTCATGTGTATTATACCTAAAAAGAGATTAAGCCCACAGCTTAACTTTGGGTCATGACACCATTATTGTCTAATGCCAGTGTGAAAACCCTAAACTGTGGAAAACTTTTTTGCAGCTCATCGGCAAGTTTATCCGCATCCTTATCATAAGCAAGATTGAAAAAGGTAGAACCAGATCCAGAGAGTGTACTCATCAGCGCGCCATACTTCAGTGCTACTTTTTGGACATCAAAGAGTTCAGGCATCATCTTCATCCGTCGTGACTGATGCAGTTTGTCTTTGGATGCGATACGCAGTAAATCCCATGACTCACTCATAAAAAGCGCCGTCATGTAAGAGGATCGTGACAGAGAATACACCGTCTCTTCTTTTTTATACACTTTAGGCAAAATGGTACGCGATTTTGCAGTGGAAATGGTACGATCAGGCACAACCACCACTGCCCTGAGGTACTCAGGCATCCGCCGTTTTTTACTGTAAACCTTATCTCCCTCTACACATGCCACATTAAAGCCACCCATCACGGCAGGGGTGATATTGTCAGGATGATGCTCATAGCGCAATGCCTGATTGAGGATTTCTCGTTTGTTGTATTTTTTATCTGCAGCAGTATAGGCTGCGCTTAAGGCTGCAACGATGACCGCTGAAGAGCTCCCCAATCCCCTTGAAATAGGTATGCGGTTATGAAATTCAAATCTGAAATTATCTTCTCTTTCAGTCAATCGTTTATAATTTTCAGTAAAAATACTCAGAAAAAGCGTATTTTTCTTAATCTTTGGATTGTCTGAACCTTCACCGTGAGTCGAAATACTTAAAAATTTTGAAGGGGTGATGATGATTTCATTTCTTAAATCTACAGCAAGTCCCAAAGTATCAAACCCTGGTCCCAGGTTTGCTGAAGTAGCGGGTACGCTTATAAACATCTTTGTCCTTATATGAACGCCTTTAGAGCAAAACCTACGCCACAGACCCCTGTAGCATTACAACCCAAAAGAATTTTGAAAAAATTACAATGCAGATTTCAGTTTTTTAGCGTATAGATACTAGACAGCCGGCAAGACATAATCTGGTACAGATTCTTCATCCAATTCAAGATCATGAATAGATTGAGGCAAGAGGAACCTTGCATCAACGGGCTGTTCATATTTTTTTGTAATTATAGTCTTTTTTTCCTTGATAAAATAGAGATTTCCCACCGCCTTGATAGGAGCGCCTCCATTTAATGCAAAACCGCTGCACCCTACGCACTTGATGCCATAGAGTATTTCGATGCTCTTCAGCATAATGTAGGTCAGTTTTATCGCCATGTATGACCCCGGACCTCTAGTGTAAATGATTCGGCAGACAGCATACCGCTTCAGGCACGCTTGCAGTAAAGGCAAAAGAGCTTCGGAGGTTTTATGCTCAGACATCAAAGTTTCGATCAAAAGACCCTCTTCATAGACCCCTATAAGTAGAGGTGATGCAATGGGAATGACAAGAAGGTCATATGATTTAGGCAAAGCTTTTTGCAAACACTCTACTTTGTAATTCTTCCACCGCAACAAAATCATAATTTTTGCTATCTGAAAGCAATTTAGTCGTAAGCTGATAATTTAATGCATGACTTCCTGCAAAGGATTCGTATTTGCCAAGGATGTTATATCCTGTCACCATCATATCACCCATGGCATCGAGTATTTTGTGCCTTGCAAACTCATTTTCAAAACGCAGACCTTCTGGATTGAGCACTTTATAGTCATCTAACCCGATGGCATTTTGCAGCGTTGCACCCAAGGCGAGATTTTGACTTTGTAAATACTGAATATCTTTGGCAAATCCAAATGTCCTTGCCCGTGCAATCTCTTCGATGAAGTTTTTGGTACTAAAGGCAAACGATTCTGACTGATCACCGATGACAGGGTGATCAAACTTGACACGAAAGTCAAACTGTGCCGTATCATGAGGCGATAGACGTACAAATTTCTCTCCATCCTGAACCTCCACTGTTTGTTTGATGCACAGAATTTTCTTCACCGCATCCTGTTCTTGAATACCTGCTTCATCCAACAACAAACAAAAGGAAATGGATGATCCATCCATGATCGGCATTTCATTTCCATTGACTATCACCCGCATATTGTCTATACCGTAGGCATACACGGCGGAGAGAAAATGCTCTATCGTGGAGATAAATCCTTTTTCGTTTCCTATGACGGTAGCCATACGTGTATCTATCACCGAATCAGGGGAAAGGGGTATACTCATTGCCAAATCTTCACGGTAAAAGAGGATGCCTGCATCTGCTGGAAGTGGCTCAAGTCTTAACTTGATAGGCTCACCCTTATGCAAGCCAATGCCGACAACTTCAACAGGTTTTTTCAGTGTTCTTTGCTGCATTGCTTCCTCCTTTAACATATTTTTTTTTGACTATTATAGTCAGAATTTATCCCAATCGCAAAGCATAGCGCTTGACTGTGTAGAATTTGTGAACTATTTACCTTCAATAATCTTATCGGCTGCAGTGAATACATTATCGATATTTTTACGAATCCACTCTTTATCAAACCATTCTACGGGTCTGACTTCTATACCCTGCACCAAAAGACCAAAATGCAGATGATCACCCAGCGCTAAGCCTGTGACACCCGTATTGGCTATATCATCACCGGCTTTTATCTCATCTCCTGTATTAACTAAGAGCTGAGAACAGTGACCATAAAGACTATAGAGACCCAATCCATGGTCAATCATAGGCATATTGCCATAAATGCCATTTTCACCGGCATAAACTACTTTACCGGCATTGGATGCTTTGATAGTTGCCATCTTTGTACTTGCCAAGTCATACCCCACATGATAAGACAAGGAGACTTCATTCTCTTTATCCTCATAATAATAGTGTCTTTCATCTCCATAGCTTGCAACTTTTTGTCCGTTTCTAAGCGGATAAAAATGGTTCATTTTCCATTCCTGCAACACGTCCGAAGAAACTACACTGCTTAAATCATGTATCAGCTTCTCATTGGCTAAACGCATGGTTTCATTGATGGCTTTGAGCTTCTCGATTTTATCATTGATGGTTGCAAATTCAGGATTACCTGATGCCAAATCGGTAATCTTTCCATCAATAAATTTATCGGTAGCTTCGATATAGGAGACTTTATAGCGGTGGCTTTTGAGGTACAAAGGTATTTCTACTGCGCGTTGATTTTTCGCTGCATCTATCGCCACAATTTTAGCTGAGAAATCCTGCTTGTCAAAGGGCCATGCAAAGAGTGCTGCATAATATCCTGCTTTTTTATAAGGCTGTGCTTTAAAGGTGTTACCTGCGGCCTCAATATATAGGGTGTTAAGTTTTTCATCGCTTGCCTGAAATACCACCAATGCACTTCCGCCTTGCGTCATACTGTAGGAGTTTGCAAGCAGATTGACATTGGGTCTGACGGTATCAACCGTGATATCTATCGTCTGTTCGCTTTTATTGCCTTCGAAGAACTGCCACAGACTTTTATCGGTTACAGTGACTTTAAGGGTGAGCTTTTTTACTTTAGGGTCGAGTACTTTGCTTTGGGGATATTTGACCATCAGCGTCTGCTCTTTCACGCCTTCATCAATATTACCCTGCCCTACAATCAAACTTTTTTGCCCGTCACTCATAACAAGTTCAAAATGTTTAAGACCCGTATTGTCACTGAGGCTGATTTTAATCGGTTCACTTAGGTTCCAAAAGAGAGTCTCTTCGCTGTGAACCGTTGGTGCAACCCGCTCAAATTCGGGTGCAGTATACACATACCCTGCACCCCCAAGTAATGCCAACACGAGCAATCCGCCTATTATTATTCCGCCACTTCTATTTGCCATTGAGTAATCCTAATTCTTGTATCTTGGACAAAATTGTATCGATACTTTCTTGTAATCCGCATTGCAAGAGGGTAAATCCTGCTGCCACTTTATGTCCGCCACCGCCAAAAGCAAGGGCAACTTTGGAGACATCAACCTTTTTACTGCGCAAAGAGACACGAATCCCATCACCTAGCTCCATCACAAACACGGCTACCTCAACGGTGACCAGTGAACTCGCATAATCGACAATGCCATCTAAATCAGGCATACTAGCTCCTGTGGCTCTAATGTCATCTTGTGTGACCCTAAGCGTTGCCACTTTGGCATCCTGTACCAAAGTCAAAGATGCCAGTGCTTTTTCCAATATACGAAAAGAACTAAGCGGTCGTCTTTGTGTAAAATGGTACGCAATATCGTTGGGGTTCGCACCGGCTTTGACCAAAAGTCTAGCCACATGAAAAACCTCTTCATTGACTGAAGTCGTCGTAAAATAGCGGGTATCAGAAAGCAATGCGCTATAAAAACAGGTAGCGGCATCTTCATTGATAGGGTACAACTCTTTAAAGAGTGCAAATGCCACCTGTGATGCAGAGGCATACTCAGGCAGTATGGCATTGAGACTTCCGTATCTTGTATTGCTGTGATGATGATCGATATTGATAATCTCTCTGCCTCTGAGATCAAAACCCAATCGATCAATACTGCCGCAATCACAGGAAATGATAACGCTCTCTTTATAATCCATCTGCTGTTTGATTTTTTTAAAATGGGGTAAAAAGTCAAGATGAATCGGCAACTCAGGTGAAGCATTGACCACTTCGACTTTCAAATGTTTCTCTTTGCTTAAGAGTGCATAGATGCCCAATGCTGTACCCAAGGTATCTGCATCAGGGTTGAGATGCGAGAGTATGGTAATCGTTGTTGCATTCTCTAGTGTTTTTTTTACTTCCGAAAAAGGAAGAGGGAGTATGCTCATCTAGATTTTTCTTTCAAGGATACACTTTCATAGACAGATCAATCCAGTTTGCTTGATGGATAACAGCACCTGAACTAATTGCATCCACACCCGTCTTAGCAATGGCTTCGATGGTACCCAGTGTCACATTTCCGCTTGCTTCAAGTAAGATATGTGGGTAGTGTGCATTGCGGTAGTCTACCACTTCTTTTGTCGCTTCAAGAGACATATTGTCACACATCACGATATCTGCTCCTGCTCTCATCGCAACTTTCGCCATCCCCAAACTCTCACACTCGATTTCCACTTTGGAGGTAAAAGGTATCTTTTGGCGCACCTCTTTCATAAACGTATCCAAATCATCAATGGTTTGAAGATGTGTATCTTTGAGCATCAAACAGTCATCCAGTCCCATACGGTGGTTAATCCCCCCGCCGCAGCGTACCGCATACTTTTCAAACTCACGCAAAAGGGGTCTTGTTTTACGGGTATCGAGCAACTTCACGCCTGTATCTTTGATGGCATCAACATAGCGTGCAGTCAGCGTAGCGATAGAGCTTGCATGCAACACCATATCCAAAATACAACGCTCCAAAGAGAGGATGGTTTTTGAATCGCCTAAGATATCAAGCAGTATGTCACCTTTGCAAAAAGAAGACCCATCAGACACTTTCCACTCTACTGCAAAATCATACATTTGTGCCAGTTTCTGCACATACGCTTCTCCTGCAAATACACCCTCACTCTTAGCAATGATATACGCTCGTATGGGCTTAGAGACACTAATACGCGAAAAAAGATCCCCACGACCGATGTCTTCAGCCACCAAGGCTCTTAAAAACGACTCTTTCTGCATCAGTGAATCGCCAACATACGCTCTAACGCAAGGTTTGCATACTCAATCGTGTGCGGATCAACGAGTATTTCATTAAGGGGTTTGTTGTCTTCTATGGATTTTAATGTTCTGTACAAATCTTCCAGTGTCGTTTCATTCATCGTAGGGCATTCGGGTTTGGTGGATGAGAGTACATAAGTATTGTGTTTTCGCATTCTGTTTACCAAGTTGTACTCTGTGCCTACGGCTACTTTTTGTTCTGGGTCTAGCTCCGTAACATACTTGATAAGCTGTGAAGTAGAACCTGAAAAATCAGCCGCTTGTACTACCAATGGGTCACACTCTGGATGCACAGCTATCTTGATGTCTGGGTATTTGTTGCGGTAAAAGGCAATATCATCCACGGTAAAAAGCTGGTGCACGGAGCAAAACCCGTTAAAACAGATGATGTCAGCTTCTTTTGGGTCACACTCTTTTCCTTCTTTTTCTACCCCGATAACACAAGACTTCAGCCCCATCTGTATCGCAAAATTTTGCCCCAGACATCTATCAGGAACAAAAAGTATCTTTTTACCGCTCTCTAACCCTTTTTGAATAATCTTAAACGCATTAGAAGAAGTGCAGACCATCCCGCCCATCTCCCCGACTTTGGCTTTGACTGAAGCGTCTGAGTTGATGTAGGTGATAGGCAATATATCTTCCCTGGCAATGCCTCGCTGCACCATATACTGCACTGACTCTTCAAAGTACGAACCGTCCATCATGCGTGCCATCGCACAACAGGCAATTTTAGGCATCAACACCCGTTTATGCGGTGCGATGACTTTAACCGACTGCCCCATAAAACCCACCCCGCAAAAGACAACCCAAGGATTCGTATCAGCTTGGCATCTGCGCGCCAACTCAAGGCTGTCACCCACGATATCTGCCATCTCAAACACTTCATCTCTCTGGTAATAATGCGCAACCACAGTCACCTGAAGTTCTTTTTTCAGTCTGTTTATTTCTGCTTTATAGTCTATGTTCATGTTCATATCCTTTATTATTGGGGCTATTTTATCAAAATTCGGTTAAAATTGCATATTAAACCCAACCGCGGAGTTGTTATGGACTTTTTACTCAATCAAAATATTTTGCTCTATCTTGCTGCTTATATCATTGCCGGTATTCCTTTTGGGTATCTACTGGCTAAAAAGTATGCGGGTGTCAACATCAAAGAGTCAGGAAGCGGCAATATCGGCGCAACCAATGTCTTGCGTGTGGTCAAAGAAAAAGATGCAAAACTCGCCAAAAAACTGGGTGCTGTCACACTTTTTTTAGATGCCATCAAAGGTGTCCTTGTCATCGTAGTAGCCAAAGTACTTGGTACGCCTGAATCCGTGCTTTGGACAATCGCTGTACTTGCAGTAGTGGGTCACTGCTTTTCCGTGTTTCTATCTTTTGAAGGTGGCAAAGGTGTTGCTACAGGCTTTGGTGTACTTGCAGTCATGATGCCGCTGCCTGCACTGGTTGCCATCATCGTTTGGCTCATTGCAGCCAAAGGCTTAAAAATCTCCTCACTCTCCTCACTCATCGGTTTACTTGCTTTTATCATCACATCCTACGTACTCTATCCCGAAGTACCGGGGATTGGCTCACACGCCCCTATCTGGATTATTGCTCTTATTATTTTCTACAAACACATCCCGAACATTGTCAGGTTGTTTAAAAAAGAAGAAGGTACGGTCTAAGATGACCATTCACATCGAAGCGCTGTCGTTTGATGTGATTATCGGCTTGCTTGATTTTGAACGGGACAAACCCCAACGCGTCATCATCAACCTTGAAGCCTCTTATGAATACACCCAAGATAATTTTATTGACTATGCCGACATGGTTGATGCCATACAAGAAGAACTCAAAACAAAACGTTACACACTGCTTGAAGATGCCCTCTTGGGACTAAAAGTTGCTCTCTACACTAGGCACCCCAGCCTTCAAACGCTCTGGATTAAGATTTCTAAACCTGATATCTTACCCCAATGCACAGTGTCCCTGAGTAAATCGTGGCATTTTTAACTATTTTTTAAAAAAACTTTTATTTTTATGTTATACTATTAAATAAAACTTAAAAGACAAAAGGTTTCCGTATGAGAATATTAATCGTAGAAAATGACGCGACTCTCAGCAAAACAATTTCTGATACATTAGCAGAAGAGGGTTATCAGAACGATATAGCAGAAAACCTCAGTGATGCCAAATATTTTATCGAGATTCGCAACTATGATTTAGTCTTGCTTTCATGGCCGATTGCACAGGAAAACAGTCTTGATATGATCTCCACTATCAAAACCGAAGCACACAAAACCTCTGTCATCGTCCTCTCTGAAAGAGACGACAAGGGAAGTGAGATTAAAGCACTCAAATCCGGTGCAGATGACTACATCAAAAAACCCCTTGATTATGATATTTTACTGGTGCGCATTGAAGCGAAATTGCGTTTTGGTGTCTCAAATATCATTGAGATTGATGACCTAATCATAAACCCTGAAGAGGAAAAAATCATTTATCAAGGTGAAGAGATTGAACTTAAAGGCAAACCATTTGAGGTACTTACCCACCTTGCCATGCATAAAGACCAAATCGTCTCAAAAGAACAACTGCTTGATGCCATTTGGGAAGAACCTGAATTGGTAACACCTAATGTCATTGAAGTCGCCATCAACCAGATTCGTCAAAAAATGGATAAACCCTTAGACATTACAACGATTGAAACCGTGCGAAGACGCGGATATAGATTTTGCTTTCCTAAAAAAATAAATTAGCCCTTATGGGCTTTTATGCCGCTATTGTCCTTGCAACTTTACAAAATCATTTATTTACGCTCTTATTTAATTCAAGCATAAGCTTTCTTCAGTTATAACTCTTTTAAACAATCACAAGAGGAAACCCCTAATGGCATTAATGATAACCGATGAATGTATTGCGTGTGATGCATGTAGAGAAGAGTGTCCCAATGAAGCAATTGAAGAAAATGATCCCATTTATTTTATCGATCCGGACAGATGCACGGAGTGTGTAGGTCATTTTGATGAACCTCAATGTATTGCCGTTTGTCCAGTCGATTGTATCATTCCCGATCCTGACAATGTGGAAAATGCTGAAGAGCTCAAGTTTAAATACGACAAACTTCAAGAAGAATACTAAGCATACCCATGGCAAAACGAACCGCTATCATAGATATTGGTTCAAACTCAGCCAGATTAGTTATCTTTGAAAAAACAAGCCGTTATGGCTTCAATCTTATTTGCGAACAAAAATCCAGAGTTCGCATCGGTGAAGGTGCCTATCAAAAAGAAGGTTTCCTTCAGCCTCTTGGCATTAAACGCGCTTTTCTTGCCTTAAAATCCTTTCTTGATACCATTGACAAATATGAAGCGAATAAAACGCTCTGCGTTGCAACCTCTGCACTACGCGATGCACCAAACAGCAAAGCGTTTGTAGAGTGGATACACAAAGAGCTTGGACTCTCCATCAAAGTCATTGATGGCAACAATGAAGCGCGCTTCGGCGGTATTGCTGCGGTGAATCTTCTGCCGATTGAAGAGGGAATCAGTATCGATATAGGTGGCGGGTCTTCAGATATGTCTCTGATTCAAAACGGTCATATCATCGATACCTATTCGCTTGATTTGGGTACAGTCAGACTCAAAGAACTTTTTTTTGACAAAGTATCAAATCCGCTGCTTGCAAACGAAAAAGCAAAAGCTTACATCCACGCTGAAATCGCTAAGCTTCCTGAACACTTTAAGCACCCCGTGGCAATTGGCATCGGCGGTACGGCAAGAACACTCTCTAAGGCCATTATGAAACAGAGCGGCTATGCTTTAGACAAACTGCATGCTTTTTCGTATGAGCTAAAAGAGCACAAATCGTATCTGGATGCCATTGCGGTTTCAAGTGCCAAAAACCTTAAGCGCTTTCCTTTACAAAAAAACCGATACGATACCATACGTGAAGGTACACTCATCTTCAATGAGATCCTTGCTCATATCGGAACGCAAAAAGTCATCTCAAGTGCTGTAGGGGTAAGAGAAGGGGTGTTTTTAGAACAGTTTCTAAAAGATGAAAACAAAAAGTTTCCTTCTACGCTCAATCCAAGCATCGTCTCCATACTTGACCGTTTCAAACCGCTCATCACCATAGAAAAACACCGAAAGACCAAACAAAAACTTGCTTCACAGCTTTATACGGTACTACAATCTGAAATAGCAGACGACAAGCGTTTTGAGCAGGAGTTACACAATGCTCTCCTTTTGTCAAACATCGGCAAAACACTCACTGTCTATAAGGCACACCAGCATGCCTTTTATATCGCTATTGCGGAGCTAAACTACGGGTTTACCCATCAGCAGATTGTCCTCATCTCGTCACTGTTGCGTATGCATGGTACAGAGCTGTTGAACAAACCGCTCTTTGAGCAGTACAAATCTCTCCTGCCTGCAAAACAATCTCTCCTTTGGCTGCGTTTTATCTACACGCTGACGGTGTTTCTGCATGAAGCATCCAATAGTGCAACGATTGAGTTTAGCTATGCTAACAAAACACTGCGTATCATCTCGGACAAACCACTCAATCTAGCAAAAGAAAATATCAAATCTCTGGAAAAACCTATCGCATTGGCTATCGTTGTTGTGGATAAAAGCATCATTCCGAAAAATGATAAATTAGGCGTTTAAGAAATACAAGTAGAGACAAAAGGAGTGCTATTGCCTCCTCTTGTAAGAGGGGGGGGGGAGGTTATCTAAAACTTTGACCCCATAGAGAATTCAAATACGGCAGTGTTGTCGCCTTCTTGCTCATCGACTGGATAGGCAAAGACAAGGTTAATCGGTCCAAATCCAGATTGCCACTCCAACACGACACCCGTTGAAGAGCGCGTAAGGCTGTCTTCTATTCTTGTTGTAGTTGTAGCAGTACTTAAGTCTCCGATCTCTTTTTGAATACGCGCAAAATCTGAAGCGACATAACCATAATCATAGAAAAATGCCAATCTCATTTTAGCCGCTTCTGAAAGTGGTACACTCGCTTCCACACTACCCGAAGCCGTCTCTGTACCCCCCACAAGTCTGCGTTGACCAAATGCATCAATATAATAAGGCGATAGAGAATACGGGTTATATCCTCTCACGCTGCCAATACCCCCCATAAAGAGTTTTTCAGCTGTAGGTAGCTTCCCATCTTCACTGCCTGCATTGATAAGTGTTGCCCGTCCTTTTAGACGGAAGATAAGATCGTAATCAATCCAATCTTCCATCCCTTGGAAAAATCCAAGTTTCAAGTTTGTTTTCAAAAAGTCCGTATACCCTTCAGGGAAGATTGTTGCATTGAAATCTTCTCCATCAAGCTGTGCAAATTCAAAATTTACCACTCCGATCATCCCTTCTCTTGGAAGATAAAAATCATCGGTATTGTCATAACTGATGGTTGCAAACTCTGAAGTTTTTTGGTATTGGTCGTTATATAAAAAGTCTGTGAAAAGATTCGTAGTAGCTTCATTGATGGTTGACTGGTTATCGACATACCCCAGTCCCAAAGAGCCGTGGAAATGTCTAAAAAACTCTCTACCGACTGTAGCAGTACCACCCAATTGGTCTTGCGTATAGTCTATAAATTCGTAATCTCTTTTGTAAAAACTAACCCCCATACTGTACATACTGTCCCATATCTTGGGGTTGACAAAGGAGAGGTTGTAGTTGGTAGAGATTTGAGAGATTTCAAAACCCAGCGTGGAGTTGATACCTGAGCCAAAAATGTTTCTGTCTGAGATAGAGGCATTAACCATTAGACCTTCATAACTTCCGTATCCACCCCCAGCTGAGATTGTACCGGTTGATGTCTCTTTAACTTTTACCAAAAGATTGATTTTATTGGCCGATATTCTTTCACTTTGAATATCGATAGAGTCAAAAAACCCTGTTCTTCCCAAAGCACTTTTGGAGTCTTTGAGATCGGTTGCATTAAAAGTATCGCCCGGTGCCAAGTAGACATAACGGCGGATAACCCTGTCTTTTGTGGTATCGTTTCCAGAGATAATGACATCGTTTATCTTAACCACTTCTCCTGGTTCAACGACATACTGCAGGTTGATGATCTTCTGCGCAGGGTCTTTGTGCATCTGTGGTGCTACTTTGACGAAGGCATATCCGAAGTTACCTACTTCTTCTTCTATGAGGGCAATATCTTTACGCATACGCTTGATATTAAATATTTTTCCTTTTTTTAATAGAAGATCATCTTTCAGTGATTCCACATCCAGTCCTTTGACTGCCTGAGTGATACCGATGCTACCTACACGGTACTGTATCCCTTCTTCTACCTGATAGTCCACTTCAGCATTATAAGAGCCAAAATCAACACGCATAAGAGGCTGGCTGACATAGGCATCCAAATAGCCGTGTTGCATATAGGTATCTTTGACTCTGTAGGCGTCATATTCCAATTGGTCTACCGCGGCTTCACCATTGTTTCTCCATGGCATCCAGCCAAGGAAATCTTTTTCTTTGTTCGCAGCTTCACGGGTAAGTTCATCTGCCTCTAAGGCTTTTGCCCCTACAAAGTTCATCTTTTGGATAACGATTTTTTCACCCTTATTGACATCAAATACAACTGAGATACTGCTTTCACCTACTTTACTGGTACTGACCTCTATCACGGTGTCATAATACCCTTTGCTTTCCAGATTTGTAATCAGCGCTCTTTTTGCTTTGGAAACACGTCTTGTATCATACAAATCACCTTTTTTAAGCCCGCTGCTTTCCAACAGTTCTTTAGCATCATCACCTGAGCCGTATCCTTTGATTTCAACATTGGCTATAGCAACCTTTTCATCAAAATGATAAATGAGTACACCGCCCTGCTGATCGACCCACACATCTTTAAAATAGCCTTGCTCATAGAAGTTTTTAACCGAATCATTGATCTTTTCAGCATCCACTTCATCACCTACATGGATACCTGCAATCTCTTTTGCCATAGCAGGAGAGAGATGGACAAGACCTTCAAACTTCATCTGTGTCACTTTTTGAGCCAAAAGGAGTGAGCCTGCAAACATCCATACAAGCAGTATCTGCAAAGGTAATACCCTCAAAAGTGCTATCTTTTTTATCATCGTTAAACCTTAGTATAATTTGCAACTATTTTATCTTTATTTCAATAAGAACCTGATAAGAAACAGAGAAATGATGTTATACTCTTTTTCAAAAAAACAAGGTGAAACACGGAATGTCCAAAATCAAAATCGGTATCGTTGGTTTAGGGCTTATGGGAGGCTCATTGAGCCTGGCGCTTCAAAAACAGTCTGAGGCATATTATTTTATCGGGATGGATCACAACGCATTACACTGCTCTCAGGCACTTGAACTGGGACTTGTGGACGAGATTACAGACTCGCTTGTACTGCTTAAAACCTGTGACATTATCATTCTGAGTATTCCCGTGGACAGCATCATCGCGATGATAAAATCGTTTGATTCTTTGCCGCAAACATGTACTCTGATTGATTTGGGAAGTACCAAAGAGAAAATCTCCCTCAGTGTTCCTGCACATATCCGAGAAAACTTTGTGGCAGCACATCCTATGACGGGTACGGAAAAGTTTGGTCCTACGGCTGCGCTTGAAGATCTCTATATGGATAAAGTAGTGGTATTGTGCGACCTTGAAAAAAGCGGCACACATCAGCAGGAAGTGGCAAAAAAACTCTTTACTGATATCGGTATGCAACTGGTCTGCATGGGCTCAAAAGAACATGACAGACATGCAGCCTTTATCTCCCATATGCCGCATGCCGTGAGTTTTTCTCTGGCAAACTCCGTCATCACACAAGAAGGTTCTAAAAGTATTGTGGCCCTCGCAGGTGGTGGGTTTAAAGACATGAGCCGCATCGCCAAATCTTCTCCCAATATGTGGGAAGATATCTTTAGACAAAACAAGACCAATGTACTTGAAGCACTTGCCGCCTTTGAAGTCGAACTGGATCGATGTAGAGAAATGGTGCAGAATGAAGAGTGGGAGAGGCTTAATGCTTGGATGCAAAAAGCCAATAGTCTGCATGATATCCTAAGCTAAGTGCTTAGCCAAACCGATCCAGCATCTGTTTAAGTGCTTTTTTATCTATCTGAACCGATTTGTCACCCCGTTTTTTGGCATACAGTTTGCGTACCATCTCTTCTACTGCTGGGTCTTCACTCACATGCGCATACAAACGTTTCAGTGCTTCTTCATCCGTGTATGTTTTTGTGCGCATGCCTTTAGGTATCTGCCGTAATACACCCATCAATAAAGCCCCTAAGACAAAAGCTATAACCAGCATCCACCATGAAAGGGACGTACGTTCTGTTTTTGGCTCAACAAGCACTTCTTTTTTCACTTCTTGAGGGTGTTCTGTGTTACTTTGAACCACTGTGTGTGAAGGTTTTGCCTCGCTTGGATCTTGTGTTTTAACCTTACTTTTGATGGTGATTTCATACGCTTTAACTTTCAAAGTTTTCAGCGCATTTTCACCTGGAACGAGGACACTGAAAGTACGCTCTGGAATGGTAAAGTCCTCTTCTGAGATAAAGGCAAAACTTTTGGTGTACTTGCTATGTAGTTCTCCATTTTGCACCGATGTCTCTCGTTTGGCTTCGTCCGTATAAACCGTGACACCATCAATGTCATATTTTGGAAATTCAAAATTTTCAAGACTCCCTTTGCCTTCTATGGTTACACTCAAGTTTACGGGCTTATTGGCTTTGCTCACTTGGGTATCGATGCTTGAATCCAGCGTAAAATCACCCAGCAAATCGCTCTGTTTTGCTTGCGGTAACACTTCTATCTGTAGCGCGTTGGATGTGATGTGTTTCCAACTTGTGCCAAATCCCATCCCGAAGATATCTCGTGTGTTTCTATCGGTTAAGCCGATAGCCGCACCGGCAGGAGTGATGGTGTAGTTTCCTTCAGCTTGTGGGGTGAGTATGTACTGTACTTCTTGTATCCGGTACTCTGCTTTCATATAGGGTTGTTTCTGAGCTTCATTGCTTACTGTAAAGCCTGTAAAAGTGGGTGGTGTGTATTGTACATCTCCAGAGAGTCTCACATCGTTTTTCAGTGCAAAATAAACTGTGACCGCAAAAGATTCACCGACACTAACTTGGGTATTTTTAGTTTGCATCTCCAAATAAAAGGGGTTATGATTGTTTTTCAAAGAGACACTGGCTTTAACTACTTTTATCTCAATCGGCTCTGTTTTGTATGTCTGATCGTCAATCTTAACTGCATAAGAGGGAATAGTCATGCTTTGTTTGGGTACAAACTGGAGTATCTGCGTGGTACTCTGCTCTTGCTGCATCGCACCGTTGATGATGCTGAGGTTATGACTGCTACTCCCAGAACGCCCTACAATAGGTGCATCACCCACAGCGTCAATCGTCGGAAACTCTGCTACGCCTCCCGTGGCTTTAAGATAGAGTTGTACCGCATTACCTTCTACTACTTCAACCGTATCGACAGACGCTTTGACTCCTGCGCCAAACGCCATGCTGCACACAAGCCCTATGGCTACACATACCTTACCAAGGTTTAACATCTTCACTCCTTTTTGGCTTACTTTCCCCGCCCATTTTGTACATCATCGTAGGCGTTTTGCCTTGTTGCGTTTTTTTCATCAGGCGTTTTAACTCTTGTTCTTTCTGTTTCTCTTCTTTGCTCATCTGTGGTTCTTGGGGTTGGGGTTTTTCACCCTCTTTACCCTCATTTTCTTGATTGTTTTTCTCTTTTTGTTCATCAGGCTTGGAGGGCTCTTTTTGTTTTTTATCGTGCTCATTTTTGTTTTTTTGCTCGTTGTCTTGCTGCTTTTTGTCTTTGTTTTCTTGGTCTTGTTTTTCTTTGTTTTGTTGCTCTTTATCTTGTTTTTGCTCATTCTCTTTGTTTCGATCTTGCTTTTTTTCGTCTTTTTCTTTTTGGTCTTGATTTTTTTGCTGCTGTTCTTTTTTATCTTGGTTCTCTTTTTTGTCTTTGTTTTGCTCGTTTTTTTGTTGCTCTTGTTTTTTCTGTTCTTCTTGCTCTTTTTTCAGTTTTTTTGCGAGCTCAAGGTTAAAACGGGTCTCTTCATCTTCTTTGAGCTTCAACGCTTTTTCATACGTGCTGATTGCCTTATCGAGTTCGTTTTTCATAAAGTGGCTGTTGCCGATGTTGTGTAATCGTGTCGCTTCATCGATGCCTTTGGCTTGCTTGTAAGCTTTGATGGCATCATCGTATTTTTTATCTTTATAGAGTGCATTTCCAACATCGTACTGTTTTTGTGGTGTCTCTGCATCCAAACTCTTCAATAGCACAGCACTCTTAGCAAAATCCTTTGCCTCATACGCCCTATTTGCCTGCTCAATAGTTTTAAAATCCGTAAGCCCTGCATGTAAAAAAGTGAATAGTGAAGAGAGTAATAAGGTTTTTTTCATCTTTTTCTCCTTGGCAGTGAACTAAAGGCAATGAGTAGAAAGAGAAGTGCTAAACCTAGAGGATAATAAAACAATTCTACCTGTTCTTTCACTGTGACTTCACCTTGTTGTTGATTGGCGTAGGTGTGGCGTATGACTGAGACGAGTTCTTCGATGTCTTTTTTGCCTGTACCCGCTACCACATACGCACCGCCGTTCTCTTTGGCAAGTTCACCCAATGCATCATTTCGCTGTGTGATGGCGATAGTACCGTCTTGAAGCATATAGGGTTTGCCATCTTCACCGATGACAGGCGCACCTTTTTGTGTACCCACAAGCACCACATACATAGTGATGCCGTTTTCTTTCATGGAATCTGCAAATCCTGTGATGGCTTCCTTATCTCCCCCATCTGTAAAAAGCACTAAAATCTTCGGTTTTTTGTCTTTGAGTAGCCTCTTTGCCTCTTCACCCAAAGCATCATAATCGGTAGAGCCCATACTGATGTACGAGTCATCCACTCCTTCGACCAGCATCTTCAGTGTCTCTTTGTCAGAAGTAAACGGTGCAAGAACAAAAGGACTGTAGGCAAATGCCACCACACCTATCTCATCGCTTGGCATGGCATCAAAGAGCGTCTGCATCTTCTTTTTTGCAAACGCCAAACGGTTGGGATAGACATCTGTACTGCGCATAGAACCCGAGATGTCAAGCGCACTTAGGAGTGTTAAGCCTTGTACCTCCACTTTTTTATCGCCTTGGATGATGACAGGTCTTGCCATGGCGACTATCATCAAAAAAAGTGCCAAAAGCATCAAAATGTTTCGCACTGCCAAAGGCATACTTTCCTCTGTGGCACTCAAACGCTTGAGTACTTTTTCATCAAAAATGCGTGAAAGCCTGTCTTTGTTGGTCGAGATAAGAAAGGCAAAAACAACAAAGGGTACAAGTAGTGCCCAAAAAAACTGCGGATTGACAAACTGCATCTTAGACTCCTTTCGCGTTTCTAAAATAGACAAACAGTAAGAGACTCAAGATCGCCACAAAGAGCGGATAGATAAACAGGTAGGTATGCTGAACAATCTTTTTGTCATCTATCTTGGTGACTTCGAGTTTATCTATCTCTTCATAGATTTGAGAGAGTGTCTGTGCATCACTTGCCCCATACGCCATCCCTTTGCCTGCTTTGGCTAGCGCCTGAAGGTAAGGGGCATTATATTCACTGGGATGTCCCACCCCGATGGCGTAGAGTTTGATGTCGCGTTTTTCAACCATACTTTTGAGTTCAGTAAAGGGTACTTTACTCATGTTGTCGATGCCGTCCGTGAGCAAGATAACAATTTTAGATTTGGCTTTACTTTTAGACAAAAGCCCATAAGCCTGAACCACCGCATCATTGATAGCAGTGCGTTTTCCTGCCGGGCCCATCTCTTGCATGGCGGTGATATCGGTTAGAAACTTCTTCTCAAATGTCATCGGTGAAGCGATAAAAGCAATGTCTGCAAAGGTCACCATACCGATGCGGTCATTTGCTCTTTTGTCTATAAAATTTCCTATCACCTCTTTGGAGACATCAAATTTGTTTCTTAGCCTATCAGCAACATCAAAACCACGCTGCCGCATCGAGTCGCTTGAGTCGAGTATCAGCACGATATCCCGTCCCTCTTTTTTGCTGTTGGTATAACTTTTGGTCAGTACAGGTGAAGCCAGAGCAATCACCGCTGCGCTCACACCCACCCACTTAAGCCAGACAAGCAAAGTAGATTTTCCTGCGCTTTTTGCCATCAACGTTTTCACATGAGGAAAAAAAATCGCACGGCTTCTCTCTTTGCACCCATAGGCACACAGGACAAACAGCAGTATTACCCCCAACAGATAGGGGTATTCAAAACTAAAGTGACTCATGGACTACCTGCACATAGAGGTTAAAGTGTTTAAGTGTCTCCTCATCTATATGTTCCACCTCTTTTTTATATTTGTATGCTTCCAACATCGGTTCAAGCTGTGAAAAAAGCTCTTTTCTGCGTGCATCAGTCGCCAAAAGTCGACCGTAGTAGGTTGCCATGTACGCAGCATGTTTGGTATCATTCCAGTCAAGTGTTTTGAGTATGTTTAGATAAGTCTTGGGAAGATTGACTTTTTTATTTTCCCAAAGTTTCTTCATCACAAAAAAGAGTATGGAAGCCATCAAAAGAGTTCCAAACCCTATCAATCCCCAATACAGATACAGACTGTTATCGGGGATTTCAAGTAGGGGTTTGATGTCTTTGAGTTGTGCACTTAGATTGTTGTCATTCATCCTCTTACCTCATTTTTTTCATCAGCTTCAAAGCCGGTTCTTGATGGGTGTATATTTTTGCAAAACGGATGCCCTGTTTTTTGAACTGCTTGTAGAGTCTTTCATCATTTTCATGCAGGGCTTTAGTGTACCCTTTGAGCACGCTACTATCCACATCCCCTTCAAAACTCTGCTTGCTCTGCATATCAATCAGTCTAAGATAGCCCAGTTGTGAAGGATTTTCTTCAAACCTGTCGCGCACGATAACCGCAAAAACATCATGCTTTTTGCTCAACAGTTTCAAATCAATCTCACCCACAAAATCCGACACGATAAAAAGCAGCGATTTCTTCTTGAGTCTTTGATGCAAAGTCTGCGTTAAGGCATTAAAATCCGCCTCTTTTCCTAAAGGCTCAAACGCCACGATCTTCTCTACTGCCTGATGCACTGCAAAAAGTTTTTTGCTGGGTTTACTCACATCATAGAGTCTGTCTGCAAAAATCATATGCGTAAAAAGATCGGTATTTTTGATAGCAGAAAACCCTAAAGTTGCCGCCACTTCAGCCATGATGTCAGACTTTTGTTTGACCGTTCCAAAGTACACCGAACCGCCCAAAACAGATACCACCACGACATTGAGCTCCCTCTCCTCTTTGTAGATCTTGACAAAAGGTTTGCCCAGTTTTGCGGTCGTTTTCCAGTCTATCTTACGGATATCATCGCCATAGACATACTCACGAAGTTCTGAAAACTCAAACCCTTCACCCTGAAACAGCGAAGCGTTATTGCCAAGCATCTCTCCATAGACTTGCTTTTTGGTTTTGAGTACGATTTTTTTTGCAAGATGATTCACGCTGTACCCCTACGGTATCGGTACGGCTGCTAAAATCTTGCTGATGATCGTATCGACATTCACTTCTTCAGCCTGTGCCTCATAAGAGAGGATGATGCGGTGACGCAGTACCTCTTTGGCGATGTAGGCTACTTCCATGGGTGAGACATAGTCTTTTCCTTTGAGATACGCAATGGCGCGCGCAGCTTTGTACATATCGATACTCGCACGCGGGCTGGCTCCAAACTCAATGTAAGCTTCAAGCTCTTCTAGCCCATGCGCTTTAGGGTTTCGTGTTGCTGCGACCAATTCGATGATGTATTTTTCTATCTCTTCATCCATGTGAACTTTGAGCGCTTCTTCTCTGATTTGGTTCAAGTCTTCTCGTGTGGCTACTTGATGGATGGTCTCAAAGGTATTGTTTGCAGCCCGTCTTGCTATCTCGAGTTCTTCTTCTTTGGTGTTGTAGCCCACCACGATTTTCATCATAAACCTGTCAAGCTGTGCTTCAGGAAGCTCATACGCACCCTCTTGTTCGACTGGGTTTTGGGTTGCCATGACCAAAAAAGGAAGATCAAGCTTAAAGGTCTCATCGCCGATAGTCACCTGTCGCTCTTGCATCACTTCAAGTAGCGCCGACTGCACTTTTGCAGGAGCACGGTTGATTTCATCTGCTAGTAAGAGGTTGGTAAACACCGGACCTTTTTTGATTTTAAAACTGTTATGTGAAGGGTCATAAATCTCTGTACCGATGATATCTGAAGGCAGTAGGTCAGGGGTAAACTGCACACGTTTAAAGTCAAGCCCAAGGGTTTTTGCCAAAGCATTGACCGCAGTGGTTTTAGCTAGTCCAGGAACACCTTCAAGCAGGATGTGCCCTCTACAAATAAGCCCTGCCAAAAGCCCTTCAACCATCTTCTCCTGTCCCACAAGCACTTTTGAAATCTCTGTTTTAATCGTCTGTATGATTTGACTCACTGTACGCTCCTGCTTCATTTTCTTAAGGGTATATTTGAAAAAAGTATAGTGACATGAAGTTAATTGAAAGTAAACACTTAGAGTCGCAAATCAGGGGTTAAGAGGATCTGACTTCTAAAGCATAGCCTATCTTACTGTAAGAGACGATGGGCAAATCCGGCAAAAGTTTACGCACCGAATAAACCAACGTCCGCAAAGTAGAATCAGAGACAAAATCATCTTTCCACAAGTAGGCTATTAGGGTGTCGTAGCGTACGGTGGTGTTAATGTTTTGAACCAACAGTTCAATAAAGAGTCCCTGCTTTTTATTGAGCTTCACCGCCTGCCCATCATAGTACAACACCTGCTGCTCTGTAGAATAACAATAAAAGTTGCCAATCATAATACGGGATGCACTCTCTTTGGGGACTGCCCTAGAGATGCTTGCTGTCTGGACGGCAAAGCGTTTGAACGCTATCTGCACCGTTACCAGTACTTCTTTACTTGAAAAGGGTTTGCCTATAAAGCCGTAAGGTGCCAGCTCCAAAAGCTCTTCAAGTGTGGCATCATCTGAATGCGCAGTAATGAACACGATGGGCAGTGTATAGGTCTCTAAAATCTTCCTTGCCAGCTGTATGCCATCCATAGCCCCTTTGATGTTGATATCCATCAAAATCATATCGCATGCTATCTGCCCGAGAGCTTGGAGTGTATCAGTGGCATTGTCAAAACACCCTGAAATCTGAACATCCTGCTGCAAGAGGATATCTTGCAAATATCGCTGTGTGATGGCTTCATCTTCGACGATAACGACATGTTTGGGAAATGACATACCTACGCCTCCTTCGCATCAAAATAAATGACGATTTTCACCCCGTCTTTTCCATCGATATCGATCGTGCCATGGGGCAGCGTGGCACTGAGGTCTTTGATGAGTGTGACCCCCAAAGATTGGAATGATTTTGAGGTGTCATACCCTTTGCCGTTGTCTTCTATGCTCAAACGGTAGCGTTTGCCTTCAGGCTTCAACGAGATACTAATCGTGCCTTCTTTTTCATCAAAGGCATGTTCGATGGCATTGGTGACGGCTTCGTTGAAGATAAGCCCCAGATTCATCGCTATCTTCATATGCACCCTGATAGGGTCTATGTCGGTGAGAATGCTGTGTTCGGTATAGGTTTGCAGGTTTTGGGCTATCTCTTCAAGGTATGCTTGGATGTCCACCTCTTCATAGGAGTGGTTGGAGTAGAGATTTTTATGCATCATACTCATCGCTTTGAGTCTGTCTACATGGGTTTCAAACATCTTTTTGTATTTGGGATCATCGATCTTAAATGCCTGTCCCTCAAGCAGACTCATCACTACCTGCATATTGTTTTTGGTTCGGTGGTGCACCTCTTTGAAGAGGATTTTGTTCTCTTCAAGGGCAATGTTGAGCCGTTGCTCATACGAACTTCGCTCACTTTCGATGATAAAGACCATATATGAAATCGCCAGATACCCCAACACAATCTGCGAAAGCAGCTCCCATTCGTACACAAACTTAAAACCCGTCACATACGAAAAAAGAGGGATAAACAACAAGATAACAAACATGTTGGTACTCCATCTGATGCCCTTTTTAACACCCAGAAAGAAGAAAACAAAGATTGGCAGAGTAGCCAACCAAAACAAAGAGAGTTCAGGGTCCTGATCGGGTACGATAAGTGACATCGAAAGCAAAAAAGTCAGCGCACCCAGTATCATATAGGAACTGTAGGTTACAGAGATATAATGCGGAAAGACAAGATAGGCAACCATCAAGATAAAGACAATAAAAAGTTCAACAAAGAGCATCGTATAATAACCCTGAATCAGGTTTTCATACGCATACAACAACATCACAAATGAACCGACAAAAATAAAAAGATTGACCATCGTAGCTCTTAGTCTATCACGGCTTTTGGGGGTAAAATACTTGCCTTTTAAGACTTCTTCTTCAAAAAAACCCAAACACGCTCCTTTGGTACTTTTACTGTTTAAAGTATAGTCTTAGGCGTATTAGTATTGGCTGATTAGTGTTTCAGATATCCCATCGCCGTAGCGATGATGTCATCGTCATCTTTAGAGCGTGACTTGAGCACCACTCTCTCTTTTGCCTCATCTGTAAATTCTATAAATACATTTTCGCCATATGAAGAGACTTTAGAGATACCCTGCCCTCGTGCCAACACTTTCATGACAATCACATCGATAAACTGACGGGTAATCACATCCAGTTTCCCAAAACGATCAGCTATCTCAGCCTCTATCTCATACACTTCACCGACATTCTCACACAAGGAAAGCCGTCTGTAAAGCTCCAGCCTCAGTCTGTCTTCTTCTATCAGTTCTTCATTGAGGTAGGCGTTTATAGAGAGCTTCATGTCGATGCTGTGGGCGACCGCCTGATGACCGCCTGAGAGCTCCTTGATGGCATCTTCAAGCATCCTTAGGTAAAGTGAGTAGCCTATCTGTTTGATGTGCCCTGATTGTGCTTCACCAATGATATTTCCCCCACCGCGTATCTCAAGGTCATGAAACGCCAGTACCGCGCCACTTCCCAGATCCGAGTGTGATTCAAGTGCCAGCAGACGGCGTTTAGCATTATCCGTCAAACGCTCTTTATCGGTGACCATAAAGTAACAGTACCCTTCTTTGCCCCCGCGCCCGACTCGTCCACGAAGCTGATGCAAATCTGCGATACCAAAACTATCTGCTCCATCGACTATCATTGTATTGGCATGAGGCATATGGATACCTGATTCGACGATGGAAGTCGAAAGCAGGACATCATATTCACCGTCTTCAAAGCGCATCATCTCATCTTCGGTCTCTTTGGCAGAGATTTTGGAGTGCAGTACAGCGATGCGAAGTTTAGGCAAGAGTGCCAAAAGATCTTTTTTCTTCTCTTGTATGCCTGCGATGGAGTTAAAGACATAAAATATCTGCCCGCCTCTACGCATCTCACGCAGCAACGCTTCTTTGATGACCTTGTCATCGTAACTCTTCACAAAAGTGCGCACACCTTGACGCTCTGTTGGAGGGGTCAAGATTTCAGAGAATGACTTGACATCAGAGAGTGCCAAGTTCAAAGAGCGCGGTATCGGTGTAGCCGACATGGAAAGCAGATGCACATCAATCGCCATCTCTTTAAGTGCTTCTTTTTGCTTGACCCCAAATTTATGCTCTTCATCGATGATGACCAGTGCAAGGTTTTTAAACTTCGCCCCAAGAAGCGCATGCGTACCCACCACCACATTGATTGTACCCTCTTCAAGCCCTCTTAATGTCAGCGTTTTTTCTTTAGCGGTAGAAAACCTGTCCAGTTTAGCCACTTTGATGCCATGCCCATGAAATCGTTCTTTGAGACTTTTGTAATGTTGGGAGCTGAGTAGCGTGGTAGGAGCTATCATCATTGCCTGATAGCCGTTTTTGACCGCTACAAACATCCCGTTCATCGCCACTTCAGTCTTACCAAAGCCTACATCGGCTGAGAGCAGTCTGTCCATCATACGACCGCTGGACATATCATCCAGCATATCAAAGATGGCACGTTCCTGATCTTCCGTGTGCACAAAACCTGCTTGCGCCATAAAGATGGCATGCTCTTCCAAATGACGGTCAAGCACAATACCCGCTTTAAGATGCCGCTGTGCCGAGAGGTGGATGATTTGTGAGGCGATGGCAAAGAGTTTTTCGCGTACTTGGGCTTTGAGTTTTTTGAAACTCGCTTTACCCATACGATCCAGCGCAGGCAAAGCGCCCCCTTCAGCCACATAACGGTCGATGACTTCAAGGTTTGAGACAGGTATCAGCAACGCATCCTCATTTTGGTAATGCAGCACCACAAACTCACTCCATGCGCCCAGCACTTCGCGTTTTTCGATACCTCTAAAAATACCCACGCCATAGTTTTCGTGCACCACATAGTCACCCACTCTAAGTTCATCAAGTACGATGCTGGCTTTTTTTACTTTTTTGCGCTTAAGCGGTTTATTGAGTGAAAGGATGAGCTTCTCTTTGCCCAATAGATTGATGATCCCCTCTTGATACACAAAGGTGATGTTTTCAAAAGAGTCCAGCTGTGAACTGCGCACAATGCTCTCATTTTTAGCGATAATTGTAATCTGCTTGTCTTGATGTGATTGAAGAAGCTTATTGGGGTCTATGGCTTCTAAGTCACGGTATTTTTTACTCTCTGGTATCTGTGGAAGCAAAAAAGATTTTCGTGGTACAAGTGGTGTATCAAACGCATACAACTCTTTAAGCTCTTCATCTAAAGATGAAATCAATACACTCTCAAAGACCTCCAGCGCGTTGTGTGCTAACTCATCGAGATGCCACACGCCCAACGAATCGATATCTTTCACAAAAGTATCGTACTTGCTATACTGCGTTCTGTTTTTAAGTGCTTCATATTGGGTTGCATCTAAGGCTAAAAACGCGGGGCTAAAAGTAAAGCCCTCCAACTCTTCACCAAGGCGTTTTTGAGACCCCTCATCATAATAATCAATCGCCTCTACTTCTTCATCAAACAAAGAGATACGGTACGGTTTTTCGGCATCGATGGGGAAAATATCAATAATATCACCCCTAAAAGAGACTTCACCACCACTGGCTGCAATATCGGTAAAATGATACCCCCAATAGTAAAGCATCTCTTTAAGCTCACTAAGACTGAGTGTGTCACCAAAGTTAATAGTATGGTACGCGAAACACTCTGGTTTAGGAAAAGGTATCAACGCGGTTCTAAAGGGCGAGATAAGCACTTTTTTGTGAGCACTAGCATAAAAAGAAGCCAATCCAAGAAACATCGCCTGCACTTCTTCTTGATAGGAGCGCATATCTTCACCCAAAGCCACACGGATATCGGGCAACATAAACGCTTCAAATCCAAGTAGCGTAGCGATGTCGCGTACCTGAACTGCTTCTTTGTCATCTTTGCAGATAAGCAGTTTTGTCTCTTGTAGCCCTTCTAGGTATTCGTAACTATTACTTTGAGTCATCAAACCTCTTTAAAAATGCCTCTACGACATAAAATGAACCAAATACCAAATAGTGATCCTCTTTATCTAGTGTATCATCAAAATAACCATACGGCATTCCGACCCTTTTAAGTGCCTCTTCTATACTGCTCAGTGTTGCTGCTCTTTGTGTCTCTATGGGAAGTATCAGAACCCGTTTGACTTTAGGCTTAAGGATACGCAACACCGTTTCATAATCCTTATCATCCAAACTGTTGTAAATAAGCACAACCTTGTCATCCAGTGCTTCTACTAATGCCATGGCTGCCAAAGGATTGTGCCCTACATCGATGCGGACATTGTCTTGCAGAGGGTAAAAGCGTCCGAAAAGTTCCAAATCCTGCAAAGAAGCAACATCATAAACTATGCCCAATATTTTCAAAGCCTCTAGTGCCACAGAGGCATTTTGAGCCAGATACCCGCTCCATCCTTTTTGTTTGGCAAGGGCTTTCATTGCATCATTTGGCACGCTTGCATAGTGAAGGTCAGCACCTTTTTGTAGACATATCTTTTGTGCTACCTGCACCACCTCATCATACACCTGTGGAGCCAAAAGCATCTGTGTTTGGATGCTGTTGATTTTGGTAGTGGCTATGGCTTCGATGCTTTCACCCAAAAAAGCCTGATGGTCTAACCCGATGGGGGTGATGATGCTAAGGAGCTTATCGCAAACATTGGTCGCATCATGCTCTCCACCCAGTCCTGCTTCAAGTACTATCAAATCAAGCGTTTCAAATGCCACCAGTGCCAAGAGCGTCGTGTACTCAAAATAGCTCAGCCCTTCGCTCACCTCTTGACCTAGTATGACAAAGAGTTTTTGATGTGCCACCTCAAGCATAACATCAGAACTCTCTTCACCGTTTAGCCAAATACGCTCGTTAAACCGTAAAATGTGCGGTGAAGAAAAATGCCCCACACTCAAACCACTTTTATAGGCTGCATGCGCAAGTACTCTGCCCGTTGTACCTTTACCATTTGTGCCTACGATGTGCACTGTTTTGGGGTGGCGTATCTGTGGTTTGAGCAAAGCATACGCCAGATGGATACGCCCATAGTCTATCTCTTTATAGTAAAGCGGTTTGGACTCGATGAACGTTTCAAAACAAGGTATCATTTAGCCTCTTTGAGTATCCCTTTGGCACTGACATACGCCAAAAACTCATCCATCCCTTTCTCAAGCCCTTTACGAAGTGCTTCTATCCTGATAGCCGAAGAAGCAAGCGAACTCTCTTCGATGTCAGACTCCACGATACTTGTGATGTCTTTACTCATCTTTCCTTCTTTCGTTACCATCTCAAAATGCATCCGCACCGTCACCAGATAGCGTGTCACATACCCGTTGGCATATGCCAGTGGCACAAAAGTACTTCCCGCGTAGGTAACATGGATTTGGCTCTGCGCTTGCTCCTTGGAGACAACCTGACCCTTGAAGCGCGTATACACCATACGGTTCATCTCATCTCTTACAAACGGTGCATTTTCAGGCTCAACCCTGTCTACATAGACTTTGATATACACTTTGTCCGAAAAGACATTTTGAATGACCTGCGAAGAAGGCTTATAGCCACAAGATACCAATAGCAGGGCTATGAGAGTGAATAGTGAATAGTGAATAGTGAATAGTTTATTTGTCATCTCGATTTCTTAGTTTGGTTTCACAGCAAGATTTACCAGTTTACCGGGTACAACCACTTCTTTGAGTATCGTCATCCCCTCAAGCCATTTTGCACCTGCCTCTTTTGCTGCTGCGAGGACTTCTTCTTGTGCTGCACTAGCAGCCATCTCTATCTCCACGCGTTTTTTACCGCCTATCATCACCACATACACAAAATTCTCTTGCACAAACACTTCTTCTTTGACTTCCAAGATACGCTGCAAATTTTTGCGTGCAAACAAAACTTCACTTAATTCTGTCGTCACATGCGGGATAATCGGTTCAAGAAGGTTCAACATGATGTACATCCCTTCTGTCCACACCAGCGCGTTGTCTTGTTTGTCCAGCGCATTAAGCGCTTCCATACAGGCTGCGATGAGTGTATTGAATGAAAACGATTTTTCGTACACATCGCTAGACTTTTGCAAGGCTTCATATACTTTGACACGCGCCAACTTAGACTCTTTCGAGAGTGCTGCCTGCTCAATCTGTGGCAGCGTAGACTGTGTCACTTTTGCCTGTCTGTCATACAGCCTCTTGATGAACCGAAACGCCCCCTCGACAGCGGAGTCATTCCACTCCAACTCTTTGGCAGGTGGCGCGGCAAAAAGCGTAAAGAGTCTAGCTGTATCTGCACCGTATTTTTCCACCAGTGCATCAGGGTCAACGGTATTGCCTTTAGATTTAGACATCTTGGCACCGTCCATCAGCACCATTCCTTGTGTGAGTAGATTTTCAAACGGCTCATCGATGTTATGGTAGCCCAAATCACGCAACACTTTCGTGAAAAATCGCGCATAGAGCAAGTGCAAAATCGCGTGTTCTATCCCCCCGATATACTGATCAACCCCCAACCAATAATTGGCATCTTCTTTGTCTATGCCCGTTGTGTTCCATTTATTGGGATGGGTTGCGTAGCGGAACTGATACCAGCTTGACTGCACAAAAGTATCGAGTGTATCGGTCTCTCTTATCGCCTCTTTCCCACACACAGGACAAGTACAGTGTTTCCATGTCGGATGGTTTTCTAGCGGATTGCCCTCACCGGTTATCTCTACATCTTCAGGTAAAGCGATGGGAAGATTTTCCACTCTCTCAGGCACAAGCCCACAGTGTTTACAATGCACAAACGGTATGGGCGCTCCCCAGTAACGCTGACGGCTCACACCCCAGTTTCGTAGCCTGTAGTTGGTTGTCCCCTTGCCAAATCCCGCCTCTTCAAACATCCCGATGATCTTCGCTTTGGATTCATAGTTGCCCAATCCCGTAAACGCAGCTGAGTCAATCAACGCCCCCTCAAGTGTATAAGGCAGCGACTCTCCTCCGCTAATGACACGCTTAACAGGCAGCGCGTATTTACTTGCAAACTCAAAGTCTCTCTCATCATGCGCAGGCACTGCCATCACCGCACCGCCACCATACGAAGCAAGCACGAAGTTAGCCGTCCACACGGGTATCTCTTCCCCCGTCAAAGGATGGATGACTGTAATCCCAAGCGCATAGCCCTCTTTGTCCGCCTGTGCTCTTTCGCGTTCTGTCATATTGGCTATGACACCAATTTTAGCCACAATCTCCTCGTCCAACAGTGCATTATCACAAAGGTATTTAGTGATGGGGTGTTCTGCCGCAAGTGCGGAGTAAGTCACACCGTAAATCGTATCGGGTCTGGTGGTAAAGACAGTATAACGCTCAAAATGCCCGCCAAGTTTTTCTTTGGAACTTGCGCTTAACTCAAAGCTAAACTCCAAGCCCTGCGATTTGCCTATCCAGTTGTTTTGCATCGTAAGCACTTGAGAAGGCCATTTGCCCTCAAGCAACTTCAAATCACCCAACAACTCATCGGCGTACTTGATGATGTCAAGATAATACCCTGGCATCTCTTTAAGCTGCACCGCATTGTCACAACGCCAACAACAGCCCTCTTCTACTTGTTCATTCGCCAATACCGTATGGCAGGACTCACACCAGTTAACTGTAGTGGACTCTCTATAAAGCAGCTTTTGCTCAAACATCTTGATGATAAACTCTTGCTCCCACTTGGTGTACAGCACATCACAGGTCGCAAATTCGCGTGTTTTAGAAAACGAAAGTCCCAAAGTATTGAGCTCTTTTCTCATGTAGTCGATGTTGGAGTACGTCCACTCTTTAGGGTGACGACCGTGTTTGATGGCGGCATTTTCAGCAGGCATCCCAAAAGCATCCCAGCCTATGGGATGCAGCACATTCAGGTTTTGTTTTCTGTAGTAACGCGCAAACGCATCCCCAATGGCATAATTGCGTACATGCCCCATGTGTAAACGCCCTGAGGGAAACGGGAACATCGATAAGATGTATTTTTTCTTCCGCTCATACCCATCATCCGGCTCAAACGCCTTCTCATCATCCCATTTTTGCTGCCACTTGGCTTCAATCTCACTTGGATTGTAACTCATTTTTTATCATCTTTGTGTTGGTATCTAAAGAAAAGGATTATAACCAAGATGGGGTTAGATGCTTCTGTAGCATCTTTACAAAAGCAAGGAATGATAAGAGTGTATCCCTTTTATTGAAACGTATTACACGCCCCAATATCACCCGAAGTAAACCCGCGTCTAAACCACTCTACCCGTTGGGCTGAACTGCCGTGGGTAAAAGCATCGGGTCTCACCGTACCTTGGGCTTGGCGTTGTAAGGTGTCATCCCCTATGGCAGAGGCGGCTCTGAGTGCTTCTTCGGCATCACCTGGCTCTAAGATGTCAAACTCATTATGCGCATGATATGCCCATGCTCCGGCGTAACAATCTGCCTGCAACTCTACTTTGACTTGCAGGGCATTTGCTTTGGTGCTCTGCCCGCCCCACTGCTGTTTGGCTTGTTGTACTTTTTCCAGTGTACCTTGAAGATTTTGTATATGGTGTCCCACTTCATGTGCCAACACATACGCTTGAGCAAAGTCACCAGGGGCATTGTGTCTGCTTGCCAGTTCATCAAAAAAACCCAAATCAAGATAGACTTTTTGATCCGCAGGGCAATAAAAGGGCCCCATCTGTGCTGAAGCAAACCCGCATCCGCTTTGAGTACTTCCTCTAAACAGTACCATCACAGGCTCACGGTAACCCCGTAGTTCTTTTTTCCACACATCTTCTGTGCTGGCAAGTACTGTAGAGATGAATGCCGCACTTTTATCATCTTTTGCTTTATCTACGGGGGCAACCGAGCCGCCCTGACCGCCGATGAGTGCCAAAGGATTATAGCCTGCCATGTACGCTACTACCCCTAACCCAATAATCATCCAGCCAAATTTTGTTCGCAGCAATGGTCTGATGATGGGCCAAAATGCCATCATCATGCCCATAGACGGCATACCACCGCCACCACCCGAACTCGCTCTTCTATCTTCTACATTGCTGCTTTGTCGTTCATCTTCCCATTTCATCCAACAACCTTATTTATGCGTGTGTATATGACTTAATTATACCAATCAAAAGTAAAAATCCACTACAATAATAATTCAATAATGCCTGAAGCTGCTCGAAAAGGAATCTCTCTGTGTCATTAGCCTTAGCAAGAAAATACCGCCCTGCCACCTTTGATGATCTCATCGGGCAAGAAGCCGTTTCACAGACACTCTCTATGGCTCTAGAAGGCAAGAGACTCTCACACGCTTATCTGTTTTCAGGACTAAGAGGAAGTGGTAAAACCTCTACAGCGCGTATCTTCGCTAAAGCCCTACTGTGTGAAAAAGGAACCAGTTCACATCCTTGCGGCATCTGTGTACACTGCACCATGGCTTCAGAAAACAGCCATATGGATATCATCGAAATGGATGCGGCAAGCAACCGCGGTATCGATGACATCAAAGATCTCATCGAACATACCAAGTACAAACCCTCTTTGGCGCGGTATAAAATCTTCATTATCGATGAAGTTCACATGTTAACCCCGCAGGCATTTAATGCTTTACTTAAGACCCTTGAAGAGCCGCCGGATTTTGTCAAGTTTATCTTGGCAACGACCGATCCGCTCAAACTACCCGCTACCATTTTGTCGCGTACACAGCATTTTCGGTTCAAAAAGATTCCCCAACCACTCGTACTGAAGCACTTGGAGCACATCTTAGATCTTGAAAATGTAGGGTATGAAAGAGAAGCGCTTGATATCATCGCCCGTTCAGGTGCAGGGAGTCTCAGGGACTCTCTTACGCTCTTAGACCAAGCCATCGTGTACTCAAAAAACTTTGTGGATGTAGGTACGGTCACTTCCATGCTTGGTATCATAGAACCTGGACGTCTTGAAACTTTGTTGCAGGACATTATGCACAAAAATACCGCCCAACTGCTCTCCTTCATCAAAATGGCAACAGACTATGAAGCGGAGATGATACTCGATGAGTTTACCCTTTATCTTAAAGAGTTGCTTTTAGACGAAAAAAGCCCATTTTCTCCTATGATTATAGAGCGTTTTTTCAGGGTGCTTGCCGAGTCCAAATCACTCCTTGCTCTTGGTAGTGACGGCGAATTTGTACTCTCTTTGTCACTCTTCAAGATGATGGAAGCCTTGGAAATCAAAGACATCGATACCATGATACGCGGTTTAGAACAGGAACTAAAAGGTGTAGAAGTCTCCGAAATCATCGTAACAACGCAAAATACACCCGTTTACGAAGAGGTCACCGTCATCACCGAAGAGGACATTATTGCCACACTGCCTGTACAAAAACAGCATAAAGCATCTCTTTCCAAAGAAGCACAAGAAGTCCAAACAGACTCTGGCTCTATCCCCGAAGTGGCTCAAGTACCTACAACCCCTGTGCCACCACCACAAACCCAGCACAATCATTTACCCCAAAACAAACTGTTTGAAAAGCTTGTTGCAAAACTCTATGACCGAGACTATGAACTGGGTGCCTGTTTTGAACGCAACATACTCTTTGAAAATTTTATGGATAACGAGCTAACATGGGGTTCTATGGCTGAGGATGAGGATAAAAAGATGCTCATCACACACTGGGGACTGATCAGCCATTTTGTTCAAGATGTTTTTGGTGTAGGTACCAAGATTATCAACATCACTAAAAAAAAAGTTGACACCCCTCCTAGCATAGAAAAAGAGACGGAAGTAGAGCAGGCTTTAGTACATGAAGATGCTGATGCCGCATCGATGATAGAAGAGATCGAAATGAAAAGCTCCTGTATCGCTCCTGATGCAGGAGAGACTGAAGCAGCAAAAGAAAAAGACCCTTCAAGCTTGTTTGAAGAGCCGATGATCAAAGAAGCCATTGCACTCTTTGACCCCAAAAAAGTCCGTATCAAGCGCAACGCGTAACTAAAGTCTCTTACTCTATCCACGCCTTGGTTACTATCTTTGGCTTATCGTCATAAATCTTTATCTTCTCGGCTCCCACACAACGCCCCTCTTCATCTAACTCAAAAACAACCATTTGCAATAAAACCTTGCAAGTATCAGGTACATCAAAATGTCCGCCGATACCCGTAAGTAAACGCTGCATAGGTATCTCTTTTTTCATGCCAATCACACCGTCACGACAACCGGTCAAACCCACATCGGTGACATAACAACACCCCTGTGTTATCTGTAAATCATCTGTCCCCACATGGGTATGTGTGCCCAAGATCGCACTCACTTCATTTTTCAGCATATGAAACAAAGCCTGTTTTTCACTACTGGCTTCTGCATGCATATCTACGACAATATGCTTTACACCTTGAGCTTTGAGTTCATTCACCGCTTCTGTTGCCATGGTAAAAGGGTTATCTGCCATAGGCATGGTATAGTGCCCCATCACATTAATCACGGCAAGTTCTTTTCCTAAAAGTACAGTATGAAAGATGCCTTTCCCGGGTGTTGCTTGGGGGTAGTTCAGAGGACGAATAAGCGGATACGTATCAAAAAGTGTGAGTATCTCTTTTTTATCAAAACTGTGATTACCGCCACTCATCATACTCACACCATAGCCAAGCAACTCTATACAATTTTTTTCCGTCAGTCCAAAACCGTGAGAGGCATTTTCATAATTGGCAATTGTAAAGTCTATAAAGTGTTCCTGCTGGAGTCTTTTAAGATGCCGTTTAAGCATCAACCGACCCGGTTTTCCTACGATATCACCGATAAAACCTATCTTCAAAACAGCTTACTTTGTACGTGCTTTCCCACAAAAAGGAAGCAGAGCTGAAGCCCAAGTCAAGCCACCGCCAAAGGTATCAAGCAGCATCAAATCACCTGTTTGCAGTCTTCCTGATTCCCAAATATCATTGATCGCCATCGGTATGGAGGCTGCAGACGTGTTGCCGTATTTATCCACTGTGAGTACTACCTGCTCATCTTTCATTTTAAGCGCATCCCCAACTGCCTTGATGATGCGATAATTCGCCTGATGGGGGATAAAATGAGGGATATCTTCAGCGTTAATTTCATTTTTAGTTAAAATTTCTTTGACATCATTGGTCAGTGTTTTGACTGCCAGTTTAAAGGTTTCATTGCCTTTCATCTGTACAAAATTCAAACCCGTATCTATGACATGCTGGCTTGCAGGATGCATCGCTCCGGGTGCAGGGGTAACAAGAAAATCGGCGTAAGAGCCATCAGCCGAAGCATGCAAATCAACAAAACCTTCTTCTTTGTTGGATGTGGCAGATATCACCGCTGCACCTGCGCCATCCCCAAACAAGATACACGTGCTTCTGTCCGTATAATCAACAATCGAAGAGAATTTTTCTGCACCGACTATCAATACATTTTTTTTCATACCTGACTCTATAAACGCTTTTGCGATAGAAAGCAGATAAACAAATCCGCTACAGGCTGCAGAGATGTCAAAAGCCTGTACATTTCTGATACCTATCTTGTCTGAGATGATACACGCCGTTGAAGGCATATTGAAATAATCAGGCGTAATGGTTGCACAAAGCACCAAATCTATTGCATCTTTACTGATTCCGGAACGCTCTAGTGCAAGTGTGCAGGCTTTTGCTGCCATATCGCTCGTGTATTCATCGGCTGCAGCAATATGTCGCTCTTTAATCCCCGTACGTTTAATAATCCACTCATCGGTCGTATCGACCATTTTTTCAAGATCCGCATTGGACAAAATTTTCTCAGGTACATAGGCCCCTATAGATCGAAAAGACGCATATATGGGTTTTGTTGGTGACATTGTTGTCCTTAGCAATTAAATAAAGTCTGTAATTTTACCATAATTTTTTAAGTTTTAGGAGGCAGGAAAGAGCGGTTTATGCCAAAAACACTGTAGTGTTTTTGGTGTTATTTTGTATCAGAAAGGAGTGCCTCTATGGTTTTATTGACATCTGATTCGGTGTAGCGAATTGCCTGAAATATAGCATTTTTAATCGCTTTTGCATTAGAGCTTCCATGGGAGATAATTGCACAACCATCAATACCAAGCAGTGGTGCCCCACCGTATTCAGCATAATCTACTTGCATTTTCATGTTGCCAAAAACTTTTTTTCGCATCATCAAAGCACCGATTTTTGCAGGTAAAGATTTGCGTATATATTGTCTCATAAGTGTGAAAATAGTATCCACAACCCCTTCACTCGTTTTAAGCAAAATGTTACCTGTAAACCCGTCACAGACTACCACGTTGACATTTCCGTTAAAAATATCACGTCCTTCTACATTACCCACAAAGCCCTTGAGATTTTTGAGTAATTTAAAGGCTTCTTTCGTTAAAGCATTGCCTTTTGAGTCTTCTGAACCATTTGATAAAAGTCCCACTTTGGGTGAAGCGATACCCAAAATAGTATGGGCATACGCTTCTCCCATGGCACCAAATTCATACAAATTTTGTGCGCTGCAGTCTGTTACTGCCCCTACATCCAGCACCAATGTTTTTGTGTCGATGACACTGGGCATGAGGGTTGCAAGTGCAGGCTTGGAGATATGCGGCAAACGTCCTATGCGTAAAGTAGCAAGGGTCATTGTTGCACCACTGTGACCCGCAGAAACTACCGCTGATGCCTCTTTGTCACGTACAAGTTCAACTGCTTTATAAATGGAGGTGTCTTTACGTTTTAAAGCATTGGTTGCCTGATCATGCATCGATATGACATCTGATGCTTCAACAATCTCGACTTTATCTGCATAATATGGAGGTAGGAAAGCGCGTATCTCATCGCTGTTACCTACGAGTATAGGAAGAAATTTTTTTACTTCAAGTGCTTGTACAACACCCTCTATAATGGGTTCAGGACCGTAATCCCCACCCATTGCGTCTATCGCAATCCTAATCATTGGGATTACGCTTTGGTAGTTTTGTACTCACCGGTTGTCATATTCATGTGGTGAGGCATTCTCCATGTTCCATCTGCATCTTTTACCGGCATTGGTAATGTCAATTTGTAATGTGTTCTTCTTTTTGCTGCTCTTGTGTGACTCACACGTCTTTTAGGTACTGCCATTTTATGTCCTTTGTTACAATTTTATTTAATATTCTACTTCAAATGCTTCGTCGCTATTACTGCATTTCTCGCAATAATTATAGGCGCTTTTGAAGGTATTTATTTCACTTTGAAGGATGTAATCCATATCAATTTCACCATCCAAAAATTCAATTATATCCAAATCATCTTTATCTTCAGATATAACATCGCTCAACTTAAGCCTAAGTGCGGTATCTATCGGATAGCTATAGGCTTGCCCACATCTATCACAATTTAGCTCCAAACTTCCTGCCATCTGCCCCGCAAGAAGTACCTGATGATAACCGCTTTTTTTTAATGTCCCAACAAAAGACACACCTTCAAGAGACGTCTCAATGGGCATCGGCGTAGAGACAATCTTGTCAAAAACTATTTTCATAGCGTGTAGACTTTAGTAAATCTCTCTTTGGGCAAAAAAGAAATTGATTTCGTTCACTGCATTTTCAACCGAATCACTTCCGTGCACTGCATTGGCATCAATACTGTCAGCAAAATCTGCTCTGATTGTTCCAGGCGCTGCTTCTGCTGGATTGGTTGCACCCATCAATTCTCTGTTGATTGTCATTGCATTCTCGCCTTCTAGTACAGTTACAACAACAGGACCGGAAATCATAAAGTCAACAAGATCTTTAAAAAAAGGTCTTTCAGAGTGAATCGCATAAAACGCTTCTGCATCTACACGTGAAAGTCTTGTTTTCTTGGTTGCTGCAATTCTAAGGTTCGCTGCTTCAAATCTTGCAAGAATCTGACCCACTACATTTTTAGCTACCGCATCTGGTTTGATGATTGATAATGTTTGTTCCATCTTGTCTATTCCTAAAGGATAATTTACTTCCAAAATGATTTTTTTGGAGAGCATTTGGTCGGAATAGTATCGAAAAATATATTAAAATAAGATTAAGTTTAAAGGATGATAAAGAAGAGCGGGAGTGCAAAAAGCACTCCCGTAATGAAGTAGAAATTAATCTTCTACTACAGGTTTTCTAGCTTTTCTGTCTTCGATTGAAATGTCTGCTCTTGTAGGCATTACAAGGCTAGCATCTCTCATAACATACGCTTGATCGTCAATGTAGTTATCTCCATTGTAATGATCTTTATACTCATCTGTAAATGGCATATCCCATGTGATACAACCCTCAGTAGGACACGCCTCAGCACAGGCTGGAGAATCAAAGTGATCTACACACTCAACACATCTATCTGGATATACGTAGTGGTACTCTTCACCCGTTGGGTTATCATCCTCATCTACGATTGCTTCTACTGGACATTCGTCAATACATGCCGCACAGTTAATACAGGTATCATTAATAATTACTGCCATTTTCATTCCTTTTTATTTAGATTTCAAACTATAGCCAAAGATTTTTAAAAAAAACTTTAAAAGCGCTAAAAAATGTGTGCAAAAAAGAGGAATCCTCTTTTTACACAATCACAGCCCCAAATAGGCTTGAATATCCCCAATTCTTGGGGTTTTCTCCCAAGTGAAATCCTCATCTTCCCTACCAAAATGACCATACGCCGCTGTTTTTCTATAAATCGGTCTAAGTAAATCCAGCTCTTTGATAATGCCTTTGGGTGTCAAATCAAACAATGCATCCACACAAGCTGATATCTTCGACACATCTACTTTTTCTGTACCATGGGTATCGACGTAAATCGAAACAGGTTTTGCCACACCGATTGCATAGGCTATTTGCAAAGTTACCTTTTCACATACACCAGCTGCCACAAGATTTTTAGCCACATACCGCGCCGCATACGCAGCTGAGCGGTCTACTTTTGTAGGATCTTTACCTGAAAATGCACCACCGCCATGAGGACAAGAACCCCCATAAGTATCGACAATAATCTTTCTTCCGGTAAGTCCTGCATCACCTTGAGGCCCTCCAATCACAAAACGTCCCGTCGGGTTAATATGATAGGTGATATCATCAGTCATTAATGCTGCCGGAATGACAGCCTTGATGACTTCTTCAAGTACTGCTTTTTGAACTTGCTCGAGTGAAACATTGTCATGATGCTGTGTTGAGACGACGATGGTATCTATGGCAACCGGTTTTCCGTCTACATATTTAACTGAAACCTGTGCTTTTCCATCGGGACGTAAGAATGGTACGGTACCATTTTTACGTACCTCTGCCAATTTACTTGTCAGTTTGTGTGCCAATGATATAGGCAAAGGCATCAATTCCGGTGTTTCACTACAGGCATAACCAAACATCAATCCCTGATCCCCTGCACCAATTTCTCCAGAAGCCTGATCAACGCCCTGATTGATATCGGGGCTCTGCTCTCCTATACCGTTAAGCACGCCTGCTGATCGGTAATCAAAACCAAAAAGTGCGTCAGTATACCCAATCTCACGAATCACCTCTCTTGCAATCTCTTGCATCGGGGCATACGCGGTTGTTTTAAGTTCTCCTGCAATAACACAAAAACCATTGCTCACTAACGTCTCACATGCCACTCTGGCCTGCGGATCTTTTTCGATGATATAATCCAATATAGCATCTGAGATCTGATCAGCCATTTTATCTGGATGACCCTCGGTTACCGATTCACTTGTAAAAATGTATTCGTTAGCCATTTTTATTCCTTTACTATTTTTGTTCACTGTCACTGAACTTGAAAAAATATCTGCCTAGATACTTATTGAAGTCCACTGTCCCAAAACAGAGCCAAGCCTGCTTTAGCTAATTTTTTGTGCCAACTGTTCAGGCAAGATGCCCAACGACTCTTCCACACGTTTTGTATTGCCATGGGTAATAAAGGCATCATCATACTCAAACGTCGTAACCTGTACATCTTGTATCTTATACTCACTTAAAAATTCCAACAGTGCTGAACCCACACCGCCCAGGGCTGCTGAATCTGAAAATACAAACCATTTTTTATAGCCTGCACTTAGCTGGGTAAGCATCGAGACATCCAAGGGTTTAACAAAACGTAAATCCAAAATACCCACATTCGCATCAACCAGTTGTGCTGTCTGTTCAGCCCTTCCTACACCATTGCCATATCCGATAAAAAGGATTTCCTCACCCTCTTTAAGAAGGACAGACTTCCCAAGCTCATAAGGAGGGCTTTGTCTGTCTTGCGCTAAAAATGCACCTCTTGGATACCGAAAGGCACAGGGGTGAGCGTACTCTTTGGCAAATGCCATACAAAGCTTCATCGTCGTTTCATTGTAGGGAGCTAGCAGTGTCATATTTGGTATGGCTCTAAGATAACTGATATCAAAAGCGCCTTGATGGGTCTCTCCATCTTCTCCTACTATGCCGGCTCTATCCAAAGCAAATGCCACACCTAAATCCATAAGGGCTATATCATGAATGACCTGATCGTACCCGCGTTGTAAAAAGGTTGAGTAAATGGTACAAAATGGTTTAAAGCCTTCTTTTGCCAAGGGTCCCATTGACGTAACTGCATGCTGTTCGGCAATCGCAACATCCCAAAAACGATTGGGGTATTTGGCTATCGCTGCGCTCATACCTGTACCGCTTGGCATGGCTGCGGTAACCCCTACTACTTTTTCATCTGCATCTGCCAATTCAACCAGCATTTCAGAAAAGATAGCCGTTGCTGCTTTGGCACCGTTTTTTTGCGGGGCGATGCCGGTTTTCAGATCAAACGCACTCACACCATGCCAATTTTCTTTTGTTCCCTCAGCGATTTCATACCCTTTTCCTTTGGTTGTTTGGGCATGTATGATGACCGGTTTACCCAAAGCCTTTGCAACCCTCATGGTCTCCATCAATGAGGCGATATCATGTCCATCTACCGGCCCGATGTATTCAATACCCATCTCTTCAAAAAGTATACCGGGGGTAATCAATTTAAAAGACTCTTCAAACCGTTTTGCCAAATAGCTTGCGCTCTCAGGCAGATGCTCAAGTACTTTTTCTACTTTAGCTTTAAACTTCTGATAAAAGGAGCCTGCCATTGTTTGAGAAAGCAGCTTCGAAATAGCGCCTATAGGTTTGGCGATACTCATTTCATTATCATTGAGGATGATGACTACGGGGTATTTTCTATCGCCCAGTTCATTGAGAGCCTCATACGCCATACCCGCACTCATGCTCCCATCGCCTATCAATGCCACAGGAATACGCTTCTCACCTTTAAGGGCAATGGCTTTCGCTGCACCCACAGCCAAAGAGATAGAAGTTGAACTGTGTCCTGCAACATAGTAGTCATACTTAGACTCTTTAGGCTTCGTGTACCCGCAGATACCGCCAAACTGACGCAGTGTATCAAAGGTATCCCATCTGCCGGTGAGGAGTTTATGTGCATACGCTTGATGACTGACATCAAAGATAAATGGGTCTTGTTCAACATCAAACACACTGTGCATGGCGACAATCAGATCAGTTGCACCCATGGTAGAACTTAAATGTCCACCGTTTTTACTCACTGTCTGTAAGATCTTTTGCCTAATCTCTTCAGCGAGTGTGTTGAGTTCTTCTATTGAACAGGCTTTTATATCTCTCATCATTTACTTCCTCTGCAAATAGGCACTTAAAAGTTTTTTTGCAAAAACAATCTGCGACTCATCGTAGGTCAATCCCAGAGTTTGTGCCAAAGACTTTAATTCTTGTTTGCTTACTTTTACCATCGTATCACCTGGAGCTTTATCTTTGATAAAATCAGACAAAACAAATGGCTGCACGTTGACTTCATCCGATGTGACGATCTTGGCTTTTTTCAAGCGGTCACTTCTAAAAAATGTTTAAAAAAGATATCATTTTGTTTTGTTGTCCCGATGGTGATGCGTATCGCATTCATCTCATAAGAAGCAAGATTTCGGATGATGACACCACGTCTTAAGAGTGCATCGGCAATCTTGGTTGAATCCATCGTCTCATCAAACAAATAGGTAATAAAATTGGTATAGCTCTCAATGTACCCAAATCCTTGGTCTTTGGCAAATGCTTCATACCGCTTGATCTCTTCTTGATTCAATGCGATAGACTCTTTGACGAAACTGTCATCCTTGCACGCCTCTATGGCTGCAGCCAAAGAGAGGGTTGAGATATTAAAGGGCGGACGCATTTTATAAAGTTCATGAATCAGTTCTGGCTGTGCGATACCGTAGCCGACACGCATACCACCCAAACCATACGCTTTTGAAAACGTACCCAGATAAATCACATTTTCAAAGCCAAGCAATTCGGTGGGTGTAATGGCATAGTTTGCATCTTTTGCCGCAGCATACTCCATATACGCACCATCAACCACCACCAAAGTCTCTTTGTCAACCGCATTGATAATCTGAAGTACTTCTTCTTTACTTGTGCCGTCACCCGTTGGATTGTTGGGTGTACACAAATAGATGATGCGCGGTTTGTGCATACGATAGGCTTCCATAAACTCATCATATTTATGTGCATAGCTTGCGGTGCGGATGACTTTTGCACCCATCTGTTTTGCATAAATCTCATACATGGCAAAGGTCACCGCACTCATAAGTACCGACGTATTTTCATTGAGCAGAGCGCGTGAGATAAACTCCAACACCTGATCCGAACCTGCGCCAACAATGAGATTATTTTCCTGTACCCCATACTTGGAGGCTAAAGCGACTTTGAGTTCAAACATGCTGTCATCAGGATACAAATGTGCTCTGTTTGCATTTGCAGCTATTACTTTTGCTACGGCAGGGTTTGTACCTAACGGGTTCTCATTGGAAGCGAGTTTAACTACATTTTCAGGTGCAATACCAAATTCACGTACCACTAACTCTATGGGTTTTCCCGCTTCATATATTTTAATGTCTTCCAATACTTTGTTAAATTTCATATTTATTTTCCTTCAATGTTGCTACGTTATATATCGTCTATCTCTTTGGCGTAGGAGCCCAATATTTTGATTTCATTGTGGTGTTTTTCCAATATCGGACGGATATGTGCATCGTCTTTATGCCCGTTAAACTCTATAAAGAAAATAGACTCACCTTCAACAATATGTGATTTAATCTTCATAAGATTGATATGAGCCTTTTCAAAATCATTTAAAAAATTCACCAATGTTCCCGGTTTATCTGAAAGTCTGACCAACATCGATGTTTTGTCCGAACCTGATGCCTGATTTTCAAAATTACTGATGATAAAAAAACGGGTTCTATTGTTACTGCTATCCTCTACATTCTCAAAACGGATGGGCAAACTATTCATCTTGGCAGCCACGCTTGGACACAAAGCAGCAGACTCTTTATCTTTGGTTGCCATCTTAGCGGCTTTGGCGGTAGACTCAATAGGTATCAACTCCACATCATCCAATCCCAAATCTTGTAAAAAATCACGGCATTGTCCAAAAGCGATATCTTTGGAGTAAATACGTTTGATATCTTTGATGTTTTCGCAAATCGTCGCAAATGCCAAGTGGATATCGATCATCACTTCGGCAATAATTTTCAAATCATACTCTTTAAAGCAGTTGATGGTGTCACTGACGATGCCGTTGCTCGAGTTTTCTATGGGGATGACACCGAACTTGGCTCTGCCTTTATCGACTTCTCTAAAGATAGCGCGAATCGATGCCATGGGCAGATAGGTGGACATGGCACCAAACTTACTCTCTGCTGCTTGGTGGGTAAAACTCGCCTCAGGCCCTAGATAGGCTACGCCTTCAGGTAACTCAAGGTTTCTAGCCACCGCAAAGAGTTCCAAAAACAGTGCATCGATGGCAGCATCTGTCAGTCTACCATTATTCTGGGCTTTGAGACGATTTAAGATAGCCTGTTCTCTTTCTGGACGATAGATGGGTGCCCCTGTGGTATTTTTGAGTTCACCCACCTGATGCACAAGTTCCATACGCTCATTAAAAAGCGTCAGCAATGTATCGTCAATCACATCTATTTTTACTCTTAACGCATCTAAGGTCATTTTCTCTAAAGCCATTTTCTTGCCCTTGCTTTTGACTTATTTTTCCAAATACGGCAATTCTAAACGTACCTGATCTTCATAGCTTTCACGCTGGCGTATCAGCCTGTCTTTTCCGTCTTGCAGCGCCACTTCTGCACATTTGGCACGGGTATTGTAGTTGCTTGCCATCGTAAAGCCGTATGCGCCTGCTGAGTGTATGACTACAAGGTCATTGTGCGCCAGTGGAGGCAAGGGTACATTTTTACCAAAAAAATCACCGCTTTCACACACGGGACCCACGACATCTGCAGGTGTTTTTTCACCCTCAACCATCACCGCTTCTATTCTATGGTACGCATTATAAAGGCTGGGACGTATGAGATCATTCATCGCACCATCAACGATGACAAAACGTTTTCCGTCATTGTTTTTTTCATACAGGACTCTGGTAAAAAATGCGCCCGCATTGGCAACCATGTAACGCCCCGGTTCACAGAGCAAAGTCACATCCAACCCTTTGGTTTCTTCAAAAATGGCTTGTGTATAGGCTTGCGGGTCGATGGTGACTTCATCATCATACACCACACCAATGCCCCCGCCCACATCAAAAAATTTGATATCGATCTTGATGGCTTTGAGTGAACGAACCAAATCGGCTACAATACCGCAGGCTTCGCGTATAGGCTCAAGTTTTGTCAGTTGGGATCCGATATGAAAATGAATACCTACAGGATTTAAAAACTCCGATTTATTGGCATAGATATACATTCTTTTTGCCATATCTATCTCTACACCAAATTTATTTTCATGCAGTCCTGTTGAGATATAAGGGTGTGTCTGCGGGTCGATATTGGGATTGACGCGAATAGAGATACGGGCTTCTTTGCCTAAGGCTTTGGCGACCATCTCAACCCGCTTCATCTCTGCTTCACTCTCCAGGTTGAGCAGCAAAATGTCATACTCAAGTGCAGCGCGTATCTCATCATCGCGCTTACCTACACCGGAGAATATAATCTTGTATTTGTCCACCCCCGCACTCAAAGCCCTTTGCACTTCACCGATGCTCACACAATCAGCACCTGCACCGAGCTTGGCTAAATGGGCTATAACTGAGAGATTTGAGTTTGCTTTTACGGCATAATTGATGAGCGATTTTTTTCCTGCAAAAGCATCTTTGAGCGTAATATATCTATTCTGGATATAGTCAAAATCATACAGATAGAAGGGTGTACCGTATGTGTCTGCCAATGCCTGATAATCAATCTTCATCTCTACTTTCCTCTGCCGCTCTCATTTGAGTCTATTTTGTGATGATTTTATCCAAAAGTTGATTAAAAGGGGCAATTAGCCCGTGTTGGACTCTCTAGGCAAGGCTTCTTTCATCTGTAAAATAGACATACACAGCCACACCTGCAAGCAAACCAATGGGCAATAAAGCGGTGAGTTCGGGAATCAGAACACCATTTAAACCTATCTGTCCCAAACCGTACAACATCCCCCAAATCACAAATGTAACCCCCAAAGCAAGAGAGACGACCACACCCACATTCATCATGCGCGCATGAAAGGGAAGCTTGAAAAACAGGGTGAGTGCCAACATCAATGCAGAAAGCGGTACCACAGCTTTATCATAAAAAGCCGCTCTGATTTTATCTGAGTTGAGATGTTGCTTCCCTAGCAATCTCCATGCTTGATACGCATCTATGGTGGTTAGAGACTTCCCTGCGTAGAGTGATTCTATGATTTTGGGTTTATAGCCTTCGAGGGTTTCAATGCGCTCTTTATGTTCAGCAACATAGCGGCTCAAGCTGCCATTTTCATAGATATGTGTTTTTAAAGTCGCATCATGTGCTATCCATTTTTCGGCTTCAAAACTTGCAAGAGGTGCGCTAATCGTATAGAGTACCTGATAGCCTTCCACTTTAAAAATAGTAATATCTTTTATCTTTTTTGCCACAGGATCAAGTTTGGCAATATAAACAAAGGTATCGTTGTATTTAAAAAAAAGATCATCCACTTCATCCGCACCTATTTGGTTGTCAATGATATTCCAAGCCTTATCTCTTGCGTAGGAAAATTCTGTGCTACTTAGTGCAAAAAAAAGTAAATACGTCACCAAAGCAACGCTAAACACTGGCAAAAAAAGTCTTTTTTTATCATATCCAAATGCATGCAGGGCCGTCATCGTATTGTTTTTAACCAATGAAAGTTTTGTCATAATCAGTGCAAAAATGATAGCCAAAGGGTAAAGCAGTCCCAAAGCAGCTTCCCATGTATAAAAAATATAGAGTATTTTATAATTTGAAGCGACATCAAGTTGCTGTACATTCTGAAAATAATCAATCGCTGCAAACGCAAATGAAAGACCGAACAGAACGGCTAAAAGATTTTTGCTGTAAAGTTTTGCCAGATAGCTAAAATAAAGTGGCAGACCCAAAAGACTCATGGATTAAAATCTTCTATGGACTTTAGGCTGTATTTTGTTTGGACTTCATTGAGTTCTTCTCCAACCAAAGCACGACATGCCTGTGAGGCATGATCAATCAGCCGTGAAAGGAGTGACATTTCAGATGCGCTAAAGTCATGTAAGACATAATCGGCGACTTGACTTCTATGCAGGGGTTTTCCCACACCTATCCTGACACGAACATACTCTGGTGAGATATGCGCATCGATGGATTTGAGTCCATTGTGTCCGCCATGTCCCCCGCCTCTTTTAAAACGCAGCGCTCCAAAAGGCAGATCGATATCATCATGAATCACAATACTCTCTTCCAACTCCACTTTAAAAAACTGTTTAACGGCTTGTACGGAGATACCTGAAAGATTCATATACGTTGTGGGTTTTAAAAAAAGGGTGTCGGCACTACGATAGAGTTTGCCTTGGAATGAAGTTTTGGAAATATCTCTGGCACCAGCGTCACCGACCAGTTTGTCGATGACTTTGAAGCCTATATTGTGACGGGTATTTTCGTATTGTGATCCCGGATTACCTAGACCGACGAAAAGTGTCATGATAGATTATTTAGCTTTGATTACACCACAGATAGCAACATCTGGTCTGTCCATCATTCTGCAATTTGCAGGTGCTTCAACATCTCTTACCAAGATATTGTCATCTCTGTTGAGTGGTTCAACATTCAAATCGAAGTTTGCAGGAATATTTTCAATCGCGCCTCTTACTCTGAGTCTTCTTTTAGACATCACGAGTACACCTTTGTTTTTAAGACCAACCGGTGTTCCATGTGTTACAACTGGTACTAGGAAATCAGTAACCTGTCCAGGTATAGCCACTCTCAAATCCACGTGTGTCGCATCACCATTTACCGGGTGTAATTGATACTCTTGAATAAATACATTGATCTCTTTATCGCCAACTTTAACGGGGAATGTGAACGTTGTTTTATTTCTTACTGTTCTTATAAATTCACCGCGTTTAAATGCAGCATGGATGTTTTCAACACCATTTGCATAAATGTTTGCGATTAGATAACCATCTCTTTTAAGCTTTTTTGCATTTTGCTTACCGATACTCTCTCTAACGATACCTTCTAACATATCTATGTCCTTTGTACATTGTATTTTTTTACTAAAAATGACATTTTGAGTAAAATAGAGGCGAATTATAGCGTATTAGGTTTAAGTTATGCTTCATCATCCTTAAATCCAAACACTTCTGCTTCCTTCTCTCCTGCATGGGGATCTACAATCGCACCTTTTCCGACCCCTTGCATTTTGAGTTTCATGTCAGCGGGGTTGGTCGCATATTCGAGTGCTACCTCTTCTGTGATCTCACCCCTGCGCAAGATATCCAGCAGTGCCTGATCAAAGGTTTGTGTACCGTATATCTCTTTACCTTCAAACAGTGCATCGGGGATTTCAGCATCTCGGTTTTCTGCAATGAGCTTTTCGATTCTTGCCGTTTTCTTGAGCACCTCAATCCCTGCAACCCTGCCCCCTTTTTTAGTGGGAATGAGCCTTTGGGAAATAACCCCTTCAAGTACCGATGCCAAAGACATACGAATACGGTTCTGCTCTTCATTGCCAAACATACCAACGATTCTGTCTATGGTTTCTTTCGCATCGAGGGTATGCAGTGTGGAAAAAACCAAGTGTCCCGTATTGGCAGCATGCAACGCGATATCAATCGTCTCCAAGTCCCTCATTTCCCCTACCAGTATGATATCGGGGTCTTCCCTTAGTGCAGCCCTGAGCGCATCAGAAAACGAGTGTGCATCTTGTCCGATGCCCCTTTGATTGATAAGACATCCTTTGTCCTGATGAACAAACTCAATAGGGTCTTCCACGGTGATAATGTGTTTTTTCTGTTCTTGGTTAATTTTATTAATTAAGGCTGCCAGTGTGGTTGATTTCCCTGAACCTGTCACGCCTGTAACTAACACCAATCCTCTTTGTATCCCTGCAAAAGTTGAAATGACTGCCGGTAAATTTAACTCTTCCAAAGCAGGTATCTTCACGGGAATGATACGAAATACGGCGCTTAGTCCATCCATTTGGAAAAAAAAGTTCACACGAAAACGGTTTTCATTTCCCAAGATATAGGAAAAGTCAAGATTTCGGTCTTTTTGCAGTTTTTGATACTGCTCCCCTGTCGTTATCTCCTGAGCCAGTTTATCCATCATCTCAGCAGTCAAACCATCTTGTCCCATCACCTTAAGAACACCATGTACACGTACTCTAACTTGAGAACCTGACTTGAGATGCAAGTCACTTCCGCTATTTGCAATCATCGTTTTCAGATAGAGCTTTAGTTTTTCTTCCATGATATTCCCTTTGGCACTGATGTTATTTTAAACTCTCAAGCATCTCTTGAAATGCTTTTTCAAAAGCTTCAAGCCCTTCTTTTAAGAGTTGTCGGTACACTTTGTTCATATCAAAACCGTTATCCGCCAATTTGGTAAAATACCCTTTGATATCACTCTCTTCTAAAGGGAATGCAGGCTGTGGAGCTTTTTTACCTATAAATGCTTTAATCGTCTCCAATGGCGCAGTGTTCACAGAATGAGGTGCCAAAAGTTCTCTCATATAATAGTCCGCCCTCAAGGCATCACCCTTGACACCCGTACTTGCAAAGAGTGTACGAATGCTTGGTGTACGGTTTGCTTCAATCAGATTATAGATTTTTGCTGCGTTATAGATACCGGTTTTAGAAACGGGAATTGCCTCATTTTCCAAATCGCCATCAAGCAGTCTGTCAAAACGGCTGACAAAAACAGAGATAACCGCTTCAGCTCTGAGTCCGCCGTCTTTTTCAAAACAATCCAAACCTTTTTTCATGGCTTTAAGACATTTCTGTGCCTGCTTTGGAGAAAAAATCAGTGTCGCATTGACTGAAATGCCCGTGCAAAGCAACTCTGTCATCGCTGCATACCCAGCTTCAGTAGCAGGTACTTTGACCATCACATTGGGTTCACCTATAGCAGTAAAGAGTCTTTTGCCCTCTGCAATGGTGCCCTCGGTGTCATTGGCAAGAAAAGGGTCCACTTCTATGGAAATATAGCCGTCATTGCCCTCATCATACAAAGGTCTTAGTGCCTGTGCAGCGGTGCGTATATCTTCAATGGCGAGTGCTTCATATTTCTCTTTGGGGCTTTTGCCATCAAGCAAAGACAACTGCTCTTTATAAGCAGGAGAACTCGTAATCGCAGAGGCAAAAATAGACGGGTTGCTTGTGGCTCCGTTGATGATGCCTTTCTCAATGAGTTCTGAAAAATTATTTTTGAGAAAATCTCTTTCTACAAAATCCAACCATAACGAGAATGCTATGTCCCTATTTACCATCTTCAGTCCTTATAATTCCATGTAAAATGCTGCCATGAACCGTGCTCTATAGGTTTTTTAACCGTCTCTTCCAGTAGGTCAAGAAACAAATCTCTCTCGACCAGCTCGGCACCCAAACCCATCATATGATCTGTCTTCATCTGACAATCTATAAAATCATAGCCTCTACTGCCTAAAACATCACTTAGTGCCAAAAAAGCCACTTTAGACGCGTCAGAAACAAGTGAAAACATCGACTCCCCAAAAAAAGCCTTACCCAAAGAAACACCATACAGTCCCCCTGCAAGCTTCCCTTCAAAATACACTTCAACACTATGGGCAAATCCTTCTTCATGCAGACGGCTGTACGCTGCTTCTATCTCGGAGGTTATCCACGTGCCCCCTTGGGCTTTTCGGGGTACTCTAGCACAAAGCCCTATGACCTCTTTAAATGCCGCATCAAAGCTGACGGTAAATTTGCCCGAACGCAGCACGCGTCTAAATGATTTTCGTAGTTTAAACTTATCAGGAAAAAGAAGCAGTCTGGGATTGGGTGACCACCAGAGTATGGGTTCATCATGGCTGTACCAGGGAAATATCCCTTTTTCATACGCACGTAAAAGCCTCTGGCTACTCAAATCTCCGCCATACGCCACCAAACCTTCATCTGGGGCTAAACGGGGATTGGGAAAATCGGGTGTGTGTTTGTTTAATGGCTGTACAAAATACTCCTCTTCATCAAACATAGACGCCATATTTAGTGCATGTTACCTTCAAAGATAAAGTCTAACTTGCCCTCTTTGAGTCCAACTTTAACAGAACCGCCTTTTTGCAATGCACCAAAGAGTATTTCATCCGTGAGTGCTTCTTTGACCTTGGCATCAATCACACGGGCAATATGTCTTGCACCATACTTTTCATCGTACCCTTCTTGTGCGAGATACTCTTTGGCTTTTTTAGAGAGTTTGACACTCACTTCTTTTGGTTTGAGCAAAACATTGAGCTTCTCTATCTCCGTATCGACAATCGCGGTCAACACTTCCAAAGAAAGCGTGTTAAATGTGATGGTGGCACTCAAACGGTTTCTAAACTCTGGAGAGAAAAACGCCGCTAAAGCTTTGTCTGTTTTGCTTGAAGTGTCTTTTTGGAAGCCCATCACATTGGCTTCTTTGGTACCGATATTTGAAGTCATAATGAGTATGACATTTTTAAAGTCTGAAACCGCGCCATTATTGTCGGTCAGCTTTGCACCATCCATCACCTGAAGCAAAATATTCATAATGTCAGGATGCGCTTTTTCTATCTCATCCAAAAGCAATACTGTATGGGGATGTTTTTTAATCATCTCAGTCAAAAGTCCACCCTGCTCATACCCTACATACCCCGGAGGTGCACCTACTAGGCGACTGATGGTATGGGGTTCCATGTATTCAGACATATCCAGTCTTTCAAAATGCACATGCATCGTTTTGGCAAGCTGTGTTGCCAATGCGGTTTTACCCACACCTGTAGGTCCCACGAACAAAAAACTTCCTATAGGTCTATTGGCAGCATTGAGTCCTGCATACGAGCGTTTGATGGCTGTTGCCAACGCTTTAATCGCCTCATCCTGCCCCACAATGTGGGCTGCAAGATCTTTTTCCAAAGACTTCAGTTTTTTGGTATCATCTGTGCCTATCACTGTAGAAGGCAATTTCATGATTTTAGCCACACTCTCTTCGATATCTTTGGGTTGAACCGTTACACCATCCTGCCCTTTGAGCATAAAGTGTGCACCCACCTCATCGATAATATCCATCGCTTTGTCGGGCAAAAATCTGTCATGCAGGTATTTGACAGACAAATCAATAGCACTCTGAATTGCCTCATCCGTAAAGTTGATCTTATGGTAAGCTTCATACTTGTGTTTGATGCCTTTAAGGATGATGAACGTATCTTCCACGCTCGGTTCTTCGACATCTACTTTAGCAAAACGACGACTAAGTGCCTTATCTTTGTCAAAGAAGTTTCTAAACTCAGCATACGTCGTTGCACCGATACATTTGAGCTCACCACGAGCAAGTGCAGGCTTGAGAAGGTTCGAGGCATCCATACTTCCGCCACTGGTTGCTCCTGCACCGACCATGGTGTGAATCTCATCAATAAACACTATGGCATTTTTTTGCTCGCTAAGTTCTTTGATGATGCCTTTAAGACGCTTCTCAAAGTCTCCTCTGTATTTGGTTCCTGCCACCAATGCACCCATATCTAACGCAAATATTTTTGAGCTTTTGAGGATGTCAGGCACATCCCCTTCAGAGATTTTCAGCGCCAACCCTTCTGCGATAGCAGTTTTCCCTACTCCAGGTTCACCCACAAGCAAAGGATTGTTCTTCTTGCGGCGACAAAGCGTCTGCATTACCCGTTCTATCTCCTCACTTCGTCCCACGACGGGGTCTATCTTTCCTGTTGCGGCAAGGCTTACAAGCTCTACAGTAAACTGAGACAAAAGCGTTTCTTCTTTTTTCTCTTCGGTTTTACCTGCTACTTTGTCATAACGGTGAGAGATGACCTCCAGCACATCCACTCTTGCAATGCCTTCTTTTTTCATCAGATACACCGCATAGGAGTGCTCTTGCATAAAAATGGCCGCAATCATATCGCCGATGCTCGCTTCGGTTCTGCCTGAGGAGTGTATCTGTGTCATCATGTCATTGATAGCACGCGAAAGTGCAACTGTCTCAAAAGGTTCTACTGCTTCCTGCAAGGCCGGAATCGTTTTGGTGATATGCTCAACAATCCCCGCTTCAAGTGCCGGCAGATTGGCATTAAGGATAGAAAATATATCTTTTCCTGCCCCGCTTCTTACGATTGCCAGAAACACATGCTCTACTGTCAAGTACTCATGTCTGTTCTCTTTTGCATAACTTACAGCTTGTTTAAATACATCATTTAACGCCATACTTATCATTTATAATCCTTTAGCTCTTGTGTTTCTAAAATTTATTGATCTTCTTCAAGGGTTGCCAGCAGGGGAAACTCATTTTGTTTCGCCCGTTGTCTGACTTGCTGTGTTTTGGTCTGGGCTATCTCAAAGGTGTACACCCCGCAAATCGCTTTGCCTGTTTCATGTATATGCAGCATAATCTGCTCTGCCTGCATATAACTCTTATGAAAGATACTGGTGAGTATCTCCACCACAAAATCCATACTGGTATAATCATCATTATGCAGCAGCACCCTATACATCTTTGGCTCTTCTAGGCGTAAATCAAATTCCAGCTCATGTTCTATCTTTGGCATAGTATGTTAAAATCCTCTTGTTAAATCTATGCCTATTATACAAAAAAAATGGAGAAATGCAAGTGCAATCCCTTTTCATCACCGCCACAGGCACAAATGTAGGTAAAACCCATACCACATTACAACTCATCCAAGGTTTTGCAAAGAGAGGCTTAAAGGTCGGTGTCTATAAGCCCGTCGAAACCGGTGTAGAGAAACTTGCGCAGGATGCCACAGCCCTTTTAGATGCGTGCAAAAAAGTCAATCCGCATTTTAAAGACTTTAGTACAGAAGACATCACGGCATACACTTTTGCCTTGCCTGCTGCACCGTTTTGTGCAGATACAAAACATACGATTGATATACAGCACATCATCGACACATACAACACCCTGAAAAAAACCTGTGATATTCTTTTGGTTGAAGGTGCAGGCGGTCTGATGGTACCCATCACTCAAGATTTTTTGATGATTGATTTGGCACAAAAACTCCAAACCAAGGTGCTGTTGGTCACACCCAGCCGTCTGGGTTGCATCAATGATACATTGCTCTCTATGGAAGCACTACACTCACGCCACATGTCCTTTGACTGGTGTGTCAATCTTTTTGAGGAAAAAGAACAGTTTAAAGAAGTCACTCAGCCCTTTTATGATGAACGATTTCCAGATTGGTGGTCTGTTGATGAGGGGCTACAAAGATTTATTAGCACCTATGGGCTATAATATCTTAAAAGTATGACCACGTACGTGCACTAAAGGATACCCATCGATGCAACATCTTGTAGACACACTTGAGCTTAGCGATGCCCAAATCAGACAACTGCTTCATGACGCCAAAACATTTAAAAAACAGGGTTCTGCACGTATTTTAAGAGACAAACTGCTCATTACGCTGTTTTTTGAAGCCTCTACGCGTACACGCTCTTCCTTTGAAGTCGCAGCAAAAAGACTGGGAGCTTCTGTGGTACATCTTGACCCCAGCAAAAGCTCAACAAACAAAGGTGAATCCCTAGAAGACACCTTTGCCAATCTGTGTGCCATGCAACCCGATGGTGTCATCATACGGCATTCTGAGAACAGTGCACCGCGCATTTTAGCCGATATGCAGATGACACCCGTCATCAATGCCGGTGCAGGCAATTACGCACATCCCACTCAGGCACTGCTTGATCTCTTTACCCTGATGGAGCATTTTAACGGCAACATCAAAGGTAAAACCATCGCGATAGTAGGCGATATAGTCAGTTCGCGTGTCGCAAGTTCAGCGATGCGCTTACTGGAGCGTATGGGGATGCATATCCTGCTTGTTGCACCCAAACCGTTTATGCCCCAAAGTGATTTACCCCAATACGAACATCTTGAAGAAGTTTTGGACAAAGTAGATGTCATCATGTCACTTAGAGCGCAACTTGAACGCCACACCTCCCCTATCTTCGATGACTATGCCACCTATGCCAAGCACTACTGCATCGACCATGAACGTCTTGGTGAGAGGAATATTGTTGTGCTTCACCCTGGTCCCGTGATGCGAAACATCGATATCTCCGATGCCATGCTTGAAGATGACCGTTGCAAAGTCTTAACCCAAGTGCAAAACGGTGTGTATATGCGCATGGCAATTTTAAAACTGTTACTTTTAGACTCTTAGTATTTTTGATGTGGCTCAACAACAAAGAAGGTTTTAAACACATCAACACCTTGGCACAACAGTCTACTCCCTTTTTGTTTATCGTCTCATACGATAAAAGCAAAATCTTTGCCCAACCGCTTGATGCATTGGGAGATGATATTTACTACAAACTCGGCAACTGGCGCAACTACCCACAAGAGCATCGTAGCCAAAGCTTTAGCTTCTCAAAAACGCCTATTGATTTTCACACGTATCAGGAAGCCCTAGAAAAAGTACTCGAAGAGATACGCTCAGGCAATACCTATCTGCTTAACCTCACTTTCAAAACACCCATCCAAAGTTCTTTGGCACTCAAAGAGATCTTTACGTTTGCAAAAGCAAAATTTAAACTCTATTTTAAAGATGAATTTATCTGTTTTTCTCCCGAACCTTTTATAGAAATCGAGCAAAATAAAATCTCAACCTACCCGATGAAAGGGACGATTGATGCAAATATTCCTGCGGCAAAAGAGAAGATTTTAAACAATGAAAAAGAGAAAGCAGAGCATGTGATGATTGTTGATTTGATGCGTAATGATTTGGGGATTGTTGCTTCAAATGTAAGCGTTGAGCACTTTCAGTACACCCAAAAGATTCAAGCGGGAGATAAAGAACTCTTACAGGTCAGCTCCAAAATCACAGCCACCCTGCCCCCCAACTGGAAAGAAAACCTCGGAGATATTTTAGACCATCTCCTGCCTGCAGGGTCAATTTGCGGGACACCCAAACGAAGTACCCTAGATATCATCAAACGTATTGAAAACTACGATAGAGGGTTTTATACCGGTGTATTTGGTGTATTTGACGGTGATGCGTTGCGCGCTGGGGTGATGATACGGTTTATCGAGAAAGAAAACGGGCTACTTGTTTACAAAAGCGGTGGCGGCATCACTATAGACTCCAACCTGCACGATGAATACCAGGAACTCATCGATAAAATTTATTTGCCTTTATAGAAATTTTTTTGTAAACTATAGAGATATTTTTCTGTAAAGGATTTTCATGTCTAAACTTTTTCATGCTACCATCTTTTGTTTTTTTCTGCTTTTTCAAACTAACTCACTTGCCCAAGAAGATACTAATGCCACAGCCCAAAGCCCCCAAAACGAACTGACTAAGGCAGAACAGGAAGCACAAGCAGCCGAAGCAGCCGAGTTGCGTGAAGCAGGAGTTGAAGAAGAACCTCCAGCAGAATAAACCTAGTCACATCCCCGCTCTGGGCGATGTATCCAGTGATACGCTGTATCTTCTTTTATCGTGGAAAAATAGAGTTCGCCAGAGTTTCTCCATGGGTCTATCACGATGCCTTCTTCTTGTGCTTTACCTTTTTTTGTCACAACCAAGGTATTGTGTTCGCTAAAATATTCCCCTATATTTGCGCCGTAAAGATGGAAAGAAAACGAAGGGTAGCTCCCTTTGGAGAGATACTCATACAAAGCATCACTCCACTGATAACACAAGCCTTTTTGCCGTAATCCCGTATTGACCAAAAAGTTATGGAACAAAGGAGGAGAAGTCAGCTCAAACGCTTGCGTGAGTCTCTTGGTCTCTTGTAAGATATCACCTGCAAGTCTGTTCGCTTCCCTCTTAGGTATGGAAGAATCCAAAGCGCTTAAAAGTAAAGCAAGTCGCTCTGTTTTTGTTTGGGTCACAGTAGGTGCGGTGACACTGCATCCATAGAGGAAAAAAACAACACAGAATGCACTAAAAAAGTGTCGTAACATACTCATCCAAAAGAATCTTACCCATCCAAACCATCACCCCTGCCAACGTTGCAGCAACTATCCACACCCATTTTGGCTTCTTTGAAAGCGTAAATCCACTCACAATGCCTACGAGTAATCCTGCGATGTGTGCACTCACATCCACTGCAGGGATTGAAAGCCCTATGACAAGGTTCAAGCCGATAATGATCCCGAAATCTTTCATAAATGCTTTGCTCTGTGACGCTATCTTGTCTCTATGGGCTAGAAAAAATCCTGCCAAGGCACCAAAAACACCAAAAATAGCTCCCGAAGCACCCACCCCTACACTCCCAGGATGCATATACAGTGAGGCAAGCCCGCCGATGAGCCCGGAAAACAGGTAGATAACAAGATAAGCACGCCCATCAAAATAGATCTCTGCGGCTCTGCCTACGATGTAAAGTGAAACCATATTCATCAATAGATGCGTCATACCACCGTGTAAAAACATGGCGGTAAACAACCTGTACCACTCCTGTTGCGCGACAGTATAAGGTCCGTACAATGCGCCTAATTGTACAAGCGTCTCTGTGCGCATATCGATGAAACTTTCACTCAATACCGCAGAAACGAGATAGATTAAGACATTGAGCGCTATGAGAATGTAGGTGAGTGGTTGACGCTTGATATCTTCTTTCATCCTAGTCTAGTAAATCGCCTCGGGGAAGATGACGCCATCCACACGACCTCTTGCCACTTTTGGTATCTCTTTTTCATAGTGTATCAAGACCAACACACGCGTATCAAACAAATACTCTTGAGCAATAGGCTGAATCATCAACGCATCTTCTTCCTGACAGACGATGTACTTTGCCCCCAAAGCATTGGCTAGCAATGCATCATATAGCGTACTCACCGTCACAGCAAACGCAACACCGTTGGCTTGACAATGGCTAGCATACCGATGTGAATCAACCAAAGGCTCCAGCAAAACAATATCATCCGGGTTACTTTTTTGAATGTCTTCGATAGAAAATACTTTGCAAAAACGCTTACTTTGTATCCATGGATGTCCGATAATAATCATGTGTACTCCTTTATATGGTTTTAATTGATTTGGTTATGGTGTACATTCCCGTGAACAGTAGTATTTGCCGTTTACGATAATGCTCTCTTTGACTGTCACATAGGTATGACAGGTTTCACACTCTACAAGTGTATCATCCTCAAGCTTTTTTTCTTGTGGACTTCTACCCATTTTGGGAAACTTTCCGCCAAAAAATTTATAGATTAATAGTCCCACTACAGCAAAAAAGAGTATTTTTATTAACATGTTTCATTCTTTATATAGAGATAATTGCGTTGGTTTTTTTGAACTATATCATAGCTTAGCTGATGGGGCATCTGTTCTATTTCATCCAACACCCTAGAGCCTTTGTAAAACAGATAACGTGTCTTTGCATCACAAAGTCTGGATGTCAATTCAAGAAGTAATGCAGTGTTGGTCACCGCGCGCGAACTGATGAGTTCAAAAGGTGCATGCTCGACCTGCTCGACCCTTTTTCCCTCCACGCTCACACTAGAAAGCCCCAACTCTATGGCAGCATACTTCAAAAAGGAGACACGCTTTTTAAGCGGTTCAGCCAAAACCACCTCTGTCTGCGGCAAAGCGATAGCCAATACAAGTCCAGGAAAGCCTGCACCCGTGCCCACATCCAAGAGTGTTTTTGGTTTGTCTATAAAGGTTAAAGGATACAAGGCATCGACGATGTTTGCATAGATGGCTTCTATGGTTTTTGCACCTGTAAGGTTATGGATCTGATTCCATTCATGTAAAAGTGAAGCAAAGTTTTCCAACTGTACGATTTGTTCATTTGCCAAGATGATCTTCTCGGCATCCAAATGTTGTGACAGATTCAAAGTGCTTCTACTTTTACCAGTCCGCTCTCAAGCAGCTTTTCCACGAACTCAGACAAATCGTTTTGCAACACCTCTGCTTCAACCTCATACTGCTCCATCAACACCTCAAAAACTTCATGCAGGATTTCATGCTCTTGCATCGCCTGCCAAATGGCTGTGCCTACTTCATCAAGCCCGAAATAGTTTTCGCTTTCCATATCCAAAAGCACCATCTCTCCATCAACTTCCTGAGCAAATACACTCTGTGAAAAGGTAATTTTTTGACTCAAATCCATGCTTATTCTCCACCTTCGAGTAACTCTTCTTGCATCACAGGCATAAACTCTGCATTGAAGATAGAAGGCGTACCTCTTACACCCAGTTCCATCGTTGCCAGATTGGACTTTTCGATGTAGGCTTGTGTCTCAGACGAATAGACAAATGGTTTAGTGGCATCTTTGATAAGTATCTCATAGTGCGTTGAACCCTTCAGCATGATCTCTTCGAAACGTGCTTTTTTATCAGCATCATCGTTACCCTGCATAATCCACTCTATCATCGCCGGTGCTTTTTGATGAAAAGGAAGTGGAAAAAGTATCACATGCACTTTAAAATCATCGAGTTTTCCGGCTACTGCTTTTTCAAAACGGTTACAGTATAGACATTCGGGATCCATGACGATGTAGAGTTCTTCGTCACCTTTGCCGTAAGAAAATGCAATCCCTTCAGAGATAATCTTCGCATCTTGAGGATACACCATCGCATTCCCCTCTTTATCATAAGCCGAACCGATGTAAAGCTCATCCGTCTTTTTATCGAGATATGCGGTAATGAACTGTGAACCCTGCGCAGACTGCGCTTCTAGTTTAAGTATATAACTCTGTGGTTTTTCAATCGCACCTTTAATGCTAAGAACCGGGTCTTGAAGCACCACATTTTTAGCCTTCAGTGCTTGAAGTTTTGCTTCGTCCACTATGGTATCTGCTGCACCCACTGTACAGACACACACCATCACCGCAAGTAGAGCACACAGTGCTTTGTTCATATAGATGTTCCTTGGTGTTATTTTGTCAAAGTATAGCATTAAACATTTAACGCCAAACTGTTTAATCCTATCATTACATCACATCATCTAACACTTTCAAAGAAAAACATGTTTACAAAGCTATCCAGAAAGATCCATAGAGTATTAGATTTAGACAGATACAGTTCGTTAAATAAAAATAAGATTTCATTGACACTGTTAAAGAGTCACAAAGTAAATGACCTACCAAAACTTAAGCTCGCAATAGAGACGAAGCAGTTGAATTACTCCAACAAGTTCTCTTTATAAAAACAGACGGCATTTTGGTCTGCAAACAAGTAGGAGTGCAAAGCATTTAAAAGGGTCATGGACTCTATGCGAGTGATGTGGTTAAAAGTTATATTTTGAGGTTGTTGATGGAGAATGAGAAGATGAAACATCACGGTAGATAATTACCTACAAAGGTCAGAAGGATCTAAATTCACATTAGGTATGAGCATAGTCTTATGTTTCTTTAAACACTATTCGTTGCCCTATAGGAATTACTATCAGTCGCCACCTATATTCTGACCTTAACTAGAAAAGAGGATCAGCCCTCCTCTCTTAGATAGAATTCTTGTTATACTAGAAGCCTATAATTAAACCTAACGTTTTTTATTTTTGTCTGAAAACCATTATTTGATTATAGTGGCGGGTTTGGCTTCTTAGCCCCCCCTTGACTTCCTTCCGCAGCGGTTCCTGACCCTCCAAGCGTAATTTTCTTTATTGGCATTTTTGTTATTTTAGGATTAGTCCAAGTTTTCTTCATATTTATTTCCTTAAAAATTTTCTTTTATTATATCATAAGAATTCTGTACAAGACAAACTGCAACTATTTTCTCTACTTCTCTCATTTCTAATCTATCAATTTCAATTTTATTTAAATCTGCTTTTAACTTTTCATAATCTATATATGAATTTCTTTTATAATCAATTTTATTCATGCTACTTCGAATAATTTTTAACACATTTTTATAATCTTTTTCGAGTGATTGATTTATTTTAGTTTCACTTGGCTTTGCAAACCACACAATATCTGAAGGCAATAAGTCTGATACTGTCATTTTAATTAAAAATCGTTCTTTACACTCCACTAGAAAAAATAATTCTTCTGGAATTCCAATGGCAAATTCTATAATTCGTTTATCTAAAAGGGGATACCTATATTCAATTCTGTTTGACTGACCCATCAATGCCCAAGATTCTATTCTATGTTGAATATGCCCAAAATTATACTGGGCCAACTGATTTTTTCTAACACCCCGAACACTAGGTATTTCTGCATCTTTATGCGATTTCATGAAACTTTCAAATTCTTTAGTTAAATACCTATATCTATGCGCGTTCCGATAATTACTTTTGTAATTTCTAAGTTTGCGAAATACCTTTAGAGCATTAGGAGATAAAAAATTTATTAGTGTCCGCTTCAATAATTTTTTCCAGGAATAAGACAAATATTTTTTCTCTTGTAATAAATAATAAAATGCTGTAAAAATCTTCCCCTGACTAATAAGACCTGAAATATAAGAATAACCATTGTAGGATATCAATTCATCTCCTCCCCAACCAGATAATATAACCCTTGCATTCATTCTCTTCATTTGACACTGAATATAATTCTCTCCCCAGTAGTACATAGTTCCTTGAGTAAAAATATTATGTGTTCTTATACATTGTTCTATGTATGCCGGATCTATTTTGAATTCTTCGTGAATAATATTTTCTTCTCCTGCTGCTATTCTCCTGCTAAAATTCCAAGCTTCGTATTCGTATTTATTTTTATCTTCCGGTATATCTATCCAGTTAAATGTATAAAGAGGTTTTTCTATCTTGTGAAGTTTCTGTGATGCAAGCACCGCAATAGGTGAAGAATCGATACCACCACTCATATGAGATCCGACAGTATAATCAGTACGAAGACGTACTTCAATAGCATCATCATACAATTTCCTTAATTGTTCAACATACTCTCCAAAAGTTTTATAATGAATTATTGGAGATTTTTCTAGAGACCAATAAGTAGTTTCATTGATTTTGTCTTTAGTAACAATCATACTCATTGCTGGAGGAAGTTTTTTGATACTCTCAAAAAAAGTTGCCTGTTTTGAATGAAGATAATTGGATTTGATGAAAAATGCTATTGTATTTTTATCTAAACCTTTTGGGATTTCAGAACAGCCCAAAAATGATAGAATATCATTTGAAAAAATAAATCTATCATCTGTACAAAAAAAATACAATGATTTAATGCCTACATGATCTCTAGCACAAAACAGTTGCTCTTTTTCACTATCCCAAATCGCAAAAGCAAAATCGCCCAAGAGATGTTTCGGACACTCTTCACCCCATTTCTCATAAGCTGCCAGTATAAATTCGCTATCACCGATCTCCCCCATAGGTAGATCAGGTAAAGTAAGTTCTTTGGCTAATTCATCACGATTGTCTATCCTTGCATCCATTGTCAGGACATACGTATCTTTTTGCATCGGTAGATGCTCATATTTAGACTCTGGCGTATTCCAAAGCATAGCATGTCGCAATGCTATGGATCCATCTATCCACAAATTACTCTCATCCGGCTCCCAACTAGACATAGTTTCGAGCATTTCCCCCGCAATATTTTTGTCAATAGGATTTCCATTTCGATTAAAAATACCAAAAAATCCGCTCATTACTTCATCTTTCTAAAGCTACTATGATGTTCGAGAATAGTATTATATACTTCATTTAACCTGTTGAAATCCCAAGGAACTGTAACTTTATATACAGATAGTCTCTGCGCAATTTCCCCTAAATAGTCGAGCTGTTTTGACTCGGGAAAGAACAGATTCATCTCTTTGGCACTACGTAATGCCATGAATTTATCCACCCCTGTAAGCATGCTAACCTTCACATCATTATCACCTTCAACTTTTTGCAAAACATAAATACTATGCATTGCTTTTGGCGTTTTTGCAAAATTTTCTACAAAAAAACCCAAATCTTCAATATCTCGATATGGGCGATGATATGGATAGGAAGATACTGTATAGAAATCACCATCTTTTTGAAACGTTGCAACCTTATCATCAGAAATCATCGTATGTCCTTGCTTCATAAAGTAGTCTGTCATCGTTGATTTGCCACCAAAAGATTCGGCAATGAAAAGTACAGGTTCTTCATTTATCTCCACTGCACCTGCATGTAAAAAATCATAAATCCCTTCGATGATAAAAAAAATAGGTAACACAACATGTAGGGCCCAATATTTCAGTAGCTCTTCCGTAAAGTTTTCATGTTTGATGTATTCTAGTTCCATCATTCCGCTAGACCAGAAAAAAGTAATGACATCTTTGACTTCAAATACCCAAATCTGCCCCGTACCCCTATCCATAAACTCACGATCTGAATAGAGTCCAAGATCCCGTCCTTGACTTTCAGGAAAAATCATTTCACATTGTAGTTTCTTTTTTAACTCAGAAGCAAACAAACTACTTTCTCTTACTTTTACTTGACCAACAAATGAGTCTACTGATTCTTTGTCATCCTCCAATCGTGGTATGAACTTTATATAGTGATTATACGCGATCATTCTTTTCCCCATCCAAATACTGAAAGTACAGCAAAATCTTCATGCCCACTGCCACCAGTGATGATGGTCTCTCCACACTGTGACCAGGCATGTGCTTTCATCTTTTCTTTACTCTCTTCATCTTTAGCAGCACCCAGGTAAAATACACCCGAAATGCCGCGTTTTTGAAGCATCTTTTGTGCCGTAAGCGACTGTACCAGGCAGGCACTTTCCCAAGGTGTGTAGGTAGCTGCTCTCATGATGGATTTCCCTATTATTATAGCTCTTTCTTGTTCGGTTTGTGTGAGAGTTGCTAAGTCAGGCTGTTGGGTATGATGCTCCAATGAACGCGTCAAACGCTTGAAGGAAACCGTCAGGATGGCTGCACGCATGACACCCAGCATCATATACGCTTCCAAAAAAAGTTTTTTCTCTTCTGAAGATATAGCAGTAAATTTTCTGATTTTATTGAACATCAAAATCCTCCTGTATCAGCCCTTGCTTTTGGAGTTCTTCATACGTTCCTTCTGCTTTTATCCTGCCTTCTTCGATGAGATAGATGTAGTCAGCTTGTTTGATGGTTGTGGTTCTGTGCGCGATGATGACGGTGGTGCGTCCCTCCAAAAAGGGTGCCAGTGTCTCATAGAGGTGAAACTCTGTGGCATTGTCCAGTGCAGAGGTAGCTTCATCAAAGATGACTATCTTTGGGTCTGAGAGGATGAGTCTTGCGATGGCGAGTCTTTGACGCTGTCCACCAGAGAGACGGATGCCGTTTTTTCCGATGCGTGACTCTAACCCTTCTTGCAGATTTCGTACAAACGCCTCAAGCTGTGCGGCTCTGAGTGCCTCATAAATTGCTGCATCACTTTTTTCTTTCGAGAGTGTTAGATTCATGCGAATGGTGTCATTAAAAAAGAGGCTCTGTTGCAGCATCAGTGCTACATTTTCACGGACGATAGGAAGCCCTATCTGCTCTATGGGAACACCGCCGTAAAGTATCTCACCTGTATGAACAGGATAAAACCCTACCAATATCTGTGCGATAGTTGTCTTTCCGCTTCCGCTGGCTCCTATGAGTGCGATCTTTTGTCCTTTACGGGCTTGCAGGCTGATGTCATGCAAGACTTGACTACCTTTACTATAGTTAAAACTGATATGTTTCAGCTCGATGGAAGTACTTTTTATATCTTCAAAAGGATTTGTTTTATGCGGATAGTGTGGTTCCATAGAGAGCGCAAGCAAGGTGTTGATGCGTTCTAAAGCCGGCTTTGTACCTTGATAAGCAATAACCAGCCCCATAAGCTGCTGGATGGGCTGCAACAATGTCGAGAGATAAAACAAAAAGGCTATCATCATCCCAATGGTCAGATCGGAGTACGCTACCGCTGCGATGCCCATAGCACGAAAGATATCCACAACGACATTGGTCAAAAGCGTGGAAGAACTGTGTGCAACGGCAGCTTTATGCCCATACTCAAGAGATGCTGTTTCGATGGCTTTGGCAAGATTTTGCAAGATGCCAAAAAAGCTGTGTTCCTGATTGCTCGCACGCACCTGCACAAAAAGATCCAAGGTTTCAGCTAGCAGTTCATGGTACAACTCATACGCTTCATGCTGACGGCGTAACAATTCACCCGTTTTACGCCCAAGCACTTTTGAAAAAGCTAAAAAAAACGGATTTAACACAAAAACAAGCAGAGCCAACACCCAGTTCATCCAGAGCATCACTGCTGCAATACCTACTAGCATCAAAGAAGCAGACAAAAGCGTTGTGACCACCTGTCCTGCAAAACCACTGACACTCTCCACATCCTGCACTGTTTTTGATGCGATGCCGCCAGATTTGAGTGTTTCGTACTCACTCAGTTCAACACGTTCAAGATGATGCAAAATACGATGGCGAAGCAGGTAGCTTATCTTTTCTGTAATTTTGGTGGCATAAAAGGTTTTTGTATTATTGAAATAAAATGCCAAAAGGCGCAACACTAAAACCATTGCCAAAATAACCGTGATATAAACCCACACTTGGGAACTTCCAAGAACACCTGAGATCATCTCCGTCATCTTTCCGGGATGTCCCAACAACACCTCATCGATCAAAAGCGGGATGAGCATCGGTATAGGCAATAAAAGAAGCGTTGCCAAAACCCCATACAAAGAACTGCGCCAAAAATCATGCTTTTGTGCTTTAATCTGAGTGTAGAGTGTGCTAAAGGTATAATTTTTTGTCATTGTTGCCTGATATTGACTTTAGTCTTAGTGAATATTTTATTCTTTGGCAACCTGGCGATCTTCTTTTCAAAGACCCATGGCTTTCTGACCCTGTCTCACGGCAGGTGTAGCATTTCTTATGATTATTATAATATATTATTATTTAAATAGAATTTAATACCCTCTTAAATTCTATTGATGAATCGTAGTATACTGAAAAAATATCAGAAAAATATCAGAAAAAATAACACGTACTAAAGCAGATGCCCCAACTGTTCTTTTTTTGTTTGAAGATAGCCTTCATTGTAGGGGTTAGGGGTGATTTGGATGGGGAGGCGTTCGATGATTTCTATTGCACCTAAACTCTCTAGTTTTTTGGGGTTGTTGGTGAGTAGTTTGAGTTTGGTAATGCCAAAATGCTTTAAAATGAACTCTACCACTTCATAGGTGCGTTCATCGGCTCTGAAGCCGAGCTGATGGTTTGCCGCAACGGTGTCAAATCCTTTGTCCTGAAGTGCATAGGCGTTGACCTTGTTGAGCAGTCCGATATTTCTGCCTTCTTGTCTGTGGTAGATGATCATCCCGCCCTCTTTGGCGATAAGCTTTTGAGCAAAATGCAGCTGTTCGCCACAGTCGCATTTTACTGAGCCCAGTGCATCACCGGTGAGACACTCGGAGTGTACACGCACGATGGGTGCCTCAGCCAAATGGTCTGTAAAAATGGCAAGGTGTTCTCTGTGCCCTTCCTTAAATGCTTGTATATTAAAGGTTCCGTACTGCGTAGGAAGGGTGGCGATTTGCGATATTTCTATAGGCTTCATGGTGGGATTATACTTCAAAATTTGGAAATTAACCAAAATTATGCGCCACAACTGTTAAAATACCTAAAATATTTTTAAAGGTCTGCATCATGTTCGCACGATTTAGAAGAAAAAGAATCCATCCCGTCTTAAGAGACTTGCTACAAGAAACACACCTGAGTGTCAATGACTTTATCTACCCGCTTTTTGTTAAAAGTGGTGTGGGCATCAAAGAGGAAGTAGGCTCGATGCCAGGGGTTTTTCAGATGAGCATCGATGAAATCGTTAAAGAGTGTGATGCGTTAAAACAACTGGGCATCTACGCCATCATCTTGTTTGGGATTCCCGATGTCAAAGACTCTGTAGGAAGCGACGCGATGTGTGAACACGGTATCATCGCCCAAACCGTTCGCGCAGTCAAAGCAGCACACCCTGAGATGTTTGTCGTTACAGATCTGTGCTTTTGCGAATACACCGACCATGGACACTGTGGCGTACTTGACCCCGTGCTTCACACCGTTGACAATGACATCACACTTGACAACCTGGCACGACAAGCAGTGGTGCACGCCAAAGCAGGTGTTGACCTGATAGCCCCTTCGGGGATGATGGACGGGATGATCACCGCCATCCGTGCAGGGCTTGACAACGCCGGTTTTGTCAACCTGCCTGTCATGTCTTACTCTACCAAATTTGCCTCAGCATACTACGGCCCTTTTAGAGATGTAGCAGAGTCCAGTCCTAGTTTTGGAGACAGAAGAAGCTACCAGATGAACCCCGCCAACCGTAACGAAGCCATCGCTGAGAGCCTAGAAGATGAAAAAGAAGGCGCAGATATCCTTATGGTAAAACCTGCTCTTGCCTACCTTGACATCGTGCGTGATGTCAAAAACAACACCACCTTGCCTTTAGCCGTTTACAATGTCAGCGGTGAGTACGCCATGCTCAAGATGGCAGGTCGTGCAGGAGTCATAGACTACGACAAAGTTATGATGGAAACCCTGATGGCATTTAAACGCGCAGGCGCAGACATCATCATCACTTACCACGCCAAAGAAGCGGCGATACTGCTTCAACAATAGTCCTATATGTACCCAAGAAGTGTGAGCGCGTGCAAATTTCAACCTTTTATGGTAAAATAGTTTCTTTAATTTTACATGCATAGATGCCTGTATCAAGGAAGGTTCCATGAGACACTTTTTAACACTCAAAGATTTCAGCAAAGAAGAGATCTTGGAGATGATTGCTTTAGCACAAAAAATCAAAGCACAAACCAAAGCACGACAATTTGTGCCTTACTTGGAACATCAGACACTGGGCATGATCTTTGAAAAAAGTTCGACACGTACGCGTGTGAGTTTTGAAACCGGGATTTATCAGCTTGGTGGCGTGGGGCTTTTTCTCTCTTCTTCTGACATACAGCTCGGACGCGGTGAACCCATGAAAGATACGGCGCGTGTCATCAGCCGTATGGTGGACATGGTGATGATACGCACCTTTGAGCAGTCTAAACTCGAAGAGTTTGCCACTTACTCCAAAGTGCCGGTCATCAATGGTCTTACAGACTCTTACCATCCTGTACAACTCATGACAGACTATCTGACCATGCTCGAGTTTGGCAAAGGTGAAAACCCCGTGGTTGCCTATGTGGGCGATGGAAACAACATGACACACTCATGGCTGATGCTGGCTGCCAAACTTGGATTTGAACTGCGCATCGCTACACCCCAAGGGTATGAGTGTGACCCATTTATCATCCTAGAAGCACTCGAAATGGCGCAAAAAAGCGGTGCCAAAATCACCTTCACGACTGACCCCAAAGAGGCAGTAAAAGGATGTGATGTGGTCACTACCGATACATGGGTCTCCATGGGTCAGGAAGCGGAAAAAGAGGCGAGAATCGCTGCATTTAAAGGATATATGGTGGATGAATCTTTAATGGCAGAAGCAAAAGAGGATGCTATCTTCTTGCACTGCCTGCCTGCCTATAGAGGCTATGAAGTGAGTGAAGAGACATTTGAAAAACACGCAGAAGTCATCTTCACAGAAGCAGAAAACAGACTGCACGCCCAAAAAGGCATCATGGTCTGGCTGGACGCTCATCGTTCTGATGAGAGTGAGGAATTAGGAATTAGGAATTAGGAATTATTGTTTGTATTGCATGGCAATGCTTATGATGCCTTACACAAAGAAACCTATAGCTCTTCATTCATAAAATAATGTCGACCTGAACGCCCTTGAAAGCGTAGCGATTCGAGAAGGTCGACGCTTTTTGCCTACTTTTTCTAAAAAAGTAGAAAGAAAACCCAAAGATGAAAAAAAATTCAAGCCCAAAAGGAACCCCCTTGAGTCAAATCGATTTTGAAAAGTTCAGCAAATACTCCAAAGCAGGTCCAAGATACACCTCCTATCCTACTGCTTTAGAGTTCAGTGATGCTTTCCAATACGATGACTACATCAACTACCTGGAAACTTCAACCGAAAAACTCTCACTCTATGTGCATCTTCCTTTCTGCCGGAGTGCGTGTTACTTTTGTGGGTGTAACGTCATCTTTACCTCCAAAGAAGAAAAACTCTCAACCTACATCACCTATCTCAAAAAAGAGATAAACCTTTTGGCCACTTACATCGATACTTCACGTGAAGTCATACAGTTTCATTTTGGCGGCGGTACACCGACTTTTTACAAAGCGTTTGAACTGGATGAGATCGTGACGTACATTAAAAGCAAATTTCCCAACTGGAGCAAGGAGGCTGAAATCTCCTGCGAGATAGACCCGCGCTACTTTAATGAAGAACAGATGAAAGTCTTTGCCAAACACGGATTTAACCGCATCTCTTTTGGCGTTCAGGACTTGGATGAAACGGTGCAAAAAGAGATCCACCGTGTCCAGCCTTTGGAACTGACCCAAAAGGCGGTCGATCTGGCAAGAAAATACGGCATCCGTTCCATCAACACGGATTTTATCTATGGATTGCCTTATCAAACCCTAGAAACATTTAAACAAACTCTTGAACTCTCTACCCAGCTTAACCCCGATAGAGTCGCGGTTTTTAACTATGCGCATGTACCGTGGCTGATGAAAACACAGCGTAAATTTGATGAGACCACCTTGCCTGCACCGGAAGTAAAACTGGAGATATTTCAGTATACTATTGACTTTTTTGAAAGCAAGGGGTATAAAATGGTAGGGATGGATCATTTTGCAAAACCCGAAGATGAACTCTTTGCTGCCATCGAAAAAGGGGAGCTTCACCGTAACTTTCAAGGCTATACCACAAAAGGTGGTGCCAACCTTGTGGGTATCGGGCTTACCAGCATCGGTGAAGGTGCGCGGTACTATGCACAAAACACCAAAGACATGAAAGTCTATGAAGCAGCGCTTGATACAGGCAGACTGCCTTTTGAACGCGGTGTCAATCTGAGTGAAGATGACTTTATACGAAAAGCGGTCATCATGGAACTGATGGCAAACTTTTCTATAGACATGCTTCGTATCAACACAGAGTATGGCATAGACTTTAAAAGCTATTTTGCAGATGCCCTCTTGGGATTAGAAGAATTTGTAGAAGCCAAACTGGTCACTATCTCAAACAATAAAATCTCAGTGAGTCCAACAGGGACACTGCTGATACGCAATATAGCCATGCCCTTTGATGCCTACATGCACCAGTATGAGCAAGGCAAAAAGAGTTTTTCAAAAACAGTATAAGAGCTAAGAGGAAATATGAGCAAACCAATAGAAGAAATTTTTAATTTTACTGCCACGAGCGATGACTGTATCAAGTGCGGAAAGTGCATCCCCGTGTGTACCATACACCAAGTCAACCCTGATGAGACGACCTCTCCACGAGGGTTTATAGAACTTTTGGGTGCCTATCAACAGGGGCATCTGGAGTTGGACAAAAATGCAAAAGACATCTTTGAGTCTTGTTTTTTATGTACCAACTGTGTGGATGTCTGTCCCAACTCTCTCGCCACCGATATGGTCATCGAAGAGGTGCGTGCAGATATCGCCGATAAATTTGGTATAGCATGGTTCAAGCGTGGATTTTTCTTTTTGCTTCGCCATCGTTTTATCATGGATATGGTGATGAAGATGGGCTTTATGTTTAAAACCTGTGCACTCTCTCAGGACGATAAAGGCAGAGGCTTGCGTGCACGATTTTCTTTGCCACTTGTTAAAAAAGGCAGACTCTTGCCTTCTATGGCAAAAACAAGTTTTCTCAACAGCTACCCTGAAGAGATCCCTGCACCGGTTCGCGAAGAAAAAAATAAACGTGTGGCATTGTTTATAGGGTGTTTGGCAAACTACAACTACACGGGTATCGGTGACAGTTTGGTGGAGATACTTAAAGAGCTGAACATCGACATCTTTATCCCTAAAAAACAGCTCTGCTGCGGTGCACCTGCCTATTTTACGGGTGATGTGAACTCTGTGGAGTATATGACGAAAAAAAATATCGCCTACTTTGAAAGCTTCATGGATGAATGTGACGCGATGCTCATCCCTGAAGCGACCTGTTCTGCGATGATCAAACACGACTGGGAAGTTTTTTTTAAAAACCATAAGATGCCAGAGTGGGAAGCACGTGCCAAAAAAGTAGCACAAAAGATTTTTATGGCGACCGCGTGGCTGGATGACAACACCGACTTGCAACAAATACTCAAAGAACGGGGTAAAAAATTTGATGAAGCCGTCACCTACCATGACCCTTGTCATGCCAGAAAGGTACAGGGTATATGGCAGCAACCGCGTAATCTGCTTGCGCCAAACTACCCGATGATAGAGATGTCTGAGTCTAACCGCTGTTGTGGTTTTGGTGGTGTAACGATGCAAACAGAGAAGTTTCACTTTGCGCAGGCTGCAGGCAAACCCAAAGCAGCGATGATCAAAGAGACTAAAGCACACTATGTCAGTGCGGAGTGTTCAGCCTGTCGTATGCAGCTGAGTGAAGCGCTTAATGATGCCAAAGTCGAAACCATCTTTAAAAATCCGCTCGAACTCATCGCGGCGTCTCTCAAAGAGTAGTTTAGGCGCGTGGATTTTTTGTGTATATCACAAAGATATTGTTTCCCGCCTCATACCTGTAGCCAAGCCTCCATCCAAGCTTTTCTACGATGCTGTGGACAATATAAAGCCCCAATCCAAATCCTGAACTTCTTTTTTCTTCTTGGGAAAAGGGTTCGATATAGTAGCTAAAAGGGTGCTGTAATGCTTCACCCTGAGAAATCACCTCTAAGCTGCCCTCTGGTGTGGATTTGAGGGTAACTTCTTTATTTTTACTGTACTTAATGCCATTATCAAGTAGATTTTTAATCGCCAAGGAGAGCAGTTTCACATCAGTCGTCAAAGCGATATTTTCCACATCGATAATCACTCGGCCTTTGATGGTCATCAAAAGTTCCTGACTGCGGCGTATCACTTCATCGAGCATCGTATATTCAAAGTTGGGTTCAAAACTTTGCGTGGTGACACGCTCTACCTCAGCAAGTTCTGAGATAAGCTCATTCATACGCTCAAATGCGCGGATGAGAACCTCTTTGGTCGCTTCATCATCCAGCATCTCCACAATAATACGCCCTTTTGTAATGGGTGTTTTAAGCTCATGCATCAGGTTTCGCATAAAGAGGTTTTTTGAAGCACTCAGTGTGTTGATATACCGTATCGCATCATCAAAACTTTTTGCAATTTTACCTATCTCATCATCATAAAGGTAGGTAATACGTGTCTGTGTATCGCCTTTGGCAAAGCGTTGTATCTGCTTGTGGAGTGTTTTTAAAGGTTCCAGTTTTTTCAATACCGCCAAATAGACCAAAAGAAGCAGCCCAATCAAAAAAATACCCAGCGTCACTGCTATTTCAAAAAAATAATTCTCAGGCCTGTCATCTTGCAAGAGCAGATTATGTTCCATACGCTGCACATAGATATAGTGTGTACCGCGTATATTGAACACCCTCACTCTACCTACAGATGAGCCTCCTGTAAAGACAGTTGTACCCTGAATCTCAATCTCTTTTTTAATCTCTTTGGCTTTTTCATCTTTGACTTCCTTGACCAAAAGATCTTTATACAGTTGCGCCAAATCCTCTTTTTGGGGGTTAAGTTCAAGTTTCGATAAAAAGGTGAGAGAGACCAGTTGATAGTGTTTATACTCTTCTATCTTGTGCCTGTCTTTATCCCAAGAGAGAAAAAGCAAAAATGTGGCAATCAAAATCAACAATGCCACGGAAAAAAGGACATGGATGAAGGTGGTTACGGGCAGGTTTCTCATACGCGGTCAGTCAAAAGGTATCCTACCCCGCGAATAGGTTTAATATAAATATTATCCGCATCAATTTTGGCAATCTTCTGCCTGATACGGGAGATAATGACATCGATGTTTTTGATGGAGGAGTCATCATCGATGTGTTCACTTTCATACAAAAGCTGTTCGCGCGAGACTGAACCGTTTTTATGCTGCAAAAGCATACCCAACACATCAAACTCTGCAGCAGTAAGTTCCAAAGATTTACCCTTAAACCGAATCTCTCTGGCATTGGTATCGAGCACAAAAAGCTCTACTTTCTCAGCCGTTTTATCTTCAGCACTATAGGTACGTCTTAAGATCGTTTTGATACGTGTGACGAGTTCTCTTGGATCATAAGGCTTTGGCATATAGTCATCTGCACCCCTCTCCATACCGATAACCTTATCGGTGATGTCATCTCTAGCCGAAGAGATAATGATGGGGATATTGGTGATATCACGTATCTTGGGTATGACTTCGAGTCCATCCATACCCGGTAAGGTCAAATCCAAAATAATCAAGTCAAATTTGTGTTGCGTAAGCAACGAAAGCCCTATATAAGGGTCTTCAGCTCCAATGACTTCCATGTCAAATTTTGTCAGATAGTTTGTTAAGATGAGTGCCAGTTCGGGATCATCTTCTATGATAAGTATTTTTGTGATGACATCTTCCTTCTGTAGATTAGTTGATAATTAGGCTTATTTATTTTGTTCTTTATCATTATAATCTATATATACTTTAGTAATTGCTATCAAAAAAGAGGTGATGGCTGGACCCAAAATCATCCCCCAAAAACCATAGGTGCTCATCCCTGCCAATATGGAGAAAAATATTACGATTTCATTGATTTCTATGGTACTTTTGAGCAGATTTTCTTTAATGATTTTGATAATAATAGGCTTGATAAAGGTATCGGCAATAACCGAAATAACCACCACAGAATATCCGCCGATAAAGAGTGCACTCTGCGCATCCATCTTTCCCCACACATATAAAGACAGTGGCAGCCAAACCAGCATACCGCCTACAATCGGTATCAAAGAAGCAAAGCCGTAGATAATACCAAAAAACACTCCGTTAAAACCAAAATACCCTACCATCACACCAAAGAGCAATCCTTCAAAAATGGCCGTTACAATGATGGAGTAAAAAACCACTTCCATCGTAGATGAAACTTCATGAATCATCTTGGCACTCTTCATCTTGCTTACAGGCATTAGTGCGCGTATCAAATCAAAAAAACGTTCTCCGTAAAAATTGATAATAAAATAAAAAACCACGACAAGAAACATATTTTTGACAAATCCCAAACCGGCACTGCCTGCAGTGGTCACATAAGAAGTGGCATACTGGATATATCCTGCAATCTTTTCTTCATTGAGGCTTGTCTGGCTCCACTCTTTAAGGTAGGGAATCTTTTGAGAAAATGTTTCCACTACTGAAGTCACTTGCGTGATGATGCCGATGTCGAGCTTGGAGATATATCCTACCCCCGTGGTTGCCATATACACCAAAGGAGCAAACAAAATTAAAACCAAAAGCAAAGAAGTAATCAACGCAGAGACTTTTCTTGAGTGAAAATACTTGATCAGTTTTTTGGTGAAGTTGTACGTTGCCATCGTGAGTAAAATCGCAACCACAATAGAGAGCAAAAAAGGCTGATAAATACTATAGGCACCCACCAATGAAAGTACAAAAAGTACGGTAATCATCGCAGGTTTATTGTCCATCAAACAGTCCGTCTTTTGTTCCTGAGAGCCTAAAATGCTCATAACTTTTTTGCGTGGCGATGCGACCTCTGGCCGTTCTTTCGATGTAACCGTTGGCTATGAGATACGGCTCCAACACATCTTCTATGGTGCCTTCATCTTCAGAGAGTGCTGCGCCAATGGTGCTAAGACCCATGGGTTTGTTTTTGGCTGAGACTAGCAATTCTAAAAGCTGTATATCCTGCTCATCAAACCCCAAATGATTGACACCCAGTTCATCTAAAGCATACTGGGCTCTTTTTAGGGTAACTTCAGACTCACCCGCAACTTCAGAAAAATCTCTGACACGCTTGAGCAGCCGTAGAGCGATACGCGGTGTCCCTCTGCTTCGTCGTGCTATCTCGCTTGAGGCTTCTGTATGTGCCGGTTTTTCGAGTTTTTTAGACGCCTGTGTAACAATCTGTGCCAACTCTTCGGGTGTATAAAACTGCATACGAAAATGCATACCAAAACGCTCTCTAAGAGGATTAGAAAGCATCCCTGCTCTGGTGGTTGCACCGATGAGGGTAAAGCGTGGCAAATCAATCTTCACGGTCTGTGCCGCTGGGCCGCTTCCGATGATGATGTCCAAACGAAAATCTTCCATGGCAGGGTAGAGTATCTCTTCGACTGCCGGTGACATACGGTGAATCTCATCGATAAACAGGATATCACCCTCTTCGATGTTGGTTAAGAGTGCCGCAAGGTCACCTGCTTTTTCTATCATAGGAGCAGCCGTGGTCTTGATATTGGCGCCCATTTCATTGGAGATGATGTTTGCGATGGTCGTTTTTCCCAAACCCGGAGGACCAAAAAAGAGGATGTGATCAAGCGCCTCGTTTCTTTTTCTGCTTGCTTCTATGAAGACTTTGAGGTTCTTTTTGATCTTCTCTTGCCCGATATACTCATCCCAAGAGCTCGGTCGAAGGGTGAATTCGTAGGAAATCTCTTCACTAAAGCGTTCTATCTCTACCATACGTTCCATCAGTAGGTGTAGTCCTCGCTGGGAAATGCTCTGGATTTGACTTCATCCCTGTAGGTTTGCAGCCCTTTTCGAATCTGCTTTGCACCATCAAAATACTCTTTGACAAATTTGGGTTTAAACGCTTCAAAAAAGCCGAACATATCGCTCCATACCAGTACTTGTCCATCTGTAGTATTGCCCGAACCTATCCCTATAGTGGGTACAGAGACGGCATTGGTGATGGCTTTGGCTGCTTCTTCTTTGACACCCTCTACGACGATGGCAAACACACCGGCTTTTTCCAACGCTTTTGCATCTTCCACCAACACATCGATATCGGCCTGATCTTTACCTCTCACTTTATAACCGCCTTCACTGCGTACAAACTGCGGCATCAGACCGATGTGCCCCAGTACTGCAATAGAGTTTTGCCTCAATGCTTCAACGATGTGCGCCCGCTCTTTTCCGCCTTCGAGCTTCACAGCCTGTGCATTGGTTTCTCTGTACACCCTTGTGGCATTTTCGACTGCAAGTTGCGGTGTCATATAGGTACCAAAAGGCATATCGACCACAATCAACGGCAGATTAGCCCCGTTACACACTGCCTGAGTATGATAAATCATCTGATCCATGGTGGCTGAAAGCGTGTCTTCTTTACCCAAAAAACTCATATTGAGGCTGTCGCCGACCAGTATCATCTCTACTTCACCGTCAAACAGCTTGGCAAAAAGCGCATCATAGGCAGTCACCATGGTGATAGGCTCACGCCCTTTCATATTTGCAAGTGTGTTTAGGGTTACTTTTTTTTCTATCTTGGGGGTATGGATACTCATCATCGTCCTACTATGCGTCATAATTTATCGTTTCACTCATTTTATCTAAAAAATGTATAATAACAAAAAATAAATGACATAGTGTCGCAAAAGAGTATCGTTTGAAAAATTTGGTTGCTTACATTACGACAGGGTTTCCTTCTTTGGAATTTACAGTAGATGCTGCTTTGGCTTTAGCTGAAGCCGGTGTTGATACACTTGAACTGGGTATGCCTTTTTCTGACCCTGTTGCTGATGGGCCGGTTATTGAAAAAGCCAATCTCAAAGCACTCGAAAATGGCTTTAAACTCTCACATCTTTTTGAAGTCTCCGCACAGATAACTCCGCACATCGATACACTGTGGATGGGCTACTTTAACCCTTTCTACCACAGAGGTATGGACACTTTCATCACTGAAGCCAAAAAAGCCGGTGTGGGCGGCTTCATTATCCCTGACCTTCCTTTTGAAGAGGCTGCACCTTACAAACAGGGCATCGAAGCTGCAGGACTTTCACTCATCGATTTTATAGCACCGACCGACTCAGAAGCACGCATACAAACCATTGTCTCACAGGCACAAAAGTTTATCTATCTGGTTGCCTATGCCGGTATCACGGGGGCTGGAAAAAGTGAAGAGCTGCAACCCATCATTACCAACATCAAAAAATACAGCGACACTCCCGTTTATGTAGGCTTTGGTGTCGATGAGCACACAGCGAAAGAGAAAGCAAAAGGGGCTGACGGGGTTATCGTCGGTTCTGCATTTGTCAAAATCTTGCTCGATGACCATCTCAGCGACACACAAAAAATAAACAAAATTGCTGTTATTGCCAAAGAAATAAAAGAAAAAATCAACACATAACTGATGGACATCCAAGCAATAGATTTGTATCTTCAAAAACTGCAAGAGGGTGTCACACTTCATAACACTGTACATGATGCCGATATGGCAGACTATCTTGAAGAGGTCAAACATCAGGACATAGAGAAGTTTTTTGCCTATCTTGACTCCCTTCCGCTTAAACTCAAAGCAGACACACTCATGGAGTTGCCCGTACCCTTCCAAATAGATTTCATCCTAGCCCATGACGCTGACAATTTGGCAGAAATCATCGAAGTGATGGAGAGTGACGATGGTGCTGATTTTGTCCAAGCGACACACAAAACAGATCCTAAAAAAGCAAAAGAACTTTTAAAACGTCTCAAAAATCAAACGCAAGAGACCATTGAAAAGCTGATGCACTATCAAAGCAATGAAGCGGGTTCTGTGATGCAAACAGAGCTTTTTCAGGTCTCGAACCAAAAGCGTGTCGCTGATGCCATTCTTGCCTTGAGGGTTTTGAAACAAAAAAATATTGGTTCAGTTCACAATCTTTTTGTCACCGATGAGACAGGAAAATTTATCAACACAATAGGACTTGACAATCTCCTCTTGGAAGGAAAAGAGGCTTTTTTGGATGAGATTATCAAAAAACTCCCCACGTCCCATAGTGTCTGCGCCCATGATTCCATAGAAAAAGCGCTTCAAACCATAGAAAAATACGATATCGCTTCACTCGCAGTGGTTGATGCCAAAGGTACACTTCTAGGCAGAATCACCCATGATGATGCCCTGGATATGACACAAAAACGTGCAACACAACAGATTTACAACCTGAATAATGTCAGTAAAGACGAAGAACTGCATGAGAGTTTTGGCAAAACCACCCAAACAAGAACCCTTTGGCTGAGCATCAACCTGCTTAATGCCATCATTGCTTCCTTGGTCATTGGTATTTTTGAAGAGACGCTCGCAGCTGTGATTGCCTTGGCGGTACTCATGCCGATTGTGGCAAACATGGCAGGCACTGCTTCGGTACAGACTATGACGGTTACGGTGCGTCAGATGGCTCTTGGACAGATCAGTTTTCATCGTTTAAAACCTGTTTTTGTCAAAGAGCTCACCATGGCTGTTATTAACGGAGTATGGTTTGGTATCATCAGTGCCATGGTTGCCCAAGTATGGTTTGAACAAACCCCTATTGCTGTCTCTATTGGTTTATCTATGTTCGTGAGTTTTCTCTTTGCAGGCATTCTGGCACGAGCGTCCCTCTTCTTATCAAAAAAGCTGGCTTTGATCCTGCTGTTGCAAGTTCGGTGATTGTCATTACCCTCATAGACATTATTGGTTTTTTTAGTTTTCTCTCTTTTGCTGAAATCATTGTACTGTAAACAAACAATCTGACATTAAAACGCGTTTGCACACATACCAAGTAAAGCCATCGTTCTCAAAACTTCATTAAAGAAAGTGGGAGTATAATACTCCTCATTACAAAAAGGCTAATATCACCATGGAACACCTTATCTGGAATGTCAACCCCAATATCTTAGAGCTAGGCAGTCTACAGCTTCGTTGGTACGGAGTCTTGTTTGTAGGGTCTTTTTTTATCGGTCTTTTAATCCTCCAATGGATCTATAAACGCGAAGGCAAAGATCCGGCTTCACTGGATCAACTTCTGATCTATGTCATGGTCGGTGCGGTAGTCGGTTCACGTTTGGTGCATTGTCTCTTTTATGAACCTGATTTTTATCTTTCCCATCCTTTAGAGATCCTCAAAGTATGGAAAGGCGGGCTTGCTAGTCACGGTGGTTTGGCAGGGGTGCTTCTTGCCTTGTATCTGTTTTCTAAACGCTACGATACACCCTATATGTGGCTACTCTCCCGTATCGCCATCCCTGGAGCGCTTACTGCAGCATGTGTGCGCTTTGGCAATCTTTTTAACTCTGAAATCCTCGGACTTCCCTCGCAACTGCCTTGGGCAATAGTCTTTGAGCGCGTAGACCTCATCCCAAGACACCCCGTACAGCTCTATGAAGCCCTGAGCTACCTTGTCATCTTGGCGATACTCTTAGTCATTTACCGTAGGGTAAGCCCTGCTTTTGCCACCAAAATCCTGCCGGGTACTTTTTTGGTCTTGGTCTTTGTTGCGCGGTTTTTGCTCGAATACACCAAAACCAAACAAGAAGCGTACACGCTAGATATCCCTTTTAGCACCGGTCAGCTTCTAAGCATCCCCTACATCCTCCTTGGCATCCTATGGATGATATGGGCATTTAAAAGCAAACGCGAGGCGTAGCCATGACCCAACCGCTTAGGTACAGATATACACTGGGGATAGACATAGGCTCTACCACAGTCAAATACGTTGTATGTGACGAAAACTTCCATATCGTAGCAAAAGCCTACACCGCGCACGATACCAAACAGGCACCCACCCTTCTAAAACTCCTTGAAGAACTCTCCCATACCCACTCCGATGTCTACCACAAGATAGACAAAGTCTATATCACAGGTTCAGGTGCCTCACGCATCGCACCGACCATCAACGCACGTTTTGTCCAAGAGGTCAATGCCGTAGTGCTAGCCGTTGAACATCTACACCCCGATGTACGCGCAGTCATAGAATTGGGCGGACAAGATGCCAAGATCATGCACTTTAAAGAAAGTGAAGACGGCAGAAAGTCGGTTCTAAGTTCCATGAACGACAAGTGTGCCTCCGGTACAGGTGCTACCATAGAAAAATGCACGATGAAAGTCGGTATGGCGAGTGAAGAGATACAGAAGTTGCGTTTTGAAACCGACAAACTGCATCATGTTGCCGCCAAATGCGGTGTATTTGCAGAAACCGACATCGTAAACCTCGTCAAAACCTCCGTACCCTCCAATGAAATCATGAACTCTCTTGCAGATGCCATCGTGATGCAAAACCTTACGGTGCTTACTCGGGGGAATACCCTTATGCCTAAAGTCTTACTGCTTGGTGGCCCCAATACTTACCTGCCCTTTTTGCAGGAGTGCTGGCGTATGCGCATTACTGAGCTTTGGGATGAACGGGGCATTGTTTATGACAAAGAGTCTATCGATAAACTCATCATCGTGCCTCAAAATGCCCAGTATTACGCAGCTTTAGGTGCGGTCATCTTCGGTGAAGGAGAAGCCAATAACGACAAACCTTTTGCAGGTCTTATCCAACTCAAAACGCTGGTTGAGAGTGGAGGCATGACACAAAATGAAAACACCGATGCGCCTTTAGTCACCTCTGCTGAGGAGTTGTCGGCTTTTAAAGATGCTTATACCATCAAGCCTTTCGTACCGCCTGTACTCACCCAAAAAACCACTTGCTTTTTGGGCATAGACGGCGGTTCCACCTCTTCTAAAGCCGTTTTGTGTGATGCACAGGGAGAGATGTTACTCAAAGTCTATCAGCTCTCAAAAGGCAATCCCATTGTCGATACTTTGGAACTCCTGAACAAAATACAAGCCCAAGACCCGCATGGCTTTTATGATGTGCAAGGCTTAGGAGTGACAGGGTATGCGGCTGATGTACTCGGAGGGGCACTTGGGGCAGATGCCAACATCATCGAAACCATCGCCCACATGAAGTCGGCACAAAAAGCCTTTGGGGACGACATCAACGTCATTTGTGATATAGGGGGACAGGACATCAAAGTGCTTTTTATGGAAAATGGCATGATGAAAAACTTCCGTCTCTCCAACCAATGCTCTGCAGGAAACGGTACACTGCTTCAGTCCATGGCAAAACAGTTCGGTGTACCGGTTGAGAACTATGCCGATGTTGCTTTTTCTGCCACACAGGCACCGCTTTTTAACTATGGCTGTGCCGTGTTTTTAGATACCGACAGGGTAAACTTCCAAAAAGAAGGCTACAGCAAAGAAGAACTTTTTGCAGGCATCGCCAAAGTGCTTCCTAAAAATGTCTGGCAGTACGTCGTGCAAGCACCTAACTTAGCTGCCTTTGGCGACCACTTTGTACTGCAAGGCGGCACACAGTACAATCAAGCCGCACTCAAAGCCCAAGTGGACTACATCAAAGACAAAGTGCCTCATGCCAGAGTTGATGTCCACCCCCATCCGGGTGAAGCTGGTGCATACGGTGCGGCGATAGAAGCCAAAGATGTCGTGGCACACAGAGGCTATGCGACGTTTGTGGGAATGCAAGAAGCCCTGCAAATGACCTTTACTTCCAGAACCGATGAGAGTACACGCTGCAATTTTTGCAGTATCAACTGTTCACGTACTTTCATCGACACACAAACACCTTCATCCGCCTCTGTACGCTACATCGCAGGCTTCTCTTGTGAAGAAGGTACGGTTGAGTCACATGAAGCACTGAGAGTTCTCAAAGAGAGCCGAAAAGGCTTACAGTCCACGACACCCAATCTTGTCAAAAAAGAATCCACCGCTCTTTTTGCACCGACCTACACACTCGAACCAAAACCCGATGCTTCCACCCAACTCAAAGAACAGCAGGTCAAAGTGACACTCAGAGGCTGGGGACCTACACTACGAAAAGAAGTGACAAGAAACTTTCAAGAGAGTAAACAAGAAGATAAAACCTATAGAGAAACCCTCCAAATCGCCATCCCCAAAGTACTCAATATCTACTCTTTGGCACCTTTTTTACGCACCTATCTTGAAGCACTGGGTCTGCATCCTTCACATATCCAATTTTCCGGATTTTCCAATGAAGATATGTTTTTGGAAGGGGCAAAGTACGGTTCAGTCGACTCCTGTTACCCTGCCAAAGTAGCACAGTCTCATGTCTACTCCTTGCTCTATGATAAAAAATTTGCCAAGAAGCACTTTGATTATCTCTGGTTTCCTGCGGTGACCGAGTTGCCTGGATACGTCAAACACACCATGGGTCAGACTTCCTGTCCTATCATTTCGGGTACGCCAAAAGTGGTTTATTCTGCTTTTACGAAAGAACGCAACCTGTTTGCAGAAAAAGGCATCAACTATGTAGAAGATGCACTCAATTTTGACAACAAAGCGTTGCTCAAAAAACAACTTTTTGCTACATGGAAAGAAAAACTGCAAATAACCGAAGATGAAAACAACTGGGCAGTAGAGCAGGCATGGAAAGCTTTAGATAAAAATGATGCTGACATCATGAAAGAAGGGCGCAAAATCCTAGATGATGCTGTAGCCAATAATGAGATAGTCATCCTGCTTCTAGGACGACCGTATCACAGCGACCCTGGACTTAATCATGAGATACTCGATGAGTTCCAGTCTTTGGGCTTCAAGAGCATCTCCATGCGTGCTATCCCTAAGGACAAAGCATATTTGATGAGATATTTTGAGGAAGATGTTAAAAAAGGCTACATCGAGTCACCGTATGATATACGAGATGTTTGGGCGGAGAACTTCTCCACCAACTCAGCACAAAAAGTATGGGCTGCCAAGTTTGCTGCGCGCCACCCCAATGTTGCTGTGCTCGATCTCTCTAGCTTTAAATGCGGACACGATGCGCCAACGTATGCTATCATCGACAAGATACTCGGTGCCAGTAGAACACCACACCTTACCCTGCACGACATCGATGCCAACAAACCGGGCGGATCTATCAAGATACGTGTCAAAACTTTCGCCTATACACTAGAACAGTACCAAAAAAGATTAATACAATACCCAAAAGAGGAGAGTGTCGTATGAGTGCAACTTGCAGCAGTATCAAACCCCAAGAACACAACGGTGACTTACAGTTTATCAATGCTACCCCCACACAGTGGAGAGATGTCCCCCAAAAAGCTATCAAATACGCGCCTAAAAGTGAGACGATTATGCTCTCAGGCGGACTTACCATCTTACAAGACCAGCTCATACAGGCTGCCCTTGTCTCTTTGGGTGAAAACTACATCTCCATGCCAAACCCCAACTTTGAATCCTTTCAAACCGGCAAAGCGTACGGCAACAGAGGGCAATGCAACCCTACCTACTTTACCGTGGGCAACCTTGTGAAATACCTGCAAAACCTTCGTGACGAACAAGGACTCAGCTCGGAGGAGATTGTACAAAAGTATGTCTATATTACCGCTGGTGGATGTGGACCGTGTCGCTTTGGTATGTATATCACAGAGTATAAAAAAGCCTTACGAGATGCCGGGTTTGAAGGCTTTCGTATCACCTCTTTTGAACATGATAAAGGCATCTTTCAAGGAGATGATATCGATGATGAGATACTCCAATTTACCCCTAAGTTTTTCATCACACTCATTAAGTCTGTCATCATCGGCGACATCATCAACCTGTTGGGATACAAGATGCGCCCTTATGAGTTGGAAGCAGGTAGCACAGACAAAGCGATAGAGGCTTGTAAAGAACTCATCTCAAACGCATTTTTAGAGAAAAAAAGCCTTATAAAAGCGCTGTGGAACTGTCGAGGTGTGCTTGAAAAAGTAAAACTCAACCGTCTGCAGCCCAAAGCCAAAGTGATGGTGATGGGTGAATTCTGGGCAGCAATGACAGAAGGAGACGGGAATTACAATCTCCACCGTTTCTTAGAAGCTGAAGGTGCCGAGTGCATCCCGCAACCCATCATCAACCGTCTCATGCTCAGTATCTGGGAAGCCGAACGTGCCTTACATAAAAATGAGAATTTGCATGTAGAAAATGCCAAAAAAATAGATTTCAGCAACGTCAAAACAAGAGCTCTCATCAAACTGGGCAAAATAGCCATCAAAACCCATTTTACTATCTACGCCAAAGCCATTGGACTAGATGATTATGAAATCCCCAACATGGAGAAACTCGCAAGCCTGAGTAAAGACTACTACACCCTTGACTGCGAAGGGGGTGAAGGGCATTTGGAAGTGGCACACCTCATCGAATCTGTCAAAGAAAACATTTCCCACCTTGTTATCTCTGTCAAGCCCTTTGGGTGTATGCCCTCTTCTGCAGTATCTGATGGAGTACAGTCGCTTGTAACCAACCGCTTTCCAGAATCAAACTTTCTCTCCATAGAAACTTCAGGAGAGGGTGCGGCAAACTTTTACTCCCGTGTACAAATGGCACTTTTTAAAGCAAAACAGCTTGCCAAAGAAGAGTTTGAGAGCTTGGAACTACCAAAAGAAATACCGGCAAAGGTACACAACTACCTTTACCAGCCACACAATCAAAAAGCCGGAACTGCCGCGCAACTGTTAGCCAGCTTACGCTAGCTAACACACCCTATTGACAAAGCGATACAAAAGTATTACAATTGCAGACTTTCTAGCTTGATACATCAAGAAAGAATAGTATGGGGGTGACCTGGTTTCGACTGGAGTAGTCGGGGTCATGTGCATGTCGGACTGAGCATTTCCGTTACGCGGCTCACACGCATTTAAACGCAAACAACACAGATTATCGTCCAGCTTACGCAGTAGCGTAAGTCCTTAACCCCGCTAACGCGGTGGACTGCTTCGCCGATGAGTGTCATCTTAACCGGAGTTTGAAGTATAACATCTGATGACTATGCCCCGTGGAAGCTACGCCACAGGGTGAGAATCTTAGCTCGTCTTGTAAAGTTTTGAGTGTGGTACAAAGCAAGATTAAACCTAACAACACTGCCTAAGCATGTAGAGTCATGGTTCTATCTATTTTAGGACAGGGGTTCGATCCCCCTCACCTCCACCAATTCACTTCACAATCAAATCCTACAAAGTGCTTAAATGTTATACTTATCTCATCATGTTATACATAAAAGAGAAAACTCGTGAAAAAAACCCAACTACCCAAAGATAGACTTTTAAAAGAAATATTGCAGGAAATCTCAAATGAACATGATGGAAGCAACTCTAGACTTTCAAATGAGACAATAAAATCCCGTACACCCAAAACAGCACTTGTCAAATGGGTTGAAAATAGTGTAATTGTTTTGCTTGTGGTATTGATAGTCTTTGTGGTGTTTTATCCGAGAAACACGACAAAACCTGCTCAATCTAAAGAGTCCAATCAGAGCCAAACCAAAGTGATAAAAACAAACGAAATCAAAACTGAAAATATACCTGTACCAAAGAGTGTGACACAAGAGGTTCTTCCTAAAGAGACTATAAACGAAAAACCTACCAAAATCATACTTGAAGAAGAGACAAAACCAAACAAAAAAGCAAAAGAAGTCTTAATGCCTGAAAAAACCCAGACAGAAAGAGAAATCGCCAAAGAAAAACTGAGGCAGCAGTTACGAAACTAAATGATGATTTTAGGAATGTCGCTTGCCAATGCAGTGGTTATCTCGTAAGAGATGGTATTAAACTGTGTGGCAGCTTTTTTCGCATCATTCATCACACACACAACCTCTTTGTCTGACTCAAGGGCTATAAAATCCATAGAGACACGCCCGAGTATCGGTAGCCCTTCACTCGTCACATAAGGCTGTGTGGCATCACCCCTGCACCATCCGTCTCCGTAGCCTAAATCATAGGTTGAGACTAGCATCTCTCTGGGTGCCACAAACACACCACCATAGCCTACCCGCTCACCTGCTTTGATGACTCTGCTTGCTACTTTTTTGGCATACAAAGATAATACCGGTTTAAGCTCCAAAACATCAAACACAGAGGGAAATTCATGGTATCCGTAGGCGGCGATGCCGACACGCACAAGGTCTTCATCAAAATGCTTAACACGAAGGATAGCAGCTGAGTTGTGTGAGTGTGTTCTGACATCTGAAAACCCCGCTTCTTTTACCCTTTTTTTAACCGTTTCAAACTGTTTTTGTTGCCAAAAAAACTCTGAACTGAGCTCGTCGCTGCTTCGGTAATGGGTCATCACACCGACAAGCTTTAAGTCTTGGGTTTTGATACGTGCAAGCGCATCGTCCAGCTCGTGGAGAGCTATGCCGTTACGGTGCATACCTGTATCGACTTTGAGTTCTACCTTTGCGCCTTTTGGGGCTTGCAGGATGGCTTGCAGAGAGTTGAGCGCAAAAGAACACACATTATCGGCTACAATCTCTCCACCCAAAACCAAAATAGTCTCAAACAGTGTTCTGATACGACTTGCTTCAGCAAAGTTTCTTACCACCGCATGCCTGATGCCAAACTCACACGCCAGACCTGCCATAAGCTCCAATCCATGCCCGTAGGCGTTGTCTTTGAGTACGATGGCTATCTTCTCTTTTGAGCCAGTTTTTAGCGCAATTTGGCTAAGATTATGATGGAAATTTTGTCTGTTTAGTGTGATGAATGCCATGCAGGATTATACAACAAAAATGAATAATTTACGAGAACTTAAGGCTCACAAAGGAGAACTTACTATGAAAACAATGCCCGCTGAATGGGAAAAACAACGCACCGTTCTTCTTTCCTTTCCGCATGAAGAAACTGATTGGGCGGATGACTTGGAAGCTTCACTGAGCCCTTTTGTCCGCATCGCCCAAGCCATAGCGTATGGAGAGTCTGTTTACATCCTTTGTAAAGACAAAGAAAAAACCTCAAGCCTCTTTTGCTCGACACACAACATGACCTTCATCGAGATACCCACCAACGATACGTGGATACGTGACTACGGCTACATCAGCATCAAAGAAGAAGGTGAAAATAAATTGCTTGATTTTACCTTTGATGGCTGGGGCGGTAAATTTGAAGCCTCACTTGACAATGCTGTCAATCTTGCTTTACACCAAAAAGGGTATCTGGGTACAACCCCTATGGAAACGATTGACTTTGTGCTTGAAGGCGGTTCATTGGAGAGTGACGGTGAGGGAACACTCCTCACCACCTCAACCTGCCTGTGTAACCCGAACCGAAACGGGGGATTGAGTAAAGAAGAGATTGAAGCAACACTGCAAGAGCATCTAGGAACACAGAGGGTGTTATGGCTGGATGATGGCTATCTTAGCGGTGATGATACGGACTCACACATTGACACATTAGCACGTTTTGTCAACAAAGAAACCATTATGTATGTCAAGTGTAATGACAAAGAGGATGAGCATTATGAGGCACTACGCAAAATGGAAGCACAGTTGCAAGACTTTACCACTGCAAAGGGAAAACCCTACACACTTGTAGCACTACCCATGACTGAACCCATCTACAACGCTGAAGGCAAGAGACTGCCTGCTACTTATGCCAATTTTCTCATCACCAACCATGCACTGATTTACCCCACGTATGATGACAAAAATGATGCAAAAGCGGGGGAAATCTTTAAAACCATTTTCCCCGAAAGAGAAATCATTCCTGTCAACTGTTTAAAACTCATTGAACAAGGCGGCAGTTTACACTGCTCAACCATGCAAATAGCCTACTAAAAAGGATGAAAATGAAAACTGCACTGATTCAGCAAAAATACTACGACAGCAAAGAGCTAACCATTTCCGTCACAAGAGAAAAGATACAAGAAGCTGCACAAAACGGTGCAGAGCTTATAGTGCTTCAAGAGCTTCACCAGACTGAATACTTTTGCCAAAGTGAAGATACGGCGTTTTTATCCTATGCCAATGATTTTGAAAAAGATGTAGCATTTTGGGGAAGTGTTGCCAAAGAAAATGGCGTTGTGTTGGTGACGTCTTTGTTTGAAAGACGTGCAGCAGGACTCTACCATAACACTGCCGTGGTGTTTGAAAAAGATGGTTGTGTGGCAGGAAAGTACCGCAAAATGCACATCCCTGATGATCCAGGGTTTTATGAGAAATTTTACTTTACCCCCGGGGATCTTGGTTTTGAACCTATCCAAACCTCTGTGGGCAAACTTGGTGTGTTGGTGTGTTGGGATCAATGGTACCCAGAGGCTGCGCGCATCATGACACTCAAAGGCGCTGAACTGCTCATCTACCCGACGGCAATTGGATGGTTTGAAGCCGACTCTGAAGCAGAAAAAAACAGACAGCTGGACAGCTGGATCACCATCCAACGCTCCCATGCCATCGCCAACGCCATCCCTGTTCTAAGCTGCAACCGTGTAGGATTTGAGGCAGACAGTGCAGGGGTTATGGCGGGAACACGTTTTTGGGGCAACTCTTTTATCTGTGGTGCTCAAGGCGAGATACTTGCCCATGCAAACGCGCTTGACGAGACCATACTCTACGCCGAGATAGCACATGAACGCACCAAAGAGGTACGCGACATCTGGCCGTTTTTACGCGACAGACGCATCGAGGCGTATGGATGTCTGCTTAAACGCTACTGTGATTAAAGGGCACCTCTAATAATAGGTGATACTCACAACAGTTCCAGCTTTAGTCTAGGCTAGGCACTCTTTTGAAGACCTAGCCTTAGCTAAGTCGAAAAAGAGTAACGACGTATAGGCGAAAGCTGGAACTGCCCGAAGGGTGGGCTTTGCAAACGCAATCTTGCACAAAATATTTACTGCGTCTTAGCTAAGGCTAGGACTTATAAATCTTTTGCACAACCTTACATTTGCAAAGCCCATTGTGAGCATTACCTATTGTTAGAGGTGCCCTAAAATCTATCTCCTTGCTCAAACCACCACATAAAGGCAAACATCAGCCCAGGGGTTTTGGCAATACTTTCATCATAAATCAGTGTTTTGGCTTCGTTTGCAGGAAGATAGACCACTTCAATATTTTCCTGATCAACCCCTCCGCCTTCACTGACTTTCATACTCTCATCCACCTGCGCATAATACAAGACCTGTTTAGAACCTGCAAAACCTACTGATGTATGAAAGGAGGTGACTCTGTGTATCTCTTCAAGCGGTACGGCAAAGCCACACTCTTCTTCTATTTCTTCTTGTGCTATTTCTTCTAAAGAGAGGTCTTTATCGACAATGCCTGCACACAGTTCGATGGTCACACCATGCTCATTGTTAAGATACACAGCCGGACGAAACTGCTTAACGAGCACAAAGGCATCCCGTTCTTTGTGATACAGCATCACCGCCACACTGTCATGTGCCTGCACAATCTCCCAGGTTTTTTTCACACCGCACTGCTCATATCGTGCTAATGCAGTTTGGATATACTGCGCATCTTCCAAAGCATGCAACTCAAAGTTTTCTATCTGGTGCTTAAACATCATTATCCTTTACCTCTTGTTCTGTATTGTTTATGTCATGTTCTAACACCTTCATGCCAGAGGGTGAAGCATAATCCCACACAACACTCTCTTCTTTGTTTTTCACAGACAAAAGCAGTTTATTTTTGTTTTTCTTGGCATCTTTGATGACCACTTCTTTGTATTTGGTTGTTTTGACCTCTTCATATTTGGTAAATTTTTTTAAGATAGAGGTGGGACCTGAGCGTTTACTCAGCACACTCATCGGGTTGAGCCACCGCCCGTGTTTTGTCAGTCCAAAATGCAAATGAGGTCCTGTACTGCGACCTGAATTACCCGAATAGCCTATGATCTGCCCCTTGGTGACACGCTGTCCGCTTTTGGCACGTGTACGGCTTTGATGGGCATACAAAGACTCATACCCCCCTGCGTGGCGTATCTTAACCACCTTGCCGTATCCGCTCATATAGCCTGCATAGGTCACCGTACCATCATTGACTGCCAGTAGCGGAGTACCTCTTTTGGCGCGAAAATCCGTACCCAGATGCGGACGGTATTTTTTTAAGATGGGATGGTATCTTCGGTATGAAAAAGGTGACGAGAGTCGAACATGCCGAAGGGGCATACCAAAGTTGGAAACAGCATTTTTGAGAGGCACCCTGCGTGTATAGACAACTTTTTTCTTTCCCTTTACCGTGTATGCCTGTGTTTTGGTTTGGCTTTTGTAGCCATATCCTTCTTTATCAGCATAGATAAATTCCCTTTTATCTTTACCCTCAATCATGGCTATTTTGATTTGAGGTTCATCATAGGGTTGCCCCATTCTTGTTTTCTGAGAATACAAAAAGGAAATCTTGTCTCCTTTTTTAAATTTCTTTGTATTGACCACACCTTTAAAAAGTTGCCCTATTTGATTTGCCAAACCCGGGTGTGCCAGTGTAGTGATAATGTCAGTATGAAGATTTTGTTCTATCGTGACTGTGGCGCTGTACTCTTGCTCTTTGTACTCTATGGGGATGATATCGAAAGTGTATTGCTCGCTGTTGTGTTCTTTGGCAAGCCGAATCTGTAGTTGTGTCCCAATAGGAATCAATACCTGCTGAAGCGTGCCTTTTTCATCTTGCAACTCATAAAAAAGTTGTTTACTTTCAATATCAGAGAGAAAACCACGATCTTCTTGGGAAACTGATTGTAGAACCTCTTGCGAGATTTCTCTTGAATCCAGATACTCCGAAAATGTTTTGCCGTTTTCCCAGTGTTTCACTGTGACTTTTGCACCAAAAAGCGTATTGGCTATCAACATCCATACCAATAGAGCCTTTATGTTTCCCATCAAGTGCCTTCGTTATTTTGAAAGGAGTCAAGGATTCCTTTTTTACTATGGGTGTCATTATAACCTAAATAGGTTAATCACCCCACGGTGCACGCCATCTTGCTAAACTTTTACTATATTGCTTGTATAATAAATACACTTTTATCTTAAGCTCCAAAGGACTGCCATGCGCAAAATAGCTTTTATGATGTTATGCTCTTTACCTCTTTTTGCAGGTTTTTTTCCTCAAACCGTACATACAACCGTCAAGTCCACACAGGGAAATGTTCTAAAGCTGAACGCAGCATTTCCTGCTGTAGGGATGAGCGGAGTGGTCGTACACAACTACGGCAGTGATTTGGCTGCCATTACGGGACGTATCGTGCAAACTTCAGCGGATGGTTCAGCTTCAGTTTTAAATGTAGAGGTGCTTGAGCATGATGCTCTGCCTACCATTAAAACAACCATTGCTCCCAACGACAAAGTCATTGGAGGATACCTCTATGAAAATGTACTTTTACTGGCACCTGATGCCGACACCTATGCCAAAATCGTAGCCTCTGAACACAAAAGATGGATACACCCTGATTTGTATGCGGTCTATCTCTCTGCTGAGGGTGAAGAAGGGGTAAGTAAAGAAAATCTTGCCAATTTTGCAAAAAAATACCAAGTGGGATTAGTCTACATTGTGCGCAAAAACGCTGCCGTACTGCTCGATCCTATGTCAGGCAAAATCATCTCTCAAAAAGCGATGTCGGGACTGCCAAGCAATGGACAATTCCCCTTTTTTATGCGTCTAGAGCCTATCAAATCGGGCTGGTTCGGGGGTGATGCAATCACAGGCAATTATTACAATGCCATGGAAAAACTCTAAAGAGAAGCACGAAGGAGACAGACATGTTAGATAAAAAACACATCGAAAATTTTCAAGCCATCGTAGGTGCTCAAAATGTCTACAGCGACAAAGCACATCTCATCGCCTACTCGTATGATGCAACCCGTACACACTTTGAGCCTGACGCGGTTGTTTTTCCCAGAAATGAAGAGGATGTCTCTGCTATCTTGCGCTATTGCAATGCCAACCATATCTCAATCACCCCGCGAGGAGCAGGTTCAGGATTTACCGGTGGCGCTCTGCCTGCACAAGGCGGTATCACTTTGGGCATGGAAAAACATATGAACAAGATCCTTGAGATCGATATGGAAAATATGGTCGCTGTCGTACAACCAGGGGTCATCAACATGGACTTACAAAGAGCCGTCGAAGCCCTGGGACTTTTTTATCCACCTGATCCAGCCAGTGAAGAGTACTCAACATTGGGAGGTAATGTCAGTGAAAATGCAGGCGGTATGCGCGCAGCGAAGTATGGTATTACCAAAGACTATGTTATGGCACTGCGCGCCGTACGACCCAATGGTGACATTATTCGCGCAGGAAAACGCACCATCAAGGATGTCGCAGGCTATAACATTGCAGGCATACTCATCGCCAGCGAGGGGACTTTGGCAGTCATCACTGAGATTACCCTCAAACTCATCCCTAAACCCAAATTTACCAAAGCATACATGGGTATCTTTCCTTCGGTTACCCATGCAATGAACGCGGTATTTAAATCTTTGGCTGCTGGAGCAAACCCTGTTGCGATGGAGTTTATGGATGATTTGGTTGTTCGTGCCCTCAAAGAAAAACTGGGTGTGGCGTTACCAGAAGATGCTGGTGCACTCCTCATCGGTGATGTAGATGGCAATGTAGAAGAAGAGGTAGCCTTTCAGCTTGCTACACTGGAGCAATCCTTTAAAGAAAACGGTGCCCAAGAGTTCATCGTTGCCCATGATGCAGAAAAAAGAAAAGATCTCTGGTTTGCCAGACGCAATGCCTCACCCTCCATCACCATTTACGGTAGCAAAAAACTCAATGAAGACATCTCTGTACCAAGAAGTATGCTACCTGAAGCCTTAGAGCGCATCTATGCTATAGGCAAAAAATACGGCTTTAATGTACCGTGTTTTGGGCATGCGGGTGATGGAAACATTCACGTCAACGTGATGGTAGACGGCAGTGATGCCAAACAGCTTCACGATGGGCACCAAGCCATTGAGGAGATTTTCCAGCTTGTAGTAGACATGGGTGGTACACTCAGCGGTGAACATGGCATCGGTACCAGCAAAGCGCCGTTTATGAATATCGCTTTTAATGAAGATGAATTGGCACTTTTTAAAGACATCAAACACGCTTTTGACCCTAACAATATACTTAACCCAGGCAAAATGGGGTTACCAAACTAAAAAAGGTTTAGAGTGGATACCAAAAAGCTCTTGCACAATTATTATCTCTTTTTGAGAGATTTCCTCACTGACCTTTTTGATGACAAACTGGGGCATTACGCTTCAAGTTTGTCTTGGAGTACCCTTTTTTCTATTATCCCGCTTTTGGTCATCCTGCTTTCAGTGTTCACACAAATGCCCCTGTTTGATTCAGTGTATGAAAAAGTGCAATCCCTGCTCTACTCCAACCTCATGCCCACTGACTCAAAACTCATCATGTCATATATCAATACCTTTGTTGACAATGCCGACCAGTTGGGCTATGTAGGCTTTTTTTACGTTAGCTTTGCAGCGCTGATGTTTTTTAAAAACTATGATTACATAGTAAACGATATCTTTTCGACACCTTCACGCGGTATCATCGCAGCACTCAAACTCTATTTGTTGCTCATCCTCATCATCCCGACCCTGATGGCATCTTCAGTGTATCTTTCTTCAGAGATACAGACCTATCTGGACAGGCACACTCTTACCAGCATCATCCATCTGTATGCTATCATCCCCTATCTCATCGTATGGATGATGTTTTACCTTACGTATCAATTCTCCGCTACGGTTCGCATAGGCGTCTCTGCGGCGTTGGTGAGCTCATTTATCGCTTCACTGGTGTGGTACTTATCCAAAAGTGCATTTGTCTTTTACGTGCTACACAACAAAACCTACGCAAGCATCTACGGTGGCATCAGTACCTTTTTGTTTTTCTTTTTGTGGATCTATATCTCATGGGCGATTTTCATCCATGGCTTGAAGTTTTGTGCGCTCTTAAACAAACAAGAAGAGATAAAAAGTATACATTAACGCCAACCCACACACTGCGTAAAAGACCTTTTTATCCCAAATCGCCCAGACTGAGAGCGCCACATACACCAGCAGACTCCATACCGGTAAGAAATGTTCTGAACTCTGCTGCGGCAACGCAAACAACCACAGCAACGCACTGTCAAAAAGGTTGCCATATCCTACAAGGTGCAACACAATCACCAAAGGGTAAAACGGCACGAACACCATCGAAAGAAAAGGTGACAAAAGCTGATACGCACTTGTCACTCCAAAAATAGGATGCACGATAGGCAGCATCAAAGCAAAAATACCAAAAGGAATCAGCAACAAAGAGATGATCCAGGTCTTGAGAGATTTGCTATACTGAAGCACCAAAAAAATGTAGAACACACCCGCTACAGAGAGCCAAAAACTCAGTGACACCAACATGGAAGGAAACAGAGCTGAGATTACCAATACAATGGTTGCCAAAAAAGTAAAACTAAGCAGTTCCATACCCAGTAGAACAATCACCCAACCCACAAATACCATCGCATACGAACGTACCAGAGCAGGTGGGTAATCCACAAACCAAACATAAAAACCCAAAAATAAAATGGCAACCAGACCCACATCAAAAAGTGCAAATCTATACGGGAAATAACGCTGTTGTAAAGGTCTATAGAACAAAAGGAGCAGTCCATACACCACACCCCACAAAATACTCAAATGAAACCCGCTCAATGAGACCACATGGCTCACACCCAACATATTGATCTTATCTCTGATGCTTCTGTCTATGGTGGTAGCAAAAAAGATGCCATTATAAAATGATGCCAAAACATGCTCTTGATGCTGGGCTGCTACTTTCTCCAGTACGGTATCTTTAAAAGATGCAGGCAATTTCTCTATTTTTTTGATGCGGCTTTTGACATAAAATGTACCCAAATAATCCCAAAATCGTATGCTTTTATTGGGAAATATTTGTAAGCGCAGACGGGTATGCTGGAAAGGTCCTTTGGTATGACTGGTTGTATAAAAGACAAAGCCCTCATCACTTTTGAGCTTCAAAACCCAGTAGCGTTTGTCTTCTTTGGTTTTGATGTAGGCATCCATCACCTCAGTATGGGTGTAGTAAAAAGGCTTTGATACAAACGCCTCATACGCAAGATACTCGAAAAATAGACGAAGCACAATAATACAGAGCATCACCAATGCAAACAGCACAAACTGCCTGTTCTCCGGAAACAGTTTTGGTTTTTCTAACGCTGCTGACATGAGAGCAAAAGAGTTAAATCGTAGGTATGTCTATGGTAAAGTTTGCCTCTTGCATCGGAATGTCACCATCCTCATACACCACTTCAAAGGCTGCACTGTAAGCTTTATCTACAAAACGCGTAAAGTTCTTTTGGAACACCAGCTCCACGGTTCCTGTAGGGCCATTTCTTTGTTTACCGATGATGATTTCTGCATCCTCTTCGGCTTTTTTTCTGAACTCTGAAGTGTATTCTTTGCCTTCAGCCTTGGCTTTCATCTCTTTTTCTTTTTCCATCGCTTCACGGTACACATCATCACGATAGACAAACAAAATAATATCGGCATCCTGCTCAATCGCCCCTGATTCACGCAAGTCTGAGAGCATAGGGCGTTTATTGTCCCTGCTTTCTACCCCACGGTTGAGCTGTGAGAGTGCCACGATAGGTATCTGAAGCTCTCTTGCGAGTTGCTTTAGTCCTCTTGAGATTTCAGAGACTTCCTGCTGTCTTCCTTCCCTTCCTTCGCCGCTCATCAACTGCAGGTAGTCTATGATGGCTACAGAGATTTCAGGGTGTTGCGTTTTGAGTTTGCGCAGTTTGGAGCGCACGTGATGGATAGTCGCATATCCGCCGTCATCCACAAAAAGTTTTTTTTGCGAAAGCTCCGAAGTAGCTGCTGAGAGCTGACTCCACTGCTCATCTTTAAGGTCACCTACTCTGAGTGCCTGAAGCGGTATGGAAGTTTTAGCCGAAAGAAGCCTCAGCATCAACTGCTCAGCAGGCATCTCCAGTGAAAAAAAAGCCACCCCTTCATTGCGTTCTATGGCTTTAAGTGCCATGTTGAGCACCAGGGCTGTTTTACCCATCGCAGGCCTAGCCGCGATGATGACCAAATCACCCTTGCCAAATCCGGATGTTTTGTCGTTAAGATTTTTAAATCCCGTGTCTGTACCGATGAGCTTGGAGTTGCCCATGGCTTTGAGACGTTCTATCTCTGCCATCATCGCCAAGGTAATCTCTTTGGCTTCCCTGAAGTCATCCGAAGTAGAGTTTTGTGTGATCTCATAAAGCTTTTTCTCTACAAGATTCATCACCTCTTCAGCAGGCAGATCATCTTCTATGGTCACTTTTCTGATTTCGGTTGCCAGTGTTGCCAAGGCTCTTTTGCTTGCTTTGGCTTTGATCTCTTTCATATACGCAGAAGTATTGGTGATGGGATTAGCCGAGAGTAAATCCAACATCGCAACCTCATCAAATTTACCCATCGCATTTAACTTGGTGCGCAAAAACTCATCATCAAGCGGTTTCTCTTCGGAAACAAGCGCTTCCATCGCCATAAACACATGCTGATGAAAGGGCAGGTAAAAATCATGCGCTTTAAGCTTTGAGGCTATCTCTTCATAGGTTTGCGGATCGAAAATGACTGAAGAGAGAACCGCGCGTTCTATGTTGAGGTTGTACATGTTTTCCATCAGGCATTATCCTTGGCAAACTTCTCTACCTCTTGCACCAACCTGTCAACCAACTCACCCTCAGGCAGTCGTGCCACCACTTCACCCTTTAACATAATCAGCCCAGCCCCTTTACCATAGGCGATGGCAACATCCGCATGCTTGGCTTCACCGATGGCATTGACCACACAGCCCATCACGGAAACATCCATCGGCGTTTTGATGTGTGCAGTTCGCCGTTCCACTTCAGCCACGGCAGTGACCAAATCTGCCTCTATGCGCCCACAGGTAGGACAAGAGATAATGTTCAACCCCTCTTTCATACGCCCAGAGTCTTTCAAGATAGCCTTGCCTACCTTGATCTCCTCTTCAAGCTCTCCTGTGATGGAAACACGCAAAGTATCTCCTATGCCATCAATCAACAATGCACCCAATCCGATAGATGACTTCACTGTCGCATGAAAAATCGTCCCCGCCTCCGTTACACCCAAATGAAACGGGTACTCATTTTTAGGTCTAAGCATCCTATAGGCATCCACAGTTCTGTCGACATCAGAGGCTTTGAGTGAGACTTTGATGTCCGTAAACCCCAAATCTTCCAAAAATTTGATGTTGTACTCCGCACTTGCTACCATCCCCTCAGCTGTCGCACCGTACTTTAAATCAAACTCTTTTTCAAGGCTACCCGCATTGACCCCGATACGTATGGGAAGATTACGCTCTTGGCAGGCTTTAACTATCTCTTTAATACGGCTTTTTTCTCCGATATTGCCAGGATTTAACCGTATACAATCCACCCATTTAGCTGCTTCAAGCGCCAATTTATAGTTAAAATGGATATCGGCAATGAGTGGGAGTGAAATCTCCTCTTTAATCGCTTTAAGTGCCAACGCATCTTCCATCTCAGGCACCGCCACACGCACCATGTCCGCCCCTGCAAAATGTAAACGGTTTATCTGCTCAACCGTGGCTGCAACATTATGCGTGTCCGAGTAGGTCATAGACTGCACAGAGATAGGCGCATCCCCACCCACAGCGACATTGCCTACATATATCTTCTTTGTTGAGTATCTTGGTTTCACTGTTTTCTCCTGAAAGAAGATAGTGAATAGTGAATAGTGTATAGTGAATAGTTAGGCATTTATGCTCTCTTTTGTTGTATTAATGCTACTTGTGAGCATTTTAATTAATTCTTCTACATCATCAAAAATACTTTTCGACATCATCTCGGTGAGATAATTACAATCTGTAAGTAACCGAATCCAATATCGACTTTCATTTGCTTCTTTTAAAGAAACATACATTTTATTGATAAAATCTGCTTTTGATTGTGCATATTGTGCTTCAGCCACCAATGCACCTATAGCTGTACCTGAACGCAATAGCTGCTTACTCAATGTATATTCTTTTTGCTCTTTTGTCAAATATGCATGAAGCTTAACAATTCTAATGGCAAATTTATAACTTTTATCAGCTAGTATACTCATAAAAAATATTTTAGCCAAAAAATCTACTATTCACTATTAACTATTCACTATTCACCTCGAATTTTTACGAAAATTCGACAGGGTCAAAGTCTATCTCTATCTCCCTACAGTCCACACTGTGCAAGGCTTTAAGAAGTGGCACACGGCTTTTTGCACGCAGCAAAATCGTAAAACGGTATTTGTTGGCTATCTTCTCTACGCCCGCTTTACCATGCCCGACTATCTCTATTTCTTTGAAGGCTTTGAGTTTGGTGACGGTATCGAGTGTGATTTTGCTTGCTTTGGCTTCGTCTTTGTGTGCGATGAGTATGCGTGCAAGCGAAACAAAAGGCGGATACTCCGCCATCTTCAAAAATGCCAATTCATCTTTCATAAACGCTTCATAATCTTCCAAATACTGCTCAAAAAATGCAGCATCACTGGTTTGCACGATGACCTCAGCCTCTTTTGCACGCCCGCTTCGTCCTGCTATCTGAAAGAGTAAAGACACTGCCCTCTCACGCGCCCTGTAGTCTGAAAGTCCCAAGATATAATCCAAGCCCATGATAACACTCAGTGTAATGTTTGCATAGTCATGCCCTTTGGAGAGCATCTGTGTACCCAAAAGAACCTGAGACTCCCCTCTCTCAAAACGCCCCAGTGCCTCTTTGAGCTTGTTAGCTGTCGTGATGCTGTCTTTGTCAAACTGTTCTATCTGGATGCCTTCGATGGCTTCAGAGATGATCTCTATGGCTTCAACTGTGCCCATACGTTCACTCTTGAGTGGTGTATGTCCGCAATGGGTGCAGGTATCGACGATGGTTTGCGTGAAGTTGCAGTAGTGACACTTGAGATGTTTGTACTTTCTATGCAGTGCCATACCTACCGAACAGTAGGGACAAAGATGTGTCTTTCCACAGTTTTCACAGTAAAGGTACTTAAAATTTCCCCGTGTGGGCAAAAAAAGCAAAGACTGGTTACCTGCTTTGTAGTGCGTATGTAAGGCATCCAGAATGGTATGGTTAATACTATCGCCTTCGATGAAAGTGTACTTTTTTTGACTCTGCACATAGGGCTTGTCTAGTTTGACCACATCATATTTGAAGTAAGAACTCACCGATGGGGTAGCTGAAGCCAAGACAACTTTTGCCCCCAGTTTTTGACCCATCAGTACTGCCACATCACGCGCATGATAACGGGGTCGTGTCATGGCCTTGTAGCTGTCATCATGTTCTTCATCCACCACGATGAGTCCTAGGTTGGACAAAGGTACAAAAAGTGCTGAACGCGCCCCCGCGATGATGTGTATCTTTCCTTCTTCTATCTCTTGCAAGATAGACTCTTTTTTCTTTTTCGTCAGCTTAGAGTGCCACATCGCTACAGCGTCACCAAAATACACCTTGAGCCGTTTTTCCATCTGTGGCGTGAGTGAGATTTCAGGCATCAGAAAAATACACGTTTTACCCTCACTCATCATCTTGGCAAAAAGGCTGATAAATATCTCTGTTTTCCCCGAACCTGTCACCCCAAAAAGTAACGCTTTATCTTTTTGAAGAAGTTGTTCAAAAGCCGATTGTTGCACAGTGCTTAATGTGGGTACATTAACACTATTCACTATTCGTTTTTCACTATTCACTTCTCTCTTTTTATAAGGCATAAAAAGAGAGATCGCTTCAGAAAAAGAGGAGAAATAATACTCAGAGATAAACTTAGCCATCTCCATCTGCTCAGCACTGTATGCTTTGTCTAAAAAAGAAATAATTTTGGATGTTTCAAATACAGGCTTTTCAGTCGTTTCTGTAATGACAGCTTCTTTTAGAGCTGTTTTTAACGGTACAATAACAACAGAACCTATGCTTAGTTTGGTATCAGAACAGTAGGTCAAACTTGGTGCGCTTGACCTAAGAAGATAGACTTTGTAATAAAACAAGTTATTGTGTCAACTCTTTACAGTACTGATCTGTAGGTGTTTCGCATTCAAATCTGTTATCTCTAAGTAAAAACACTACACTACCAGACACAGGCAAATTAAAGGTGTATTTGGTAGGACTCGCTGCTGTACCTGCACCCGTTGTCGTTTCCATCCAGCAGGATTGTGAAGATGCTGTGGCACAGGAAAGCGGGGCGTACTCAGTTACAGGGTTACTGGTGTTACCGTCAAAGCCGTCAAAGATAGGGGCTCCAGCTGTTGTACTGCTACTTAGTTTAGTGATAGTCGTAAAACTTCCGCGCAATATACGCTTTTGTCTTTCCGTCGCCACAGCACTGCGGATTGCACTTACAGCCGCTTTAGCCTTTACCATCTCTGCATCTCCTCTGGTTGCTGCAAATTTCGGTATAGCGATGGCAGATAAAATACCAATCACCACAATCACAAAGATAAGCTCCATCATGGTAAATGCTTTACGATTTTTAACATACATTATCAATCCTTTATACTTTTGAATGATTATAACATAAAATGTTATTGTAGGCTATAAATTTTTGATTGCAAAACGTTAGAGACACTCTTGTTAAAGGACGATTTTTTTTGAAGCGTAACCGCCAAGGATATTTTTACTGATCTCTTGTGCTGCAATTTGAGATACCGGAGTTACTCCAGCAGTCACGCTAACAGTCAGGTTATACTCTATGCCAGCATCTATCCCCACAATCGTTACGATATCCTCACCTCCACATACATAGATAATGCCGGTAGTATCTACCGTTGCATTTCCCACCTTTGCGTACATAGATGCTATTTCATTGAGAAGTTGTCCTGTCTCACTGGTACAAGCTAATGCTTCTGCATCATCTCTACTTGCTGCGAGTTTAGGCATAGCAACTGCTGCCAAGATACCGATAATGACAATAACAAATATGAGTTCTATCATGGTGAATGCTTTTTTCATTTAAACTCCTTTAACTGCGCTTTTTGGATATAGTGAATCAAGTATAACGTCTAAATGTCAAAAAAATGTCAAAAAGTTATTTTTATAAGGAATAGCTTGAGAATAGAAAGTAAAGAAATTTTATTTTGTAAGAAGGCAAACTCTATATACCCCGCCTCAAAAGAGGTAGGGTACAATTAGATTTTATAGTGAATAAACTTTAATCAAGCCGCGAGTACCATCTTCTTTCAAGCCAGCATTTTTAAGAACACCTTTTTTTGCTATTGATGCGGCAGGAGAGTCAGTACCAGCTGGAGCGTCAATTGTCACTGTCAAGTTATAGTCAGTACCTGCATTTACACCATTTACTTTCATGATTTGTACATTATCACATTTATACGCAATTCCAGTAGTACCATGTACTACTGCATTTGCAGTAATACCTTTTGTTCCGCCTGCTACATCTATGGTTGGTATGTTTGTCATTGCAGATACCAAACCTGTAGTAGCATTCGTAAATACTGCATTACCGTTTTTTGTGTAGTATGCACTAATTTCACTTATAAGTTGACCAGCTTCGTGTACACAAGTTGATCCTTCTGCATCATCTCTAGTAGCTGCTAGTTTTGGAATGGCAACCGCTGCCAAAATACCGATAATGACGATAACAAAGATCAATTCGATCATAGTAAATCCGCGTCTCATGTTGTTCATGATTAACTCCTGATATATTTTTAGTACCGAGTTCAATAACTGGTCTAAGAGTAGTATAACATAAAAAATGTCAAAAAAATGTGAGAAAAGGAAAGAAATATAAGAAATTGTAAAAAAAAGTTATTTTTTTACAATCCGTCTAGGGTTTCGATGAGGAGTTCTATCTCTTCTTCGTATGATGTTGCCTGTTTTGCCAAGCGCAAGTAGGCTTTAAGAAGTTTGTCCGGTTTATTGTCCTGATGGAGGATGACTCCGGCTTCTTGCAAATCTTTGTTGACAAAATCTGCAAAGGCATCTTCAAGCTTGATCTCATAACGGTTTCCTGAAACAGTAAGTGCTACGTTTTTCATGGTTTGCCTTTTATGCTAAAAGTGATTCGACCTGAGCGATGATCTTTTCTATCTCAACATCTTTTTCATCCAACTCTCTTTTAAGTGCTGCGATCTGCTGCTGCTGTTCATCTTGAGAACCAGATGCTGCATGAAGTGCTGTTTTCAACTGTGCATTTTCACTTTTAAGTGCTTCATGGTCTACTCTCCACTGCTCTATCTTCTCTTGTAGTTTTTGTAAGGCTGACATCTCTTTCGCTCCGTAATAGTTAATTGTATTTGATTTGATATAATAGCGAAAGAATTAGGAATTAGAAATTAGAAATTAGAAATTGAAGAGAAAATGCCACAAAACAATATACTATATGATAAAAGTTATGCCTTTTCAATACGCATAGTCAAGCTGACCCAATATCTTTGTGATGAAAAAAGGGAATTTATCCTAAGTAAACAAATTATTCGTTCTGGCACGGCTATTTGTGCGTTAGTAAGCGAATCAAAATTTGCGCAGTCAAGAGCAGACTTTTTAAATAAACTGATGATTGCGCTGAAAGAGGCAAATGAGACACAGTATTGGATAAATTTGCTCTACGACACAGACTATATCTCAAAGCAAATGTTCGATAGTCTTATTGCAGACAATAAAGAACTTGTAAGTCTCTTGGTTTCCATAACCAAATCATTAAAAGATAAAGGCATTACAAAGTAATGCAAACCAAAATTTCTAATTTCTACATTCTAATTTCTAATTTGCCTATTCTCATTCCTAATTTCAAGAGGATTAATTTTGCCTAAATTTACCGTAAACAGCCCCTATCAGCCTGCGGGTGACCAAGCTGCTGCCATAGAGACACTCAGTAACTCTATCATCGCGGGCAACCAGTATCAGACACTGCTTGGCGTGACGGGTTCGGGTAAGACCTACACCATGGCAAAGATCATCGAAAAAACGGGTAGACCGACACTGATTATGACGCATAACAAGACCTTGGCGGCACAACTTTACTCCGAGTTTAAAAGTTTTTTTCCGCAGAACCATGTGGAGTACTTCATCAGCTACTACGACTACTATCAGCCTGAAGCCTACTTGCCGCGGCAAGATCTGTTCATCGAAAAAGACAGCTCCATCAACCAAGAGTTAGAACGTCTGCGTTTGAGTACGACTGCCAACCTGCTCTCCCATGATGATGTTATCGTTATCGCTTCGGTTTCTGCAAACTATGGATTGGGAAGTCCGGAGGATTACCGTTCTGTGGTACAAAAACTCTGTGTAGGTGATGAGTATAACCAAAAAGCCCTGTTGCTGAGACTGGTCGACATGGGCTACAAACGCAATGATGCCTTTTTTGATAGAGGAGACTTTCGGGTGATGGGTGAGGTGATAGACATCTATCCAGCGTACGCAGAGGAGTTTGCGCTTCGTGTAGAGTTTTTCGGTGATGAGATAGAAGCCATTTATACCTTCAACTCTCTTACGGGTGAGAAAGAAGAGACACTGAAAGAGGTGACGGTGTACGCTGCCAATCAGTTCATCGTGAGTAAAGAAAAACTGGCGCGTGCGGTTAAAAGCATAGAAGAAGAGCTAGCAGAGCGGTTAAATTACTATCAATCCCAAGACCGCATGATAGAGTACAACCGCCTCAAGCAGCGCACCGAGTTTGACTTGGAGATGATAGAAGCTACAGGGATGTGCAAAGGCATCGAGAACTATTCGCGCCATCTTACGGGCAAAAAAGAGGGTGAGACACCCTACTCGATGATGGACTACTTTGAAGCGATGCACAAAGAGTATCTGGTCATCGTGGATGAATCACATGTTTCACTCTCGCAGTTTAGAGGTATGTATGCGGGCGATAGAAGCCGTAAAGAGGTGCTGGTAGATCACGGTTTCAGACTTCCCTCAGCACTAGATAACAGACCGTTGATGTTTGATGAGTATATCCACAAAGCGCCACACTTTTTGTTCGTCTCCGCTACACCCAACGATCTTGAACTGGAACTCTCCAGCGTCGTAGCCGAACAGGTGGTACGACCTACCGGACTGCTTGACCCACCCATAGAAGTCATCGACAGTACCTATCAGGTAGAAAATCTCTATGACCGCATGAAACCTGTCATCGCAAGGGGTGAACGGGTGCTCATCACTGTGCTGACCAAAAAAATGGCAGAAGAGCTGAGTACCTACTATAATGATTTAGGACTCAAATGCCGACATATGCACTCAGAAATGGATGCCATAGAACGTAATCAAACCATACGTTCACTGCGTTTGGGTGAGTTTGACATCCTCATCGGTATCAACCTGCTTAGAGAAGGGCTTGACCTGCCTGAAGTGAGTCTGGTTGCCATACTGGATGCAGACAAAGAAGGCTTTTTACGCTCCAAAACCGCACTCATACAAACAGCAGGAAGAGCCGCACGAAATGTAAACGGATTGGTGTTGATGTATGCCAAAAAGATGACAGACTCGATGCAGTTTACCATAGAGACCACGGGGGAAAGAAGGCAGAAACAGATAGCCTACAACAAAGAGCACGGCATCACCCCTCAAACCACACTAAGGGTTCTGGATACCGACCTTAAAACAGAAGAGCTTGGCGAACTCTACAACAAACAAAGCAAGCTGGACAAAATGCCCAAAGCAGAACGCCAACAGCTGATGCAAGAACTCAAAGCCAAGATGCTCGTAGCGGCCAAAAATCTGGAATTTGAAGAAGCGGCAAGACTGCGTGACCAGATTGCTAAAATCAAAAAGTTATAATTTTTTGCTATACTCTTAATCAAACCACACCCTTTTACAGGACAGTCACCATGCCCATAGATTTAAACGCATCGCAACTCTATTTTAACCGTGAACTCTCATGGTTACAGTTCAACTCCCGTGTGCTTGCGCAAGCACTGGATGCAACGCTTCCGCCGCTTGAACGTCTCAAATTTCTTGCCATCTACGGCACAAATCTTGATGAATTTTATATGATACGTGTTGCTGGACTCAAAGCACTTTTTAAAGCCCGCGTACAGGAAACAGGACCGGACAAGCTCACGCCCGGAGAACAGCTTGAACAGATACAGGCATACCTGCACAAAGAACAAACCGTTTTGGAAGCCTGTTACACTTCCATCATCTCTGAACTGCACTCGCATGGGGTCAATGTCAAAAACTTTGAAGCACTAGGCAGTGAAGAAAAGTTGGAGATCAAAGAAAAGTTTTTTAATGAGATTTACCCTGTCATTATCCCCATTGCCGTAGATGCTACACACCCCTTTCCCCATCTGAACAATCTCAGTTTCGGTTTGGCACTCACCCTAACCGATGACTCAGAACATATCAAACACGGGCTTATACGTATCCCTCGTATTTTGCCACGATTTATTCAGCTGGGGCAAACCTTTATCCCTATTGAGTCTGTGGTGGAGCATTTTGCTTCTGAACTCTTTCCGGGGTTTAGTCCTTTGGCATCCACACCGTTTAGGGTAACACGTAATGCCGACATCGAGATAGAAGAAGAAGAAGCGGATGATTTTCTGCAAATCCTTCAGGAGGGTTTGCGTTCACGTAACAAAGGCTCGCTGGTTCGGCTTGAACTTCTTGAGGGTGCAGATGCAAATCTGATACACTTTTTACTCTCCCATCTCAACCTTGATGATAATGACATCTACTCGTACAAAAGTCTCTCTCTTAACCTGGGCAGTCTCTGGCAAATCGTTGGGGATGATGCGCTCTCGCATCTTACCCTTCCTAGTTATAATGCCAAAATTCTTCCGCCTTTTGAGAGTGAAGCGATTTTTGATGCCATCGAAAAACAGGATGTGCTTTTATATCATCCTTTTGAGAGTTTTGAGCCTGTGGTTCAGTTTATCAAACAAGCCGCAACCGACCCTGACACACTTGCCATACGCATGACCCTTTACCGAGCAGGTCCTAAGTCACCCATCGTAAAAGCACTCATCGATGCGGCACAAGAAGGCAAACAAGTGATGGTACTGGTCGAACTCAAAGCACGCTTTGATGAGGAGAATAACCTGCGTTGGGCAAAAGCGCTAGAGGCCGCAGGCGCACATGTGGTGTACGGTATCCCAGGGCTTAAAGTGCATGCCAAAATAGCGCAGGTCATCAAACGCAAAGGCGACAAACTCAAAAGCTATGTACATCTTGCAACAGGAAACTACAACCCCAGCAGTGCAAAAATTTATACCGACTTCTCCTACTTTACCAGCAAAGAAGCTTTTGGGACGGATGCGACACACTTTTTTCACTTTTTGACAGGATTTTCGACTTATACCAAACTCGATACGCTTTTTATGTCGCCGACACAGATCAAGCCCAAGATTATCAAGCTCATCGAACAAGAACTCAAACACGGATCCGAGGGACACATCATCTTTAAGGCAAATTCTTTGGTCGATACCGACATCATCAAAGCACTCTATCTTGCCTCACAAAAAGGGTGTAAAGTGGAACTGATCATCCGTGGTATCTGCTGTCTCAAACCGGGTATCAAAGGGGTTTCTGAAAATATCACCGTCTCTAGTGTGATAGGAAAGTATCTTGAGCATGCGCGTATTTATTATTTTAAAAATGATGCGGTGAAATGTTATATTGCTTCGGCTGATTTGATGCCGCGAAACCTTGTGAGACGTGTTGAACTGATGACACCCATTTTAGAAGAAAATCTCACCCAAAAAATAGAACACATCCTCATGCTACAACTAGCAGACAACGCTTTGCGCTGGGAACTTCAAGAAGACGGAGAGTATATCAGAGTGCCTTCTCTTGGCAAGCAGGTCAATAACCATGCTATTTTAGAAGAATACATCAGTAAAATACACGACAAAACCAAAAAAGAGACGCCAAATTATGTCAGTCGTTTGGCGAGTCGTATTTTAAAGGAAAGTTAATGATTTTAAAATTTAAAGAATGGACACCCCAACTGGGAGCCAATGCGTGGGTCGCAGAAGGTGCATCGGTTATCGGGCGTGTCGTCATGGGAAAAGATGCTGCGGTGTGGTTTGGCTGCGTGGTGCGAGGAGATGTACATCATATCCGCATAGGGGATAGAAGCAACATTCAAGACCTCAGCATGATACACGTCACTCATCATAAAAAAGCAGATGAGTCAGACGGACATCCTACTATCATCGGCAATGATGTCACTGTAGGACACAGAGTCATGCTTCATGGCTGTACCATAGAAGATGCCTGCCTGATAGGAATGTCAGCTACCATACTTGATGGTGCAGTCATCGGCAAAGAGTCCATCGTCGGTGCAGACTCTCTTGTGACCAAAAACAAAGTATTTCCGCCAAGAAGTCTCATCATGGGCAGTCCTGCCAAAGTCATGCGCCAATTGACCGATGAAGAGGTGGGAGAACTCTATGCCTCTGCTTCACGCTATGTGGCATTTAAAAATGAGTACCAAGTCTAAAAAAGTCTTAATTTTTGTCTTCTTTTTTAACCCGTCTCTCTTTTTTGCTTGAGACGGAAAATTGTAACAATTCATCGGTGCTTTTGATGTACTGTGGCAGTGTCTGCAAACTCTTCTCCATCACTTTAGCTGCACACACGGCATCCGAAAAAGCACGGTGGTGTGTCGCCCTTTCTATCTCTAACAAATCGATAAGATAGGCAAGTCCATACCGTTCACTCTCAAACGTACGTTTTGCCAACTCAATGGTACACAGTGTCGGATTTCCTATGTTTCCCAAGCCCACACGCTCAAAAGAGGCATTGAGAAAACTATAATCAAAAGAGGCATTGTGCGCCACAAAAACCGCATCACTCATAAAATGCCGAAGCGCAATGAGGGCTTCTCTTCTACTCGGTGCACCGATGAGATCGGTAGGTTCTATGCCTGTAATCTTGGTGATGTACTCCGGTAAAAAGGCACACTCGACAAAGGTTTCAAAACGGTCTATAATCGTACCGTTTTGTATCATCAGCGCACCAATTTCTATGACTTGGGAAGTGCCGGGTTTGCTTCCGTTTGTTTCTATATCTATGACGCAGTAACGCTGCTGTGTATGCTCTGTAAAACAGGTCTGAAGTTTATACCTGTTGCCTTCTTGCTCTATAGGGTATCCTGAAGCCTGAAGCAAGATAAAGATAGTCTCTGCATCCTCAAGCAAAGTAGAATGCTTGGTGACAATACGCTGATAATGCTCTTCATCCAGCACACCGCCGTGCTTGCGAAATGCAGATGTGAGTTCCTCAAAGACTTTTTGCATTGGCTATAAATTGTTTCACTTTCAAAGGGTCTTTTTTGCCTTTAACCGACTCTACGCCCGAACTGACATCCACGCCGTAAAATCCAAAGGACTTCACTTGTGCCACATTCTCTGGGGTCAGACCTCCTGCGAGTATGATTTTGGAACAATCAATACCCTCAAACCAGTCAAGATTAAGACGCTCTCCCGTACCGCCATAAGCTTCACTATACGCATCAACCAAACGATATCTGTGTTTAAATCGCAACACATCTTTAGGTTCTCGTGCACGCACCACAGGCAATGTTTGCAAACCTATGGCATCCAGAGACTCTTCATCAACGTCGAAATGAATCTGCGCCCGTGAGATATCGGAGTATCTACATACCATATCGATGGTCTCCACACCCTCATTGACAAAAAGCCCTACCCGCTCCACAAACGGAGGCAGCTTATCTATGATATGTTTGGCATCAGCAGGAGAGATATAGCGGGGAGATTGATTGTAAAAGACAAATCCCAATGCATCTGCGCCACACTCAACTGCATGCAAAGCATCTTTCAGATTGGTAATACCACATATTTTAACACGCACAAAAGCCTACTTTAACTCAGCAATGGCTTTAGCGATGCCATCAGGATGTTTATAGACAAATGAACCTGCTACTACAATGTCAACTCCGGCTGCTGCCAGTTCTTTGACATTGACATCATTCACACCACCGTCAACTTCAATCAGACAGTTTGGATTTCTTTTTTCTATGAGTACTTTGAGGCGTTTGGCTTTTTCTATCACTGAGGGGATAAAACTTTGTCCGCCAAAACCCGGGTTGACAGACATCAGCAGTACCATGTCCACATCTTCAAGTAAAAACTCTATGATTTCAGGGGGTGTATGGGGATTGAGGGTGATAGCCGGACGTATGCCAAGTGAACGGATCTTTTGTGTGAGTCTATGGGGATGTTTTTCTTCTTCAATATGAAAGGAAATATACTCAGGCTTTAAAGGGGCAAACAACTCGACAAAAAAACTGTTGTTTTGCACCATCAGATGGATGTCCAGAGGTTTAGTTGCCGCTTTTGAAACTGCCTCTACTACCACAGGACCTATGGTAAGATTGGGCACAAAATGACCATCCATCACATCCACATGCACAAGGTCACAGCCTCCCTCACAAATCGCCGCAACATCACGTGCCAAATGTCCAAAATCAGCAGAAAGTATACTTGGAGCTACTAACATCACTATCCTCAACCCATATTTTTTAATGATTATAACATAAGCCTGCTCCAAAATCCCCACATCTCTTTTAGAGGTTAAGCAAATTTTATGGTGATTTTTTCTATAATGCCGAAAAATATTCGCTTTTTTCTGCGTACGCCAATCAAAAGTGCGTAGATGGTAGCGATTAACTAAAGGATATACTATGGCAAGAAAATGCGAAATCACGGGTAAAGGCCCACTTACTGGAAACAATGTTTCTCATGCAAACAATAAAACAAAGAGAAGACAACTTCCAAATTTAAGATCAGTGAAAATCACACTTGAAGATGGAACAACACAAAGAGTTAAAGTAGCGGCTTCTACACTTAGAACGATGAAAAAACATGCTGCTCAAGCTGTAACAGCTGAGTAAGTCCCACTTTTTGGGACTCGGGCTTTGACACCCCTAGACAAATTCAAAAAGTTTCTCGGCTGGAGAGACACTTCCAAACCCCACATTACACTTAACGATGAGTTTTATGCTCATTTAGCTCCTTTTAGACTTCCTCTTATACTGACCGTATTGATGATGCTTATCGGCACCATAGGTTATATGGCGATCGATAATTTTTCTCTGATGAATGCCATTTACCAAAGCGGTATCACCTTTACTACCGTAGGATTTGGAGAGATATCACCTATATCCGATATGGGGCGTATTTTTACGATTACGCTGATTATCTTTGGGTTTATCGTTTTTTCGATTGCCATCGGTATTATCGTAGAAGTTGTTAAAAGAGGTGAATTCCAAAAAACCATCAAGGAGCGCAGGATGCTTTATGAAATCGCTAGACTCAAACGCCATTTTGTTGTCTGTTACCACAATGAATTTACCATACAGGTAACCAGACAACTTCGTGCTAACCACATTCCTTTTGTGGTCGTTGATCCGCGTGAAGACTTGGAGGCACTGGCAAAAAAATATCACTACCCCTATTTTGTCTCTGCCGAACCGCACACAGAAGAAGGTATACTCAAATCACACCTTTCTTCAGCCAAAGGAGTGATCACTCTGGCTGACAATGTCGCTGACAATATTGCGACCATTGCATCAGCACGGCTCTATGAAACAGAAATAGGCCGTACCCGAAAGTTTCTCATCATTGCCAATGCCAAAAACCATGAAGATGACCAAAAACTCCAAAAACTGGGTGCCGATAAAGTTGTCACGGCAACCAAACTGATGGCACAGCGGATCAATGCGATGGCGGCACGTCCGGAGATGGAAAACCTGCTACAAGAGTTTTTGTACAAAAAAGATACTCCACTTGATATGGAAGAAGCCAATGTCTCAAAAACCTCATGGCTTGCACTGAAGAAAATCAAAGTTGCCCGTTTTAGAGATATTGCCAATGTCACCATTATCGGTATCCGCCAAAAAGACAATAAATTTATCCCTATGCCCAAAGGCGATACCATCATCATGCCTGAATCCAAACTGCTACTCATCGGTACAAGTGAAGGTATCAGCAAAGCAAAAAAGATTATCCATAAAAAAGAGAAACCCGAGGAGTTGAAATATGTTTAAAATCACCCCGCTAGACAATGGACTGGAAAATGTACAAGGATTTTTTTGCGGTGCTACCAATGTCGGTATGAGAACCAAACCCATCAATCCTGAAACAGGTCATGCAGATGGAGATGTCTCTTTCATTAGAAGCACAACACCCTGTGATATTGCTGCAGTATTTACTTCCAATACCTTTCAAGCTGCACCCATAAAACATTTTAAGCAATACCCGAACCATTTTCAAACCGACTTTGTACTCATCAACGCCAAAAATGCCAATGCCATGACAGGTGAAAAAGGTGTAGAAGACATCAAAACCATTATGACCGCACTTTCGGATAAACTTAATGTACTTAACCCTGTCATGTCTTCAACGGGTGTTATTGGCTACCGTTTGCCTGTAGATAAAATTGTCTCAGCATTTGATACCTTGGCATTTGACAGAGCCAATTCACACCAAACAGCGCGCGCCATCATGACCACCGATGCCTTTAAAAAAGAGGTCGCGTACAAAGTTGAACTAGATGACGGAACTAGCTTCAACATCGCAGCCATCTGTAAAGGTGCCGGGATGATAAACCCCGCCATGGCGACGATGCTCTGTTTTATCATCACTGATGCCGCTGTACCTAAAGAAGATATGGATACCTTGCTCTTGGATGCTACCGAGGGTTCTTTTAACCGCATCTCCGTAGACGGTGACACTTCAACTAATGATACGGTGATGCTTCTAGCCAACAAACAAAGCCAAAACTATAACAAAACAGCATTTGGGGAAGTCTTACATAAACTCATGTTTGAACTTGCCATGCTTGTACTCAAAGACGGAGAAGGTGCGAATAAATTGGTTGCCTTTGAAGTCAAAGGTGCGCTCAGTGAGGAAGAAGCAAAAAAAGCCTCAATGGCACTGAGCAATTCGCTTCTTGTTAAGACTGCACTTTTTGGAGAAGACCCTAACTGGGGACGTATCGCCTCAACCATTGGTGCATCAGGCATCACCTGCGATGATGCGACCCTCACCATTCACTATGATGATCTGCTTATCTACTCCAACGCATTTAGAGAACTTGATAAGCTGCGTGAAGAAAAAGCATATGCCATCATGAAACAACCTAGTTTTAAAGTGACCTGTGATATTGGGCTGGGAAATGAAAGCTATACCTCTTATGGTTGTGATTTGAGTTATGAATATGTCAAAATTAATGCCGAATACCGGACTTAAATGTCCATGTTTAACTCCTTGCTAAACACAAAAAAGTTATAATATACAATATCAACACAAGGAAATACCATGTTACACGAATATAAAAATGAGATACACGAACTTAAACTGAGTAATGCACATTTTGCTAAAATTTTTGAAAAACACAATGACTTGGATCAAAAAGTGGAAGATGCTGAAGCAGGTCGTTTACTTTTAACTGATGCCGAACTTGAAGTACTTAAAAAAGAGAAGCTTCTTTTAAAAGATGAAGCCTACAAAATGATTTTAGACTACAAAAAAGAACAAGCATAATCCTAAATGCGCTATGGGCTTTTGCCCATACATTTATTTTCTGTTAGCTTTCTTGGGTCTACAGATACCACGAATTCATCGCTCCTAGCTTCATTTATCTATTTAACCCTTATCAACTATACTATTTCGAGGTACACCCATGGCATCATTTGACACGATACAAGATATCCCTGCAGCCCTTTTGGAGACATTGACTATTCAGGGTTTTACCGTGATGAGCGAGATACAGGAAAAAGCCATTAACCCTATTTTGGAAGGCAACGACATTTTGGCACAATCCAAAACGGGCTCAGGCAAAACCCTTGCTTTTGGTCTGCCTAGCGTGATGAAAACCGATACAGGACTCTATAAACCCCAAACAATTATTATCACACCCACACGAGAACTGGCAGAGCAGATAGCCATCGAACTGCGCAAGATTGCCGCATACAAACCAAACCTTAAAATCCTTACACTCTATGGCGGTGTGCCATTGCGAGCGCAGGCTGAATCACTGGCTAAAGGTGCGCACATCCTCATCGGAACACCGGGACGAATACAAGACCATTTGGCAAAAGAGACCCTAACGCTCGAAAACATCAAAACACTGGTGCTTGATGAAGCAGACCGTATGCTGGATATGGGATTTTATGATGAAATCGTCAAAATAGGCAGTAATATGCCAAAAAACAAACAAACACTGCTCTTTTCTGCAACTTTTCCACCTCCCATAGAAAAGTTGGCAAAAGCACTGCTTAAACATCCTCTTACACTCAAAGTTGACACTATCCTCCAGAGTGCAAAAATCGATGAAATCGTTTATGAAACGAATGATAAATTTAAAACGCTCATCGCCCTTATACAATCCTATAAACCTGAATCAATGCTCATCTTCTGCAACACGAAAACAGAGGTCATTTCACTGACAGAAAGTCTTTATAAGCAGCATCATTCAGTCATCGATATCCACGGAGATTTGGATCAAAAAGACCGCAATGAGTCGATGATTCTTTTCTCCAATGGTTCCAAACGCATCTTGGTAGCTACAGATGTGGCATCAAGAGGTCTGGATATCAAAAATATTGAACTTGTAATCAATTATGATTTGCCCTTTGATTCTGAAATCTACACCCACCGTATCGGAAGAACAGGACGTGCGGATGCCACAGGTACAGCCATTTCTCTTTTTATGCCCGTGCAGAGTGAAAAATGTGACTATATACTGAGTGCCGCACGAAAAGAAGAGACCAAAACCTTACGGGTTGATGCAGGATTTAAAATGCTCTCTCGCTACACTACGCTTTGCATCAACGGTGGCAAAAAAACCAAACTGCGTGCAGGCGATATATTGGGGACACTCTGCAAAGAAGTGGGTGTTGAGCCTCAAAAAATAGGAAAGATCCATATTAGCGACACGAAATCTTATATTGCCTTAGAACACTCAGTCGCAGACACAGTCGTTGGCGCGCTCAAAAAGACTCCGATCAAAAAGAAAAAATATATCTCCTGGATACTAAACTAGTCTTCCAAAATGGCTTTTTTTCTTTTATACCTGACGATATAAAAAACAGTGATCAATACCACACAGACAAGGGCAATCAGCGTTGCAGACTGTAGGTATTCGGCGATAAGCGCTTCATTTGCACCCAAAAAATACCCCAATGCAACCAGTACAATCACCCAAATACCGGCACCAAACCCTGAGTAAAATATAAACTTAGGTATATTCATACGCGCTAGCCCCGCAGGCAGTGAGATAAGCTGTCGTATGCCCGGAATAAGCCGACCGTTAAAGGTAGAGAGTTCACCATGGTTTTTAAAGAAAAGTTCGAGCTTGTTCAGTGTCTTCTCGCTGATAAAAAAATATCTTCCATACTTTAAAATAAACTTTCTTCCAAAATGCAGAGCCAAATAGTAATTAAACAGTGCCCCTGCAATCGAACCGACAATGCCGGCAAGTACTGCCAAATAAAGATTCATCTCTCCTTTGTAAGCCAAATAGCCTGCAGGAATCATGACAATTTCACTGGGAAAAGGGAAAAAAGTACTCTCAAGGAACATCAGAAGAAAGATGCCCCAATAGCCCATATCACCGACATATCCTACAATGGTTTGGGCAATTTCATGTAACATAAAAAGAAAAACTATTCGCTATACGCGCCGACAGAAGTGAGTCGTTTGTAGCGTTGTTCAAGCATCTCTTCGACTGAAAGTGCTCTTAGTGCCTGTACGTTCTCTAAAAAATAGGACTTAATCACTGCTGCAGAGGTCTCTTTATCTCGGTGCGCCCCAATAAGCGGTTCATCCAATACATCATCTATCAGCTTGTGAGACAATAAATCTTCCGGTGTTATCTTGAGTGCTTTGGTTGCCGCTTCAACTTTAGAAGGGTCATTCCATAAAATAGCAGAACACCCTTCTGGCGAGATGACAGCAAAAACAGAATAACGCATCATCGCAAGTTTATCGGCAACACCGATAGCAAGTGCTCCTCCCGATCCGCCTTCTCCTATCACTATAGAGACCATCGGTACTTTCACTGAGGCAAACTCAAAAAGGTTTTTTGCAATCGCTTCACTCTGACCACGCTCTTCTGCACCCAGCCCAGGATAGGCACCCGGAGTGTCTATCAGCATCAAGACAGGTATGTCGAATTTTTCTGCCATTTTTACCGCACGCAAGGCTTTTCTGTACCCTTCAGGGTTTGGCATACCAAAATTTCTCTTGATCTTGTTTTTAACACCACGCCCTTTTTGCTCACCGATCAGCATGGTTTTTTGACCATCAATCCAACCGATATAACATAAAATGGCAGGATCATCTCTAAATGCTCGATCACCGTGTATCTCATAGGCATCTGTCATTAAAAGACGAATATAATCTAAAGCATACGGTCTGTCCGGATGACGGGCTAAACGGAGTTTTTGAAAGTCGCTTAAGGCGCCAAACGTTTTTTGTACCTCTTTGTCTAGTTCATGCTGATACCTATTCATCGCTTCAAAATCTGAAATGGCATGAGCCGATACAATCTCTTCTTGTATCTTTTCGATTTTGCTCTCAAAATCCAAATAGGTTGCCATGCGTCAATCCTTATATTTTTCTAAAGATAACAACGCCGTTTGTGCCACCGAAACCAAAAGAGTTGCTCATAGCAACCGTAATCTCGGCTTTTCTTGCTTTGTTTGGAATATAATCAAGATCACAATTTTCATCTGGTGTGCTGTAGTTAATCGTGGGAGGAAGCACACCGTCCCTCATTGCCATCAGACAGACAACTGCTTCAATCGCACCGGCTGCACCAAGACAGTGACCCAATTGCCCCTTAATGGAACTAACAGGTGGACAGTTTTCTTTTCCACCAAAGAGCTCTTTGAGTGCTGCCGTTTCATTTTTATCGTTGATAGGGGTGGAGGTACCGTGTGCATTGACATAGTCCACCTTTGGCTCACCCGCCATTTTGTACGCACCCTTCATGGCACGAAGCGGACCGTCCATCGTCGGTGTCGTAATATGATTGGCATCACCGCTTTCGCCAAAGCCAATGAGTTCACCGTAAATTCTTGCACCTCTTGCTACTGCGTCTTCATAACTCTCCAACACCAATGCACCCGCACCCTCACCCATGACAAAACCATCACGACCCGCGTCAAAAGGTCTTGAAGCCGTTTGCGGATCATCGTTTCTATCTGAAAGAGCTTTCATGGCTGCAAATCCGCCTATGCCCACAGGACAGATAGCCGACTCAGCACCCACAACCAGCATCTTATCTGCCGTCCCAACCATGATAGACTTTGCTGCTTCACCGATAGCATGTGTTCCTGCCGCACAGGCAGTTACTGAAGCCAAGTTTGGACCTTTGAGTCCCTGATAGATGGAGATGAAACCGCCTAGCATATTGACCAGTGAAGAAGGGATGAAAAAGGGAGAGATTCTTCTTGGTCCTTTCTCTGCACACACCACCGAGTTTTTTTCTATATTAGGAAGTCCGCCGATACCTGAAGCAGACGCTACACCAAATCTTTCTTTATCTACATCATCAGGAAGATTCGCATCTGCAATGGCTTCAGCAGCAGCTTTGAGTCCAAGTTGAATAAATCTATCTGCTTTTTTTGCTTCTTTTGCATCCAGCACAGTCAAGGGGTCAAAATCAGTGATTTCACCTGCAATATTGACGGCATGATTGCTTGCATCAAACGAAGCAATATGTTTGATACCGCATTTACCTTCTATGATTGCAGCAAATGAACTCTCTTTATCTAGACCTAAAGCATTGATCATCCCTAAACCTGTTACAACAACTCTTCTCACTGGCTCTCCTGTACACACTATAAAATATATCTTAATGCTTTATTTGAAAGTACTAAGGTATAGTTTACAAATCCCTGTAAAGGGATTTATGCTAGAACTTACACGTTTTCGATAAATTTGATTGCGTCAGCTACAGTAGTGATTGCTTCTGCTTGGTCATCAGGAATTTCGATATCGAATTTCTCTTCAAGTGCCATAACCAATTCAACGACATCAAGACTATCAGCCCCAAGATCTTCTACAAATCTAGACTCTTCTTTTACCTCATCTGGGCTCACATTGAGTTGCTCTACAACTACCTCTTTTACATCATCAAATAATGCCATTGATTACTCCTTGGGTTTGTTAAAAATACCGCTAATTATAACAAAAAAACTATAAAAAGCTTATGCGTAGCGTAAAATCTGTGTTTCTGTACGATGAAACGGTAGTGATTGTTGAAAAATATCTCTGTAACCTCTCACACATCATCATGCAAAAGGCCAAGAGACGAGGTAACTAAAATTTGTATTGCAGATTGGTGTAGAGATATCGTCCCGGTTCATTCATAAGCATAACAAAATTGTTTCCTGCAGTTGGAAGTAAGATCAAATCATTGTAAGTGTTTGATACGGCGTAGGTTTTATCAAAAAGGTTATCAACCCCCAGAGTAAGTGCAAATGCTCCCCACTCTTTTGTACCTTTAAGATTAACTATACCATATGCATCCAAAGCCTGTTCTCCATTTTCAACATCAAAATGTGTCCAAGCATCTGAAGCAATAAGTTCTGCTTTAAACGCCAAGGTTTCATCATAGTCATAGTTCACTGATCCATTAAACTTGAAAGGAGGAATCTCTGGCATATTTGTTCCTGTTTGTCCAATCAGTGGCGCATCTTTTTCGCCTCTTTGATACGCCATGCCATAGTCAAAATAGAGTGTACTTGTAGCAATATAAGTACCACTTAACTCAAATCCGTAAATACTTGCATCTACATTTTCATACGCATTCACAGGTTCACCCATCATATTTAAATTATTTGAATTATAGGCAATAAAGTTATCCAGTTGAGAATAGAAAGCTTTGGCTTTCACTGTAGCATTGTCAAACTTCTTTTCCAACCCAATGTCAAACTCATTGTTGATAGTTGCTTCCAAGTTTGGTGTACCTATAGAATTTCCCATACTCCCTATCCAATACAGCTCTTTAGCGTCAGGTACTCTCGATGATTTTCCAAAACCTGCAAAAAATGCCGTTTTCTCATCCATGTTATAAGTGGCAAAAAGATAGCCGTTTAACTCGTTGTAGTCGTTGTCCTGCTGTGTATTATTGGCTGATGTAATCGTCGTATCATCATATCTTAAACCCATATCCAACACCATTTTGTCGATTTTTACCGAGTCTTTTAAAAAGAGTGCGGTATTTTTGGTATCTACATCCCATATACTGTGAAAAAATTTCTCAGGAAGGGCTATGTCATTTTTATAATACCTGCCATCCCAGTTACGCAAACTGTAATCAACGCCGCCAGTAATGGTATGATTGTCCACATCAAAACTGTTTTTGATACGCGCACCTTGCATTTGTGTCGTTAAGGCATGTGTCATATAGGCGGTCTGAATACCCGGCATCATTGGGTTTGAATCCATTGTAGCTGTTAATCTATACTTGGTTGACATCGGATGATCAACTTGTGATTGATAGAGTTGTACATCCAGCTCTTTGGAGTATTTTCCCAGATCTTTTGCCGTGTATTCTATGTCAAAAATATCAGAATCATCATACAGTGCATCCATCGGAGAGGAAGGATACAACACATTATCGCTTCTATTTCCTGTATAGCTGAGTTTTAGGTCTTGATTTTCTGTAATATTCCAAAAGAGTTTTGCCAATACCGTTTTTTTCTCAAAGGCATCCATATCACGATATTGCGGCTGATATTGTGTGCTTGCAGGTACAGCGCCTTTGGCAATTTCTCTGTCGATTTGCCCTGCAAAGTCATTGCCGTCACCATCTTCGTACTGTCCGCCCGTCTCCGTTGAAGCAGAGATCAAAAACTTGACATTTTCTGTAATGGCACCCGAAGCAGACATCGCCGCTTTTTTGTAGCCCCAGCTTCCTAAACCAAGATTGACATCTCCATGAAACTCTTCTTCAGGCTCAATCGTATGGATTTTCACATCTGCACTTAAGACACCAAAGTCTTCTACATTGTACGGTCCTTCATTGATTTCAATATAATCAATGTTATTGGTCAGTACATGGGAAACCGGCGGATCCATTCTGTTAGGACAGGCACCATAAATCTTTGCGCCGTCTATGGTGACATTGATATTGTCTTTCTTTTGTCCTCTTAAGATAATATCATTGGCAATACCCGATCTTCTTACCAGAGACACTGAAGCAGACTGCTTAAATAACGCTTCTCCTAAGTCCGCAGACTTGATATCTTCACCGCTCACATCTTTAATCAGCTCCGTATCGACATTGGTCTCAACATCGATGGTTTCCAGTTTTTTCTCAGCTGCACAGACCCAAACTGCACAGACCAAAGAAAGGCAAATCGCTTTTTTCACTCTCATCTCCTCAGATTTTTTAGGCATTCTAATCTAGGAGTGTTAAGTCTGTGTTAAATTACCTGAACTTATACTGTAATGTGATGCTTACTGTTGTCGGCAGAGAAAGCGGTGCATTTTTTGCATCAATAGGGAAGGCGCTTTGTACTGCCTGCTTGGCTGAAGCATGAAATATCTTGGGGCCGCTCACAGTAATTTGGGCTACCTTTCCCGAGCTCAAAATCGTAAACTTCACAGTTACAGCTCCCTGCATCCCTCTTTTTTTGGCGATGCGCGGGTAGGATTTATGCTGATTTATTTTCTCTCTAACAGCAGCTAGAAATTGGTTTTGTTCTGCTGCAGAGCTTTTGCTTTGTCGTGATGCTGGCTGTTGTTTGATAGGATTAGGTGTAGCTACTTTGTTTGGTGTTGTAGGTTTGTTGGGTTTTTTCTTTGTAACAGACTTCTTTTTTGCCTGCTTGACAATAGGCTTAGGCTTTGGTGTTACGACTGTCGGCTCTGGGACAACTTCTTTTTGTACTGCGGGTTCTTCTTGTAAAACAGGGTCTTCTTGTGTTTGCGGTTCTTGGATTGGTTCAGGTTTGGTGACAGGCTTTTGTGGTTCTGCTTTCTGCTCGGGTACCACTTCTGGTACAAATGTTTGCAAAGATAGACACAAAACCTGCTCTTTTACCTGCTCTTTGGCTACAAAAACACGCTGCTGGAGATAAAAAAAGAGTGCGACCACAAGCAAATACAAGAGTGCCGTAGCCACATAAGAGTTAAAAAGACGATTTTTAAACATAAGGTTCTTTTTGGGAGGCATTATGTCAGAAAAACGTTAAGAAAGTGTTAAACAACGAAACACTTATTTTTTCGGGTACTCAAGGTGACAATAGTCTACACCCAAAGTACAACACCCCTCACTCACATCTTTGTTTTTCAGTCCTTTATCAAATGCCCAGTAGTGATTGTAGCTGCCATCACGCAAAAAGCTAAATACCGTCACAATATCGGTTGCATTCTCAGACTCTGCCAATGCGATGTCGCGCGTTAGGTCATTGACATCCACCACTTCGATAATACATCCTACTTTGAGTGCTTCTATCTCATCGGTTGCCCGAGCCATCAAATCGGTATAGAGTTTCTGTATTTGGGGAACATCATAAACGCCTGCATCCATTGCTTCTATAGGTGTGTCGAGATAGCCCAATGGATCAACTACATTGGTGAACGATATCGTGTCATCAAGCTTATATTTTTGTATCAGTTGTTGTACTGCACCGATGTGTTGACATTCTCCATTTGTAGCGATGTTGGTAAATTGTTTTGTACCGTATTGTTTATACAAGGCATTATAGACATCGTATGCCAGTCTCTCTTCGTTTCCCATATAGGCAAGTGTGTCTGTCAACTCTTGTGACAATTTGGAGCTAGGTGCATCAAGAGCCACTTGAACTTCTGTAGGTAAAGCACCAGTTTCTGTCTCAACATTGACTTCTTCAGACACACTCTCTTCTACCGCATCCGCTATGGCATCACTGCTCCCGCATCCAGCCATACCAACCATCATACTTGCTACCAAGCACATAGAAAACAGAGTTTTTTTCATCTTTTCCCACCCTTATTATTTTTTATTCTTATAATTTTAATAGGTTAGTGTGAATTAAGTATGAATTGTCTGCACTTTTTTTAGGGTAAAACCAACTTTTTTTTGATGTCATAGTGTTGCAAAAAGGCATCAATGTTCTTTTCCAGTCTGTTGTCTTCTAGTTGCAGTGCCTCTTTCATCGGAAACTTCAAAAAGAAAGGGAGAGGCATGATGGAGTGTTCTTTTTGAGGATTTTTCAGATAGGTTTTGATCGCCACTTTCATGTTTGTGGGTGTACTGTACTCCATAAGATAGCGTCTGTATATCAAGTCATCGGGAATCTGCTCTTTAAGGTGGCAGTCCAAACAGGTTACTTGGAGTTCTTGCATCGAGGCATGGCTCTGTTGGGCAGTGAGTAGGCTGACACAACACAGCAACATAGAAAGTATTATTTTTTCCATCGTATGACCACCTTCGTTCCTTCGTTTGGCTGGGAATCAATCTTTAGCCTAAAACCGTAATAAGTGACAACCTGATTGACAATATCAAGACCTATGCCAAATCCGCCTTCACTTTGATTGGCTCGTCTAAAGCGGCAGGTGATGGTTCCCAGGTCTTTTTTGGGTATCCCGACGCCTGTATCAACCAGAGATAAAAATTCTTTTGTCATCGTGACTGTTATAAGCCCTTGGGGTTTATTGTATTTGATGGCATTGGTGATGAGGTTATCCAAAAGTCGCGTAAAATCATTTTTATCCATCTCCAAGACAATTCCCTCATCAATATTTGTCTGCAGCGTTAAGCCTTTATTGTGTGCCATAGCAGTAAAATAAAGCACTCTTTGGGCTGCCAATTGCGAGACATCAAGAGACTCGATATGTCTATAATAGTGATGGTTTAAATTCAAATAGCTTAAATCATCATAGAGGTGGCTAAGGGTTTTAGAGGCTATCTCGATACGCTTTAATTCCTCTTTGTACTCACAGCCCCCAAGTGTTTCTATCATCTCTATATTGGTCAGAATCGTACTGATGGGTGTATTGAGTTCATGGGTTGTATCTTGTATGAAATGATTCATCCTTTGCATCGAATCACGCATCGGGGCTATGAAGAGTTTTCCCAAAAATAGACCCAGCAAGGAAAAAAAGACTCCCGCACCCAGCATGAAAAGTCCGATATTTTTCTGAAGCTTTTGCAGGGGCGCTTTATCTAAAGGTTTACTGACAAGCAAATACGCCGCACCAAGATAATACGGCTCAACCCGACTCAGCAAAAAAAGTCTCTCTTCGTCATCAGCATAATGTCTTTCATTCAAGGGTATCTTGTCTTTGCGCGTTCCAAAAATATACTGTTTATCCAAATCATACAAGGCAGAGTCTATCTTTGGCCGTACCGGATAGACGATTGTGTTATCAAAGCTGCTATGCAGAGCCCTTAATGCCATCTTCATCTCTTCCGCTTCATACTCCAGTGTGCGGTGTTGTTCATCCAGGAGGTGATGTTTTTGCGAGAGATAAAAACTGCCTGCTGCGAGTGAAAACAGTAGCAAAGTAGAGCCCAGATAGATCAGTAAAAAACGAATAAAACTTTGTTTTTCACTTTTTAACAAAGCGGTACCCACCATTTTTGATCGTTTCGATATTCTCTTTGCCTAAAAATGTACGCACCGTCTTGACATACGCACGTAAACTACCTGCACTGGGCTCTTCATCATACGTCCATAAGCGTTCAAATATTTTCTCATAGCCCAACAGTTCATTGGGACACTCTAAAAATAAAGCCAGTAACTTAGCTTCTTTGGTTTTAAGTGCTACTCTTTGATTTTCTTTGGTCAGAAGATGTTCTTTGATGTCAAAGACAAAACCATCAGCTAAAGCTATTTTATTTTCATGCGTGCTGTAACGACGCTTCAGAAGCGATTCGATGCGTACCAGAAGTTCCTTCAGTGCAAAGGGTTTGCGTATATAGTCATCACATCCGCTATCAAAACCACGGGTGACATCTTCCACGCTATTGAGTGAGGTAATAAAAACAGCCGGAGTCTGCACGTCATTGGCACGCAAAGTTTGCAAAAAATCAAAGCCATTTTGATGTGGCACGCGTATGTCCAGCAACATCAAATCAATATGCTTTTCATACACGAGCTCTTGTGCACTAAGCCCATCATAGGCTGTATACACGTCATACCCATGGTAGGTTAAAAACTGTTTGATTGTATCACTAAGCTGCAGGTCATCTTCAAGCAGTAAAAGTGTTGCGATCATCTTCTCTCTTTCGTGAGCTTCATGATGATGAAAATCGGTACTTTTACACTCATACACACCCTTTTTATAAATCTGCACCATCATAACACATCAAAATGAATACAGTATGAACCTCATTGGCTAACAATGTATTTTAGAAAGCGTTAAACTGACCGTCGTACCTCTACCTTTTTCAGATTCTATGTGAATCTCTATGCCTTCTTCATCACAATAGGCTTTGACTAAAGCAAGCCCCAGTCCTTTCCCGTCTTTGTTACCGTCTACCTGATAATAGCGTTCATACACACATAACAGCTCAGGAGTCTCCATACCCACACCTTCATCTTTTACACTCAAGATATCATCGCTCAGTGTCACAAAGATAGGTGCGTCTTTGGAAGAGTATTTCATCGCGTTAGAGATGAGATTGTCAAACATCTGCTCAAAGCCTATCTTGTCTGCTACAACTTCATACGATTGTATATCAAGTACAAACGGATTGCGCTTCTGCTCTTTAAAGACCTCAATACGCTCTTCAAGTAAGGGTTTTAAATCAAACGCTTCTTTTTCGATGTCATGCATCTCTTTATGGATGCTGTACATCAGCTGATCATACAGTTTTTTCAGTCTGGTACTTGCATCTTCTATACGCTGGATACGCTTGAGAGATCTTTCATCAGTGAGTGTTTTTTGCAGCATAGCAGTATTGGCTTTGATCGTTGCAAGGGGGATGTTGAGTTCATGCATAATGTCATTACTGAGTGAAGTGAGCGTGTCTTCCATCTGTTTTTTGGGTGCAAATATAAGCGCTGTGAGTACATACCCCCATCCAATCGCAACCAATAAAACCAGGGCACCCGCTACAAAAAAATTGATTTCAATAGAGTTCCACGTCTCTAAAAAACGATGTACCGCTGTCAACAAGGTAAACATCGTCACAAAATAAATAACCGCTGCAACAGCTATCTCTTTTTTGCGCCCTACCATCAGTTTTTCAACTCTGGCTCTTCTGTGTTGATACACATTTGGTACCCCACGCCACGAACATTGGTGATGTGCCCAGGGAAATATTTTTTAAGCTGTGCCACATAAACCCGCAATGCCCCATCACTCGCCTCTTGGGCAGTACTCCAAAGACGCTCTTTTATCTGCTCCGTAGGTACCACTCTTCCTTTTGCTTCCAAAAGCACCAAAAGAAGTTCACCGGTTTTGATGCTCAGCTCTACTGCTTCATTGTCTTGAAAAAGTCTCTTGGTTGTGATATCAAAATGATACTTCTCTATCTGAACCGTTTGTGTGCGTACCTGCCTGCGCAACACAGCCTGTATGCGCAAAAGAAGTTCATCCAGATCGACAGGCTTTTGCATATAGTCATCGCCGCCTTTTTCAAATCCCTCTTTGAGTGAAGCTTTATCATTTTTGGAGGTGATGAAAATACAGGGCGTTTCATCGCCACTTGTACGCAGTTTTTCTAAAAGTGTAAAGCCATTTTCATAAGGCAGATTGACATCAAAAAGATACACATCATAAAGGTGTGCATAGCTCAAATCAAGCGCAGTATAGGGGTCTAGCGCACAGTGCACCGTGTGTCCCTCTTCTTGCAAGAAGTCTTCAAGTGTTTCATTAAAAAGTTTATCATCTTCTAGTATGAGTATGCGTGCCAAGTTTTTTCTCATTTATTTTAAATATTTTTATAGTATATCTCAAAAAGCGTATGCTTGCAAAAACATATTTGGCTATACTTTTACACCCCACCAAAACAAGGTAACCCCTATGCACAATCGAATGTTGATTTTAGATTTATACCGTGCCTTAGCTGTCGTTTTGATGCTCATCTTTCATTTTGCTTATGATTTGCATTATTTTAGGTTCACAGAAGTGAGTACGGTGGATAGTCTGTTTTGGATTAGATTGCGTACGATTATCGTGACTCTTTTCATGACTGCTGTGGGCATGAGTCTCTATTTGGCATACGCCAAAGCGTTTAACACGCAAAAGTACCTCAAACGGCTTTTGCTTTTAGGCATTTGCGCTCTGATGGTTTCAGTTGGGACTTTTTTTGTATTTCCTCAAACTTGGGTTTACTTTGGTGTGTTACACATGGTTTTTATAGCGACTTTGATAGGGCCTTTGTTTGTGAGAGTGCCCCATTTGTCTGCTCTTATCGGGGTGTTGATTTTAGGGCTGTATTATTTGGAGTATCGTATCAGCTTTTTCTTTGAACTCCTCAAAGCTCCTCTGCATCTTCCACTCGGACACACAGAAGATTTAGTACCACTCATCCCTTGGTTTGCGCCTGTGTTGTTTGGTATCTTTGCTATGCATTACCTACACGACAAACTTATCTTAAAAAGCACGCCTTCTTTAGACAAGCTAGCTTTTATTGGTCGTCACTCTTTGATTATTTACCTTATCCATCAGCCCATATTTTTTGCACTTTTAAGTGCTACTACCTACATGCTGCGTTAGTGTTACATATACATACCGCCGTTTACTTTGAGCGTTTCACCCGTGATGTAAGAAGCATGGTCTGAGAGCAAAAACGCCACGGCATCCGCAACCTCTTTGGGTTCGCCAAAGCGTGCCATCGGTATCTTAGCTGTAAATGCGTCTTTGATTTCATCTTTGAGTACATCCGTCATTTCTGTGGCGATAAACCCTGGGGTGATCGTGTTAAAACGGATATTTCTTGAAGCTGCTTCTTGGGCAAAACTCTTCGTCATTGCTATAGTTCCGCCTTTACTCGCTGCATAATTTGTCTGTCCTGCATTGCCCGTTTCACCGACAATGGAAGCAATGTTCACGACTGAGCCAAAGCGTTTTTTACTCATCACTTTCACGGCTTCACGACACCCTATAAATGTTGACTTAAGGTTAGCCTCTATGACTGACATAAACTCTTCTGTTTTCATGCGCATGGCAAGTTTGTCATTGGTGATGCCTGCATTGTTGACAAGGTATGCCAATTCGCCATCACACTCTACAATCTGCTTCACCGCATCCACAAATGCCTCTTCATTACTCACATCGAAGCCAATCACCTCAGCCTTTCCGCCTTGAGATACAATATCTTCTTTCACTGCATGGGCTTCTGCTTCACCTGAGCGAAAATTGATCCATACTTTGAGTCCCATCCCTGCAAGACCTTTTGCTATCTGTGCACCAATGCCTCTGCTCGCACCCGTAACTAACACATTTGAACCTGTAAATTTCATATCTCTCCCTTATCCTGTTGTAAATAGTTTTGTTTGCGTGCTTTTATCTCTAACATTCAAACAATTTGTTTTTAATGTCTTCAAAAATTTTATAATCCTCAGGACTGATAGTATCTGAATAAATCATATGATTGAGCTGCTCTAAAATATGGAGTTTTGAGAGTTTGTCTTCACACAGGGCTTGATTGATGATGGCAATGTGCTCATCCAAATCATACTCTTTTTCCATCAGCGCATAAAGAAACTTTTTAGCCTCTTCGTGGTCACAGTCAAAGTTTTGTCCCATAATGTGACAAAACAGCGGTGCTTCTTTCTCAACGTCTCTATTATCTACTTTGATGATATGTGCCAACAAAGTACCGACTGACTCTTTTATCTTTTTTTCCATGATACACCCTCCAGCAATAAAATACGCACTCTTTTTGTCATATTATACTCAAAATAGTGCCAAAGAAAAAAGCGTTTATCACTTAAATCAGCGGTTCATCCATCTCTTGAGGAATTGCAAGTCCCATCAGTTTAAGTACAGTTGGTGCAACATTGTTCAAACCACATCCTTCTTTGAGTGCCGTTACGCCCTCAGCCAATACAAAACACCACACTTCCCCTACTGTGTGATTGGTCAGCACATGCCCCTGTGCGTCACGCATCTCCTCACAGTTGCCATGATCTGAAGTGAGTACAATGGCGTACCCTTGCTCTTTTGCTTTTGCAATAATCCGTCCCAGCTGGGTATCGACTGCATTTACCGCCAAACGTGCTGCCTCATAATTGCCCGTATGCCCTACCATATCACCATTGGCAAAGTTCACCACAACAAAATCATACGCTTCATCCATCGCTGTAATCACGGCATCCCCTACCTGCGGTGCAGACATTTCAGGTTTCATATCATAGGTTTTGACATCAGGACTGGGTATGAGTACCCTGCTCTCTGCTTCCATCGGTGTTTCAGTCCCGCCATTGAGAAAAAAAGTCACATGCGCATACTTCTCCGTCTCAGCCGTATGAAGCTGTCTGAGACCTGCTTCACTGATCACTTCTGCCAAAGTATGTTTGGGTGCCACTTTTGGAAACAAAATCGGATAGGTAAAACTTGCATCATACTGCGTCATGGTTGCGATATGAAGCGGTATCCATTTTCTTTTAAAGGCCGCAAATGTTTCATCACCCAATGCTGCAGTGATCTCTCTTGCTCTGTCTGAACGAAAATTGGTCATGATGACTACATCACCCTCTTGTAACCCCTCATACCCGTCAAAGGCAACAGGCTCTATAAACTCATCGGTCTCTTTTTTGGCATAACTCTGCTCGATATACGCCTGAGGGGTCAAAGCAGTTAAGGGTCTCGCCTCTGCAATGGCAGCGTATCCTTTTTCCACTCTCTCCCAACGGTTGTCTCTATCCATCGTAAAAAACCGGCCACCCACCGTGGCAATACAGATGGCTTCATTACAAATGGCTTCTATCTGTGACACATAGGTTTTAGCCGAAGTAGGACTCACATCCCTACCGTCGGTGATAAGATGCAAAAATACCTTTTTTCCTCTTTTTTCTGCCAACTGTGCCAATCCGATAGTGTGTTCTATATGCGAATGCACCCCACCGTCACTCAGCAGTCCCACCAAATGTACACGCTCGCTTTTTGCCAAGACATCATTCAGCACATCATTTTCTTCGATGCTTTTATCTTCCAGCGCCAAAGTGATCTTCACCAAATCCTGATACAAAATACGCCCTGCACCAATGGTCATATGTCCCACTTCAGAGTTCCCCATCTGACCTTCAGGCAAACCGACACTCAGCCCGTGTGTCGAGATGAGCGCTCTAGGTGCAGTTTGAAAGAGCGTATCATAGGTAGGCTTCACCGCATCCTTAAATGCGTTGCAGGTACTGTCAGGTTTGCACCCTATTCCATCGGTGATAATTAAAATTGTTTTTTGTGCTTTCATACTCTATCTTTTCTGTCGTATTTAATTGAAATCATAGTAAAATAACCTTTTTTAAATCTTTAGCGAAAGTTGCCCATGCTGTATGAACTCTCCTCTTTTTTAGATGTCAATCTCTTTGGCTACATTTCAGTGCGAGCAGGTGTCGCATTTTTTCTTTCTTTTACACTCACGCTGTTTATCATGCCAAGATACCTAGCCTGGGCTATTTCCAAAAAAGCCAATCAACCCATCAGCAAATACGTCCCCGCACACGAAGGCAAACGCCATACCCCAACCATGGGGGGCGCAGTGTTTTTGGCTGCCACACTCATCGCTGCACTTCTTACAGTTGATTTGAGCAATCCCTACATTTTGGCAGGGCTTCTTGCACTGCTTGGTTTTGGGCTCATCGGACTCAAAGACGATATCGGCAAAGTACTTGCAGGAGACAATCTCAAAGGACTCACCCCCAGAGGAAAAATGGGACTGCAGATCATCATCGCTGCACTTTCAACAGGCATACTGCTCTATGCAGGATTTCCTACGGAATTTTATGTGCCTTTCTTTAAAACACCGCTCTTTGATATGGGCTATGGTGCCATTGTTTTTTGGGTATTTGTTTTTTTAGCCACCACCAATGCAGTCAATCTTACTGACGGACTTGATGGTCTGGCAACCGTTCCTTCCATCATTGCTTTAGCGTCTTTGGGACTCATTGTCTATGTGACGGGTCACGCTATTTTCAGCCAGTATCTTCTTGTTCCCAATGTCAAAGGTGTAGGTGAAGTCACCATCTTGGCCGTTGCACTTGCAGGCGGACTGATGGGCTTTTTATGGTACAACTGCTATCCGGCTGAGATTTTTATGGGAGACACCGGCAGTCTTGCTATCGGCGGTTTTTTGGCGTATCTTGCTATTTTAGGCAAAAGTGAGATACTGCTTATACTTATCGGTCTTATTTTTGTTATCGAAACGGTGTCGGTCATTCTACAGGTAGGCAGTTTTAAACTGCGTGGCAAACGTGTCTTTCTGATGGCACCCATACACCATCATTTTGAACTCAAAAAATGGGCAGAAAACAAAATCATCGTTCGTTTTTGGATGATTGCCTTTCTTGCCAATATGCTGGCACTTATCTCCTTTAAGTTCAGATGATGTCTACTACTCAAGCAAAACCCACACTCTTTGGCTACGGACTCACCACTAAAGCCATAGCCAAAAAACTAGGCGGTGGCTGTACCTTTTTTGATGACAACGTCAAAGAAGCCTTCAAAGATGAAGAGGGAAACCATATCCTGCCCTCAGCACTTTTTGATGCAGACAAAAGTCAACTAGAAGTCACAACACCCAGTCTCAAGCCAAACCACCCACTCATCCAAAGTGCGCGAAATCTACTGAGCGAATATGACTATTTCGCGGATGTCATGCCCTTTAGCATCTGGATAAGTGGCACAAACGGTAAAACCACTACCACCCAAATGCTCACCCACCTCCTCCACAAAAGAGGTGCAGTCTCTGGCGGTAACATCGGTACGCCTCTAGCAGACTTAGATACCGATGCGCCTATATGGGTACTTGAAAGTTCTTCTTTTACCCTGCACCATACCGGTATTGCATCCCCAAATATCTATCTGCTCTTACCCATCACTCCCGATCACCTAGACTGGCATGAAACGCCACAGCAGTATGCGGCAGATAAACTAAGACCCCTGCTTACGATGAAAGAAGGGGAATTGGCTCTTATCCCAAAAGGCTTGAGTATCCCTCAAACCAATGCCTATGTGGTTGAGTACGACAGCAACGAAATGCTTGCAGAGTATTTCAGCCTTGATGCTTCAGCTTTACGCTTCAAAGCAGCCTTTTTGCAAGATGCACTTTTGGCTTTAGCCGTAACACGTGTACTCTTTGATGAAGCCGATTATGCAATGATGAACGCCTTTGTACTTGATGCCCACAGACAAGAAGAGTTCAAAGATGCGCGAGAAAGACTCTGGGTTAACGACTCCAAGGCCACCAACATGGATGCCACCATACAGGCACTCAAAGGTTATACAGACAAGCACATCCACCTCATCCTAGGAGGAGATGATAAAGGCGTTGATTTGACACCTTTGTTTGAAGAGATGACAACACTGAGCCTTACCCTCTATACCATAGGGACAAATAACGAGAAACTGCTCTCTCTTGCTGCAAAGTATAGCATCAAAGCACTCTCTTGCAACACACTGAGCAAAGCTGTAGAAGCCATAGACAAAGCCCTCACAACATCAGATGTAGCACTGCTTTCCCCTGCAGCCGCAAGCCTAGATCAGTTCACCTCTTACAAACACCGAGGAGAACTGTTTAGGGATTTGGTAAAAAATTTATAAAAATAACCTCATTTGTCTACGTTTGTGTTACTTTTTTAAGGTTAAGCCGTTATAATTCTATCCACTTAAATTAGTAACTTCTTTTTAAGTTGGCTCCATAGCTCAGTCGGTAGAGCAAAGGATTGAAAATCCTTGTGTCGGCGGTTCGATTCCGTCTGGCGCCACCATCATTTATACAATCCTATTTCATACAACACATTTTATCACTTCAAATAGCATAACCTACACTCGCTTTTTTTATTAGTCATGCAAATAGGACTATTAATATCCTATTTACTTTTTGTTAATTTTTTTAAAATTTCATATGCTTTTTGTACTAAGTAATTCGATTTCCTTTGGCGCTACCATCATAGATGCAATCCCTGTAAGTACTGTGCTTTATCTTCTACAATTCACTTCATACGTTCTTTAAATAGACACCATCAAATAGCACTTTTTATTAGGCATTCAAATAAGACTATTAATGTCATATTAACTTTTTGTTAATTTTCTTGACATTTCATATACTTTTTGTTATCATTCGTTTGTATTCAATAAAAATTCAAGGAGAATTACAATGAAAAAGATCGTTTTACTTTCAGTAGTAGCATCTACAATGATTATGGCGGGCGGAGACATCGTTCCAGTTGCAGCACCTGCCGCACCAGTTGAAGTATCTGGATGGGATTTCTCAGGAAATGCAGTAGTATTTTATCAAACCGATGATACAACCTGGATTACTTCAAGGGGTGTTACATCACCAGTTGACAATAGCCTCTTCTCTCAAGGTGCTTCAGCAGCAGATGCTGGTTTTCAACTTAGAGCAGTAAATAAGGATGTATTTGCAGGTATTGGTGCAGGTATGGAAGTAAGCGGACTTGCAACACTTGGTCTAGAAAATTGGATGGTTTCAGATGTAATGCAATCAGTTGATGGCACATCTATTGATAATGTAATTTCAGGTGGTTGGATTTCTCAACTTTATGTAACTTATGGTGTAAACAACACTTCATTGAAAGCTGGTAGACAAGAACTTCCACAATCTCTTTCTCCTTTTGCTTACTCAGAAGACTGGAATGTATTTAAAAATACATTTGATTCAGTTTTACTTGTAAACACAGATATTCCTGACACAACATTGGTTGGTGCATATGTTTACAGAGCAAATGCAAATGGTATGCATGCAAATATGCAAGATTTTAACAACCTAAATGACCAAGATGCTGTATATATGCTTACTGCACAGAACAAATCTATTGAACCCTCTGAAAAACCCAAAGAATCCATCTGATTTCAAATATTGTAGCATCTAAAAAATAAACTCTCTAATTTTTAGCTATTTTTCTTTGAAAT
>NCHB01000020.1 GCA_002281755.1 Sulfurovum sp. 16-42-52
TTTGAATATTTTTTTCAAATACTCAAATTATCCAACAGGATATCTCTGTCTATAAAAAACAGCTACTTGTTTAAGCTATTCTTTATAGGATGGTTTTTATTTTTGATATTTTACCGCTTTTTCCATGCTTGCTGCACCGTCAAAAAGTGTTTTTTCATTAAATGCTTTAGCAATGAGTTGCAAGCCTACAGGCATCCCTTCCTCATTTTTAGCCACAGGTAGCGAGATAGCAGGAAGTCCTGCTAGGTTGATGGCAATGGTGTACATATCACTCTTGTACATTTCAAGTGGACTATGAATGCTGCCTATTTTAGGTGCTACCGAGGGCGCAACCGGAGACAAGATAAGGTCAGCCTCTTCAAAAATCGCGTTAAATTCATCTCTGATGAGATGTCTTACTTTTTGAGCTTTCACATAATACGCATCATAATATCCTGAGGACAATACAAAGTTACCCAGTAAAATCCGTCGTTTTACCTCTTCGCCAAAGCCTTCGCTACGCGTGTTATAAAACAACTCTTCGGTATTTTTAGCTTCTGCTCTTATGCCGTAACGCACCCCATCAAAACGCGCAAGGTTTGTCGCTGCTTCAGCAGTGGCTAAGATGTAGTAGGTGGCGATGTCGTACTTTGTGTTTTGCATATTTTTATGCACGATGGTATGCCCCGCAGCTTTGAGTGCTTCCACTGTTTGCGCGTAAGCTTTTTGAATGTCACTGTCTGCTTCGCTGATATAGTTATCTATCAGTGCAATAGTAAGTTTTACATCAGGATTAAGTGTGCTGACAATGTCTTCATTTTCAAACGCTGCTGAAGTGGAGTCTTTGGCATCATGCCCTTTGATGGCATCATACAAGATAGCAGCATCTTCCACATTTTGGGCGATAGGCCCTATCTGATCCAAACTGGACGCATACGCAGCCAAACCAAAGCGGCTCACACGTCCGTAAGTAGGTTTCATCCCTACCACACCGCAGTATGCTGCAGGCTGACGGATGGAACCGCCCGTATCTGAACCCAGTGCTGCTATGGCGATGCCTGCAGCTACCGCAGCCGCTGAGCCACCAGAACTTCCACCTGGGACACGGTCTGTGCCATGTGGGTTTTTGGTGGGTCCGTAAAATGAACTCTCCGTGGTTGAACCCATCGCAAACTCATCCATATTGGCTCTACCAAATGCCATCATGCCGTGTGCTTTTAAGTTAGTAATGGCAGTTGCTTCATAGGGAGCGATATAACCCTGAAGTATCTTAGAAGCCGAAGTAACCGACCAATCCTTGACTTGAATGTTATCTTTTATCAAGATAGGCACACCCTCACCTGAACTTTCAAACCCTACATAGGCATTGAGTTCGGAGGCTTTTGCTTTGGCTTCAAGCTCTACTCGAAGTGCCACCATCTCTTCTTTGCTTTTTGTTAATGCTTCTTTGAGCGTAATCACGACTTGCTCCCTTTTTGCTTATAAAATTCAACTATCGCCAATCCGATGCCAACCAACCCCATAATAAACACGATAGAGCCGATAATCACTTCTATCTGAATAGGTTGTGACATATCAAACATCAAGCGACTACTTTGGCACAACGTTCACAGGCACAATTCTCAGACACAGAGGTGAACCTCCAGCATCTAGGGCATTTTGCCCCACTTGCTTTATGGACTGTAAATGTTTTTTCTTCAACTTCAAAAGAAGCCAGTTGTTCTGCCAAAGAGCTTGATTTCATACCCGAAACCACAAACCAGTCTTCAAGGTTTTTAGCTTCATCAATAGCAAATGCGCTGATGTCGCCTACTATCTCTACTTCAAGCGTCGATTTAATGACTTTTTCTTTTTTGAGTTTATCGACTGCTTCAGAGAATTTTTCACGCGCAACACTCAGCATCGCATCATCAAAACTTGCTGTCACTTCAGGCACTTCAACATACACCAAATCAAACACGCTTTGCATCTCTCCCTTAAAGAGTGCTGGTGCATACTCAAGTATCTCATCTACTGTGTAGGTAAGAACAGGTGCTACAAGACCTAACATCGCTTTGGCAATGTGTGCCATCGCTGACTGTGTTGCCCTTCTTGTAAGACTGTCTATTGCATCACAATAAAGCCTATCTTTGGTGATATCCATATAGATACCACTAAGTTCATTGGTGATGAAGTGGTTAAGCGTGGCAAAACCTCTCAAGAAATCATAAGCATCGAAAGAGCTTTTAACTGAGGCAAATACCTCTTTGGCTTTCGCAAGTATCCATCTATCGAGCTCACCATACTGTTGGGGTAAAACATACGCTTCAAGATCATCTACATTGGCCAGTAAAAATCTAAAGGTATTACGTATCTTTCTATATTGCTCGGCGGTTTGTTTCAAGATACCATCAGAGATTTTGAGGTCTGACTGGTAGTCTGAAAGTGCAACCCACAGCCTGAGTATCTCTGAGCCATACTCCTTGATGACTTTATCGGGAGCAACGACATTGCCCTTTGACTTAGACATCTTTTCACCTTTTTCATCAACAGTGAAGCCGTGCGTGATGAGTGTTTTATATGGTGATTTTTCATGAATAGCCGCACTTAAAAGTAGTGAAGACTGAAACCAGCCTCTGTGTTGGTCTGAGCCTTCGATATAAATAGATGCTGGGTAATTACCTGCATCATAATTTCCACTTTTTAAAACTGCGTTCCATGTAGATCCTGAATCAAACCATACATCCAAGATGTCTTCTATCTTTTCGAGTTCGTCTGGGTTGTACTTGCTCCCTGCCGGTAACAGTTCTGCATTACTCATGGCGTACCACGCATCTGCACCATGTGCATCAAATAGTGCTGCAATATGCTCCAGCACCTCTGTATCGAGTATCACTTCTTTCGTGCTTTTGCGCCTAAAAAAGGCTATAGGAACACCCCATGAACGCTGACGAGAGATACACCAGTCTGGTCGCCCTTCTATCATCGGTTGTAGTCTGTTTTTGGCACTTTTAGGGTAAAAATCTACATTTTCTATGGCTTTGAACGCAGAGGTTCTAAGTGTATCATTTGCGCTTTCGGGTTTCTCATCTATCGCGATGAACCATTGGTTTGTCGCTCTATAGATAAGCGGTTTTTTAGTTCTCCAACAGTGTGGGTAAGAGTGCACAAATTTACTGACTTTGAGCAGATTGTCACCCAAAAGCGCCAAGATGGATTCATTGGCCTTAAAGATATGCATTCCCACAAAGGTTTGCGCATCAGGTAAAAGGTTTAGTCCCACAACAGACTCATCATAACATCCGCGCTCATCCACTGGCATGACAACATCCAGCCCGTACTTCAACCCTACTTTATAGTCTTCTTCGCCATGCCCTGGGGCGGTATGTACCGCTCCCGTACCGCCATCCATCAAAACGTGTGACCCAAGCACTACTCTTGAAGGACGTCCATTGAGCGGGTTGATTGCCAAGAGATTTTCCATCTCAGTTGCAGCGATTTTTCTGCTGGCATGCCCAGAGACTACGCCCTCTTCTATCATCTTATCATACCGTGCATCTGCAACGATATGACCATCATCTGTAAGAACATACATCTCTTCAGGATTGAGTGCGATACCCGTATTTGCCGGTAATGTCCAAGGTGTTGTCGTCCAGATTACGATGCCTGCTTTGCCTTCAAGTCCCAACTTCTCTTTAGCTGCATCCGAAAGCTCAAAATGTACATAAATCGAATAATCTTCTTTGTCCTCATACTCCACTTCTGCATCTGCAAGTGCTGTTTGTGCAGCCCATGACCAAAAGATAGGTTTATGCCTCTCAACCAGCAAGCCTTTTTTTGCCACTTCACATAAAGTACGGTAGATATTGGCTTCAAATTTAAAGTCCATCGTCACATAAGGATTTTTCCAATCCGCCATTACACCAAGACTCTTAAACCCCTCTTTTTGAATCTCCACATATTTTGCTGCATGTGCGCGGCAGAGTGCTCTAAATTGCTCTGTAGGTATAGACTCTTTTTTCTCTTTACCAAGCCCCTCTTCTACTTTTTGCTCGATTGGCAATCCATGACAGTCCCAACCTGGCGTCATACGCACTGCTTTGCCTTGAAAATAGTTATATTTTAAAATGATGTCTTTAAGGATTTTATTAAGTGCATGACCGATGTGAATGTCACCATTGGCATAAGGAGGACCATCATGCAGCGTAAACATCTCAGCTCCAACACGTTTTGCTTTCATTTTTTCATACATGTCAGCATCAAACCATGCTTGATATTTTTTGGGTTCATTTTGAGGAAGATTTCCGCGCATCGGGAAGTCAGTTTTTGGAAGAAGCAGTGTGTCTTTAAAATCCATAATCGATAATACCTTTGGTTTTATTATCTCGTGATTGTACCTAAAAGAGCATTAGAAGCTACTTTTGCTACAATGAGCTTATGAAAAATTTATCCGATATAACTGAAAAAATCATACAAGAACTCAGCAGACAAAAAAAGACTGTCACCTTTGCAGAAAGCTGTACAGGAGGGCGGATTGCAGCAGCATTTACAGCCGTATCTGGAGCATCTGCTGTACTGAATGGTTCTTGCATCACCTATTCAAACGAGATCAAGCATCTATGGCTTGGTGTGAGCCAAGAAGTGCTTGAACTTTACGGAGCAGTAAGTGAAGAATGTGTGAAACAAATGCTCACGGGTGTGCAAAAAATGGCGGCTTCAGACTACGCCATCGCCGTCTCTGGGATAGCCGGCCCCACAGGTGGCACAGACCTCAAACCTGTGGGTACAGTCTATATAGGTCTGCTGACACCTCAGGAACAAAAAGTGTTTCATTGTCACTTTAAAGGTTCAAGAAAAAGTATACAAGAAGAGTCCACGTGCTTTGCCATCGAAAAATTTGCAGAATTATTAAACATAAAGCCTATTTAACTTGACAATAAAAGGTTTCTGAGCTATAATTCCGTCCACTTATTCGAGTAATGGGTGCAAAATGTGTGTCCTGTTAGCTCAGTTGGTAGAGCAATTCCCTTTTAAGGAATGGGCCCTAGGTTCGAATCCTAGACAGGACACCACCTTAAAAAAACCATGGTCTCTTAGCTCAGTTGGTAGAGCGCTACCCTTACAAGGTAGATGTCGCAAGTTCGAGTCTTGCAGGGACCACCATTAAACAGAACGAAAAATGAACAAAGTTCATCTTTTCTACGCTAACGCTGTGTTTACTTCAGCAGTAGGCTCACGAAACTGGTTTCGTAAGTGTTTTATTTATTCAGTGACAAAAAGTAAAATTTATTCGGTGCGGTGGTAGTTCAGTTGGTTAGAATACCTGCCTGTCACGCAGGGGGTCGTGGGTTCGAGCCCCATCCACCGCGCCACTTTTTAGTATGTGTGTCCTGTTAGCTCAGTTGGTAGAGCAATTCCCTTTTAAGGAATGGGCCCTAGGTTCGAATCCTAGACAGGACACCACTTTTGACTGTTATATGTTTTGTGGTATTCTACTGACCCTTTCATCTAGTGGCCAAGGATATTACGTTTTCAACGTAAAAACAGAGGTTCAAATCCTTTAAGGGTCGCCATTCTGTTCAACAAATATGGTCTCTTAGCTCAGTTGGTAGAGCGCTACCCTTACAAGGTAGATGTCGCAAGTTCGAGTCTTGCAGGGACCACCATTAAACAGAACAAACCTAACGCTGTGTTTACTTCAGCAGTAGGCTCACGAAACTGGTTTCGTAAGTGTTTTATTTATTCAGTGACAAAAAGTAAATTTTATTCGGTGCGGTGGTAGTTCAGTTGGTTAGAATACCTGCCTGTCACGCAGGGGGTCGTGGGTTCGAGCCCCATCCACCGCGCCACTTCTTCAATAACATCACATAAAAAATACTATTTTACTCAAGTAGCTAAAGATTTAGCCACTTTTCATAAACTATTCTCAATCCCTAAGTCTCATTCTCACACTCTCTTCATGTGCTGTTAACCCTTCTGTATGGGCTATCATCGCGCACTGCTTTCCTATCTCCTGCATCCCTTGTTTTGACATACAGATAATAGATGATTTTTTCAAAAAGTTCTCAACACTCAGAGGTGAATAGAACTTGGCGGTACCGCCTGTAGGAAGTGTGTGGTTTGGCCCTGCAACATAGTCACCTATGGGTTCAGGTGTGTTTTCGCCTAAAAAGATAGCCCCTGCATGTCTAATTTTTTCCAACAAGTTCATCGGGTCAGCAGTGATGACTTCCAAGTGTTCCGGTGCGATTTCATTCATCAGTTCTATGGCTTCATCCATACTCGATGCCACAATGATGGCACCTCTTTCTTCTATGGATTTTCGTGCTATGGTCTCGCGCGAAAGTGTGCCAAGAAACTCCTCTACTGTATCGCTCACTCTATTTGCCAGCTCGCCGTCTGTCGTAATGAGTATAGAACTTGCCATCTCATCATGTTCAGCCTGAGAGAGCAAATCCATCGCGATATAGTCTTCTCTTGCCGTCTCATCTGCTAGGATGCCGATCTCTGATGGTCCTGCAATCATATCGATGTTCACTTCTCCGTATACTAGCTTTTTAGCCGTAGCCACAAAAATATTTCCAGGCCCTGTGATGACATCTACTTTGGGTATTGTCTCTGTACCATACGCCATTGCGCCGATAGCAGAGGCCCCGCCTACTTTAAACACCTGTGTCACTTTACAAAGGTGACAGGCTGCAAGTAGAAGTTCATTCAGTTCATTATCGGGTGCGGGTGTGCAGACTACGATTTCTTTCACGCCTGCCACTTGTGCTGGGATGACATTCATCAGCAAAGAAGAAGGATAAGCCGCTTTTCCTCCGGGGATATACAAGCCTGCTCTGTCAACCGCAGTGACCTTTTGACCTAAAATAGTGCCATTGGCTTCAGTATCCATCCAAGTTTTAGGCATAAGTTTTTGATGGTAGGCTTCGATGCGATCATACGCCAAATGGAGGGCATCACGCAGCTCGGCATCGATATTTTCATACGCTCTTGCCATGGCATCGGTAGAGACCAAAAGTTCACTATCCTCTTTAGGCTCCCATCTGTCAAACTTGGCTATCTGCGCTTTGAGTGCTGTGTTACCGTCTGTTTGTATTTCTTTAAGTAACCCTGAGACAATACCTGTCACGCCCTCTATATCCATCTTTCCGCGTGCTAAAAGCGCTTCAAAATTAGCTTCAAAGGTGTCATCACCACTGTAAAAAATTTTCACATTTTATCCTTATATTTTCGTTCGTATCTTGCAAGCATGCTCTCATTGCCCAGTACACCACCCTGATGGATGTAAAGCAAAGGCTTTGAAAACAGTTCAGGGTGCTTCAGTACTACACGCCATCCCAAAGGATCGTATAACAGATCAAAAACCACGCCTGTTTGTTCTTGCAATTTTAGCCAAATTGTATAGTTTTCTTTATAAAGTTTCCCTAAATGGTGTTTTTTTGCCATACTCAAGATACGCGGATGATTTTTTTCATTTGTTTCCAACATCAAAAACTGTTCCTTCAAATACTCCGCATCGCCGACACAAGGTGTTGTATAGACCGTACAATTTGGCAGATGTTTTTGTAAAAAGAGTGCGGTTGTTCCCGTACCTGCAGGCAAGAAAATGTTAACCGTATCAAGAAATGCACTTTTCTGCCACACTTCTATCTCCTCTGCGAGTTTTTGTATGCCAAATTCAGCTTCTTTTTGTCGTCCGCCTTCTTCTATAAACAAGGTATCATCACCAAATCTCTTCTTATCAAAAGAGGCTTCATGTAACTGCATCCCATTGTTTAAAGCTGCCTGATAATTTCCGTGTGGATGTGCTTTGAGATACTCCGCCACGTGATCCACATAATACTCAAAACACCATCTTTTCATCTTCGCTAACACAGAGAGTGAATACATGGCATTGGACTGTGCTGAACCGTAAGAGACCAAAGTAGAGATGTGGGGGAAATCATGATGAAGATAGTAGTAGAATTTTCGTGCTTTATTGCCTGAGAAATCAGGATGAAGAAGGTCATCTCTTTTTAGAAAAAAAGTCTGCCCTTCAAAGGTGTATTTTTCAACAGGCGAGTTCAGATCAGTTGCACTATCCAAAAAATTAGTTACGCCCTATACAATTTAAATCATCAAAGGCTTTTTCAAGTCTTGCTACCATGCTAAGTTCACCTGCTCGTAGCCATTTGCGAGGATCGTAATAATTTTTATTGGGTTTATCTTCACCTTCTGGGTTACCGATTTGTCCTTGAAGGTAGGCTTTATTTTTAGCTTCATACCCTCTTACACCATCCCAAAATGCCCATTGTGTATCGGTGTCGATATTCATCTTCACTGCACCATAAGAGATGGCTTCACGGATATCTGCAAGCTCAGAGCCGGAACCACCATGAAATACAAAATTAACTGGTTTAGATGCAGTGTTGAATTTTGCTTCAATAAATTTTTGTGAATTGTCCAATATCTTTGGAGTCAGTGTCACGTTACCAGGCTTATAAACCCCATGCACATTGCCAAAAGAGGCTGCGATGGTAAACCTCGGAGATACCTTCATAAGCTCTTCATACGCATAAGCGACCTCTTCAGGTTGTGTATAGAGCAGTGCATTGTCGACATCTGAATTGTCTACACCATCTTCTTCTCCACCTGTCACGCCCAACTCAATCTCAAGTGTCATGCCCATTTTAGACATACGTGCCAAATAGGTTTTGCAAATTTCTATATTTTCCTCAAGTGGCTCTTCTGAAAGGTCTAGCATATGAGAAGAAAAAAGCGGGATGCCGTGTGTCTTAAAATGCGCTTCACTGGCATCAAGCAATGCATCGATCCATGGAAGGAGTTTCTTTGCTGCGTGGTCAGTATGAAGTACGACAGGCACGCCATAAGCTTTTGCAACGGTATGCACATGTTGTGCACCGGCAATCGTTCCTACCACTGCGCCAACAGCAGAGGGTAAACCTTGCCCTGCATAATACGCCCCACCCCCGTTTGAAAACTGGACAATCACAGGCGAATTGACATTTTTAGCAGCTTCAAGCACTGCATTGATAGAGAGCGTACTCACTACATTCACAGCAGGTATCGCAAACCCGTCTTCTTTTGCTATACGAAAAAGAGTCTGAAGATTATCTCCCGTCACGACACCTGCATCCATACTCTCTAAAACTTTTGTCGGCATGTAGCCCTTCCTTTTTGTGGCTTTATTTTACGTTTATTTTTGCATTTTTCATCAAGCTACTCACCACTTTTTCCTGTGCCAATTGCATTTTGATGTTATTTTTTACGCTTTCAAATGAAGGTATTTTCTGTTTACTTTTAGCAGCTTTTGCTGCTTTTATCATTTTATCATATCCCTCTTGCGCCATTTTATCAGATATCTCAGTGGTTGACATTTTTTTCTGCATCCAAAACCCTGCAAGGGCTGATTCTTTTTCTTTGGTACTCAGGCTTTTCTTCGCTTCAGCCGTCATTAGCTTTGAAGGTGCCATCACCTCTAGCAGTTTCTTTTTGTCATTATCCGGAAGTGCTGCCCAGGTCATTTTACCTTTAGTCATTTGCTCCAGTGCTTTATTGGCTTCTTCTACACTGATAGTGATGCCGTTTACACTGCCTGCACTGGTATTGCCGTCAACTTTAATATCAGCATCCTTCATCACTTTGGTCACAATTGCCTTCTCAAGCATTTGCATCTTCATCCTGTCTTTAACCTGATCAAAAGGCGGTATAGGTGCAGAGCTGTTGTTTTCTCTTGCTTGAAAACTCAAACCATTGTACACTTCTTTTGCCTGTTCATCCGTGATTTTGATCGATTGCGCCTCTTTTCTCATCCATGTACGCGTATAGACCATCTCTTTTTCAACTTCTGAGAGTTCTTTTTGGGCGACATCCACCACAAGCAGCGGCAAAGAGAGTTCTTTGACTAGTTTTCCACGTTGTTCTGGGGGTAAAAGATCAAAATCTGTCACTTTACCCTGTGTACGCTGCTTCAGATAGGCATCAGCATCTTTTTTAATGATTTTACGTCCATTGACTGTAGCAATCACGGTAGATGAGGGTCTTGTTTTGATGGGTTTTGGCGTAGGTGCCTGTGGGTTATTGAGGTTGATGCCTCCAAGGTTTACCATAGAGGAGCTGTCTTCTTTTTCGTTCATCATGTTTGTCAAAGAATTTTTCAAGGCATCAGCGTAAGCCGTACCTTGAAATAATCCTACCGTTATTCCCAAGAGAATAAAATATTTCTTCATAGTCTAGTGTCCCTATTTAAATCCCTTGAGATTATTTTTGTGTTGCATTCACGTCTGGCAGCATATTTTCAATTTTTGCTTTGCTTTTTAGCTCTTTGGCTATCTCGCCTACTTTAGCTGTAAACTGTTGTTGTTTAAGCATCGTGAGGATTTTATCTTTTACTTCATCGTAAGAAGTTGGTTTTGCAGGTGTTTTTTCTTCAAGAAAGATGACATGGTAACCAAACTGCGTTTTAACCGGTTTTGTTGTGATTTGACCCACTTCAAGTGCCCATGCTGCATCTGAAAACTCCGGAACCATCTGACCTTTTGCAAATGTTCCAAGATCGCCGCCTTTTGGACCTGAAGGACCTGTTGATTTTGTTTGCGCTACTTCGATAAATTTGGTTTTGAGTGCATCACCTTTGAGTGATTTGAGTGAATCGATAATGGCTTGTGCTTCTTTTTCATCTTTTACCAAAATGTGTCTTGCATGCATGGAGTCTTGTTGCATGAATTTTGCACTGTTTTTATCATAAAATGCTTTTGCATCGCCGTCACTGACTACGATGCTGTCCATTTGCGCTTTCATCCACATATTGACGAGCAATTCATTTTTCAATTTTTCCATATTGCGTTGAAACTCAGGTTTTTTCTCAAACCCTTCTTTGGCTGCAAGTTCAGTAAAAAGTTCTTTCTCTACGAGTCTGTCTGTAACCATTCTCTGCTCTTGTGGCTTGAGTTGCATAAAACTTGAATTGGGTGCTGCTGCAGTCACAAATGCCTGTGCATCTTCTTTTGTAATGTTTTTTCCATTGACTGTTGCGAGTATGTCTGATGCGGCAACAGATGAAGCCATAACAGCAACAGCAAGTAGTGAAGTTTTTGCGAGTTTTAACATGGTAAATCGTCCTTGATTACATAAATTTAAGCCTGAAGTATATCCCGATTGGGTAAATCATTTGTTAATGTGCTACTATTTTAGACTAGATTAGATGAGACAAAGGCAAAGAGATGGTAAAAGCAGAACACACGACAAAAAAGATTAAAAAAGCGACACAAAAAGAAGTGGGAGAGATTAAACAGATTTTTCTTGAGCACTATCCTGACTCAGTAACGGAGTTACACTATCGCAATCTTTATGAGCTGCTCATTGCCGTGATGCTCTCAGCGCAATGTACCGATAAACGGGTCAATATCATCACGCCTGCACTCTTTGAAGCCTATCCTGATCCTGTCTCGTTGGCAAATGCTGATTTGGATACGGTAAAATCCTACATCAACACCTGTTCATTTTTTAACAACAAAGCCCAGAACCTCATCAAAATGGCACAATCGGTCGCAGAAAATCACAATAATGAAATACCACTCGAACGAGATGAACTCGTTAAACTCGCGGGCGTAGGACAAAAAACTGCCAATGTCGTCATGATAGAGTACGCCGGAGCCAACCTAATGGCAGTCGATACCCATGTCTTTAGAGTTGCACACCGTTTAGGCTTGAGCGATGCAAAAACAGCGGTAAAATGTGAAGAAGAACTGAGTAAAAAATTTAAAACCGACCTGCATCTGCTTCATCAGGCGATGGTACTTTTTGGCAGATACCGATGTAAAGCGCTCAGTCCGGAATGTGAAGACTGTTTTATGAAAGCACATTGTAAAACGACACAAACCTTTAAAGTTTAGTGATACGGATAGACTATCTTGGGGTCATATTCAAGCCCGATGGGTGCGTTTTTTTTGCCCTCATAGTCTATCGTTGAGAGCACATAGCGTATAGACTCAAGCCTTGTTTTGATTTTGTCATTACTGTCAACGATGATCCACGGTGAGTGTTCTGTGTGTGTAAGCTCAAACATGGCTTCTTTGTACTGTGTCGCTTGAGACCACATTTTATGGGCGTGCTGATCAAGAGAACTGAGTTTCCACTGCTTCAGCGGATTTTTCATACGCTTTTCAAAGCGTTTCTCCTGTTCTTCCTTGGTGATATCAAGCCAGAACTTAATGAGTATAATACCGTCATCAATAAGAGCCTCTTCAAACTGAGGGACTACTTTCATAAATTTTTCGTACTCCTGGGGCGTACAAAACCCAAAAACAGGTTCTACAATGGCACGGTTATACCAGCTTCTGTCAAAAAATGTGATCTCTCCGGCATTTGGCAGATGCTGAAGATAGCGTTGAAAATAAAACTGTCCCTTTTCAACTTCTGTTGGCTTTTGCAGTGCGGCAACTCTAAATTTTCTGGGGTTGAGATACTGAATGAACCGTTTGATGGTTCCGCCTTTTCCTGCAGCATCGCGCCCTTCAAATAGTATCATCACCCGTTTGTTCTTCTCATACACCCAATCTTGAAGCTTGATAAGTTCAGCCTGCACCGCTTTGAGTTCTTTTTCAGAACGGACATGACGCACAATCTTTGCCAGTTTTTTTTCACTCAGCAACTGAGATAATCCGCTTTTAGTTCCCAACAGATCAATATCTGCCTCAAGTTTTTTTAAAACCTTTTTTGCTTCTTCCTCTTGCACAGTCTCTTTTAGGTAAGCTAAATATTCATCGATGGTTTTCATCACCACTTCCTTTGTTTACCCCAACAGCATGGATGATTTTTTTTACGACTTCAAAGGTTTTTTCAACCGAAGCCAACTCTACTTTCTCCCGTGTGGAGTGTGGATAGCGTATGGTGGGCCCGATGGAGGCAAATTTCATCGCAGGATATTTCTCAGCGATGACCCCGCACTCAAGCCCTGCATGGATTGCCATCAACTTGGTTCTTCCAAAAACGGCTTCCATCTGCGCACTGACAAGGTTTGTAAACTCGCTGATGTCAGGTTTCCATGCAGGGTATTTGTCTTCAAGCGTGGTTTCAAAACCGTAGGCATGAAAAAAATCTAAAGTTTCTTTTGAAAGTGCTGCTAATTTTTGTGCATCCATCGCTCTGGCACTGGTTTCTACCACGATACCACCCTTTTCGTCGGTGGTGATGATAGCAAGATTGATACTGGTATCGGGGATGTTCAGCGTTTTATTGTGTGTGTGTACCCCGTGCTTGAAAGCCTCTATCATCGCGATAATTTTTTCGCCCTCGTTCAACACTTTAGGCGATTCATTCAAGCATCGTACTTTCACCATCTCTTTACTCTGTAACTCTGTTTGGCTATAAACGATGGTGACAGCGTTAGCGGGAATCGAGTTACGCCGCTCTCCTGCATAGAAAGAGGCTAACTGGGTAATGCCGTGTTGATGCAAATACGCACCCAAAACTTTAATAGCAGAAGGGATACCCTTGTCAATATCAACCCCTGAATGTCCTCCCACCAGTCCTTTGACTGCTACTTCATAACAAACACCTTTACCCTCCACGAACACATCTTGCTTGCTTGCTGTTATGTCTACACCGCCAGCACACCCTATGTAAACTTCAGCTTCATCTTCACTGTCAAGATTGAGCATATAGCTACTTTTGAGTGCAAAATTCACCGCATTGGCACCGATGAGCCCCACTTCTTCATCTGAAGTGAATAAAAACTCCAACTCTGCACCTTCATCCATCAACTGCATCATCATCGCGATGCCCATGCCGTTATCTGCGCCCAAAGAAGCTTCTTTGGCGCTCATCCAACCTTCTTCTTCATAGGTTTCCAGCACAGGTGCTTTACCCATACATACCATATCGTAGTGGGCTTGGAGGCATAAACTTGGATTTCCTTTGCAGATATAAATGTTTTTCATTTCATCTACCTCTACCGTATAACCTCTTTCCTGAGCAAAAGCAACTAAAAAATGCAACAACTTATCTGCTTCTTTACTACAACGGGGTATCTGAGTGAGGGTTTGAAAATGGCTTATAATGTTTGACATGACACTCCTTATTTTATACAATACGAGAAGTATAGTACAATGAGATAAAAATTGCCAAAGAAAAAGGATGAAGTTTGGAACAGCATGAAACGCTAAAAGCACATTACAAGTTTACGGAAGAAGAGGCAATGATTTTACAAAATTTACGTCCAAGAATGGAAAAAATTGCAGATATCTTTGTGGATGAGTTTTATGATTATATTTGGGGGTTTGGTGCAACGGCACAATTTTTAAAAAATAAAGCCATCATAGAGCATCATCGAATGAAGATAAAAGAGTGGTTTATAAACCTTTTTTCCGGGAAATACGATACTTTTTATTTTCTAAACCTCTACAAAATTGGGGAAATCCACGTAAAGATTGGATTACCCACGCATTATGTGAATTCTGCCTTTACCTTTGTCCGTACTTTTGTTTTACGAAGCATAGAAGAAAACTTTGAAAATAAAGATCAACACGTTAAGGAGATAAAGGCGATTGAAAAAATTATTGACATGAATTTAGACACACTTACAAGTTCTTATCGTGAAGAGGAGCTTGGAAAGTTTTTATCTTTATCAAAAACAGAGAAAAACATCTTATCTGGTTTGAAAAATTTCAACTCTTATATCAATTACTTTTTAGCAGTTGCATTAGCACTTGTTGCATTTTTTGCAATAGGGCTTTTCTTGTATGACATTTATTTACTTTTTTTCAGTGATATGAAAATAGAAAAGGGGATCCTAACCGTTCTTGGTTCACTGTTGGTTTTATGGGCAGCAATAGAACTCATCCACGAAGAGATAAATCATTTACAGGGCAAAGGTTTTGCTATAGGAGCCTTTATCATGCTTGCCATGGCAGCGCTCATTAGAAAAGTACTGATTTATTCACTGTCGTCAGAAAAATCATCTGAGTTATTGGTCATTGGTGTTGTTATTGTCGGTTTAGCGTTGGCATATTGGCTTGTGGGTCGAAAAAAACATGAAGGTATTCATTCATAAAAATCACCAAAGGAAGCGTTATGGAGCACTTTTTTACCTGCCCTTACTGTTGGGAGCGTATCTCTATGATTCTTGACGAAACAGAAGAATCAAGCGATTACATCGAAGATTGTGAAGTGTGTTGTCGTCCTATAGAGCTGATTTTTAGATTTTCAGGTGAAATATTGGTGAGTTTTGAAGCAAGAAAAATAGAAGGCATTTAGCCCTGGGTCTGCAAATGATGTACTGCAATACACTGCATATCAATTCATAGATAGTTCATTGTACTTGACTATACTCTCTCTCATATTTAAAAGGATAAGAAATGAAAAAATGGCGATTTGATTTTAGAATTTGGCACTGGGGTATGCTTTGGTTGTACTGCTTTTGTGGCGGATAATACTCTTTTTTACCAAAAGTGGTTCTGCTAATTACAAAAATTTTAAAGCTAAAACTCTACATAAAAAACTTGTGACAGTGGGGTATATAGGCATTTATGGCACACTCTTCATCATGGCACTTTCAGGACTTTCACTGACGTTTCATGAATCATTGGCATTGAGCAAAGAACTTACCCATACGATTAAAGAGGTTCATGAATGGTTATTTAATCTTGTTCTTTTATTTGTTGTATTACATGTAACTGGTGTTGTTATTGCAGAAACAAGAGATGAGGCGGGTATTATCTCTGATATGATTCATGGTAAAAATATGGCTTGAGAAACGCATGTCAATTGAAAACCTTTTGCTCGTATAGCGCTCAACACACCATTATTTTGACAAATATCAATTGTTTTCACTTTTACATTGACTATACTTTTTAAAAAAGGAGTGAGACCATGATAGACAAATCTACCATACCCCAAGTAGCGTTCCAGATGATGAATGAGGTACATAATGAAGAGGCTGATCTACTCAATACACTTGAATCCTTGTTAAAACAGGAACACATAGATACCCAAACGGTAGATGACACCCTGCAAGCCTTACTTACCCATACGCAGGGGCATTTTGCCAATGAAGAGCGGTTGATGCAAGAGGTCTCTTTCCCCGCATTTATGATGCATCAGGGTGAACATCTGCGGGTACTGGATGAGATGAAACACACTATCAGCCGTTGGCAGACAGAACAAGACACAGAGCTTTTAAGCGCGTATTTTCTAGGAAGTTTGCAAGAGTGGCTCATGCTTCACATCAGCACGATGGACACCATGACGGCACAATTCATCTGCGCCCATAAAGGATGCGCATGACCATCCTCTCATTTTTAAGTGACCTAAGCTTTAGCAGCAAACCGCAGATCAAAGTGATGGCTGATGGCACAACCTCAAAAGAAATACGCATCTGTATGGATGCGGGCAACATCATGAAAGAACACAAAGCCCCAGGGGCTATTAGCATCATGCTTTTAAAAGGTTCTGTGCGCATCAGCTCCAACAGTGAAGAAGTCACACTGACTGAGGGAGACATGCTCTACTTTGAAGCCAATGTGCCCCACTCACTCGAAGCAGACGAACAAGCCGTCATTCGTCTCGTGCTTTCCAAAAACGACACAACACAACGCGTACAAAATCTTCTGAAACCCCTATAAAAATATCTGTCGTGGCGAACGCCCTCGTAAGCGAAGCGATTCGAGAGCCACGACGACTTTTGCATACTTTTCTAGAAAAGTATGGAGAGAAACAACGCCTCAATGAAGAGAAGAGGCAGCTTGAAAAAAATACGCTTACACCGAATAATACGTCGCCTTAGAGTGATGCACCACCAACGCAGTCGTACTCTGCTCGGGGTGTATCTGAAATGTCTCACTTAACTCTATGCCAAACTCTTCAGGTTTAAGCAGATCAAAGATGAGTTTACTCTGCTCCAAGTCTGGACAGGCAGGATACCCAAAGCTGTACCGTGCGCCCTGATAACGGTTCATCCGCACATCACGAAGCGATGAGCCTTCATTGTCTGCGATGTTTAAGTCTAAGCGTACTTGCTTGTGTACCACTTCAGCGAGTGCTTCTGCGAGTTCTACGGAGAAGCCGTGCACCATGTTGTATTCTAGGTACTTACCCGCATCATACAGCTCTTTTTCGTATGCTGAGAATTTAGAGCCTGCACTCACACAGGTAAGCGCGATAACATCATCCCTGTCATGATGGAAGAAGTCAGAGAGTGCACGGTGTGGTTTTTTGCTCTGTCTTGGGAAGCTAAATACCCCTACGGCTGTACCGATGCGCTTATCTAGGGCTTCACGGTTGGCATTGGCATCCACATTCCACCCCTCACTCTCATCAAACAAGTAAAGTTCTTGGTCTTGACTCCTACACGGGTAATAGCCATAGAGTATCGTCGGTTCAAACAAGCCTTTTTCCAAAAACTCTCGTTTAAGCCGCTCGTACGCAGGGTACACTGTGGTGTCCAAAAGCTTTTTATAGGCTTCTTTTGTCATGCCCTTAGACTTGTAACCCCAGTGAAATTTGATAACCGTTTTTTGATTGACCCAGTTAAAAATCATGTCCAAATCAAGGTCTTCTTTTAAAAGCACCCGTCTACCCCAAAATGGTGGTGTGGGCACTGCTTGAGGCTCTGGCATTTTGAGCTCTGCAAAGGGTGGGATGATGACCTCTTTTTCTTCTTTTTTAACATGCTCTACCATGTCACCTGCTAGGCGTGTGTCTAGCCCGATGCTAGTGTCTTCATTGTACTTTTCGATGCGACTCATGGCGATGACCCCATCAAAAGCATCACGGCAGTAAAAAATGGGACCCTTATAGACAGGACGGCAAAAATCATCGACAAAGGAACGCGTCAGTGCTGCCCCACCCAAAAGAACGGGTATGGTGAGCCCCATCTCTGCCATTGCTTCAAGATTGTCTTTCATCACCGCTGTAGATTTTACCAAAAGACCGGACATCCCGATGGCTTGAATAGGCTGTCGCTCGACTACATCAAGATACTCCTGCAAATCTGTTTTGATGCCGACATTGACCACTTTAAAGCCGTTGTTAGAGAGGATGATGTCGACCAGATTTTTACCCACATCGTGCACATCTCCTTTTACCGTACCGATGACCAGTGTGGTATCGGTATCTTTTTCCTGTTTGCTAAGATAGGGGTTAAGATAGTCCACGGTTGTTTTCATCGTCTCTGCGGATTGCAAAACAAAAGGCAATTGCATCTGACCCGAACCAAAAAGCTCACCTACGACTTTCATCGCATCGATGAGTATCTCATTGACGATGCGATCCGCTTCTATCTCGTGGCGCGCTTCTTCTACGAGGGGTATCATACGCTCTTTGTCACCATCAAGTAGCAGTCTGGCTATCTTCTCTTCACTGCTCATCGCTTCATACGCTTCATCATTCGCATCATCGTCTATCACCGCATCTGAAAAGTGTTCGATGAACTTAAAAAGTGACTGGTCATCGGGTGTGAAAAGCAACTCTTCACAAATAGCCTTATCGGCTTCACTCATCTTTGCCAAGGGGATGATGTGTTTTACGTTGATGATGACTGTGGTAAGCCCGACTTCTAAACAGTGGTGCAAAAACACAGAGTTCAGATAACGCCTTGCATTGGCATCTAAACCAAAAGAGATGTTAGAAAGTCCCAAGGTCGAACCCACTTCGGGATGACGGATATGCAGTTCACGGATGGCTTCAAGTGTCTGTATCGCCGCGTCACGGTACTCCAAATCACCAGAACCCACCGTAAATGTCAGCACATCAAAAATGAGGTTTCGTGGATCAATGCCGTGTCCGTTTACCGCCATGTCGTACATGCGTTCAGCTTGAGCCACTTTGTCTTCTGTGGTTTTTGCCATCCCGACTTCATCGATGGTCAAACACACCAGAGCCGTACCAAATTTTTTCGCCAGTTTACAAATCGCATCAAACTTCTCGATGCCGTCTTCAAGGTTCACGGAGTTGATGATGGGTTTTCCGCCAATGCACTTCAAACCTTCTTCCATCGTATGCACACGCGTCGCATCAGGCATCAGTGGCAGAGGGATTTTTTGGTTATACAGCTCCATAATGACTTTCATATCCACAGCGCCGTCACGCCCTGCAAACTCTACATTCACATCCAAACAATGTGCGCCGTCTCTGACTTGCGCCTGACCAACCGTTAAAGTACCCTCGTAATCACTGGCAATGATCAACTCACGAAACGCCTTAGAACCCGTAGAGTTAGAACGCTCCCCTATGAGTAACGGGGCTGGTTTTTGAAAAAGCTCAGTGGTAGCAAACAAAGAGGCAATACTTGGCTCTATCTTCCCTGTTGGCTTCTTAGGTACCAGTGTTCCCACTGCCTTTTTAAGTGCTTGGATGTGTTGAGGGGTAGTACCACAACATCCGCCCAGAAAGCTTACCCCGTCAAAAGCAGTAAACTCCAACTGCTTAGCAGTAAATTCATCGGGTCCCATCGGGTAGTAAGTGTATCCGCCGCGGTTTTGAGGAAGTCCTGCATTGGCATGTACCGAGATGGGTATGGCGCAGAGTTCAGAAAGGGTTTTGAGATGCTTTTTCACTTGATCTGGGCCTGTACCACAGTTAAAGCCCAGAGAGAGGATGTCAAAAGGCTCGAGAATGGTAGCAATGGTCATAGCATCTGTGCCGATGAGCATCGAACCGCTGAGTTCAATGGTCACCGATACCATAATGGGTAATTTTGCCCCTCTCTCTTCGTTCGCTGCTTCACAGCCATGCAATGCAGCTTTGATTTGCAAAGGATCTTGACAGGTCTCCAACAAAAAGACATCACACCCCCCGTCTATAAGCCCTAAAGCAACAACCTTATAGCCCTCAAACATCTCATCATAATGAATGTGCCCCAGTGAAGGCAATTTTGTCCCTGGCCCAATGGCGCCTAATACAAAACGAGGTGCCTCGGGTGTAGCATACTCATCACAAATAGCCTTGACCAGCTCTGCCCCTTTTTTAGAAAGCTCATACGCTCGCTCACCCATCTGATACTCATCAAGCACCCAAGGCATCGTGCCAAATGTATTGGTCTTGAGTAAATCTGCACCCGCCATCGCATAGCGTTTATGGATGCGGCTGATGAGTTCTGGGGCGGTGTGGTTGAGTAGTTCATTACACCCCTCCTGATCAACCCCTTTATCATCTATCCACGCTTCAGACGGTACTGTTAGGTCTTGTATCTGTGTACCCATAGCACCGTCAATGACAAGAATACGCTGTTCTAAAAGTGATTTGATTGTTTGCGTTATAGACAAAAAATACCCCTTATCTTAATGGTGCAATTGTAGCAAAGTATAGTTGATGCGGGGTTAATGTAATAAGAGTATAAGCTGGCGCTAGGTATTATATGTGTGTATAATCTAAAGATATACACACTACATACTCTGGAGAGACGATGGGCAAAACAACCAAAAATACGATTACCGGCGAAGAGATTATCAAGCCTGATCCTGTAGATATCGAAGTCCCATTTGATGGTGGTGTGATGATAACTGAAACAGACACAGCAGGCATCATTACCTATGCCAACCGTAAGTTTTGCACTCTCACGGGCTACACCAAAGAGCAACTCATCGGTTCACCCCATAACATCAACAGACATCCAGATATGCCCAAAGCAGCCTTTAAAGGCATGTGGGAAACTATCAAAAGTGGCAAATACTGGGAAGGTTTTGTTAAAAATATGACCAATGAAGGAAAACACTATCATGTCGTCGTATTTATCAAACCCAAACTGGATGAAGAAGGGAATATCGTAGGCTACATCGCCGGAAGAAAGATCCCAGACAAAGACCTGCTCCAAAGAGCCCTCGATCAATACAAAGTCATGAAAAATGATGAGCATTAAGTAAATGGGGGTTACCCATTACTTCGATGTTCATGTCACTGCTACAAACTCTTTTTAGCTTCTTGCAAAGCTGCAATGACCGCATCAATATTCGCTTTTGGGATATGGACTTTCCAGTCTGGTTCTGTTGCGCTTGCTTGCAAAGCAATACCGATACTTGCTACACTTTCACTCTTTGGTCCATAAGGCTGTTCGATGGTACTGATAGTTATTTTTCCGTCTTTTGTACCGCTTAGTGTCAGTTCGTCTATTTTTGTGATGGTTCCGCTCATGTTGTATCCTTTAAAGTAATGTGTGAAAATTATATCACATTATTGGCGTTTTAAAAGTCCTGCAATTTTCGCTTGTAAACGCAGCCACAGTTTGTGTTCTATAGCCGGAAATCCTGCATAGGTTTTACCGCCCTCAAGCGATTTGGTGACACCGCTTTTGCCTGCGATAGTTGCAAAATCACCTATTTTTAAATGTCCAGCAGTCCCACTCTGACCCCCCATGACGACATTTCTGCCCAACACCGTAGAGCCGGCAAGCCCCACCTGTGCTGCACAAAGCGTATGTTCACCCACATCACAGTTATGTATGCTCACCCTGCTTTGTGTGCGCAAAACCGTAGCCGTCACATCCTACGACCGTTCCACTGTGGATAATGCATCTTTTACCGATGCGTGTATGATGGTACACCGTTACATTGGGGTGCAGAAGTGTGCCTGAGTCTATAGTGACATGATCACCTACATAACAGCCTGCTAGAAGCGTAACATCATCACCTAAAGTCACATTTTTACCAAAACGTACACTCGAATCGATATCACAACCATTTCCCACTGTAGGTGTTTCTGCCTTGCTCTCAAGTTTATAGGCAAAGAGCTTTGAAGCTAAAGCCAGTTTTAAATACGGTTCGTCTGTAATGAGTGCCTGCGATGACTGGGGTAATAAATGGGCATATTTTGCTTGTATGAGGACAGCTGCAGCTTTAGTATGTGGAAGCTGATCCAGATATTTTTCTGTGTTGAAAAAGCTAAGCTGTGATGCGCTTGCTTCAGTAAGGGTATGAATGCCCTCTATATCAATATCAATACCATCAAAATCAACTTGAATGGCTTGAGCGATGTGGGATAGTTTGTACATCATACAAAGATACCTTTTTGGTTAAAGTCGCCGTTTCCACCGGGCGATGGAAACATCATTTAAAAGATTAACGCTCGATTGCAACCACACCGCCACGTACAATCTCACAAGGATTGTAACGCTGCGCTGCTTCGATGAAATGTTGAACACGCAAAGGCTCATCTGCTACTTGCGCGATTACCATCTCTTTGCCTACATTGACGATACCGCCATTATATGCACCGCATAAAGCAGCAATGTCGGAAAGATTTTCTGCAATGGGGAACTTAACAAGCACCATCTCTTTTTCAACCATCTCTTCATGCTCAATGACCTTATAGACAGGGATGAGCTTATGGAGCTGTTTGGTGATCTGCTCCATCACTTTGGGTGAACCGTTGGTTGCTATAGTGATGTGCGACATACTGCTGTTTGGAATAGGCGCAACCGTAAGTGACTCGATGTTGTAACCGCGCCCTGCAAACAAAGAGGTAACACGCGCAAGAACAGAGCTTTCATTGAGGACAATAACCGAAATAACACGTCTTTCGTTAAGTGGATTTGCCATTATTTTGTCTCCTTGTTCTCTATTTTTGGAGGCAACATCATATTAAACAGTGCTCCACCCGATGGAACCATCGGAAGTACATCTTCAAAACGATTGACCATAACATTCATAAAACAAACTCTGTCTTGTGCGATAGCATCTTTGATAGCTTCATCAAACTCTTTTTTGGTCGTAACATCATACCCTATACCGCCACAAGCCTCCGCTAAGGCTTTCCAGTTCGGCTGGAAGGTTAAGTCTGTTTCAGAATAGCGTTTTTCATAGAAAAAGGTTTGCCACTGTCGTACCATCCCCAAAAATTGGTTATTGAGAATGAGGTTGATGACAGGTATCTTATACTCAGCTGCCGTGACAAGCTCTTGCATATTCATCAAAATCGAACCGTCACCTGTGATGTTGATAACCGTTTTTTCAGGAAAAGCCATCTTAGCGCCCAACGCTGCAGGAAAACCAAAACCCATCGTCCCCAAACCGCCTGAGTTGATCCACTGTCGAGGTCTGTCAAAGGGGTAATGTTGCGCTGCCCACATTTGATGTTGTCCGACATCTGAGGTGATGATGGCATTCTCGCCTACCAGCTCACCAATACGCTCTATCGCCCACTGCGGTTTGATGACCTCATCGGAGTCTACATAAGACTGAGGATGAAGCGCATCATAGCGTTTAAGTATCTCTCTCCATGCCTGATATCTGTCTGTATTGACCCCATCAAGAAGCGGTATCATTACTTCAAGCACTTCGGTTACATCACCAACAATCGGGTAATCCACATCTACCAATTTGCCGATGTTAGCCGCATCAATATCGACATGAATGATGTCTGCATATTTGGCAAATTCTGAAAGTTTACCTGTTACCCTGTCATCAAACCGTGCGCCCAAAGAGATAACCAAATCCGTCTCAGACATCGCCATGTTTGAGGCATAATTACCATGCATACCGAGCATACCAAGTAGCAAGGGGTTTTTCGCACCCATAACCCCTCGTGCCATCAAAGTCTCAACAACAGGAATCTGTGTTTTCTCTGCTAAGGCGCGCACCTCTTCACTTGCATTGGAAAGAACTACCCCTCCACCAATATATAACAAAGGCTTTTTCGCGGTTTTAATGGCTTCAACAGCTTTTTCGATCTGCTTTTGATTGCCTTTGTAAGTCGGTTTATACGTTGCGATATTGACCGAATCAGGATAGACAAACTCACCGATATCGACCGTGATATCTTTAGGGATATCGACCAAAATGGGTCCCGGTCTGCCTGAACGTGCGAGATAAAATGCCTCTTTAAGTATGCGTGGAAGTTCTTCGAGTGAGCGTACCAAAAAGTTATGTTTGGTGCAGGGTCGTGAGATACCCACCGCATCGATCTCTTGAAAACCATCTGTTCCAATCAGAGACATAGGTACTTGCCCAGAGATAACCACCAAAGGAATAGAGTCCATATATGCTGTAGCTAGACCCGTGACGGCATTGGTAAAGCCTGGTCCGGAGGTTACCATCGCAACCCCTACTTCGCCTGTAGCTCTTGCATACCCGTCTGCTGCATGTACAGAAGCCTGCTCATGGCGGTTCAAGATATGCTTAAACCCGTTTTGTTTGTAGATCTCATCATATACGTGCATAATAGCCCCGCCAGGGTAACCAAATACGGTTTTAACACCCTCGGCGATAATCGCTTCACACACCATTTGTGCACCAGACATTTGCATGATCACACACTCCATTGGTAGAATTTTTTTTGATTATATCCAAAAAAGATTAGAGTTTATTTGCAGGCATCCAAGGCTACACCCTCACGCAAACCGTCATCAATGACGATGCAGGTCTCAAATCCGAGTAGCCTATAGAGTTGTTTGTAGATGAGTATGCCTGCAGCGACCAAGTCAGAACGTCCTGTTCCTACGGCTATCTGTCTCTCTTCGGGGTTAAGCGAGAGTAGTTTTTCAAGGTAGATATCTAACTCATGGATTTCTAGAGAAGTGCCATTTATTTTTGAAGCATCATAACGCTCATAGCTCTGTCCGAGTTTCATCGCGGCCACTGTAGTAGGTGTACCTGCTGTGGCGACATACGCGTGTACTTTACCTTTGGCTTGATACACCTTTTGACAAAATAGGTTCATCTCTTGCATCGCTATAGGCAATGCATCAGCTATGGCTTCCAAAGTCCCATACGTTTGTGCGATGGTTACGATACCCACAGGAAAACTTTGAAAAAATGTTTCCGCACCATAATGAAAGATAAGTTCGGTAGAACCACCGCCTATATCGGCAACCACAAAAGAATCTGAAGCATACGCTAAAGCAGCAAGCCTGTGTTTAACTGCTTTTAAAGTCAGTCTTGCTTCTTCTTCTCCTGATATGATTTCAAAAGCCACCCCTGTTTCTTTTTTGATTTCATCCAGTACCTGCACACTGTTAGATGCCCTTCGCATGGCTTCAGTGGTAACTGCTTTAACTTCCGAGGAACTAAAATCAATCTTCGCTTGTGCTTCTTTGATGGTGGCTATAACCCTGGCTGTGGCTTCCTTGCTTATGATGCCTGATTGCACAAGACCATCGGCAGTTCTGACCACTTTTTCAAATTCAAAAATCCGTGTACCGCTTAAACACTCATATGCCAATACACGAAGCGTATTGGAGCCTAAATCAATCGCTATCATCAATGGGCTTCTTTAAACGAAAATCCGGCTTTTTGAAGTTCCTCTCTGATCTGCATCTGATGCTCCACCCCTTTGGTCTCCAGTGACACTGAGACATGCGCATCACCAAACTCCAAATCGGTCGATGTTCTGTCATAGCCTATCTGTACGATATTGGCTCCGATCTCTTTGAGTATGCCCGTCAAAGACTGTAAAGATCCGGGTTTATCGATGAGTGTGACGATGAGCTTCATTTTTCGTGCCGATTTCATCAGACCTTTTTCGATAATCAATGAGAGCATCGTGACATCTATATTGCCGCCGCTGAGTACAATACCTACTTTGGAGCCTTTTGGCAAATCGATTTTACCATGTAAAAGTGCTGCGACACCCACTGCCCCTGCGCCTTCGACCAACACTTTTTGTTTTTCAAGTAAAAACAAAATTGCCGAGGCTATCTCATCTTCGCATACCGTCTCAAAAACATCGACATTTTTTAACACATACTCCAAAGTAATAGGTGAGGTATCGCGCACAGCGATGCCATCAGCGATGGTTCTCACTGAAAGCGTATCTAAAGCTGTTTTTGCATCATAAGAGTTTTTCATCGCAGGTGCACCCGCTGCGGATATACCGATGATTTTTATAGCCGGCTGCAGTGCTTTTGCCGCCACAGACATACCCGAAATAAGTCCGCCGCCGCCCACACATACCACCATAGCATCAAGATCGCTGACTTCTTCAAGCATTTCAAGCGTGATTGTCCCTTGACCTGCCATCACTTCATCATCTGCAAATGGATGCACAAAAGCAAACTGTCTTTCTTTGGCAAACTCCACCGCATACGCATACGCTTCATCATAATTGCTTCCGTGAAGTATCACCGTTGCACCAAACTCTTTGACACCCAATACTTTCGTTAGTGGCGTAGACTCAGGCATGACAATCGTCGCTTCAATACCGAAATGTTTTGCCGCAAAAGCGACACCCTGGGCATGATTTCCTGCTGAAGCAGCCACCACACCGCCCCGCTCGCCTGCTTCAATAAGTGTGGCAAGTTTGTTAAATGCGCCTCGTATCTTAAATGCACCCGTACGCTGGAGATTTTCTTTTTTCAGGTAGACTTCATAGCCGCTTAACTGACTCAAAATAGGAGCATAGCTAAATGGTGTGCGATGCGCTACATCCGATACCCTTTCATAGGCTTTTTGAATCTTTTTTAAGTCTAACATTAAGTTTCCTAGATATGATATTGACTGAATTATATCACAAAGGATAACAAAGATGGAATGTGAACTACCGCGAATCAACAGCAACGCTGCAGAGATGAAACGCTATTTTGAAGAGGCAAAAACCATTGCCGTTTTAGGCGCATCTCCGGACAGCACAAAAGCATCCAACCATGTGGCAGAGTACTTAAAAAATGTGGGCTACAAGATGATACCGGTCTACCCCAAAGAAGACTTTATCTTGGGTGAAAAGGTTTACAGAAGCCTTGCGGAGATCGATGTGCCTGTAGATATGGTGGTGGTTTTCAGAAAACCCGATGCGCTCCCTGCCATCGCAGATGCGGTCATCGCAAGAGGTGATGTGAAAACCTACTGGACACAGCTTGAACTCATACACAATGATGCCGCACAAAAAGTAAAAGACGCAGGCATCAATGTGGTACAAAACTACTGTGCGATGGTGGAACACCGCCGTTTATTTTCCTGATTTTTTACGCAGAAAAACACCGCTTTCCACATGTTCGGTATGGGGAAACTGGTCAAACATCGCTGCACTTACAACCTCATGTGTCTGAACAAGTCTCTGCAAATCTCTTGCTAGGGTATGAGGGTTGCATGAGATATAGATGATATTTTCTATGGCTGAGATGAGTGTGATCGTGCCTTCATCAAGACCGGCTCTGGGGGGGTCTACCAATACAGTACTGAAACGATAGTTTTTTAAATCTATCCCTTTGAGTCTGGAAAACACTCTTACCTCATTTAAAGCATCTGTCATCTCTTCGGAAGACAGACGTGCAAAAGTAATATTTTGCACACCATTGAGCGCACAATTCTCCAAAGCTGCCTGTATGGAGCGTTTGCTGATCTCAGTTGCCAGTACAGTGTCAAAATAGTGTGAAAGGGGCAGGGTAAAATTTCCCAGCCCGCAATAACTCTCAAGTAAATCCCCATGACCGACTCTTTTTGCCTGAGTGATTGCCCACTCGATCATCTTCACATTCACAGCAGGGTTGGGTTGGGTAAACCCGCTTTCGTACTGCTTGTAGACAAATGTTTTTCCGTCAATGTTCAATTTTTCGATGACAAATTCATCGCTTAATATCACTTTTTGATTACGGCTGCGACCCATGATTTTGCATTCAAGTTCCTGTTCTAAGACTTTAGCTTCTGCACTCCATTCTTCATCCAGCTTTTTGTGGTACAGCATCGTAATAAGGCATTCATCGGTGGTGGTTGCCAAGAACTCCACTGCAAAAAGTTTATGTCCCAGTGTCTTGTTTGAAGCATTGATGTGTTCCAAAAGTTTCCACATACGCTTTTCTATGGGTGCAATGACTTTAGGACACTCTTCTATGGTGATGGCACCATTTTTTTGGCTGTTTCCCATCGCATAGGTACACACATCACCCTCATGCCAAATACGAAATTCTGATCGTGCCCTGTAATGAGAAGTAGGTGAATCAAACACTTCAATTTCTTTGTCATAAAAAGGGTTGAGCAATCCTGATACCATCTGCTTTTTTTGTGTTAACTGCTCTATATACGTACTTTCATACAGCCCACACGATCCACAGGCTCCAAAATGTTTACACGTCAAATTTCATACCTTTAATTTGCATTGGATATAATCACAATACTCATAGTTTCTATGCAATTTTACCCAAAAGGTTCAAAATGTCTCTAAGCGTTGTCATACTCGCAGCCGGTCAAGGTACAAGAATGAAGTCCGCAACTCCCAAAGTTCTTCATGAAATCTCCGGAAAACCGATGCTTTTTCATGCTATCGATGCGGCACAGCAGATCTCTGATGATATCACCGTTGTACTCTACCATGAAGCGGTACGTATACAAAAAGCCATAGATACCAACTATAACAACATAAAATTTCATACCCAAGACGTAGCACAATTTCCGGGTACAGGCGGCGCTTTAAAAGGTGTCCATACTACTCACGACAAAGTACTCATACTCAACGGCGATATGCCGCTTGTGACCATGGAGGCACTCTCACTGCTCATCCAAGGTGATGCCGATATCAACATGTCTGTCATTACTCTAGAGAACCCCTCAGGATATGGACGTGTTGCCATCACTAATGGAAATGTACTTGAGATCATAGAAGAAAAAGATTGTACCGAGTCTCAAAAAAAGATAGAGACGGTCAATGCAGGCGTATACTGTGTGAAAAAAGAAGTACTGGAGCGCTACATCCCAACAATCAAAAATGACAATGCCCAAAAAGAATATTACCTCACAGACATCATCAAAATGGCGGTAGATGAAGGCAAGATTGTACACTCTGTGATGGTGAATGAAGAAGAATTTAAAGGGGTTAATTCCAAACTTGACCTTGCCCACGCTGAAGAAATACACCAAAGACGCATTAAAGCAGCATGGATGAAAGCCGGAGTAAGTATGCGCCTGAGTGAGACCATCTACATCGATACACATGCAACATTTGAGGGTGAATGCATCGTAGAGAATGGCGTCACTATTTTGGGGGCTTCGCACATCGTATCTTCACACATCAAAGCGCAGAGCGTCATCGAAGATGCCACGATTGAAAACTCAGATGTAGGGCCTATGGCACGAATCAGACCTGCTTCAATCCTATCTGATTCTCATATCGGAAACTTTGTGGAAGTCAAAAAATCAACCCTAAAAGGTGTCAAAGCGGGTCATTTGAGCTATCTTGGTGATGCCACTATTGAAGCGGGCACAAACATCGGTGCGGGGGTTATCACCTGCAATTATGACGGAAAAAAGAAATACCAAACCATCATCGGCAAAAATGTATTTGTGGGTTCGGACACGCAACTGATCGCCCCTGTTGTCATAGAAGACGATGTCATGATAGCTGCTGGCAGTACGATCAATAAAAATATAGCAAAAGGTGAACTTGCCATCTCAAGGACACCCATCAAAACGGTCAAAAACTTTTTTTACAAATTTTTCACAGAGAGCCACAATGCAAATTGATTTACAGGGGAAAACCATCCTTTTGGGTGTCACAGGAAGTATATCGGCGTATAAAGCCTGTGAATTGGCGCGTCTTTTCATCAAAGCAGGCGCATCTGTCCATGTCGTCATGACCCCTTCAGCAGAACGTTTTGTCTCTGCACTGACCTTCGAGGCTCTCACACGCAATGCCGTACTGAGTGAAAAAACCGAATCATGGAGTTCTGAGCTTAACCACATAGAACTGGGCAGGAAGTGTGATGCCTTCATCATCGCACCCGCCACTGCCAATACCCTCAATAAAATAGCACAAGGCATCGCAGACAACATCCTCACCCAAACTGCCTTGGCATTTAAAGGTACTATCCTCCTTGCCCCTGCTGCCAATACACAGATGCTTGCAAAAACACCCACCATGAACGCGCTTGCCTTTTTACAAACTAATCACTACACCATCATACAGCCACAAGACAAACTTCTGGCGTGTGGAGATGTGGGCAGTGGGGCATTGGCAGAACCTATGGAGATATTTTTTGAGGTAACAAAAGTACTCTGCAGGGATACTTTTTGGGAAAACAGACCCGTCATCGTCACGGGGGGTGGTACACGCGAAAAACTGGATGAAGTACGCTATATCTCCAACTTTTCCTCAGGTAAAATGGCAAAAGCACTGTGTCTGGCACTCTATCTTAGAGGGGCAGAAGTCACCTACATCTCTACGATGGGATTTGAGGGTCTGCCTTTGGGTATCAAAACCATCGAAGCGCAAAGTGCGCAAGATATCTTCACTGCCACCAAAGAAGCAGTCGAAAAAGTAAGTGGTCAAGATGATTGTAAAACACCGTATCTGTTTATGGCTGCAGCAGTGGCGGACTTCACTCCCAAAGAAATACACACAGGCAAACTGAAAAAATCCGCATTGGGTGAGAGCTGGGATATCCGCTTAAAACAAACGACTGATGTACTCACATCCATCAACAAAAGTGCTATCAAAACCATAGGTTTCAAAGCAGAAATGGATTCTGAGGAGGGACTGGCTAATGCGGTGGCTCTCTTCGAGAAAAAAGGCGTTGATGCCGTGTGTTACAACCTACTTGAAGATGCCAAAAGTTTTGGCGGTGATGAAAATGAGATCACCTTCATTACCAAAGAGACACAGAGAGTATTGGGACGCAGCGATAAACTCACCCTTGCAGGTAAAATAGTAAACGAAGCCAAAAAACTTCTCTCCACTGAGTCAGCCCATGTCTAAAAACACCATGAAACACCTCGCTATCATCATGGATGGAAATGGAAGATGGGCAACCAAGCGGGGACTTAGCCGCACCAAAGGACATGAAGCGGGTGCAGAGACGATTCGCGATATCACCACCTATTGTGCAGCAAATCCAAACATACAAACTGCTACTTTTTATGCCTTTAGTACCGAGAACTGGAAACGCCCCAAGCTTGAAGTGGAATTTTTAATGAAGCTGCTCGACCGCTATCTACAAAAGGAGCTAGAAACTTACCAAAGACACAATATCCGTTTTTTAGCCATTGGCGATACGGAAGCTTTTAGTGCTCCCTTACGCAAACGCATTAGGCTCACACAGGAGCTTACCCAAAACAATACCAATCTCACACAGATACTGGCGTTAAATTATGGCGGGCGTGCAGAGATTACCTCTGCAGTGAACAGACTTATCAAAGAAGGCAAACAACACATTAGCGAAGAAGATATCTCAGGAGCATTGCAAACACCCTACAGCGATATCGATCTGCTGATCCGAACCAGCGGAGAAGAGCGGATTTCCAACTTTTTACTCTGGCAGATCTCTTATAGCGAACTCTATTTTACCCCGACACTTTGGCCCGATTTTACCAGTAAAGAACTCGCAGAGATTATCAAAAATTTTGAACAGCGTACACGACGTTTTGGAGGTGTTAAATGATAGAAATCACTATTGGGCTTATGGTGTTTATACTGGGGATTATGATAGGGTCTTTTCTCAATGTAGTCATCTACCGCATACCCAATGATGAAAGCATCGTCTTTCCTGCCTCCAAATGCCAAAGCTGCCAAACACCCCTAAAGTGGTACCACAACATACCGCTTGCTTCTTGGCTGTTACTAGGAGGCAAATGCGGATTTTGTAAAACAGCCATCTCCAAACAATACCCACTGGTAGAATTACTCACAGGGGTTATCTTTTTGGCACTTTATTTTAAACTGGGACTTGTCTGGTATCTGCCTTTTGTAGCTGCTTCTTTTACTGCACTTTTTGCTTTGGTCATGATAGACTTTAAATATATGGCAGTTCCCGATTCAGTCAATTTTGCAGCCCTGCTCTTTGCTCTGGTACAACCTGACATCATCACCGCACTCCTCAATACAGCAATGGCTGCAGGTGGACTTTACCTCATCGGACTGCTCTCTTCGCTTCTAGCCAAAAAACAGGCTATGGGTGGGGCTGATGTGATTGTGGCAGGAACCATGGGTGCGCTTTTGGGTTTTCCCAACTTCTTTGTAGCCATCTTTCTTTCTGCACTCCTAGCGATGATCCCTGCACTGCTCAACCGTGAAAACGGCGTGCCTTTTGTACCCTTTTTAGCCTTGGCAACGTTGATTGTCTACCTTTATGATACACAGGCAACACAGCTGTTGGAAACCATCATCTATGGTTAATATCAAAGGGTACCTCTCGTCACACTTTAGCAAGTCGTTTTTAACGATATTTTTGCCTTTTTTTCTGATTATCTCGCTAGTTTATCTGGTTAGAATCGCTGCATTGACAGCTAAGATACAGATCAGTTTTCCAGAGCTCTTGCTTTTATACAGCTATTCGATTCCCGATATTGTCTTTTATACGCTGCCTCTTTCTTTTGTCACTGCTTTAGCCAATGCGCTGATACGACTTTCACAAGACAATGAACTCATTGCACTCTATGCGCTGGGGTTTAAAGCAAAAAATGTATTGGGCACGATGATCGTGCTGGGGGTTCTCTTTTCACTGCTCTTACTCAGTATCTCCTTTTTGGCGATGCCCCTGAGTAAACAGTTTTATAAAGCTTTTAAAGAAGAAAAGCAAGCCCAGGCCAAACTCAACATCATCCCCGGCAAACTGGGGCAAAAATTTGGCAACTACTATGTCTATGTCAAAGAAAAAGAGGGGTCTTTGCTCAAAGATATTGTCATCTACAACCGAACCGATAAAAACAATGAACAATTTTTCTCTTCTCAAACCGGAAAAATTCAGAACAATCCCTCAGGTGCTTCACTTCTACTAAACGACGGCTATGGCTATACTTACTCACAAACCAAACTGCAACAGGCGCAATACAAAACCCTTGAAGTCTATGACAGTAGTCGCAAAAACGGATTTGTGTTTGAAGAGATTGCAGCATACTGGACTAAGGCAAAAACAGATCCTGCATGGATGCGTAAAATACTCTTTTTTGTCTTTGTCAGCCTGATTCCCCTTCTATCAGTTTATCCCATCGCCTCCTTTAGTATGATCAATCCACGCTATGAATCCAACCGTTCCTTTCTTGTTGTTTTCAGTACTGCAATGGTGCTTTATGTGATTGCTAGTTCTCTGAGTAAATGGGGTACACCGCTTGTTTTGGTGCTCACGCTTGGATTTATCATTGTAGGTGGCAGGTGGCTCTTTAAACAGCGTGTCTCCCGATACTTTTAGCAGATACATGATACGCATCAAAGCAGTCATAGCCTACGACGGCAGTCACTATCAAGGGTTTCAAAAGCAAACATCCACTAAAGCAACTGTTGCCACCGCCTTAGAAGAAGCACTGAGTGCTTTGCAGATACACTCCCCCGTCACGGCAAGTGGCAGAACCGATGCCGGTGTGCATGCCACAGGTCAAGTCATACACTTTGACCTACCCGATTTTTGGCAAGACCTGCACAAACTCAAAACCGCCCTGAACCGAAAACTCAGTGACATCCATATCAAGCATCTTAGTGATGTGCCAGTGGATTTCCATGCACGATTTTGCGCAAAAAGAAGAGTCTACCGTTATGTATTTAAAACGTATCAGCCTTCGGTCTTTGAGCAAGCGTACATTGCTAAGTATGAACCATTTGATTCCCTGATACTCCAACAGGCACTGGGGTGTTTTGTAGGCAGGCATGATTTTAACTACTTCCATAAAACAGGCTCACTCACCCATACCACTGTGCGCGAGATCTATCGTGCGTATTACCGACACTATAAGGGATACCATTGTATCTATTTTGAAGCAAACGGATTTTTACGTTCACAGGTACGTATGATGGTGGATGCGGCATTGGTGTGCGCAAGAGAAGAGATGGACATAGAAGCGTTGCAGGAACAACTGGCGTGCCAAAAAAAGCACCGAAGCCAACTCGCTCCTGCCTCGGGGCTCTATTTAGCGAGAATTATCTACTAAAACTTTAGTGTGTAGCGATTTTGGGCTGTACCATAGGCTCAGGCATCCCTTCTACCTCATGTGTATTGGCAACCGGAGGTAGAACAACTGCTGGCAAAGGCTGAGTTTGGTTTGCCTCTGTTGCGTTGGTATCTGGTATTTTTACCTCACTAGGCGCGTCTGTTGATGGCGTCTGCTCTCCCTTTGGCGTTGTTTCTGTTTCAGGGTCTTCATCTGTTTGCGGGGCTGCTTCTTCAAGCGCTTCTTCGCAGTCAAACAGTTTGTCATCCAATGTTTTTACACGTTCAACGTTGGCACCATACTCATACACAAGCTCACCACCTTCTTCACCCTGCTTAAACAGACCAGCGACCAACGCGATCAGTAAAAGCATATAAAGTGTTTTACTCCATGTTCTGCCCAGCATCATAGAAAGCAGTTTAAAGACCAACACGATTGCCGTAGCGATGAGCAGATAGGTTCCCAAAAGTTTATGTCCTTTGAGTTCAGCCTGACCCGCTTCACTGAGTGCATCAAATGCTTCTTTGCCATCCACGCTGCCTGTCAGATAGGCTGCTGCGATTGCTAAGGTAGCCACAACCATCAAAAACAAAGCTATCATAGAGAGTGATCTTCTTTTAATGACAAGATTGATGAGCTCCAAAAGCAAAATCACCACAGGCAAAGCGATCGCAAAATGATCCACAGGAGGGTGCAGAAGTACAGGAATATCAAAGGGTAGTTCTATATTGGGGAGGGAGATTGCTGGTAATTCCATTCTATTTTTCCTTTATTTAAAGTGAATGATTATAACACAACTGGACTAAAAAGGCTTGATGACGACCATAATCACGATTCCTATCATCAGCAAAGTAGGCACTTCGTTGTAGAGTCTGAAATATTTACTGCTTTTATAGCGAGGATTTGTGATGAGTATCTTGCGTATCTGCTCTAAAGAAAAATGATAGGCAATCAAAAAAACCAGCAAAAACAGCTTCACATGTATCCATCCCCCGCTAGAGAGGATGGCTGAGTTCAAGTAGAGCATCACAGACCCTGAGAGCAGCGTTGCCCACATCGCAGGTGCACCGATATACTTAAACAGTTTATACTCCTGTATCTGTACAATGTCTGTAAATGCTTTGATGTCTGCATTTTCACGGTGGTAAATGAACAAACGCGGCAGATAAAACAACATCGCCATCCAACTCACAAAACTCATCACATGAAACGCCAGTATCCAACTATAATACGCCATCACTCCTCCAAAATTTCAAAATCTCCGGCATCATAAATCACCAGTTGCAACTTTTTATAATAGCCAAGATGTCCATAGTCTATCTTGAGACGGCTGCCGTTTTGAGGGGTCAGTTTTCTCTTTTTAAAATAGAGTGGGATTTTGATGCCTTCAGTGTAGAGAAAACCATCTTTGTACACACCTTTTAGGTTTCGTACGACTTCATTTTGACGTAGGTTTTTTGCGTTAAAGTCATCTGCATAAACAGAGTAAGTCTCAAGATTGACCCTTGCTTTCTCTTTAAGCACAGAGACATTGGTCACTTCTTTTAAGCCTTTATAGGTACTAATCCCCTCAACCAACACATCATAACTGCGTCCTTCTTCAAGCGAACCTGCACAGCCATACAAAAAGATGCCCCGTGAGGTGCTTGTTTGTTTGATAAGAGCATTCTGGCCTCTTTTGAGTACCACAACCACATCCTCAAGCACTACGGGCTGGGCAAGTGACTCCACAGTGTACAAATCATCAACCGTTTTTTTTAGAAGCTGTTTGGGGTCTGTTTTGGCAACTTCAGCCACATACGCTTTGGTATCAAACAGAGCATAGACGGGCAAATGATCGGAGTATCCTTTGCCGGTATGTTTTTTGTTTTTATACTCCCAGCGGTTGATGTAGCCTTTTGGGGTGAAAAGGTAGGGTGCTTTAAAAACGCCAAAAGAGTTATTGACATACTCTATGCCTCTGCTGTCAAAGAGTTGTTGGGGTAAGACGATTTGGTCGATGCTGGATTTTTTTCCGTAAAAGTTATGGCTCCAGCGTTTATGGGATGGTAACTCCTGCCATAAGCTAAAATGAACTCCCCTACTTGCTTTACTTATCTGTGATTCTTCCACAAGGTATTGACCTACTTTGGTTTGTAACACATCATTAAAAGCCGTTTTGCCGTTGGTGTCATTGTGTTTAGGCTCAAGCGTGATGTAGGCGTTGTAGTCACTGTTAAAATCACCCAAGATGATATATTCTTTTCCCTCTGGCATCCTAGCGATACGCTCCTGCAAGGCTTTAGCATAGGCGATACGTTTGCTCTCATACCCTTTATAGGCTCTGGATTTCCAATGGTTGACAAAAAAGGTGAGAGGGTATCCCTTTACCTCTACTTCGACTTCCAAAATATTTCTCACACGTGGTGCAAAACTGACCTGTATATCGTGTTTTTTTACGATGGGAAAACGAGAGAGCAGCGCCACTTGAATGGACGAACCTTTTTTATGACTCACCGCACTGTACACGTAAGGACAGCCTACTTTTTTAAGTTTCTCGACAAGCTGACCTAAAATTCGCTCATTTTCTATCTCCTGAAGCCCCAGTACATCTGCATCCAGATCACAAATCACTTCCGCAGTGTGGTTCAGTTTTGTCTCAACCATACGCCTATTCCAGTTATGTTTTCCCGGAGTATAGTCTTCATACTCTGTACCGTCATAGACTGCATCAAAAAGGTTTTCAACATTATACGTAGCCACTTTAAACGGTGTACCATACAGCAAAAAGGGAAGGATTATCAATAAAACATAGCGCAATGAGACCCCTTAATCTGTCTTAGAGTAATGTGAGACCATCGTCTGAAAGCTGTATCTGTTTACTCTCTATAAGCTCTGTCAGTGTACGTTTAAAATTTTTCTTACTCATACCAAAGACTTTCTGTATCTGCTCTGCATCACTTTTATAGGTAAAGGGCAGTGTTCCGTTGGCTTCTTTAAGCAGTTGCAAGATGGTCGCTTCAGCTTCGTTTATCTTGGCTTTTTTTCCTATGGGCTGCAAGGAGCAATCGAGTTTAAAATCTTTTCTCACGCTCTTAATATAGACTTTTTTTCTGTCTCCGATGCGCAGTTCTTCAAAAATTTCATTGTCAAACAACATACCTTCATATTGGTTATCGGCTACTATTTTATACCCCAGCGGTGTTTTAGCGATAACTATGGAATCTAAGACCTTGTTCTGATGCAACCCCTTCATATCACGGTTAAAGTGCTTTCCTATTTTTTGCGTGCCATAAAGCCGTCCTGTCTGCTCGTCCAAACAGATACGAAGCACATATTTTTTACCGATGTTAAAATGCTCTTTTTGTTGTGACAGCGGTACGAACAAGTCTTTGGGAAGTCCCCAGTTGACAAATGCCCCATAGGATTTATAGTCCACCACCGTAAAGTACCCGTACTCACCTAGCTTGGCGTAGGGCATCTTGGTCGTAGCCACAGGACGGTCTTCACTGTCAGTATAGACAAAGACATCCAGAAGCGAGCCCATAGGCATCTCATCTTCCATCACGTAAACATTGGGAAGCAGTACCTCTTTGCCGTCTTTGGCTTCAAGGAAGTAGCCATAATCCGTGTCGCGCATCACCTCAAGGGTGTTTAGTTCACCGATGGCGATACTGAGGTTTTTTGATTTTTGAATCTCTTGCATGTGTTATTCCGTTGTTGTTAGATAGTGTGATACACTCACATCTTTAGATTATAACCAAAAAGCCCTCTTATCGTTCAATACCCTGCAAATGTTTGGCAAAATCTTCAGGCGGCACAAAGCCCGTTAAACTTTTCTCCGGCAAATACTTATCATATTTATCAAAAAAGATGATGTTGGGTGTACCAAAAAGTTCAAACTCTTTGAGTAGTGCCTGATCTTCTTTTGTATTGTCTGTAAGGTCTATCTTGATGAATGTAAAGTCTTTGAGCTCTTTTTGTACAGCCGCATTCGGAAAAGTAATCTCTTCCAGTTCAGTACACGCCGTGCAGGATTTCTTGCCAAAGTCAACCACTACGGGTTTTTCTGATGCGACAACCTCTTTCATCAGACGCTCTATGCTGTAGCCTTTATGGTTTGTTTCTGCACTCATGGGTACAGCGTTTGCCACAGCACTATTGGCTTGTGTAAATTTTTCAAACGGTCTGAGTATCGATGATGAACCGCTAAGCGCACCTATAAAAAGCGAAGCGCCATACAGCAAAAACACGAGTGCCATAAGCTGAGTCAGTTTTTTTGCCCCCTGTGTGCTACTACTAGGGTTAAACACGCCCATGTAAAGCGCTGAACCCATAAACAGCAACGCCCAAAGTATCATGCTCACACCCTGCGGAAGTATGCGAGAGAGCATAAATATCCCAAGCCCCAGCATCATCACTCCAAAGATTTGTGAAATGGCTGTCATCCACCCACCCGGTCGTGGCATAAATTTACCCGCACCAAGCCCGACAAGAAGCAAAGGCATCCCCATCCCCATACTCATCACAAACAAAGCAGACCCGCCAAGCAGTGCATCACCCGTTTGCGAAATAAACAGTATCGCTCCACCCAGTGGCGGTGCCACGCATGGTCCTACAATAAGTGCAGAAAGCAGTCCCATAACTGCAGTTCCCATGATGCCTTTGCCTTGAGCGTTATCACTGGCTTTACTTATCTTAGATTGCCATGAAGAAGGCAGTCCGATCTCATAATACCCAAAAAGAGAAAGCGCCAAAGCCACAAACACAGCTGAAAAAACCACTAACACCCAAGGTGTCTGCATGGCTGTCTGTATATCTGCACCCAATTTCCCTGCAACCACGCCAACAACCGTGTATGTCAATGCCATAGACAAGACATAAACCAAAGAGGTAAAAAACGCCCCGGCAACACTCGGTTTTTCACTGCCTCCGTGTTTGGAGACGATGATGGATGACAAGATAGGTATCATAGGAAAGATACACGGTGTAAGTGCCAACAATAGCCCGAAGATAAAAAACAAAAACAGAATAAAAAATGAACTTTCATTCACAAGAACGTCGGCTATTTTTGCTGTATTGCCTTCTTTGATAAGCGCTGATATTTTATCAAATACACCGAGCTCTGCGCCCTTAAAGGTAAAGCTTTTTTGTATCGGCTGATAACAGATGCCCGTATCTGAACACCCTTGAAACTCTATCTCTAGGGTATAGTCGCCTTTAACTTTCGCTTCTATCTCTGCTACAGGGATACCCACAGAGACCTCTTTCTCATACACCATATCGCCATCAAAATCATGGGCTTTAGGTTTGTTGACTGCCAGTTCAACCTTTGAAGGAGAGGTGATTCTGTAAAACAGTGTGTTTTCATAGATATGGATTTTATCTGCCATGGTGATTTTGGTCTGCAGGGTGCCGTCTTGCAAAACGGCTGTCACGCCGAATGCCTCTTCTGGGGAGAGGAACTTCTGTTTTTTGAGCGCAGAGTCAAAACCGGCAACAACAAAGGTGCTCAAGAGCAGACTTAAAATGAGTAACTTTTTGGTCAAAATATTCATACTTTCTCTTTTTTATTAAACTTTATGCACTATTTTATTGTACCATTGGTGTATAAACTGTGTAATACTAGCTAAAAATCAATAATAAATCATTTTGCAATAAAGGTCAAGCATGGCAAATCACCTACAACATGAACTCTCCCCCTATTTGCAACAGCACGCACACAATCCTGTTGACTGGTACCCCTGGGGCGAAGAAGCGTTTGCAAAAGCGCGCAGTGAAAACAAAGCCATTTTTCTCTCCATTGGCTACAGTTCCTGTCACTGGTGTCACGTCATGGAGAAAGAATCTTTTGCCCATGAAGCCACCGCAAAGCTCCTCAATGCGCATTTTATAGCCATCAAAGTAGATAAAGAAGAGCGTCCCGATATAGACAAATATTTCCAAAATGTCTATCAGCTGATGAATGGGCGTCCAGGTGGATGGCCAACTTCTATTTTTTTGACTGATGACTTAAAACCTTTTTACTCCGCAACCTACATCCCTGATGAGCCATGCTACGGGATGATGAGTTTTTCCAGTCTGCTCGAAGTCATCGCCGACAAATACCGCAACGAAAAAGCACTTCTGGTAGAAAAAGCTGAAGAGATACTGCGTTTTTTAAACCCAAAAGAAGACAAAATCCAAGCAACCAAACTCGATTTGAGCATCATCAGCCGCGTCAGCGATCAGGCAAAACAGCTTTTTGACACCCAGCATGGCGGCTTTAACAAAGCGCCCAAGTTTCCTCAAGCCTCTTTGTTGGATCTGCTTTTGGATGTCTATCGTATCACCAAAGAAGAAGAAACGCTACATATGGCGCTATTCTCACTTCGATGTATGGCAAAAGGCGGACTCAGAGATGTCATTGATGGCGGATTTTGCAGGTACTCAACCGACAATGAATGGCTGGTGCCCCATTTTGAAAAGATGATGTATGACAACGCGCTCTTGTGTGAAGTCTATCTTAAAGCCTACCATATCTCTGGGGATGATTTTTATAAAAAAGTTGCCTTTGAAGGCATCGATTTTATGCTCAAGCAGATGAGCGACAACCATCTCTTTTATGCGGCTTCAGATGCCGATACAGATGACAAAGAGGGTAAATATTTTGTTTTCACGTATGAAAAAGCCTTAAAATCTTTTACAAAAGCGGGTATCCCCGAAGAACATCATGACGCTCTTGCTACAGCACTGAACATCACGCAAGAAGGCAATTTTGAGGGTAAAAATATCATTCGTATCAGTGATTCTGCCGATGAAAATATACCCTATTTTGACGAAGCCATCACCGCACTGAAAAAACGCCGAGAAAAACGTACCTACCCTTTTATAGATACAAAAATCATTGTTTCTTGGAATGCGATGATGATAAAGACGCTTTTTAAAGCAAGCCGTATCGACAGTAGCTACCTCAAACCTGCACTGAAATCGCTTGATGCCCTGCTTGAAAATATGTATATCCATTCAGAGCTTTTTCACTCGAGCATTTTGGGCAAAAAACCAAAAATAAAAGCCTTTTTGGAAGACTATGCCTATCTGACGGAGGCACTAATTGAGGCGTATGAGAGTACGCTGGATGAGACCCATCTCATCACGGCAACCAAACTAGCCAATGCGGCGATAGAAAAATACTACGAACAGGGCAAATGGAAATTCTCGCGAGGGGAATTTGAAGTAGATGAAGATATCCATGATATCTCCTACCCTTCTTCGGTTGCTACGATGCTCTGGGCACTCTACAGCATCTCTTCATTGGTCGATACAGTTTATAAAAAATTTATCTTTAAAACGCTTGAGCGCTACTCTTATGATGTCATGCGCCAACCTATCTCAACTCCGCGTATGAGCCATATGGTGATACGTTATCTCAAAGATGACATTATCATCAAAGCAAAAGAAGAAAAGTTACACAAACATATCGCAGAGCTTGACACACTTGCCCATCCTTTTTCGCTTCTTAGAAATGACAGCAATGACGGCTTTATGCTCTGTAACTCCAGTGCCTGTTTTGGACATGAAAAGCATTTTTCAGATATCGTAGAACTACTCGAAAAAAGATAATGCCTTATCTCTTTTTTTTCCTCTTCCCTCTTCTTCTTTTTGCCGAAGTGGAGATGATAACACGTACACAGGTACTCATGGGAACTTATGTGAGTATCGCCCTTGAGGCAGAGCAGAATGCACAGATTACACACGCCTTTGAACACATCAAACAGATAGAAGCTTCGCTCTCCAACTACGATTCTGACGCATCTTTATCGAAGCTCAATGCAACACACCGCATAGACCATGACCCTCTTTTAGCTGAAGCACTTTCACTGTCTGTGGTATATTACAACCAGACCAATGGGTATTTTGATGTCACCATCGGGTCTATCTCAAAAGAGTTGTACCATTTTGGCGAGGACAAAACCTTTTCCCCCTCCAAAGAAGCCTTAAAGGCTGCCCATCTTGACATCCACGGTATCCACATCAACCCCCAGAGCATTAGCACAGAGGCAAATATCAGCATCGACTTAGGAGGTATGGGCAAAGGCTATGGCGCAGACAAAGTCGCAGCGTATCTGAAGGAGCAAAATATCTCTAAGGGGATTATCGCGCTGAGCGGTGATGTCAGATGTTTACACCGCTGTGAAATCGACTTACAATCACCCTACTCTGAACAGACATTTGCCACGATACAGAGCAAACACCCTAACCTCTCAGTCTCTACAAGCGGTACCTACAGAAGATTTGCCACCACGAAAGCAGAACACCACCTCATCAACCCCAAAACTGCCCGGCAAGGATGTGAATTTGTCTCGGTTTCACTGTTTACTACGGCCAATAATAGCCAAATCGATGCCTACGCTACGGCGATTTCTGTCATGCCAAGAGACAAAGCACTGAGCTTTCTCAAAGATATGCAAGGCATTGCCTATGTACTGGTAGATAAAAAAGGGAAGATACTCTACGGAAACACAAAAGACCTGATAGAGATACGTTGGCTGGACTACAAGGAAAATGCAAGTAAAGAAAGCAAAAGCGTAAGAGCTGAGACAAATGAAACCATCGCCAAAAGCTTCATCCATCCCGACACAAGCCATCCAAAAGAAATCATAAAGTAAGCCAAGATATCAAAAAGAGCAAAACCAAAAACCATCAAAGCAACGATCGCTGTCGTTTTTTTTGAAACCCTAGTACTAAAAAGCATAAAATGGGCCGCTACAAAGATAAGCATACCCATGGCAAAAAGATGGGGTGTTGCGACCTCTATGAGCCCGCGTACACTCTTGGCTTCAGGCGTGTAAAATATATCTTTGAGTGTTTGCATGAGACTTTGAGCGCTATCAAGTCCTTGTGAAAGCAAAAAAAGCCACACACCGCTAGCTACAATCAACACACTATAAGGTAGTAGATAGGCTATGGGTATCTTGTAGAATTCGCTGTCTTTCATGAAAACAACAGTGTTTTTAGGACACTCACCCCCAAGACAAATGCAAACACATGCCATGCTACAAAAACAGCTATCCACACGGGGATAAGCCATGTTCCAACAAAATAGGCAACAAGGAGCATCACAGCAGAAAGCATCCCTAAAACAAACACAAGATGCACCGCCCACCGAATGATGCGTGTGCCGCCATACATACGAATGCCAATCGAAGTGAGTATCAGCAAGGAAAATAAGCTCATAAACAAATCACTATGCACCTGCAACAGCAAGGTATCAAGAAGGATGGGTTCAACAAAATTCTCTGCATCACCAAAAAGTGTCAGTGCGATACCATGTCTATCTGTACCGATCACATAGGCATGAAGCGCAACATCAAATACCAGATAAAGCAGGATAAAAAAAACCACCGCAGACATTAAAATAGTCAAGAGCCTTGTGTGTCCTAGCTCTTTTGTGATTAAAAATTTCATAGACTACTGCTTTAAAACAATTTCATAAATTGCTCTGGCGATCCTCGCACCCTCGGTAACAGACCGCGCAGAAAGCGTTGAACCGCTGACTGTGGGTATATCTTTGCCTACTGTCAGCAGCGCCGAAGTCTCTTTATTTTGCAGTTGAGACATCCAAGCTTTACCGGGGATATACTCCGGCGGTTCACCAAATGCCATGATTTCAGTGAACCGCAATGTACCATTTGGCTCAAACGCATACAGCACCGTTGCTTTTTTAGAACGTACTTCTCTTGCGATGAGTACTGCCACACCCAAACGTTTGGCTTCACCTCTAATATCATAATAGCGGTATACCTTAGTTCTCAAGGCTGTCTTCGCTCTATTTTGCACCTGTGAAAATTGTTCTTGAGTGAGTATAAGTTGTTTGGGTTCTACGGCACTCACGCCGCCAAATGAGCTTTTAATCACTTCATCAACCGAAGCATTGGTTTGGGCTGCAATGCTTTGGGAGAGGAGTATCCCAAGCATCATCGCAAAGAAGAGTTGTTTCATTATCTGTCCGCGTATTAAAATATAAAGCCAAGTCCAAAAGAAAATGTATTGTACTCATTGTTACCGACCTCTTTCATCGCATAATCAGTTTTAAGTACCACTTGATCTGCAGGGAAAAAGTTTAGACCAATTGTAACAATATCTGTCTGATATTTGTCTTCATTGAGTCCATCCACTGTATCTTCTACAGGGTTATAGTTTTCATACTGTGCAAAAATTGGCATCTTGTACTCTATGCCAACCAGACCTGAAAGATCATAGGCAACATTTCCATAGTATCCGCTTGCACTCTGCGCTGCTTCTGGTGCCAATTTTTCTGCACCGTCGAGTTGTGTTTGCGTGTAGAGTCCATAGGCTGAGAATGGGCCATTTTCATACCTTGCATGGATGTCAAATATCGTGGTATCAAGTCCTGATACATCGTTAATAGGATCATTTTTAAGGTTTGAGCCACCGCCATAATAAAATGAAGCACCCGCCATCAAACCATTAATACCTGTATAATCAGCACGCGCTACAAAAGCAGGGTCAAAAGGTGCTTTTGAGTGTGAACCTTGTCTACCCTCTCTTATCCATTGACTTTGGTTAAAATACTTATTAGTATCAGGATCAAGTTTACGTGCAGTAAACCCACTATTTAGATTCAGTGTATTGATCACTCCTGCTGTATACTCTATGTTTGCAGTATCAAATCTACCATATACCAAAGCACCGTTTTCATTCCATGTACTTGGCAAAAGGTATGTTTCCACCTCGGGTCTTTGAACCGTATTGAAGAGTGTCGGTTCATGTCTGATGTTCACTAGACCCATCGGCACAAGTACATTTCCCAGTCTCAAGTTTGCCTCTTTACTAAGTAAAAAGTCAAGATACAAAAACTCTACAACAACCTTACCACCGTCTTCAGCATTGGCACCATGCTCAAATTCTATCTCTGTGTTTAAGACGATCCAGTCATTGAACTTGTAACCAAAATAGGTGATAAATCGATACACATCTGCAAAATCATCTCCATTATCCGGATTGGCATAATACATCTCACCATAGCCACCGATAGAAAGCGGGTTTTTGGAAAAGTAAACTTTAGAAGCTGCGGGTCCCATGCCGTTGTAGCTTTTTTCTGTATCTACCAGTGTAAATCCGCCAGTTTGTGTTGCTAAAACCTCTTCAGTCAGTGTAGCGTTTTGACTCTCAAGTGCCTTAACTCTCTCTTCTAGTGTTGCTGCCTGTGCACCCAGAGCCAGAACGGCTGCCATACTCAATACGCTTGTCATTTTTTTCATGTCATTTCCTTGTTTTTAAGTTTTTAACTTTTGATAGTTGTTATCGAAATCGTAATGTAGCAAATTAAACTTAAACAAACTTAAAATGAAAATAAATATCAATATCTTACATTTTATGTTCTTTTTTAATCTTTATTTAAATCTTTTCTGCTTTAATTGCACTTGATAACCATTATTAATATTAGGAAATACTATGAAACACCATGCACTACTTGTTACGACACTCGCCAGCCTTCTTCTTATAGGGTGTGGCTCAACCGATACTGAGGGCTTTGGATACGACCAGATAGCCTTAGGCGAACAACTCTTTCACGACACCACGCTTTCACAAAACAAAACCATGTCTTGTGCCACTTGTCATGTGATTGATGCCGCGATGATAGACCCTCGCGAAACTTCCAATACTCTAGGGGCATCTTTGGGTGACGACGGCTTCTCCATCGCAGACAGAAATGCGCCGACTGCAGCCTATGCATCCTTTGCACCCGCATTTCACTTTGATAGTGAAGAAGGACTCTTTATCGGCGGGCAATTTTTAGACGGCAGGGCTGCAGACCTAACGGCACAGGCAAAAGGACCCTTCCTCAATCCAGTTGAGATGCAGATGCCTGACGCAGCCTCAGTCATAGAAAGAGTCAAAGAAAACAGCAGCTATGTAAGCGCATTTAAAAGTATCTACGGAGAGGATATCTTTGATGATACCGACAGAGCCTATGAAGCGCTTGCACAGACCATTGCCAAGTTTGAAAAAAGCAAGACATTCTCGCCTTTTGACTCCAAATACGACAGAGCACAAAAAGGGCAAGCAACACTCACGGATTCTGAAAAAAGAGGACTTGATCTCTTTAACGGCAAGGCAACCTGCAGTGCGTGTCACCCTGCAGAAGGTGAAAATGCACTCTTTACCGATTTTTCTTACGATAACTTAGGCGTACCTGTCAATCATGCTTTGCGCGAAGCCAACGGTAAAGGAGCTGATTTTATCGATAATGGTCTCTATGACAACCCGATGGTAAAAGATACAACACTCAAAGGCGCCTTTAAAGTATCGACGCTAAGAAACATCGCTGTGACGGGTCCCTATATGCATAACGGTGTGTTTAAAGATCTCAAAACAGTCATACACTTTTATAACACCCGAGATGTCGCAGGGGCTATCAACCCAGAGACAGGTGAAGTGTGGGAAAAAGGCGAAGTAGATATTAATAAAAATACTGAAGAATTGGGCAATCTGAAACTCAGTGAAGCAGAAGAAAATGATTTACTTGCCTTCTTGCTGACCCTTACTGATGCACAGTATGAGCACCTTGTTCCCTAAAAAGAGATGACATAGTGCTTTTACATCGCGGTAAGATTGAACTCTTGAGACACTGATTTAGCGGTGAGTGCTTTTGGGGAATGTGAGTATGAAGGTACTCCCTTCTCCTTTTTTCGACTCCAAATCCAGCTTTATCTTATACTGCTTGCAAACTGAAAGTACAATGTTCAGTCCTATACCAAACCCGCCCCGTTCTTCATTTGCCCTGTAGTAGCGTTTGAAAATATCATCTTGTACATTCTTGTCTATGCCGATACCTGTGTCTTTGACCTTAAGGATATGGTCTTGCAGGCTAATCGTGATGCTGTCACCCAGATCAGAATACTTGATGGCATTGGAGAGTAAATTATCAATCAGCCTGCTTGCAGAGGTTTTGGGCATAAACACTTCAGTTGGCTCAAGACTCAGTGTCACATTTAAGCGTTTGGACTCTATCAGCTCTTTGACATACTCAACACGCTCCTCTATGATAGTAGCAAAGTTCAGGTGCTCAGCAGGCTCTATCTTGCCCTCGAGTCTATAGGTGAGTGAACTGTACATCACCGAGAGTCTTTTTGCCGATGCTTCGAGACGTTTGAGTTTTTTAGGCTCAACACCCTTTAAAGACTGTATTGTCATCAGTATGGCAGAGATAGGGGTATTGAGTTCATGGGTGGTATCGGAGATAAAATTGTCCAAAGACTCTATCTGCTCACGCACCGGTCTTAAAAAGAGCCGACCCAAAAAGTACCCCACTGCCCCCATCAGCAAAAAAGACAAAATCAGATACCCGATGATGCGGATACGCAACTCCTGAAAGGACAACATCAAATCATACTCTTTAAGTACGATATACCGCACGCCCAGATGCTCACTCTTGTCTTCCATCACCGTAAAGCAATTTTTACCTTCACTGTAAAAAACTTCATCAAAATTTTTAACACTTTGGATTTCTGTATAAAGCGGTTTTTTCTTGCCATCATAATACCCCACTTCAAAACGGCAATGATTCAATGCCCTTAAAAAGGGGAGTAACTGCTCTTTTTTGAGTATTTCTTGTGATTTATCTTCCATCGCTTTCATCGCAATCTCAGAAGAGAGCATACGCGCACGGTACATCATCTCAAATTTCATCGCTTCCTGCATAGAGGCGCGGTTGTTTTCAAAGAAAAGATACCCGATGATGCCAAGCAGTATAAAGACCGATACCAGATAAACCGCCAAAAAACGAAACAGCGATTTGCGCTCATACGATGTTAAAACGATAACCCTCTCCTTTGATGTTCTCAAAATACTCTTTATCGAACATTTTTCTCAGATTTTTAATGTAGGTGCGTATGGTGGCATGCGCTGGGATATTGTCATCTTCCCATATATTTTCAATGATCTCGTCACAGGAGATAATCTTACCGGCATTGCGGATAAAATACTCCAAAACCTGCGCCTCTTTTTGTCTCATCTCTATCACTTTATCCTGCATGATAATCTGATGCGCCTTAGGAATAAACTTCATCCCGTCAAATTCTATCTCTTCTTGCAAACGGTAACGCTTGATGATATATTTGATACGTGCATTAAGCTCTTCAAGCTCAAAAGGTTTCTTAAGATAGTCATCTGCACCAAGCTCAAACCCTTTTTTAAGGTCATCCACACCCGCTAGAGAGGTAATATAAATCGCCGGAGTGGTATTGCCTATATCCCGTAGGTACTTGAGTATCTCAAACCCGTCTATATTGGGTACGTTCACATCCAAAAGCAGCATATCGTATCCACCCACCGCGATGGCATCAAGTGCTTTTTCTCCATCAAAAAAACTCTCTACTTCATACCCGTTTTCGACAAGAAACTCTTCTATGATTTCCTGTAAAATCACATCATCTTCAAGCAGCAGTATCTTCATTTTAAACCTTTAACCAATCTTTAGAAAGAGTGTAACACATCCACTGTGTAACATAGGTGTAGAAAAATTTATGATACAATTCGGGCATGAAAAATTCTATACCTTATCTTATAATGATGTTACTTCTGTCAGGATGTACGCAGATGGTCACTGCACCTATTTCAATCGCAGGAAGTGCTGCAAGCGCAACCATCGATGTAGCAGGAAGCACTGCAGGGGCACTTACCTCAGACGATTAATACCGTTGGGCATTCTTAAATTCTGATATCTCACTCTCTATCATCTCATCTATCATGCGCACATAGAGATCATTGATGAGATTGGGAGACAAGTCATGAGAAATCGCTTCAGCTCTCACATGTGCAATCACATCTGCAATCCTGTCATCTGCCTTAATCGCTTCAACACTCGTCTTAAAATGTGCTATCTGCTTAATATACGCATTGCGCTTTGCTATCAATTCGACTATTGCACTATCAACTTTATCAATCTCATCTCTTGCTTCTTTAAGCGTACTACACTGTTTAATTTCCATGCATAAACCTTTTTGAGAATGTCTGAATTATTATAACCTAAAAAATCCTGATATGTTTGAAGAATGTGTAAGTTTTACGAAGAGGAAGTATCGAAAATAGAGCAGTTTTGTAACCCTGTCTGATCTCAGTGCATAACAGGGCAAAGCCCTGTATATTGCTTTATTGTTTAACGTTTTTAGTAAAGTCTGACTACCTGAATTACTCTACTTCAGCATCGATAACATCGTCATCGTCTGCTTTTTTTGCTTCAGGGTTTGCACCGCCTTGCTCTTTGGCGTACATCGCTTCAGCCAACTTATGTGACTTTTCAGTCAATGCTTTAACTTTCTCTTCGATCTGCTCTTTGCTTGCAGAGTCATCTTTGAGTATCGCTTCAAGGTCTACTATGGCTGACTCGATGCCGGCTTTTTCGCCTGCATCAAAGTTTTCACCCAAATCAGCCAACGATTTTTTCGTTTGGTGCACCAAAGCATCTGCTTGGTTTCTTATCTCAACCACTTCTTTTCTCTTAGCATCTTCAGCTTTGTGTGCTTCTGCATCTTGTACCATTTTTTCTATCTCTTCATCAGAAAGACCGCTTGAACCGGTGATCTTGATCTCTTGAGATTTACCTGTTCCTTTATCTGAAGCCGATACTGTCAAGATACCGTTTGCATCAATGTCAAAAGTAACTTCAATCTGTGGCACACCGCGTGGTGCAGCAGGGATGTCTCTAAGCTCAAACATACCCAAAGATTTGTTATCTTTAGAAAACTCTCTTTCACCTTGGAGAACATGGATGCTCACCGCTGGCTGATTATCCTCTGCTGTTGAGAATGTTTGTGACTTTTTGGCTGGAATCGTCGTTCCTTTTTCGATAACCTTAGTCGTCACTCCACCCAATGTTTCGATACCCAAAGAAAGTGGTGTAACATCAAGCAATAAGACATCTTTCACATCACCTGCAAGTACCCCACCCTGAATCGCTGCACCCAGTGCTACAACTTCATCTGGGTTTACAGACTTGTTGAGGTCTTTAGCAAAGAATTTTTTCATCTCTTCTTGTACGAGTGGGATTCTTGTCGATCCACCGACCATGACGATTTCATTGATGTCAGACTTACTGAGACCTGCATCTTTAAGTACACCCTCAACAGTTTTGATGGTACTTGCTACCAAGTCACCGATGAGTGATTCAAATTTTGCTCTTGTAATCTTCGTTACCAAGTGTTTTGGCCCGCTTGCATCAGCCGTGATAAACGGCAGGTTTATCTCTGTCTCAGTTGAGCTTGAAAGCTCTTTTTTAGCTGTCTCTGCAGCATCTTTTACTCTTTGAAGTGCCATCACATCTTTTTTGATGTCGATACCTGTATCTGATTTGAACGCATCAGCGACAAAGTCGATGATTTTATTATCAAAGTCATCCCCACCAAGGAACGCATCCCCGCCAGTCGCCATAACTTCAACAACCCCATCACCTGTCTCAAGAGCCGTCACGTCAAATGTACCACCACCCAAGTCATAAACTACTATTTGCTCTGCATTTTTCTTATCTAGTCCATACGCAAGCGCAGCAGATGTCGGCTCGTTGATGATACGAAGTACATTAAGCCCCGCAATCGTTCCAGCCTCTTTAGTTGCTTTTCTTTGCGCATCATTAAAATATGCCGGAACGGTGATAACTGCGTCCGTAACCGTCTCACCAAGATACGCTTCTGCATCTTCTTTCATCTTCATCAACACTTTGGCGGAAATCTCTTGTGGTGTATAAGTCTTACCTGCTACCTCAATCGCACATGCCCCTGCTCTATCGATAACATGGTACGGCAGTTTGCCCTGCGCTTCTTTGGCTTTCTCTTCGCTCATCATTAGACCCATGATTCTCTTAATGGAGTAAATCGTTTTTTCAGGGTTGGTAATGGCTTGTCTTTTTGCAGACTCACCCACAAGCACTTCACCTTTATCTGTAAATGCCACAATCGAAGGTGTTGTATTTTTACCCTCTTTGTTTGCAATAATCTTTGCTTCACCGTTTTCATACACTGCCATCGCAGAGTTTGTTGTTCCTAAATCTATTCCTAATACTTTTGCCATCTTATTTTCCTTTATTTATTTCAAATTATTTACAAGTTGAAACCATTGCTGGTCTCAATATGCGGTCTTTAATCATATACCCTTTTTGCATCACCTGCACCACATCACCGACTTCATGCCCGTCGCTTTCAACCTGCATAATCGCCTGATGTACTTCAGGGTCAAACTCACCTGTACAGTCAACCTCTTTGATATGATTTTTTTCCAAAATCTTTTTGAGTTGATCGTAGGTAAGATTTACCCCTTCTTTCATCTTCTCTAGCACTTCAGAAGCATTCTCCTGCGTCACACTTTCCATAGAACTCAGCGCACTCTCAAAAGAATCCATCACGGCTAAGATGTCTTTTGCAAAACTTTCATTTGCATAGGACACTGCATTCATTTTATCTTTTTCAAGTCTTTTTTTTGCGTTTTCAAAATCTGCATGTGCTCTGAGGTATTTATCTTTGTACTCTGCCGCTTCAGCAAGAGCAACATCCAGTGGATCCACTTCTGACTCCCTGCCAGTCTCACCCTCTTCTTGCATATTTGCTACTTCTTCAGTCTGAGACTCTTCAAGGTTTTCATGCTCTTGACCCATAAACAGACCTCCTTTTTATGTTAAATACTGCATCTCATCTCTCAATGCTTAAAATAATTATACAACATTGAGTGAATGTTTGTCAAGTACTACTTGAGTGAATATGACTAAAGTATAATTTTGTTGCGCTTGTTTACGCTTTTAGGCTAAAATAACCATCCATAAACACAAAGGATGAAACGTGCCAGTCAATCAAAAAATCGAAGAAATACTCACCTATGTACAAACATGCAGCCCTGGTCAAGAAGAATTTTACCAGGCAGCCCACGAAGTCCTACATTCTTGAAAGCATCGTCGTACCTGAACGAAGTATCATCTTTCGCGTCAACTGGGTAGACGATGCAGGTAAACGAAGAACCAACGTCGGGTATCGTGTACAGTTTAGTTCAGCCATAGGCCCCTATAAAGGAGGACTGCGTTTTCATCCCAGTGTCAATTTGGGGATTATCAAATTTTTAGGATTTGAGCAGATATTTAAAAACGCGCTTACCGGACTGCAAATTGGTGGGGCAAAAGGGGGAAGTAATTTTGACCCCAAAGGAAAAAGTGACAATGAAATCATGCGATTTTGCCAAGCCTTTATGTCTGAGCTTTACAAACACATAGGCAAACAAAGAGATGTCCCAGCAGGCGATATCGGTGTAGGAGCCAGAGAGATAGGCTATCTGTTCGGTCAATACAAAAAACTAACCGGTGAGTTTGAAGGGGTGCTGACAGGCAAAGGGCTCAACTGGGGCGGCTCAAAACTAAGAAAAGAGGCAACAGGATACGGTTCGGTGTATTTTGCAGAAAATTTTTTGAAAGTCTATGACAAAGATTTAAAAGGAAAACGCTGCACGGTATCTGGTTCGGGGAACGTAGCCATCTACACTATAGAAAAACTCTATGATGTAGGGGCAATTCCCATTAGTTGCAGCGACAGCAGAGGAACCATTTATCATAAAAGCGGCATAGAACTCGCTTCGCTCAAAGCCGTCAAAGAGATACAGCAGCAATCACTTGAAGCCTATGCTGCCTTACATCCGGATGCTGTCTATACCTGTGCGTCACATTACCCAAAAGACGGACATGCCGTGTGGCACATTCCTTGTGATGTAGCTTTTCCTTCTGCAACACAGAACGAACTGACACTTGTCGATGCACAAAAACTGGTAGAAAACGGCTGTATGCTTGTCAATGAAGGTGCCAATATGCCCACCACGCCTGAAGCTGTCGAGTATCTGCGCCTGCATAATGTGCTTTTTTCTCCGGGCAAAGCAGCAAACTCAGGCGGGGTTGCCACATCACAACTTGAAATGAGTCAAAATGCCAGCATGTCCAATTGGAGTGCTGAAGAAGTGGATATCAAACTGCGTACCATTATGAAAACCGTTTTTAAAACTGCCTACGATACTTCGGTAGAGTTTGGGTGTGAAGGTGATTTGGTCAAAGGGGCAAATATTGCGGGGTTTAGAAAAGTTGCAGATTCGATGATAGAGCAAGGATCCGTCTAAGAGGAAAAAAAGAGATGGTGAGCAAATGCCCCATCTCCCAAAAGGAATTAGTTTCTAATCCCAAGATCTGTTTTGATGATATTCCATCTTGCAAGATCTGTGTTTTTAAGGTATCGCATCAATCTTCTTCTTTGACCTACGAGTTTAAGTAGTCCAAGTCTTGAAGAGTGATCTTTTTTATTTGTCTTAAGGTGCTCTGTAAGATAAAGTATTCTGTCTGTAAGAATTGCTACTTGAACTTCTGTTGAGCCCGTATCATTCTCGCTTCTTGCATATTTAGCAATAATTGCCGCTTTTTTCGCCTGATCCAAAGCCATGATGACCTCCTGATTGGTAATTTATTTCCAAAATTCAATTTGGGAACGCAATCATAGCATATTAAACTTAGACATTTCCCTGCCTACTTTAATAGAAATTAGAGTAAAATACTCCTAATTAAGCTTAGAAGGTTATCTCATGTTATTAACCCGTGTCAGTGAATATGCGTTACTCTCTTTGGACGCTATTCGAAAATCAGATTTACCCATAGGTGCAGAACAGTTAGCTACCGAGCTTTGCATACCCAAAAGCTTTCTTGCAAAAATCCTGCAAGGGTTGGCAAGACAAGGCATACTCGAGTCACGCAAAGGTGCACATGGTGGCTTCATCCTTGCACGGGAGATTGACCAGATCAGCGTACGTGACATCATCATTGCGGCTGAAGGAAAAGCGCCTGCAGTGTTTGACTGCACAAGTTATGCCGCCAGCTGCCCCAATGGCTCAATCGGCACCTGCGCCATCTCACCTTTTTTGATGACCTTCCAATCCAAAATAGACGATTTTTTAAACGGACTTATGTTAAGCGATATACTCTAATCATGAAGCAACACATTTACCATCTTTCACATATAGACCTTGACGGCTACGGATGCCAATACCTTACCCAACACTGTTTTGATACGCTTGCGTGTTATAACGCCAACTATGGCCCAGAGGTCACGGCGCGTCTTTCTGAGATCATCAAAAAGATTGAACAGGATAGATTTCTTCATGGCAATGCCTTTGAAGCGCTTATCCTCATAACTGATTTGAACCTAACCACCAAAGAAGCAGGTTGGATAGAAAAAGAAGTGATGCGTATCAGCGCAAAACTGCAACTGCTTGACCACCATGCCTCAGGGAGCCAAGCCGCAGAACGATTTGCATGGTACAAGCTTGATACCACCCGTTGTGCGACACGCATTACTTATGATTGGTTGCAACAGCATTATGCCTTTGATGCAGAGCAACATTTTGCCAAAATCGTGCAAGCCATCAACGCCATCGATATCTGGGTCGATAGCGACCCACTTTTTGAGTACGGCAAAGTGATGCTCGGGATGATTTCAGGTGCAAGGGAGATAAATCGTACTTTATTTCCAGAGCAAGACAGAGCGCTCAAACTCTCTCTCATCGAAGCAGCCAAAGAGATACTCCCAGATGGAGATGCACCGATAGTGCTTGATGACAGCATCCATCAATTCAAAAAACGTTTTTTCCTCCAAAAAGAAAATAACACAAAAGACAATCTTGTTGCCCTCTATGTCACCGATCTGTTAACTGCAGACAAACAGCGTCTCACCATCACCTACAAAGGTTACAAAGGTATCTTGGGCTATAACATCGGTAACACATCCATCATCGGAAATGCCTGCATGGTGCATAACCCCGACTATGATTTTTATATGGATGTCAACTACAGAGGGAATTTTTCACTGCGAAGCAACAACAAGCTTGATGTCTCCAAAATGGCAGAACACATTGGAAACGGTGGCGGACACCCCAACGCAAGCGGCGGTAAAATAGAAAACTACAAAGACTCATTTGTCTATGCCGAAGTGCGTGCTTTTGTACAGAACTACATTGACGAGAAGTGCCAATAACCTAAATACTCACCCGTGACTCTAACGCACGGGAGAGAGAGACAATGTCTATGTTTTCAAGCTCTACACCAGTAGGGACACCTTGGGCAATCTTGGTAAAATGTATAGCAAGCCCTTTGAGTTTATCTTCGATGTAGAGGATCATCGTATCCGTAGCGATGCTAGGAGGAAAGGCAAATATGACCTCCTCCACACCGCCTACCGCATAAAACAGATGCGCCTCATCCAAATCTCGCACTTCTGAGACGACATAATAGACACCTGAAAACTGCCTACTCTCTTCAATGGTCAAAATATCTTTTGCGCTCTGTACAATACAGAGCTTTGTATTGTCTCTGTACGGATCAGAACAGATGCTGCAGAGTTCATCTTCACTCATATTATGGCATTTGCTACATTTTTGGATGGTATTGACACCCGTCTCTAGGGCGTGTGCTAGTTTCATCGCAGCAAAACCATCTTCCATCACGGCATGATACGCCAAACGAATAGCCGTTTTTTTGCCAATAGAAGG
>NCHB01000021.1 GCA_002281755.1 Sulfurovum sp. 16-42-52
AATAAACTCAAAGTGGCAGCGACCTACATTTCCACAGACGTAGCCTGCAGTATTATCGGCGATGGGAGGCTTGACTTCCAGGTTCGGAATGGAGCTGGGTATGACCCTCCCTCTAGCCCCACCACTAAGAGAGATAAAGACACCGATGTGTGTTTATCTCTCTTTGCTTTTGGAAAGCTTGAGAAACTTAGTATTGTTAAGAGTCTAGGCAATGTTGTTTGTGTAAATTACAATCTAGTGCAAGTTCAATCTTATTAATATGCTTGATGCACTTAATAAGGTAGTACCTATGATTAGAATAAAGTAAATACGAACGATCTATTAGTACTGGTCAGCTAAATGACTTTCATCACTTACACACCCAGCCTATCAACGCAGTAGTCTTCTGCGGATCTTCAGGGATGATTCATCTTGGAGTTGGCTTCCCGCTTAGATGCTTTCAGCGGTTATCACATCCGAACATAGCTACCCAGCGATGCCCTTGGCAGGACAACTGGTACACCAGTGGTTCGTTCAACCCGGTCCTCTCGTACTAGGGTCAACTCTCCTCAATCATCCAACGCCCACGGCAGATAGGGACCGAACTGTCTCACGACGTTCTGAACCCAGCTCGCGTACCGCTTTAAATGGCGAACAGCCATACCCTTGGGACCTGCTTCAGCCCCAGGATGCGATGAGCCGACATCGAGGTGCCAAACCTCCCCGTCGATGTGAGCTCTTGGGGGAGATCAGCCTGTTATCCCCGGCGTACCTTTTAGAGGCGACCGCCCCAGTCAAACTACCCACCAGACATTGTCCTCCTTGGGGATAACCCAAGCAAGTTAGCAATCAGAATACATAAGGGTGGTATCTCAAGGACTGCTCCGATACAACTGGCGTCATATCATCAAAGCATCCCACCTATCCTGCACAAATATATCCCAATTGCAGTGTCAAGCTATAGTAAAGGTGCACGGGGTCTTTCCGTCTTGCCGCGGGTAGGAGGAATTTTCACCTCCACTACAATTTCACTGGATCCCTGGTTGAGACAGCTCCCATCTCGTTACGCCATTCATGCAGGTCGGTATTTAGCTAACCCCATCAATTAACCTTCAAGCACCGGGCAGGCGTCACACCTTATACATCCTCTTACGAGTTAGCAAAGTGCTGTGTTTTTGATAAACAGTCGGGAGGGACTCTTTGTTGCAACCTTCTTAGCTTTTTGGAGCAAGTCCATATACCAAGTTAGGCACACCTTATTCCGAAGTTACGGTGCTAGTTTGCAGAGTTCCTTAACCAGGGTTCTTCCACGCGCCTTAGAATACTCATCTCACCCACCTGTGTCGGTTTACGGTACGGGCAACTAATAATACACTTAGAGGCTTTTCTTGGCACGACGGTATCAACGATTCTGAATCTATTCCGAAGAACGTCATCAGCCTGTCAGGTCTCGGAAAGAGCCGGCGGATTTTCCTATCCGGCTTACCTACGCCCTTCGACCCACTATTCCATCAGTGAGCTCGTTTAACCCTATGCGTCCCCCCATCGTACTAAACTATTAGTTGGTATTGGAATATTAACCAATTTGCCATCGCTTACCCCTTTCGGACTCAGCTTAGGACCCGACTAACCCTACATTGACGAGCATAGTGTAGGAACCCTTGGGTTTACGGCGAACAGGATTCTCACCTGTTTTCTCGCTACTCATGCCTGCATGCTCACTTCTAGCCGCTCCACCACTCCTTACCGGTATGGCTTCAATGCTGACTAGAACGCTCTCCTACCACTTAGTATAAATACTAAATCTACAGCTTCGGTGCCTATTTTAGCCCCGTTATATTTTCGGCGCAGAATCGCTAGACCAGTGAGCTGTTACGCTTTCTTTAAAGGATGGCTGCTTCTAAGCCAACCTCCTGGTTGTCTAAGCAACTCCACATCCTTTTCCACTTAAATAGGACTTTGGGACCTTAGCTGGTAGTCTGGGCTGTTTCCCTCTCGATGATTGATTTTATCACCCACCACCTGACTGCCATGAATTCACATGAGGTATTCGGAGTTTGACTGGGTTTGGTACATTGGTATACGCCCTAGCCCAATCAGTGCTCTACCCCCTCATATTTCGAACATGACGCTATACCTAAATATATTTCGGAGAGAACCAGCTATCACTAAGTTTGATTGGCCTTTCACCCCTATCCACAGGTCATCGGAGAAGTTTTAAACCTTCACCCGTTCGGTCCTCCACTAGCTCTTACACCAGCTTCAACCTGCCCATGGATAGATCACTTAGTTTCGGGTCTACAGCAACTAACTATCGCCCTATTAAGACTCGCTTTCGCTACGGCTTCACGTTTGTTTAACCTTGCTAGTCACCATAACTCGCAGGCTCATTATGCAAAAGGCAGTCCATCACCCTGTATAAAACATAGGGCTCTGAATGATTGTAGGCAGATGGTTTCAGGTTCTATTTCACTCCGCTCACTGCGGTTCTTTTCACCTTTCCCTCACGGTACTGGTTCACTATCGATCCTGAAGTAGTATTTAGCCTTGGAAGGTGGTCCTCCCATATTCAGTCAGGGTTTCACGTGTCCCGACCTACTCGAATAGTCTATGATTAGTTTTCGTATACGGGACTTTCACCCTCTACGGTATTGCATTCCAGCAATTTCTACTAACACCTCAAAGATTTTAGGGCTGTTCCCGTTTCGCTCGCCGCTACTAAGGGAATCTCGGTTGATTTCTTTTCCTGCGGGTACTGAGATGTTTCACTTCCCCGCGTTCGCTCTCCTAAGAGTGACATGACTCGCGCCATGCCGGGTTGCCCCATTCGGAAATCCAGGGATCAAAGCTTCTTGGCAGCTCCCCCTGGCTTATCGCAGCCTAGTACGTCCTTCATCGCCTCTTCTGGTCTAGGCATCCACCATCTGCCCTTAGATTAATTTTCTTAATTCTAAAGGTACTACCTTATTAAATGCAAATAAGTCATTGTCTACAGATTTCTCTGTTTTCTATGGTTTAGTTGTTCAATAAGTTCTAACAATAATAAGTTAAATAACTTTAGGTGTAAAACCTAATAGAAACATTCGTGTGAATACTTCTATTAAGCTTTAATCTCTTAATCTCATTTCATGTGGAAAGTGCTTTGATAGTTTGCGAAGCATACATTCAGTATGTGAGCAAGCTATCAAAGTGCTTTACGCAGAAATGGTGGAGAATAACGGGATCGAACCGATGACCTCCTGCGTGCAAAGCAGGCGCTCTCCCAGCTGAGCTAATTCCCCATGGGTTTATCAAGTCAAAGATCCTAATAATCTTTGACAACCAAACATAAGGTATGATTGAACATATAAATAAATCATTGTCTTTTTGTGTTGTGATACTGTTCTGTGAAGTATCTATACTCTGAAAGGAGGTGATCCAACCGCAGGTTCTCCTACGGTTACCTTGTTACGACTTCACCCCAGTCGCTAATTCCACCGTGGAGGGTAGCCAGTTTAGCTTCCCCGCTTCGGGTGAAATCAACTCCCATGGTGTGACGGGCGGTGAGTACAAGACCCGGGAACGTATTCACCGTAGCATAGCTGATCTACGATTACTAGTGATTCCAGCTTCATGTAGTCGAGTTGCAGACTACAATCCGAACTGAGACCAGGTTTATAGATTTGCTCCACCTCGCGGTATTGCGTCTCATTGTCCTGGCCATTGTAGCACGTGTGTTGCCCTAGCCGTAAGGGCCATGATGACTTGACGTCGTCCTCACCTTCCTCCTCCTTACGAAGGCAGTCTTCTTAGAGTCCTCGGCCGAACCGTTAGTAACTAAGAACGAGGGTTGCGCTCGTTGCGGGACTTAACCCAACATCTCACGACACGAGCTGACGACAGCCGTGCAGCACCTGTTTTCAAGCTCCCCGAAGGGCACTCCAGTATCTCTACCGGATTCTATCAATGTCAAGGCTAGGTAAGGTTCTTCGCGTATCTTCGAATTAAACCACATGCTCCACCACTTGTGCGGGTCCCCGTCTATTCCTTTGAGTTTTAATCTTGCGACCGTACTCCCCAGGCGGAATGTTTAATGTGTTAACTGCATCACCGAAAGGACAAGCCTCCCGACGACTAACATTCATCGTTTAGGGCGTGGACTACCAGGGTATCTAATCCTGTTTGCTCCCCACGCTTTCGCGCCTCAGCGTCAGTAGTGTTCCAGAAGATTGCCTTCGCTTTTGGTATTCCTAGTTATCTCTACGGATTTTACCCCTACACAACTAATTCCATCTTCCTCTCCCACACTCTAGCCGAGTAGTTTTGGATGCAGTTCTACGGTTGAGCCGTAGGCTTTCACATCCAACTTACAAGGCCGCCTGCGCGCGCTTTACGCCCAGTGATTCCGAGTAACGCTTGCACCCTCCGTATTACCGCGGCTGCTGGCACGGAGTTAGCCGGTGCTTATTCATATGGTACCGTCATTATCTTCCCATATAAAAGGAGTTTACGCACCGAAATGTGTCATCCTCCACGCGGCGTTGCTGCATCAGAGTTTCCTCCATTGTGCAATATTCCCCACTGCTGCCTCCCGTAGGAGTCTGGACCGTGTCTCAGTTCCAGTGTGGCTGATCATCCTCTCAGACCAGCTAGGTGTCATTGCCTTGGTGAGCCATTACCTCACCAACTAGCTGATACCATATAGTCTCATCCTTTAGCGAAAAAACATTTCCCAACTATAATTAATATAGAAGGAGTATGGGGTATTAGCAGTCGTTTCCAACTGTTATCCCCCTCTAAAGGGCAGATTAACTATACATTACTCACCCGTGCGCCACTAATCCACTTTAGCAAGCTAAAGTTTCATCGTTCGACTTGCATGTGTTAAGCACGCCGCCAGCGTTCACTCTGAGCCAGGATCAAACTCTCCATTAAAAATGAAATGGTTTGAACCATTTGTCAGAATCACTTATTTATTTCTAAATTAAGTTTTTCTCTTCCTACTTTTACAAAAAGTAGTAAAATTAAAACTCAAATAGACGTTGATTTATTTACTTATATTTGGTTGTCAAAGATCATTCACTAACACTCTTGCTAGCCACTCGCTAACCGTCCATGTGTTGTTGGACGCGTATTATAGCACCGAACTTTTTACTTGTCAAGGGTTTTTGCGAATTTGTAGAGAATTTGCGCTTTTTTTTGGGTTGCTTACATTATAAATATATTATCATTCTTTTTTCGTTTTGTTTTCTTGATTTAAGTATACTCCCTTTATAATGCTTCTTTTTACTAAGAGGTTTTCTTTGCATTTGTTTTTTCTTTTCTGTATCACTCTTATCCTTTCTGCCTGTATGAACACAGAGGTAACTACACCTTCTGAATATCAAAAAAGTACGATGAAGATACGTAATAACCAAACCGATGCCCAAAATGCACAAGATGAATACAAAAGGCTACAACAACAAAGAGTTCACGAGTAGTGATTTTTATTAACCTTAGATTAATCTGACTATACTATACTTCATTCTAAATCAACACATGAAGGATTATCATGGCTTTATATGACAGAGATTACACATCCACAGAAGGCTCATACGCGCAGGAGAGTGCGAGTGTAAGTTTTATGAAACAGACCTATCAGCTTCTAGCTGCCAGTATGATTGCTGCAGCTGCAGGAGCATACATCACGATGCCTTACGCACAAGTTGTGATGCAATACAAATGGTTTATATTTGGGGCAGAGCTTCTTATGCTGTTTGTAGGACTTAGAATGACAAGACATCAACCGGGTCTTAATATGGCGGCACTCTTTGTCTTCACCTTTCTGACCGGTGTCTCTTTAGTACCACTTTTGGCTTCGCTCATTGGTGCAGGAAATGGTGCAGTTATCGGAAATGCATTTTTAATGACATCGGTTCTATTTGGTGCATTAAGCTTGTTTGCCATCAACAGTAAAACTGACTACTCAAGCTGGGGGAAACCGCTCTTTATTACACTGATTGTTGTTATCGTGGCTTCATTGGTCAATATGTTTATACTTGAAAGTCCCATGATGCATGTCATTATCACAGCTGGTATCTTGTTACTGTTTAGTCTCTTTACGATTTACGATACACAGAACATAGCCAACGGTGCATACGACTCACCAGTAGATGCAGCAGTCTCTCTTTACCTTGACTTTTTAAATATGTTTACAGCGTTACTTCAACTTCTTGGAATTTTTGGCAACGACGAGTAAATAGTCTAACCCAACGGCTAAGGTGCTTTGCATCTCTGAGCCGTTGACTACACTGCATATACTAAAGAATTTCCCTTTACAAACAACACTTCGAACTCTAAATAATCCAGTGGATATTGCATCATCAACTCTTTTGTCTGCTTATAGCTGAGATGTTTTTCGCCTCCGCTCACGCCACTTTTTTTAATATAATGAAACATTTCCCGTATACTCTCAAAGGAGAGTCTGTACTCTTTGATCTCAAATGAAGCAGTGTAGTATTTTTCGATTGTGTCTCTTAATGTACTACCTGAGTAAATGGGGGAGGAGATACCAGCTGATTGATGCAGTGTTTTAAAGGTATTGGCTGTAAAAATGGCAAAATAAGCCGCAGGTGACTTTTGCGCCATTTGTCCCAAAGTAAAGTCCAAATCTTTACTCCACTGCAAAGCAGAAGAAGAGAGGATAAGACTATTATCATCTGATGAAAGAGTCGAAAAGGCATCAGATGTATTGAAATCGGCGTGTATTTTGCGTATAGTGTGCGCTGAGGGATGAAGCGTTAACATCGGTAATGAAGAGTCCAATGCGATAAAGTTTTCAAAAGCAAGGTCTGATGTCACGATGTTCTTATACACTTCACCTCTGCCGCAACCGATATCTAAAACCGTCGTGTGATGGGAGACAGGAATCATATTGACTAATGTTTTGGCAACCTCTGCCTGAATAACATTATAGCTATCGTACTCGTGTGCAAAACGGGAAAACTCTTGAACAGCATTGGACACAGTTTTCTCCTTTTTGTCAAATTGTCGTCTTCATCACCCTTTCAAACTTTTTTGGGTATAATCGCCGAAATTATACCCAAATTTATCGGGCTATCACACAATATAAAGAGGCACAGATGACATCAACACTTTTAATCATACAAATCGTACTAGCACTTGCAATCACTATTGCTGTACTGTTGCAGAAAAGCTCCAGTATAGGTCTTGGTGCATACAGCGGAAGCAATGAGTCTGTATTTGGTGCCAAAGGGCCAACGGGTTTTCTGGCAAAACTTACCTTTTTGTTGGCATTTGCCTTTATTGTCAATACTTTGGTTTTAGGCTATCTCTACACAACTGCCAATACTTCATCTGTAGCAGACACTCTTATTCCTGCAAACAATGCGGCTGTGCCTACTGCACCAAAAACAGAAGAAAATACTGCACCTCAAGCGCCTTCTGCACCCGAAGAGACACAAAATACAGCATCAGAACAAGAAAATAAATCTGCAGAAACAAACGCGAGTGTACCGGAAAAAGAAACTATCATACCAACGATAGAAGCAAACAGTACCACCTCTACGAACTAATGTAAAAGAAGAGGTTTCCTCTCTTCTTCATCCCCTCAAAACACCTCTCTCTCAATACATAACAAGCTAAAAAAAGGTAAAATAACTGCAAATAATACCAAGGAGACAGTGATGGTAAATGATGTTTTTGACTACACAAAAGAGAATATGCAAAAGGGTATCGATGCGCTCAAAAGAGACTTTACTACCCTACGAACAGGTAAAGTAACTACTTCAATCGTTGATAATATAAAAGTAGATTACTACGGGACGATGACTGCACTCAATCAAGTAGGCAGTGTCATTGCAACAGATGCAACGACTATCAGCATTACCCCTTGGGAGAAAGCGCTGCTTTCACCTATAGAAAAAGCGATTCAAGAGGCAAATATCGGTGTCAACCCCAATAATGACGGAACGTTTATCAAACTCTTTTTCCCTCCAATGACATCAGACCAGAGACAGGGGATCGTTAAACAGGCAAAAGGCATGGTAGAGCACGCCAAAGTTTCGGTTAGAAATGTCAGAAAAGACGGGAATGACAAAGTCAAAAAGCTTGAAAAAGACAAAGCAATAAGCGAAGATGAATCTAAAAAAGCGCAAGAACAAATACAAAAAATAACCGATGAGTATATTGTAAAAATTGATGAAGCCTTCAAAATAAAAGAAGCTGATATCCTCAAGGTATAAAGATGGAAAAACCGATTGATGTAGAAGCAGCATACAAAGAAGCAAATGCTTTGCTTGAAGGGCATTTTCTTCTTGCAAGTGGTAACCACTCCAACAGATACCTGCAAAGCGCAAAAGTACTTGAATATCCAAAGAAAGCGGCTTTACTTACTGATGCCCTGGCAAGCATGATACGTGCGCACGGCATAGAAGTTGATACTGTCTGCGCACCTGCGCTTGGTGGTGTGCTTGCAGGTTATGAACTTGCGCGTTCACTTGACGTACGCTCTATTTTTGTGGAAAAAATAGAGGGGGGGATGGCGTTACGTCGGGGTTTTGAGATTGCACAAGGTGAAAAGGTTATCATTTGTGAAGACATCATCACCACAGGTGGTTCTGCGCTTAAAGCAGCACAGGCTATTGAAGCGTTGGGTGGAGAGATTGTTGCTTTTGCATCGCTTGCGAACAGGGGATTTTGCAGGCGTGTCGGCAGTGATTTAGAACCAAAGGTTGCGTGTATGTTGCCACCGCACATACCTCTTTTTTCTTTGGATGATTTTACCTTTGAAATGTTTGCACCAGAGGACTGTCCTCTGTGTAAAGAAGGAAGCGTTGCTGTAAAACCTGGCAGTAAATCCTAAGTTTTTTACTGCTGTTTCACTCTCCACACAATAGCACACAACTCGATGGAGATATCTGTCTTTTTGGGTTTGAGTGCGAATGTTTCCATTACATACTTATCGATACTATATTTTTCATTGATAGCATCTATTTTATCTTCTAACTCATATCCTAGCTGTGTAATTTCTTCGCGCACTGCATCATTTCTCTCCTGTGCACGACCCATATCCGATCTTTCTTTAAGGATTTGGCTTCCTTTGCTGACTGCACGACCGATTTTTGCAGAACTGCTTCGTCCAAACAAAGCACCCAATACAGCGATACCGGCTTCAATCATCGATCCCGTTGAATCAGCAGACTCTTTTTCAATCTGCTCCTGAGTACGCGATAGTCTGGAAAGCAAAGTTTTTTCTTTCTGTGCATAGGTGTTTTGCAATTTTTCTATCTCAAGCTCTTTTTTTTCACTCAGAACATCTTGCACACGAACCATAAAGTCTGAATGGGATTCATGAAGGCGCGATTCCATCTTCAGCACCTCACAGCGATACAAGGTTAGATTTTCTTCACGGTAAAGCATCTCTTTAAGATCGCTGCTCGCTTTTTTCAACCCTTTGTCTGCGAGTATCACTTCTGGGAGAGCATAAAATTTTGCAGCATTGGGTGCAGTATGAGGGTAGCGTTCAAATGCGAGATCTTCTCGTGTAGCCTCTTCCCAAACGATACGCGCAGAAGAGGACTCAAGCGGAACAAAAAGCGAAAAAGATTTTTTCTCATCGATACCTTTACTTTGTTGATAAAAATGCACACTTGCCTTAGCTGCCAAAGTTGGAAAATAGAAATTGACGCCTGTTACATCGGGTTCAAAATACTGAAGAATGGAAGCATCGATACTTTGATAGCTTTCCAAGGTAGCCTGATTTTGTACCACAGACGTCACACTCTCTTGCACGGTGCCCTGTTTTTGCTTATACTCTTGCATTAAGATACCAATCTCTTCTTTACTCAAAGGACCTTTGAGGTAACTCATCACCCAGCGTACAGAAAAAAGTTTCACATCGTCCAAATGCGCACTTTTAATAAAAAACATTCTCTCTTTAAGGTTTGCAAGCAGTGATTTGAGTTGGTTTTTATCAAAACTGGAGCCTACTTTTCCCCCTAGACCATCGATGACTCTTTCTATATCTTGGTTTGTTTGCAGTCTTCCTATAAACCATGTGCCGATGTTTGAAAGCCCTTTGTAGTCCAAATCAACAGGGTTTTGGGTACTAAGTACCACGCCCACTCCAAAAGCCCTTGCCTGCTTTAAGAGCAATAACATCGGCTCTTTGCTTGGTGGATTTTTTGTAGGCGGGAAAAAGCCGAATATCTCATCCATATAGAGCAGTGTCTTGAGCGCCGCCGTACCACTTTGTCTGCGCATCCATGCGATGTATTTATTGAGTAGTAGTGTCACAAAGAACATACGCTCTGTATCGTTTAGGTGGGAGATGGAGAAGATGGCAATCTTTGCCTTGCCCTGCTCATCATAGAGTAATTTTTGTATGTCCAAATTCTCCCCTTTGAGCCAGAGTGAAAAACTGGGGCTTGCCAAGAGGGCATTAAACTTAGTTGCCAGCCCAAAGCGCGCTTCTTTGTCATAAAAATCATCCAAAACAAGTACCCCTATCTTTTTAAAAGGCGGGTTGATTATTTTACCGATGATGCTTTCGATGCTCAAGTTTTCTGATGCCAGCCATGCGTGTGTGATGATTTGTGCCAAAAGGATATACTCTTTAGACTCCAAAGGATCAGCCTCGATGCCCACTAAAGAGAGAAGACTTGTTGCGGTGCTCTTGAGATAAGAAGCAAAGGTATCACTCTCCTGCATCACCTCAGCAGGCGGTACATCGAGTGAACTTAAAATGTTGATTGCTGCACCGGCTGAGCTTCCTGGTGTATAGAGTGTCTTTTGTACCTGATGGAATCTTTGAACCCGTTCAACACTTTGATCCCAGCTCTCAATCCCCTCTTTCCATACCGTAGATTGTTTTTGGGCATAGACTTCAGGATCAATCTCTTTTGTTTTTGCTTCATCCCTCACCCATGGTTCAAAAGAAGCGGGCAAGAAGTCTGGGTCTGTCAGACACAGATTGCCCATATCACCTTTTGGGTCGATGATGAGCGCAGGAATATTATCGATCGCCGCCTCTTCTATGAGGGCGACACCCAAACCTGTTTTCCCCGAACCTGTCATACCGATAATAGCCGCATGGGTGGTAAAATTTTTGTTTTTAATCAGGGTTAGCGCATCTGTTGTCTGCATCGATTGTGCATCTATCTCTTTACCCAAATAAAACAAGCCCAGTTTTTCATAAATCTCTTGCATCTATGCTCCTCTAAAGTAAGATATCTTTAAATGATTTTATCGCATTTTTTGTTTGTTTGGTCACTGATACAATAAAATCTTGCTTGTCAGATTTACCCTTGAGGAGGAACTTGAAGCGGGTTTGGAGCAGGGGGTGGCGTGGTAGGACTTGTTGCGGGTGGTTGAATTGCGGGTGGTGTAGCGGGAGGCGTTTTGGATGATGACGATTTGGCTGCAGGTTTTGTAATGCCTTGCAGCATAAAACTGATAGGCTCTTTGCCTTTTTGCTGTAACAGAACTAACACTTTATCTTTTTCATGATAAAGATCAAAAAGTTTCATCTCAGACATCACGGGGTTGATTTCTACCTTTTCATCTTCTAAAAGAGGCAGATGATAGCCATTTCCTTCGATACGCACCAAGATATTGCCCTCTTTGAGCACTACCCAACAGACTTTTGCTTCAGACAAAGCGTATAAAGAATGGCGTGTTTTTTCGATGCATACCCTGCTCATCTCTTCTTTTTGAATGGTAATATTGCCATCAGAATCCATAAGGTCTGCATAGAGCACTTTGACAGCTTTGCTGATGGTTTTAGATTTTTTAAGGTGCTCTGAGAGTTGCTGGTTGGAGTCTTGAAGCATATCAACCGTAGAAAAGAGTGCAACAATGACGATGCCCATCAGCGTAATGGAGATAAGGACTTCTAAAAGGGTGAACGCTTTATGAGAGCGTATGTGTTTTGGCATCACTCTAGCCATCCATGATGCCTACACGTATGGCTTCCTCGTAACTCGTTTGTCCTTCCAGGAGCATCTGTGTGAGTTTGTCTGCGATGGTGCTCATGCCGTTTTGTTTCATGTACTCGCGTACCTGATAGTCATTGAACCCATCTTTCATCATCTCTTTCACTTTGTCATTAATGATAAACAGTTCACCGATGGCCTGTCTGCCTTTGTAGCCTGTGAAATCACACAGCTTACAGCCCACAGCTTTAAAATAGATTTTGTCCGAAGGCACTCCTATCTCCTCCGCAATTACAGCGGCTAACCGTGTCTCTTCTTTGCAGTGCACACAGAGTTTACGTGCAAGCCTTTGTGCCAGTACACCCAGCAAGGTAGAAGAGATAAGAAAATTTTCAATCCCCATATCCATCAAACGGCTCAGTGAAGAGGTCGCATCATTGGTATGCAGGGTTGAAAGCAAAAGGTGTCCCGTCAAAGCAGAACGAAGCGCGATATCAGCAGTTTCAGAGTCACGAATCTCTCCTACCATGATGATATCCGGGTCTTGTCTCAAGATGGAACGCAAGCCAGCAGCAAAGGTGAGTCCTACTTTGGTATTGACCTGAATTTGGGAGATATTGTCCGCATTGTACTCTACAGGGTCTTCTACGGTGATGATATTTTTATCAGGTGTTGCCACATGCTGCAAGCAGGCATGAAGGGTGGTTGATTTTCCTGAACCCGTTGGTCCTGTTACCAAAATCATACCGTGGGCATGGTTGAGCAAGCGGTGAAGCTCTTTGCTTATCTCCTCAGCAAAACCCAAAGACTCCAAAGTAGGGATGTGTTCTGTTTGGGACAAGATACGCATAACGATACGCTCACCATGATAGGTGGGTAGCACCGAAACCCTCACATCAATGCTTTTGCCCGATATAGAAAGCTGCGTACGTCCGTCCTGAGGCACACGTTTTTCTGAGATATCCAAACTTGAGATGACTTTGATACGGTTAATCACCAAAGCCACGATGCTTCGCTCAAGATCAAGATGTTTTTTCAGTGCCCCGTCTATACGCAGGCGCACTTCACCTTTTTTTTCACCGCTTTCGATGTGAATATCACTCGCACCTTTTTGGATGGCCTGAAAAAACAAAGAATTGACCAGTTTAATTACCGGAGCAGACTCTTCGCTTGAGAGTAGATCCTGTGAATTGCGGATAAACTCCAACAGGTCGGACTCTACTTCTATAAATTCGCCCGAAGTGGTTGACATCTCTTCAAAATCAGTACTGGTCTGTATCTCTAAAAATTTATTTTTAAGTCTGGTGAAACTCTCGGCATCCACCATGACAATAGGATAGTCTAAAGAGAGTTTTGCAAAATGGTTCAGAGCATCTGCTAGAGTCTCTTGCTGTACAATACAACTCTTGACTCCTTCTAGTACCGTAAAAAGCAAGGCATGTTTGAGTGCTAACTTATGATTGATCTCCGCTTCCCATAAAGGCTCGAGATTGACATCTTGAAGTTGGGGGAAATGCATCAAAACTCCTATCGCTTAAAAATTTGTGCCAGAGGTAGCTCGGTTGATGCGGTTACTTGCAGGCGCAGAGCTGGTGGTGGTAGTGGAGTAAAAAGGCTTTTTGCGTTTTTCAAGTTCTTTAAAATACAAATCATTATACCGCTCCTGCACCTCTTCAAGTTCGGAGAGCATCTGCTTAAGTCTTTGCAAATCATCACTTCTTCTTACGATATACGGCGTAAGATACACAACGACATTTTCTTCGATTTGTCTGTCAACCGTATGGGTAAAGAGCAATTCTCCCAATACAGGGATATCGCCTAAAACAGGTACGCTGGAGACACCTTTCCCTCCTGTTCTCTTGATAAGCCCTCCTAGGATAACCATCTCCCCATTGTTTACAATGACATCTGTTTTGACTGTTCTTTTGGTGGTGGTTGGTCTATCAGCTACCTGCTCCGAAGATGGGTCAATATCTTCCAAAATCGTTTCTATATTCATGGAAACTTTATTGTTACTGGAAAGTCGTGGCTTGACCTTAAGTGTAAGCCCAATGTCTTCTCTGCTGTAGTTATTGACAACATTTGAGACACCTGTGGTGGATTGCTGCGCTGCTGTTAAAACAGATCTTACCTGCCCTACATAGATTTCTGCCTCTTTATTATTGGTACACAACACCGAAGGCTCACTCAAGAGATGTGCTGCACCGTTTTGCTGCAAGAGATCAAGTTTTGCGCCCAAAGCAAAGACCTTGTCAGTATCTTCAAATTTGAAGGCAGGATTGGTTGTTGTAATGGCATTCCCGTTATTGTCAAATTGCGTAGTGGTATTGTTTGTATTTAAAAAACCTAAGAGTGCGGGTGATATCTGCAGTGCCTGAGCACCCAAATTGCCTGACATCGTGTAAAGTCCACTAGAAGTAATAGCGCCTCCATCCAGTCCATACTTAAGCCCTATCTGTGCGGCAAGATTGGTGTTGATCTCAACAATTCTTGCTTTGACATAGACCTGAACCTTAGGGATGTCTATCTTCATGACTGTTTCTCTGATGTTTTTCATCTGCTCGGCTGTAGCAAGTATAACCAATGCATTGCGTTCTATGTCGGAGACCACCATCGCTTTGCTTGGCGGCTTGCCTCCCTTAACTGGAGCTTTCACTTCCACATCATTCATCTGAGAGATGAGCTTGCTCATGATGATCTCCATCTCTTCGACATTGGAGTTTTTAAGATCAAGCACATACATTTTTTGTGTGGTACTTTCCCCTTTGGTGTCGAGCTGTTTGATGTAACTTATCATACGGCTGTTGTTCACGCTTTTACCCACAAGTATGAGAGAGTTGGTGGCTTCATCCTGAAACACATCCACCATTTCGCTCTCGATGGTTTGCGGGAAAATCTTTTTAGACATATTTTGCACATTGGGAAAAACATCTTTGACCAGTGAGTTTTTCAGTTTTATCACGACTGATTTTTTGTCACCTGTTTTTTCTACGGCGTTGATGACTTTGGCTACAGAACGCAAAGTAGAGGGGTTTGCGGTAATCGCCAAGATGTTATTCTCTTTAAAAGAGATGATTTTGGCATTTTTGTGAAGCAAAGGCTGTATCTTGGCACGAAGGACTGCTGCGTTGGAGTTTTTGAGCGGGAACATCACGGTTTTCATCGTATCGCCGTCTATGGCGCTGCTGACATCCAGCCCCTCGCCCGCTGCATCAACTGATTTAACCACTTTGTAGTACTCCCCCTGATCAATTAGCGCAAGCCCTTTGCCCCCCAAAATAGAGTTTGCCAAAGCAAAAAGTGAACTTTTTTTGATGGGTGTGGTTGAGACAAAATTGATAGTACCTTTGGGTTCTTCTTCGATGAGGATGTTTTTTTGTGTGATTTTGGACACCATCTCGATAAAGTCTTTCACGCTGAGATTGCGAAAATTCACATCCACCGTCTCTTCTGCTGCATGCAGACCCATAGACAACACCAACACCAACGCGACTACTATTTTAGTTAACTTCATATTCTAACTCCACTTCTTCTTTACCTCGTTCAACAACCAAAGAGAGATTATTGATATTGGTAATATTTTTATACACACCAAAGGCGGCATTGTAGCTGTCTATCTTTTCACCGTTGATGGACTTGATGACATCTCCCCTTCTTACACCCAGTTTCTCAAATGCAGAACCCTTTCGCACAAAAGAGATACGAAACCCCTCCAAAGCATTGCCTTTTTTGACCTCAACGATACCGATATTTTTATAAATATCATCCATATTTTTGGCATAATGGTCTATGAGTGTTTTATCGACGATCTTATGATCGCCTGCATCCACCACCTCTCCCTCTGGTTCACTGGCTTTAGTTTGTTCCTGTGGTACTTGCTCATTGGGCATGATGCTAGAGCCGCCTGTGGTTTTTACAAGCAGGGGAACTCTGTACATCTTGGAGGCTTTGCTAAAGGTTGCATAGTCACGCCCTGCACCCTCAAGCACAAATCCGTTTATCTCTTCACCTTTGGAAAGCACTTTGGTTTTACGCTGATGTTCTATGGTGACTACTGTGACATCAGATGCATTATAGATGGCTAAAAGGGTGATATCCTTGATGCTGCCTGCAACATTTTGGGGTTTTTGTCCCACTGCGGGGGCTGCTGCTTCATTGGGGCTAAGCTTGACCCTGTAGTACAGGGCTTTACCGCCTTTTTGCTCCGCATAGTCATAACCGCTGGGGCTGAGCCATACCATCTCAACCAAAAACCACACCACCTTGATACAGAGCAGCACGACAAGCAAGCGCCACACCCGTGTGAGTATCGCGGCATTAAAAAGATGTTTCATAGACCCACCCTTTTTCACCTTTTTTAAGTTGCGAACCCAACATCGGCAAGGCTTTACTCTCATTAAAGTCAAGATGCACCGTGCGATTGAGCACATCAGCCTGACCTGTTAAGCCCCCAAAAGAGCCTTGCGCCTCTATCTTTATCTGTGTTGGTGCTACAATAGAGTGCGAAAAAATCGCCTCTTGTGTCTCTTGGGGCACCATCTGCTTCAAAGAGTCATCCACATGCAGGGTATCTAGTTTTAGGCGTGTATAAAACAGCAGTGTAATGATATCTATCTCTTTGATGGTTGCCACCTTGATGCCCTTGACATAAACAGAGACCTGCTCCAAGGTAAGCCCAAACATCCCCTCGCTGATCTTCTTTTCGTTCAGGACTATCTCTTGTTTTGCCAAAGCCTCTTCAAGGGTATAGTAAAGCTCCTGCTTAGGCATAAACCCAAGGATGCCCAACCACACCAGTAGCAACACCAGCAAAACATTTTTTACCATTTGCATTGGAACTCCAAATCATACGTTGTGCCTTTGTTGTCAATGACAAGTTTTTTAATCTCAACCGGCAGTGTCATGATCTTTGAAGTAACGGCATTGAGTTCTCTTGAGGTTAATCCACTGTACGATGCAGTAACATTCTTGTTTTTACTGCTCCATGTTAGCTTGGATGGAGGAACTAGGCTTTGCAGTTTGGTCACATTTTGGGCAATCTTTTTATCGGCCCATATCTTTTGAAGGGCGATGACCTCTTTGAGTTCCTGCACCGTTTTTTTTGTGCCAAAGAGCATCTCCTGCTGCGAAGATAGCTGTACATTTTTATAGATAAAAGAGAAAGCCATCAAAAGAAATGCCGCCAAAACAATCCATTCATTCTGGTATCGCTTGGCTATCATAATGACCCCTCTATCTTCAGATCATTACTGCCTGTAAATGCTGACGTTTTATAACTGTATTTTTGTGCCAAGGTTTTCAGACGATTGGCTATCTCTGCATCTTTACACGAAAAACGGGCTTCAAAGCCTTTTTCTTCCATCTTCAAAGAAAGCAGTGTTACCCCTTTAAAAATCATCTCTGAGAGGTTTTTGATGCTGTCTCTTTTTTTGCGCTCTGTACTATCAATCGTTTCAAATTTGCTCATAATGCTTTCTCTGGCATAAGAGCTTTGCAAAGAAGAGTGGGAGGCAAGCAAGGTTTGCAGCTCTTCGTCTGCACCGCCATCACCCCCGTAGCGCAAGCCCTCCACAAAAAACATCATCGCAAACAAAAGCAATACAGAAGCGAACATCACCGTTTGTTTTAGTGATAAGATAGACCCGTACGACCCCTGTACTACCACACCTTTTTTAGGTGTAAAGACTTTATCAACCACAAGGGGTGCAACCTCATCGTTTAATGCAGACCGCGGGACGATGGTCGCTATCCCCTCTAACGTAACCAGCGCTTCAGTGTCGGACAAAAACACAGGTTTGCTCAAATATTCCACTGCCTGCTGGGCAAAAAAGAGTTTGGAGACCAGCTCCAAGTCCATCCCTTGGCTTTGTAAAAAATTCATAATCATCTCTAAATCATACGCCAGAAAAACCCAAGCGTCTGCTTCTTTGTACACCATATAGTCATACTGTCGGCTGGTATCAAGCAAACCATCAAACAATGAATGTGCGATGCGTTTTGCCTGATAGGCATACTTTATGGGCAAAATTTCTTTTTTGAGCGTATAAAACCTCGGTGTGAGCATCACATTGACGGCTTCAGTGGCGAGGGGCTTCTTGATCTCTTTATGAATCAGTATCAGCTCTTTATTGTTTCCCGTAAAATTCAAAATATTTTGCCTCTCCCTGAATATACTCAAACCCAAACCGATACTGCTCTTTTGCATAACGGTAGGAGACAGAACATTGTGTCTCATCCATAAATGCCGTATCTGCCAACACATTTTTCCACTCTGCGTAGTCTCCGCCGTTTTGCTGTACAAAATCCTGTAAGGAAGGTCTGTCAAGCTCTAGTGAGTTTACCCATTCACCTGTCAAAAAAACATCCATTCCAAATAAAAAAGCGATCAATTCAGCGGAACTATATTCCGCATCGATTTTATCTGCATGGGAAGAAAAGGTAAAATACTTTTCCCAAGGCACCAGCCCTGTATTTTCATCATCACTTTCAAACTGATAGCGCATCAAAAGTGTTTCAAATTGTTGATAAGACATAATACCTTTTTTTTGGTGAAGTCTTCTTTGCGAAATTGTTATCAAATTGTAATCATCTGACATCTCTTCTTGCATGATTTCAAGCAGTCTGGTGGGGTCTTGCAGTTCATACTCTTGTGCGATAAAATCAAAAAGATTTTGTGCAACCGTGTACTGTGATTGGCTTTGTGTATCTTGCGATAAACCGAGCCAATTGATATTGACCCCTCTGTTCAGGGCTTTGCACTCAAGCACCATTGCAAATTTTTCATCCGGATCCTGGATGGGCAAGGCGGTGCGGTAGAGAAAGGAAAAGAGTGTTTTTCTGTCTTCTATACTTCCAAAAATGGCAACAATATCGGCATAATAGACATCGGCTTGAATCAGCGCTTTTGTCGAACTCGCCTCATCTTGTGCCTCTTTAAAATAACCCAAAAGCACCGCAGTAAGTGCGATAATCACCGCCAGAACAGACAAGGTAATCATCAGCGCAAACCCTTGTCTCTTCTTTGTACCGATACTAAGCATGTTTGGTTTTATCCATCTAAAAGCTCTATTCAAGTAAAATCTTTAAAATTAAAATCCAAATATTATACCCAAGCAAACCAAAGGATAGACATGACACGCAACACTCCACTTAGAGCCGGCTTTTCACTGATTGAACTTCTCATTGTTATTGTTATTCTTGGCGGACTGGTTGCTGTTGTAGCGCCTGGTTTGATGGATGCTGCAGATGGGGCGAAGAGGGACACGGTCTGTCTTAAAATGAACGACTTGAAAAAAAGATTTGACATGTTCAGTCTGGATAATGGTACATACCCCGACACGGAAGAGGGTTTTGAAGCGCTTCTAAGCAACCCTGATGCAGACAAATATCCGAACTACCGTGAGAAACCGTACTTAAAAGAACTTCCTAAAGACTCATGGAAAACCCCTTTTATTTATATCAAAAAAGGCAGCGATATCGAGCTTATCTCTTATGGTGCCGACAGAAAAGAGGGAGGTGAAGAGAGCAACAAAGATATCTTGTTTAGCGAATGTTCAAAATAAGATCTTTGTATGTCTTCCAAAAAGAGATACGCGAGTACACAAGGCTTTTCTTTACTAGAACTGCTTATCGTGATACTTATCGTCTCTATCGTTTATTTTTTGGGTTTTGATGGCTTCGAGATAGGCAAACCAAAACCCAAAGCACTTACTCCACTGACGCTCAAATCAACCATCACCACTTCAGATTTTTTCCCGGGACAAGGCACGTTTATGTGTATTGAAAAGTGTCGTTCTTGCTATTTTAGATCCGACATATCCTCAGCGTTTGAATCTTACCCCAATGCAGTCAATTTGGGAGAGCTTGAAGTCTATACTTTAGATGCGCAAGATGCACTGGTGGAACTTGAGTATGGTCGCTATCAGGATGAAAAAATTTGTCTCTTGATGGACTTTTATCCCAATGGCAGTTCAACACAGCTGATACTCAAAGACAAAACAAGTAGCTATTTTCTGCCTGCTTATTTCGACGAGCCCCAACGTTTTGCTTCCATCGAAGAGGCAAAAGACTTTTGGCTAAGAAACACCACGCTTGTCTCCGACAACGGAGCCTTTTATTGAAAGCATTTCGTCCTGCTTTTACGATTATAGAGATACTCGTATCGGTGATCATCATCTCTTTTGCCATACTCTTCGTACTCAAAATACACAGTGAAAATCACGAGCAAATCGTCTATATCACGCAAAGAAACACGCTCGCTTTTCAAGACTCACTCTATCTTGACAAAGAGAGTCTGCGGTACCATAAAGACCATAAAACTGCTTATGATGTATTGGAAAAAACCTTTAAAATCACCGAACAAGAAAGCAGAGAAATCCTCAAACAACACAGCAGCGATATCTTTACGCCCGAAGAGATAGAGATTTTACCCCCTGCGGGGCAACCTGGTCCCAGCACCATCGTCAATGAAGTGATGCTTAAAGGCAAACAATCCTCTATCTACAGCCATTTTAGACTAGAGCCATTTTAGACTGGATCTTTTTAGCCCATGCTTCCAAACAAGATACAGTTAAACAAGTTATAATACTCCCAATAGACGGTAAGGACAAGAAAACGCATGCTTTTTAAGTATAAAGGGTTTGACAAAACAGGTAAAAAAGTCAAAGGCACCGTTACGGCAAGTTCACCAGAAGAGGCAGGTCAAAAACTCCGAAACAGCGGTATCTATCATGAAGGACTTACTGCATCCAAAGAGTTCTCCTTGGATGCTTTTTCTAAACGTCAAATGCCTACAGACCTTCTCAGTACCTTCTCTAAAGAACTCTCTTCGTATCTAAACTCTGGCATGACCATCCTCACAGCCATTAAACTCCTTGAAAACCAGCATGAGGGTGAAAAACGCTATGTCGCTTTTCTCAACTCCATCAAAACCATGATCGATGAAGGAAAATCACTTTTCAATGCACTCAATGCGCAAAAAGTCTATGCAATGCCGGACTTTTTCCTTCAAAGCCTCAATGTAGCCGGACAAAGCGGCAAGATGGTAGAAGTACTGACCAATATGGGAAACTTTTTCTCAGCCCAAAACAAAATCAAAAAACAGGTCAAAGGTGCTATGACCTACCCAGCCATTATCTTTATCGTAGCCATTGGGATGACCTCTTTTTTGATTGCTTTTGTGGTACCCAAGATCACAGAGATATTTGAAGACACGGGACAGGCACTGCCTCCTATTACGCAGTTTGTACTTGCTTTGAGTGATTTTTTGACCTCACACTATATCGCCATTATTGTCACCCTTGTGCTTTTCATCCTTGCTTTTAAGCTCTCTTATGCAAAACTGGAGGGTTTTCATCGTATCATAGACTCGCTCTTACTCAAAATGCCTGTACTGGGTACACTCATCCAAAATCACGAACTGGGAAGATTTTCCTACATTCTCTCTTTGATGCTCAGCTCAGGCGTAGCGTATGCACAGGCTGTGGGACTTGCCAAAGCAACCTTCAGCAACTACGGACTGCGCGCGCTTTTTGAAAAAGCGTCAGTCAAAGTGCTTGAGGGTAACAAACTCTCAAACGCTTTGCAAATGACAAAAGGCGTCAAGCTCAAACGCAATTTTATGCAGTCTTTAGCGCTAGGTGAAGAGTCCAGCGAAGTCGCTCAGATTTTGAACAACACATCCACGCTGTATGCTGAAGAAAATGAAGATAAACTCAAATTGCTGCTTAGTCTGCTAGAACCTTTTATGATGCTTTTTATCGGTACAGTGGTCGGAGTCATCGTCTCAGCCATGCTGCTTCCTATCTTTACCATGACGCAAGGTCTTCAGTAATGCCAAAACAACGCTTTAGAGCAGTGAAACAGAACAGAAATCCTCAAAAAAGGACCACCGATAGCACCCTCAACTACGCAACAGCCGGTTTAAAAATCAAAGCTTTTTTAACCGATGCGTTTATGCTGTTGATGCCCATTATGTACATTGTTTTTTATCTGGTGATGGATGGCAGAGAAGATTTTGCCGCACACAAAGTACTGGGGTGGACATCCATACTCATTCCTTTGGTGCTGCTCCAAAGTGCTCTTATGTACGTGAGCGGACAAACACCAGGGTATCGTGCTTACCACATCACACTCATCGATAAAAAGACTTTAAGCAAACCCTCCTTGCCTGTGATACTTTTTAGAAACATGGCTGCGATACTCTCTTTTGCGACCCTCGTAGGCTGGATACTCATGTTTTGGCGCAAAGACAGCAAAACGCTCCATGACTTGCTCTCCAAAACCACTGTTATACAGACACGATGATGACCACAGCACACCCCACTTCCCTTGCACTCACCTTTTTACTCGGAGCATATTACTTTTTTTACTTTGCTTTGGTGGGCGTGTATATTATTTTCATGCCAAAAGTCTTGCTAGATCTTTCGTATTCGACCGTAGAAGTGGGCATCATCTATGCGGCTGCGCCTTTTATGCGTTTTTTGCTCCCTTTTGCCTTTCGTCATTTCATCGCACTCACCCCAACTGTCTATCGTCTCTCTTTGGTGCTTACCTTCTTTTCTACGCTTATTTTTTTAGCGGTGGTAGACCATTTTTGGCTCTATCTAGGGGCCAATCTTCTTTTTGGTGCAGCCGTCGGCATCTCTTTACCTTATGTGGAGACCATTGCGCTTGGTGCATTATCCAAACACCGTTACGGAAAAGTACGGCTCTGGGGTTCACTTGGTTTTATGGCAATTGCACTCTGGCTGGGAAAAGTACTCGATACGCCCCAGGAAGCCCTCTACTACCTTAGCACGATGGCTTTTCTGAGCTTCTTTTTTGGTGCCATCCTGACAAAATACGACACGACACCACACTCTACAGCACACGATGACGCCTCATTTTCACTCTCCAAATACTGGGCATTTTGGCTCTCTATCTTTTTGATGCAAGTTGGATTTGGCGGCTTTTACAACTTCTTCACCATTTACGAGACAGCCCACGGCATTTCACTTGAGATGACAAGCTGGATGTGGAGTTTTGGCGTTGCCTGTGAGATACTGATGCTCTACTTTCAAGGACCTCTGTTACAGCGTAATCTGCTCTCTTTGTTGCAGTTTGCCACCCTTGTGACTGCCCTGCGATGGATGATACTCTACCTCTTTCCAGACTCTGTGGTACTCACATTTGCTTCACAGTCCCTGCACGCGATCGGTTTTGCACTGTATCACACCGCTGCGATTACCTATGTCTTTTCTCTCTACACACAGAAAAAACTTGCCCAACAGTTTTTTCTGGGCATCGCATTTGGATTAGGTGGTTCTGTCGGTGCAGTACTCTCAGGACAGCTCTACGGAGAGTACCTCTTTTTAGCAGAATCTCTTATTACCCTGTTCGCATTTGCCGTTTTACTTGTGCATCAAAAACGCAAAGCGGTGCTAACCCCATGAAAAAATCTATCCCTGCTGTCCTCTTTGCCGGTGGTAAAAGTGCACGCATGCAAACCGATAAAGCACTGCTTCCTTTTGGCGGATACACAACGCTGGCAGAATATCAGCACCGTAAACTCACTGACCTTTTTGAAGCAGTCTATCTCTCTGCCAAAACAGACAAATTTCCTTTTTCCTGCAAAGTCATCGAAGACAAAGACCCACTTAGTGCACCGCTTGTGGGTATTATTTCTCTCTTTGAGGCGTTAAAGTGTGACGCGGTATTTATTTTGAGTGTCGATGCACCTTTTGTTTCTGCTGAACAGATAGAGATGCTTATAGCAGCTGCAAATCCCGCCTACGATGCCATCATCGCACAAAGTCCCTCAGGTATCCAACCCCTTTGCGGCATCTACAAAAAATCTATCCTGCCTTTTGTCTACAAACATTTAGAGGAAAAAAACTACGCACTACACACGCTTTTAAGTGATGCAACGACGCACTTTGTCACCTTTGATGATGATGCACCCTTTGCTAACCTCAACCATCCGCATGAGTACGAAGAGGCACTTAGGCGTTTTTAGATTCTTTTGTGGCTGTGTCTATCATTTGTGTCATCAGTTTTCTTGAAAAATAGACAAACTTTTCAAACAATGCACTGTGGTATTTGTCTTTATGATAGATCATCAAAAAATCTCGTTTACAATCAAAGTCTTTTACTGGGATTTTAAAGAGTTTTTCTTCTTTGAGTTCATCCTCAACGGCTATTTTTGAGATACAGGTGACACACTCACCATTCATCAAGATACTCTTAATAGACTCGGTGTGCCCAAGTTCTAAAAATATGTGCAGAGTGTCTACTTTTTCTTTGATGTACTCCAAAAACACTTCCCTCGTACCTGAGCCCTCTTCTCTGAGTATCCATCTTTTGGAAGCCAATTCTTCTATGTTGGAGGGTTTGGAGAGGCTTTTTTGTGCCGTAACGATTACCAGTTCATCCACCCCTATCTTTTCTTTAATGATCTCAGAACCCGATACAAAGCCCTCAACAAAACCTATATCAATGCTTCCTTCTTTGATCATCTCAGCAATTTCTTTGGTATTGCCCTCTTTCAGCGTAATCTTCACATCAGGATACGCACTCATATAGCTGCAGATAATCGTGGGCATCAGATAATCCACGATGGTCGTACTCGCACCCACACGGATCATCCCCTTGTTTTCAGAGTTTTTAAACTCATACTCAATATCTGCAAGCTTCTTAAATAGAGGGTCTATCTCTTTATAAAAGGCTCTTCCGACCTCGTTGAGCACCAGTTTTTTATTGATCCGGTCGAAGACTGGTCTGCCCAGTATCGTTTCAAGCTCTTTGATGGACATCGAAACAGCAGACTGGCTGAGCCTCATCTCTTTTGCGACATTGGTCAAATGACCATGCATCACTACATTTAAAAAAATCTCCATTTGTCTCAGTGTTATCTTCATGCTCTTCTCTTTTTTTAAACTTTATCTCTTTTTTTCACCGTTTATCTTTTAATTATATCAAAATTATAGTACAATTTTGAAAAAGTAATCAATCAAATTGAATTAAAAGGACAAAAATGCCATTTTCACCTCAAAATCGAAAAGGTACCCTCAGCGGTATACTCTTTGTTGCTATTTTTTCAGCAGCAGCGACCTTCATTGCAGACCTCAATGCTATCAAGTCACTCGGACTCTCTCCTCTGGTTATCGGTATCGTATTGGGTATTTTTTATGCCAATACCCTGCATAACAACACACCCAAAGCATGGCAAAGCGGTATCACCTTCTCTGCGAAGAAAATCCTGCGTTTTGCGATTGTATTCTACGGTTTTCGTATCACCTTTCAAGAGATAGCCGAAGTGGGTATGGAAGGGTTTTTGGTCTCACTCATCATGCTTACCAGCACCCTTATACTGGGTTCATGGGCAGGTTATAAACTTTTTGGCATGGAAAAAGACACCTCTATTCTCACGGCTTCAGGTGCAGCCGTTTGTGGAGCGGCAGCCGTACTTGCAACCGAGCCTGTACTAAAGTCTGAAGAGTATAAAGCAGCCATTGCGGTCTCGATGGTTGTACTTTTTGGCACCGTCTCTATGTTTTTATATCCTGTGCTTTATACCACACTATTTGAAAACGCCACAGGGTTTTTACATATGACAGCAAGAGAATTTGGTATTTATGTAGGTGGAACTATCCATGAAGTGGCGCAAGTTGTCGCTGTTCCTGCCTCCATACCCAATGCCTCCAAAGAGATGGCAGATGCAGCCGTGATTGTCAAAATGACTCGGGTGATTATGATTGCGCCAATGCTGATTGTTTTGGGATTGTACCTAGGGTATGTCGCCAAAAAAGAGGGTGGAGCAGCGGGGGGCAAGATGAAATTGGTTATCCCATGGTTTGCCGTATATTTTATCTTGGTTGCCGGATTCAACTCTTTGCATCTTGTACCCCAAAACATCGTGGACATCATCAATGAGATCGACACCTTCTTGCTCACCATGGCGATGACTGCATTGGGTATGGGTACGATTTTTGCCAAATTTAAAGGGCTTGGCCTCGCACCCATCTACACCGCTGCAGCGATGTTCGTCTGGCTGGTAGTAGGCGGATTTGTCGTGACTAAGCTGGTATGTGCCTAAATAATGGATGCTCCGGCATCCTCACACCTATCTTCGCCTATAGCTGAGTGCTTCTAAAAGATCGGCTCTTTCTATCTTTTCATGTGCATTGAGATCGGCTATCGTTCTGGCGGTTTTTTTGATAGAAGCGATGCTTCGGTGTGAAAGGCCAAATTTACCCACAGCACTTTCGAGTACCTTTTGGGCTTCCACTTCAAGCGTACAATATTTTTCTATCTCCTCTTCGCTCAATTTTCCATTAAGTCTTTGCTGTCCTCTTTGTTTTTGTGCTCTAAAAGCCTGCAATACCGCTTCATGCATACGTGATGAGCTGATATCTGCCTTATCACTCGCACAAACTTCCTGCATCACCACAAAAAGATCGATACGATCCAAAAAAGGATCCGAAAGCTTATTTTGATAGCGTTTTATCTCCACTTCGCTGCAACGGCACGCTTTTGTTTTAGAGAGAAGATTGCCGCAGGGACAGGGGTTTTGTGCTGCCACAAACATGATATCTGCTTCGTATTCTATCTTGGCATTGACCCTTGCGATATGTACTTTTTTATCTTGCAACGGTTCTCTGAGTGCTTCCAAAATGGGTTTAGAAAAGTGGGGAAGTTCATCAAAAAAAAGTATGCCCTTATGTGCCAAAGCCACTTCACCTATTTTGGCTACGCTTGAGCCGCCTCCAAAGATAGAAGCTGAAGTTGCCGTGTGGTGTGGCGCTCGTAAAGGACGAAGTGCACAAAAGTCAGGCGTCATACCGTCTAAAAACTGATGTTTGGCGATGGAGAGTATCTCTTCTTCAAACAAAGGCGGCAAGATATCTTTGAGCCGTTTGGCTATCATGCTTTTACCGCACCCTGGATTTCCTTCCATCAAAAAATTATGCATCCCGGCTGCGGCGATAAGTGAGGCTCTTTTGGCTACAGTTTGCCCTTTTACCTCCAAAAAATCGCTCTCATATTTGCGCTCAAAATAGTACGGTACACCCTCTAGGCTCAAACACTGCGCCTCATAAGAAAACGACTGCACATTTGCTTGAAAATCTTTGTTTTTAAGTATCTCTATGGCTTCGCTCAGCGTCTCCACACAGATAAACTCAACCCCGGAGATGCGGCTCAAATAGGCAATGGACTCTTTGGGTACAATCGCTCTTTTGATACAGCCTTGTTCTTTAAGAGATAAGATAAGCGGAAAAAGCATCGAACTTGCTTTGACTTTTCCATCCAGCCCCAGTTCACCAAAAACAAAAAGCCCCTCTTCTGCGATGGTCGTTTTATGTAAAGCGATGAGCAGTGCCAAAGAAAGGTCAAAATGGGTACCTGATTTTTTGAGGTCTGAGGGTGAAAGATTGATCGTTATCTTTAGAGGAGGAAAGACAAATTCATTGGTAAGCAAGGCTGATTTGGTGCGTTCTTTTGACTCTTGGATATCGCTTGAAGCCAAACCCACAACCGAAAATCCAGGTAAACCTTTGGTAAAGGTCGCTTCAACTTCTATGACTCTGGCATTGACACCCTCAAGTGTCGCGCAGGTCAGACGGTTCACGATAGCCTGTTTTTTCTCTTTGTGTTTAAGCGTATCAGTTCTTTTGGTTTCGGGTGGAAGTGTACCACTATCTATTTGTGCATTCATAATGCTATAATCGCACACTTATATATCATAGAGACAAAATATGTCAAATTGTCATATTTTTACCTTCAATGCAAAATTCTTAAAAGATGCCTTACAATCCTAAAAATTCAAAAGGTTTAGCCTCAATGAACTTACCCGATGTATCACCCGAGAAAATATTTTTCTGCTCTTTGCCCAGAGGAAGTGTTTTGGCTGATTTAAGTGTTTCAAAGTTGATCTTCTTCATATCTACCCAAAAAACGGTCGGTGTGAGTGCTGATTCAAAATAATAAATCTTATTTTTTTGATCTGCAACCGTTCTCCATCTGGTTGATGAAATGTTGGGCTGTCCGGGTGTGCTGATGCCGTAAGGAACAGAGACATTACGAATCACACTGAAGACACTCGCTGTTGCCACACGTTCATTTTCAGATTTAGGAATAGCATTGATGTAAAATGACGCACGTACAAAGCGGTCGGCTGCACGGTTTGTTCCGGGGAGCATCACTGTACCGCCTATCTCTTTCCAGTACTCACCCAGTGCCAACTGCTTGTCAAAGATGGGGGAGTTCGTCATCGTTTGATACTTTTTATCGTGGTGAATCACCAGTTTGCCGCCGATATACTCAAATATGGCACTATCTCCAGAGCTGTCGGAGATAGAAAGATGCAGGTTTGCCATCTTGCCCTTCATCCCCGGTACCTGATCGCTGACGACAACAAATTTCTCTTGTCTGAGTTCGTCCACCGCTTCTTTTACCGTAGCAAAATTATCAAGCACATATTGTGTCCAAGCAGAGATGGTAAGACCGGGCTCTTGTCCTTTCCATGGCGTGTACTCTGATTCTGCGAGCCACAAGAGATTGGCACTGAGTCCTTTTTCATTCATCCCATCTGTGGTGGCTATCTCATACCCCGAAGCGATGACACTGCCGTACTTTGATTTCCATTTCACGGACATTTCTCCGACCTTACCGTCTCGCTCTAACCCCCGAGGGAATATCCACAAATTGGTCTCGATATCAACAGTCCAATCCATAGACCTCGCAGTCAAAACAGTATCATTTACTCCATGGTACACAACCCTTGTACATGCTTCACTGGGCGTCATCCCACCCACAACCATAGCCATCATCCCCAAAGCCATACTCTTTTTCAACATCTCTTGCTCCTAGCTAGTTGGTATGGCATCGATTATACACTGCGATGCTTCAAGTTTTAAAACCAAAATACATCAGAAACAAACCGTGCTTAGCGTGCATACTCCACTACTTCAACCTCTGTAGGTGATGCGGGTTTTACCTCTTGATGTACTTCTTCAAGAGGAGTGACATGCGCATCGCGTCCTTTGCTGAAACTTTGTTCTTGCACGATGACCCTATAGGCTTTGTTCAGCATCCTTGCACGTGCGTCTGAAGGCACGATGAGATGTGAGATATCGCCGTGAAGTCTGGCTACCTCATCAGATTTCAAAGAACCGTTTGCATCAAAAAACTTTTCTATCACTTCGGTATTGGCACGAAATTCATCACCCGCATGGTTTTGCTCAAGATAGAGGGTGTATTCATCTCTTCCATCAGCTGTTTTAGGTTCGGGTATGTCTGTAAACCCTTTAATCTCCTGACTCCAGTGGTACCACCCTTGCAAAGTTGTATTGGCATCAAATTTTCTGGCAAAAGCAAAGGTCGTGTCAGTCGTAGCACCGATACCCCCGTGACACCCCATGCAGTAGAGTGTCTCCTCGTGGTTTTGCGGACGCAGCGCGCCACTGGCATCTTCGATAAAACCCTGATAGACCCAGCCCGTTCCTGTCACAAGACCTTTTTCGCTATCGCCTGCTATACTGCGCAGTCTATCGGGAAATGCTGCTTTCTCTTTTGCTTCGGCATCTACGGCATTGAAGAGTTGCCCGTAATGATTCCAGTGTGTCTTTTTGGCATAACGCACCTCTTTGATGCGCGGAGTCATCAAGAGTCTACCTTTGTCATCCATGCCGAGGTAGCGTACCGTATGCAAAAACTCTGTGCCTTTGGGGTAAAGACCAGGAGCGATGAAGTAGGTATTGGCAGAGAGTTTCTCTTTGGCAAGCCCCACATAACTCATCGAAAAATCACTCAGCTTTTGCGTCTTGCTATCATAACGGGGTTTTACCCATAGATATACGATTTTGCTTGCTTTGCCCAAGATGCCGTTTTTGTCAAGGTCAAGGCCGTATTTTTGTTCATCCACAGGCTCTATCGTGATGTCTTTTTGTTTGATCATCGCCTCTACGATACTAAGATTGAGTGTGTACACCTCCAGATCAAACACACCTTTTTCATCTTTGGCAAAATCCTCATGCAAACGGATTAACACATCGTCCGTACTGCCGTTTGTGGGCCAAAATGTTCCCAAAAACGGATAATATGCAAAAGCTCTCCAGCGCGTATACGCTCCATTTGGTGCTTTGTCAAACCCATGCGCATCAAAGTCAAAATAACAATCAGGCACATAGCCACCCCAACTTCCATCACCGTTGACATCCCAGGAAGCAGGTAAATGTTTGAGTTTTTCAGCTAAAAGAAGTGTGTTGTTCTTACGGTAGTTATCTTCTGCGATATAGGCATCTATGGTCGCATCATCTATGGCTGCCACTGCTTTGCTTCTGTCTTTAAAAAGATTGGTAAAGCGGTTTGTTTTGGTATAGTCACTCAGAGGATAAAGAGCCTGAAGGGCAGCATCATCGACATAGTTTGGCTCTTTCGAGTTGATATGGCATGAAAAGCATGGGTTGTGTATGACACCATGGGCATCTTTTGTTTTGGTATAACACTGGCTGGGTATATACGCCGCCTGATTATGCTTCGCAAACATGCTTTTGAACTCTACACTCTCTTCTTTGGCACAAACGAGCGAGACCGCAACCCCACACAACAACACAACAGACTTCACTCTATACACAGCAATCCTTCGATAAATCTTTGTCTATCCTCTTTATTAAAAGAACAGACAAAGATTTATCCCCTCACAAAGAGGAGACAAATACTTATTTATTTGATTTCATATACAACAGTCGAACCGCTCACTTCATAAGAGACCACCAAAAGGTTTTTGCCGTTTGGCGAAGAAGATGCCGGTATAAAGACCATACCCTCAGGACTAACATCATTTTGCTCATGTGTCACCACATAGTTGACAAACTGTGCATCATACGGATTGGTGATATCGTAAATCACTATCGCACTTTGTCTCTCAAGTCCGACAAAGGCATACGTCTTGCCGTCAATCGTTCCAATCGTCAATGCTTCAGGTTCTGCACCTTTGTTACCGCTTCTGCCATCTATATCCCCTTCATCTTGGTTAAAGAGTCTTGGTTCATAACTTGCAACTTTTTTTGAAATGCTGTCACCGCTATCCCATATCAGTTTTCCGTTCGCATCCCAGATAGAAAAACTTCTACCGCCAAAAGTATAGAGTTTTTCATATACTTTACTGTCTGGTGCTGTTTCACCCATATCAATCATCACTTTAAGATCATTGTCATACAGATAATCATTGGCAATACTTCCATCAAGGGTCAATTCAGAGATTTTTTCATCATCCGTCCACACTTTCCCTTTTTTGAGTGTATCTGATACTTTCGCAACCGGATACTCTCTACCGTCACCCTCATTTGCTGTTACCAAATACGTTGAACCGCCAAATGTATAGCTTGAGATACTGTCAGGCATATAAAGTGCTTTAAGTCCTTTATAATTGTTGAGTCTAATCAGACCGTCTTCTTGAATATCAATTTTATTTTCACTCTCATAGTCTTTTGAACCCAATGAGCGCACAAATGTCAATGTATTATGTATCAAGTCCACTTTTGCAATAGCATTGTTCTCCTGAAGCGTCACATACGCATAGTTACCTTTTACGGTGATGTATTCAGGCTCGATATCGAGTGTTTGGTCATTGCTTGGTGTTCCACCCAGTCTTACAGGTGTTGTATCCGAAGCTGGATCAGGTGTCACAGTAGAGAAGTTAATATCTGCATAAGAGCCGTCTACTACAGTAATCACTCCCACAGACCCTGCTACATCTACATAGTCACCTGCTCCATTAGTTGTTACTTTTTTACTAGCATCGGTTATATAAACACCTGTTGTTGCACCAATAGGTTCACCTTCATTGGCAACCACGATTTTAGAGCCGTCTTGGTTAAAGGTTACCATATCCGGAAGGTAACCGACTTCTACATTATAAATCTCTTTATAGTTATCACTGGTGTTCAATACAACCACACGCCCTTTGGTTGTCACTTTGTCTGCACTACCCACTGCAATGGCAAGTTTACCGTTTTTCACTGCAACGCTTTGCACGCTTGTGCCATAGCTTGAAAGGTCTATAGATGTAAGCACTTTGGGTGCTTGCACATCTTTCATATCAACCACATCTACTTTATTTGTTGCGCCGTTTGTGATGAAGAGTTTTTTCTGCGTTGCATCATACGCAGAGATTTCGCTTCCTGCCTCAGTATGGGTGTTGTAGCTTCCGAGTTTGATTAGTTTTTTTGCTTTCAGCGTCTCTACGTTTTTGATTGCGCCCATTACCCCGATGGAAGATTGACCCAACTCTTCAGATGTGGTGCTTGGGTGTTGTGTCACGGCAGTCATATACGCCCAGCCATTGACATTTTCATACCAAAACGGTGACGTTGTCTCAGCACCTTTTGGTGTTGCAAACACTCTTGAGAGTGAACCATTGGTAATGTCAAGTGCCCAAATCATGTTATTCAGGTGGCGACCTGTATCTTCTCCGATGAAAAGAAGGTTTGAACCATCCATATAGGTCACGTTATCTGGTTCAGAGATGTTATTGACATCACAAGTATTTTTTGGGTTAAAGTATGGACTCTCAGCTGTGTAAGTTGTTGGTGCACCACCGATAATACCGTACATATTGTTTACAACATACGCACTTTTGATATCAGTACCATTTGTATCCGTTTGTGCTTCTGTCGATACATCAAGCGCATACACTGTACCACAAGCATTTTTAGGCACTCTGATATCGTTATGACCTCCTGTATCGTTAGAGCCATTATCTAGCATTCCTTTATCAACTACACTCATGGCTACAAAAAGTCTGTTATGGTCTTTACTGAAGGTAATCCCTTCTTCTTTGTTGAACTCAGTAGTTGCCCCCAACATTGCTGCATAGCGTCTTGGCTCAAGAAAGGCTGCTGCTTTTTCTTGTCCTGAAACAACTTTCAGACACTCATGCCCTGCACTGGTATTGATGGAAGTAAACCCATCATTACACGTACCAGCACTTGGCGCTACATCAGTGTCAAAAATATCGCTAAACTTCAAACCATCTGGCGTTTCTACATCATTATCACCATCAACCATGGCACGAATCTCTGCATTGTTCGCGCTTCCCAGTTTGATCCAGCTCAGTTCAGCTTTACCGCCGTTTACATCTGATATTTGGTTCCATTTAGCCGCATACAGTGTACCTTCGCTCAAATCCTCAGCTTTATCCGCAACAAACATAAACAGACCCACGTTTGTACCGTCATCAGACATATAGACAGTTTTTCTGTCCGGCATCACATACGCCAACTCATGCGCCATACGACCCATTGCGTAGTGTTTAGCATACTGTGCTGCACCTGTCGCATCAATTTTAACCTCAGGTGTCCAGCCATAGTAATACGGGCTTACTTTAGATAAATCACTACCCCAATACTTGAGTGTACCGTTTAAGAGATTGTAGTTTCCGTAGTCTTTTGGTACAAGTGAAGTGTTGTTCTCGTAGGCTTCAAACGCTCTTGCATCAGGCTCATACTCTTCACTTCCCAAGTGAGATTCCCAAGGCGTTCTTTGTCCCGCGCAGTGTACAAAACCGCCAAACTCGGCTTTTTGAGAGATGAACGTGAGTGAATCTGACTTCACACTGAGTGCACCAGTTTGTGTGTTTTGCTCAAGTTTTGCCATATACATTGCACCGATACCACACTCAAATTGGCTTACTAGATACAACTCATTGTTTTTTTGTAAAATAGAAGAGTAATCAAGCCCCGATCCCACACCACCCAAAGAGCTGTTTGTTCCATTACACAGGTAAGGTGTTCCGTCAGTCAGTGCGATAGGAGTATCCGTGTAATCTTTGACCTGACCAAAAATTTCACTATTGTCTATATCTCCAGTAGCCAAAAGTTTTGTAAAAGCAATTTCCTGTGTTTCATCTCCAAAGGTGACCATCTCTGAAGACTGTATGGCATTTTGCGCATCACCAAGCGGGGTTTCAATTGGGTCAAATTGTATCTTCGATGCTTTTGTACCTACAGAGATAGTCAAATCTTCACCATCAATCCCATCAGTACCGTTCGTTCCACTGATTCCGCTTGCACCCTCACTACCATTTGTCCCATCGATACCGGCTATACCATTGGTACCATTTACGCCATCCACACCATTGATTCCGTCTATGCCGTCTGTACCATCAGTACATCCAGACATTCCCAGTACCAAAACCGCACTCGCTGCTATGCTTATCCATTGTTTCATGTCATTGCCTTATTTTTTAGGTGCAAAAGCATAGAAAAAATGTATAACAAAATGACCTCAGGATGATTACAAAAGTGTTATATTTATTTGAGCCACTTGCAGATTAGTAAAAAAGAGGGGTTATTAAGGGTTAAAACGAAGAAAAAAAGCTGATTCTGATTTCAAAAAGTTATAATTTTTTACCA
>NCHB01000022.1 GCA_002281755.1 Sulfurovum sp. 16-42-52
AAATATGCTGATTTATACTTGATGCTTTTTAGATTGTGGTAATATTGGTGGTATAAAATAGTTGGCTTGTTTGGGAAGTGGGTTTTTCAGGGGTGACTAGGTACACAATTTTTATTACAAGCAATTCAAATCGATATGCACAATATTCCAAGAAAAAAATGACCTCAAAAATTCTTAACCAGCAATTTATAAAATATGGAATTGTAGGAGTACTCTCTGTAATTATTGATTATATACTATTATATACTAGTTATAGTATTGTAGAATTCAATTCCAATATTTCTGTCAGTATTGGTTTCTTTGGCAGTGCAGTTTTTAATTTTTTAATGCATCGGTTTTATACTTTTTCTGAGACGAAAGAGAGTAGCCATTCTAAAGCTTTTCTAAAATACTTACTGCTTATATTTGGTTCATATTTTATTACTTTGGCACTTGTAAATTTATTGATACACTTGAGTTTAAACATCTATATTGCTAAACTAATTACAGTATCAATTGTATATATTTATGGTTTTATTATAGGCAAATTTTTTGTATTCAAGTAACTATAAACTTAATGAAAAATATACTCAAATATATGAGTAAACACATACTAAGGTTTTTTAGAAATCTTGGCTATTTTTTTCGCTAGATGAATAATCTCATTTGGAATAATCCTTTTCAATCTATTTTTAATACGCATCGATTTGGCTAATGCTTCTAATTCAAAGATTTTTTGTTTTTGCATAGAAAATACATCTTCTCCGACGTACTGTTGCGACAAAACAAGTGAGGCTACTTCGTTGAGTGTAGTATCTGGCAAGCATGAATATTTAGCAGGGCTTTCTAGGATTTTTTGATGTTGTTCTTGAGCTATGATGCCAAAAAAACGCTCTACTGCGTGCGCCAATGTATCATCTTTTTGTCCGGCTTCTTCTTCAAAATCCAGTTGTCCATTTGTAAAAAGGTTGACTATGGGGGCGACAATGTTGGAGCGTGCCCAAAACATTGTGCCAGCAGGAAAACGATAAGGCTCATCATAGGTTATATGTAGTTTGCTTGCAAGAAGGTCTATATTGTCCCTATTGCCATATGTATATCTTTGAGAGTCTAAAATAGTATTTTTACCTGTAATAATACCTATGTTCCCATCGTTTTCAAAAAGATTGATTATGGAATTGACTGTTTCCCTTGAGCCTAAAAGATCAAAGTAAAGTAACTTTCTCCACACATTACCTAGTGCACTTTCACCTGTCTTTTTTGTATGTATTTTACAAATATAGTTGTAATTTTCAATCCCAATGATATTCATAACCTGCAAAAAAGGAAGTACATCTCGCCCTCGGTTTTCTACCATGTAGATGTGTATATTTGGTGTATTTTCAAACATTTCTACAAGAGTGTTTTCTGATGTATCTTCTGGCACTGTTATGTAAATATCATAGGCTATATCAAGATTACATAAATAATTTTTGATTTCTTTCCAAATATCAACATAAAATACATGAATGATAATAGCAATATTTTTTTGTGATGACTCGAGTTTAACAGCATCTTCTTTTAATATTTTATTATGTAAATAGACAATTTTATGGATTTTATAATTCAATGTTATCTACCTTTTTCATATCTTTAATTCCTCACCATGCCTATTTTGTGCTAAACAATTTATTCAAATTGATTTTATGTTTTATACTCAATATCATGCCACATTTTTAATAGATTCAAGATAAGTATGTGTCTATTTTTGAAAGTTGATAGGATATACTTCTAGTAAGCAATCTAAGCCATTTCAAAAACAATTCAACAAATTTTAAGAGAGAATTAATGCCATATGCACCAAATTTTAGACGAATCAAAAAACTGATTTCACTGGGAAGATACGCGAAAAACAATCCGCATTTAATCAGTCGTACAATTCGTGAAATCAAACTTCATGGCATCAAAAAAACAATCACAAAAATAAAAAACAAATCCTATAAATTTGACAATTTGAGTTCAATGTCTCAAAGCTTTATTGATGTAAAACGGGTATTAGATATGTTCCACACGTCGCCCATGGTGCCAAAATTCAATACCACCAAAGCTATTGATATCATCATCCCTGTTTACAATGGGAAAGAGTACCTAGTTCCTCTTTTTGAAAGTATCCTAAAAAATACATCGATGCCGTTTCGCCTACTGGTTGCAGACGATAAAAGCAGTGACTCCGAAGTGCTACCTCTTTTGCACAAAATCAAAAATGACAATCCCAACATCACGATAATTTTAATAGAAAACGAAATCAATCTTGGTTTCATCAAAACAGTCAATAAACTTGCCGCTTTAACAGAAAATCATTTCGTCTTACTCAACACAGACACAGAAGTGCCTCCATTTTGGATAGAAAGACTGATGTACCCTATTTTTGAGATGGATACTATTGCGAGTACTACACCCTTCACCAATGCAGGAACCATTTGCAGTTTTCCCAACTATCTGGAAGACAACACTATTGTTGAAGGCTTCAACGTTAAACAAGTAGACAGTGTCTTCCAATATGTAAATTTCAAAAAAACTTTTATCGAGATTCCGACTGGAGTCGGCTTTTGTATGGGGGTTAATAAAAATCTCGTTGACAAAATCGATATGTTTGATGAAGTATTTGGCAAGGGCTATGGCGAAGAAAATGACTGGTGCCAAAGAGCTATTGAAAATGGATATAAAAATATTCATGTCACCAATCTTTTTGTCTATCATAAGCATGGTGGCTCATTTTCAAGCGAAGAGAAACAACAGCTCATCAGAAATAATCTTTCCATACTTAACAAAAAACACCCGACGTATGATGAACAGGTGCAGTCGCTGATCTTGAAAAATGACTTAGCACTTTTGAGAGAGATGCTCGTTTATCAACTTTACAATGCAAATACTACTGCGATTTTAATATTTGATCATAATCTGGTCGGTGGTGCGCATACCTATATTGAAGAAGATATCCAAAGTAGAGTGGCTTTGGAACAAAGTGTTTGTCTCGTGCGATACGATTTCAATATCACAAAAAACTACACTATTAAACTCATTACAAAACAACAAGAACTGCAATTTTATACTTCACACATAGATGAGGTTACCCAACTGCTGCAACTGATGAAATTTAATGAAATTTTCATCAACTCTCTTGTTATGTATCCAGATATTAAGGCCATCATAGGGCTGATATCTGACATAAAAAAGAAAATGCCCTTAAACATTACTATCCCAATGCATGATTTCTTTCCTGTGTGTCCCAACTACACCCTTTTGGATGAAACGATGACATATTGTGGCATTCCTGATGATATTGAAAAATGTAATCGATGCTTGACGAACAATAAGGGAGAATTTAAAATATTTGAAAGTGAGTCCGATATTAAAAGATGGCGAGACACTTGGAATGAACTCTTTCACATATCTGATACCGTGCTCTGTTTTTCAAACTCATCCAAAGATATCTTTCTAAAAGCTTACCCAGCTTACGAAGAAAAAGTTGATGTTATTCCACATGATATTTCGGGACGATACTCTAAAATATATCAAAAAGATCAAAGCAATAAAGAGATCCGTATTGGCATACTTGGAGGCATCAATGAAGCCAAAGGCGCTTTAATTATCGAAAAACTTGTCAAACATATAGAAAAAAATGCCCTCAATGCTAAAGTCATCCTGATTGGTCAACTATCTATCTCTATAAAATCGCCATATTTTGAGCTCACAGGGCATTATGACAGGACAAAACTACCCGAAATTGTGAAAGAAAAAAATGTCACTCAGTTCCTCATCCCTTCCATATGTCCTGAGACTTTCTCTTATACAACGGATGAGATTATGCAAATGGGGTATCCATTGATCGTATTTGATCTGGGAGCCCCAGCAGAAAGAGTTAAAAATTATCCATTAGGGAAAGTTATAGAAATTCAAGATTTATATGAGGTACTATTTGGAATATCAACCGCTAATGCCTAAACATATCCCATGGCTTGATGCCGCGCGTATCATTGCCATCTTTGGTGTCATCCTCATCCATGTCTGCGCCCCTGTGTTTGGAGATAACCGATCTAATTTTTACACTATGCAAATTGCAAATGCGTTCGACTCTGTATCGCGTGTGTCTGTTCCACTGTTTGCATTGATTTCTGGGACTTTAGTTTTGCAAAAAGAGCCTTCCTTTGTAAGTATCAAAAATCGTATATTTAGAGTTGCAATACCACTTCTTTTTTGGAGTTTTATTTATGTATTATATGTAAATTACTGGAATGCTTTCCCTTTTGATTTCATTAAATCAATGGTTTCAATTTTTCAAACACCTGCCATGTATCATCTTTGGTTTGTTTATATGATAATAGGTATCTACATTCTATTACCGATACTTCATCCTATCTCAGAAAAATTACTTGCCAATCGTAAACTTGCATATTATTTTTTCACACTTTGGTTTTTGGTCAACTCATTGACTATCTATTTTCCTTTTGACTTCATCCGACTTATTGGCTTAAATGACTTTATGTCATGGTCAGGATATTTTATGCTTGGCCATTATCTGGTGTATACAAAACATATTCCTAAAGTTTCCAATAAAATTTTGCTCATTGTTTTTTTAATGGCAAGTTCATTTACTTTTGGTCTCACCCTATACTTCAATACAAATTTCAACCCTTTAAATGAAACTGCATATATCTATTTTAGTCCGAATGTAATGATTGCCACTATTGCAGCCTTTTTATGGCTAAAGCAAATAAACCTTTCTAATTTTTATGTGAAAATAGCATCCTATTTGTCACCCCTTGTCTTTCCTGTTTACTTTATGCACTTATTGATCATTGCCATATTCTCAAGTGGGATTCTCGGATTTTCACTAGATCAATTTTTTATTCATCCTTTTATTGGTATCTTGCTTCTATCCATAACAGTATTTATCGTGTCATTTATAGTTGCTGCCATTGCAAGTAAAATACCATTTATCTCAAAATTAATCGGCTAAATATGACCAGTATCATCATCCCCACTTACAACGCCGAGCTGTATTTAGAAAATCTGCTTTCAGACATACAGTCTCAAACGCTTAAAGACTATGAGCTCATCATCATGGATTCCTCTTCTACCGATAACACGGTAACTATCGCCCAAAAATACACGCAAAATGTTCTTGTGATTCCTCAGAGCGAGTTTGACCATGGTGGCACACGCACAAAAGCTGCACAGATAGCCCAAGGAGACATTTTGATCTACTTGACACAGGATGCATTGCCTTATGATGATTTTACCCTAACAAACATCATCAAGGTTTTTGAAGACCCATCCATAGGCGCTGCGTATGGCAGACAGCTAAGCTATGAGCGGACGACTTTGTTTGGTAAACATTTGCGAGCGTTCAACTACCCAGACACCTCTTATAAAAGAACTCAAAATGACATAAGTATATTTGGACTCAAAACAGCATTTCTCTCAGACAGTTTTGCCGCCTACAGAAAAAGTGCCCTTGAAAGTATCGGGTGGTTTAAGGATGGTTTGATAGTGGGCGAAGACACTTATGCGGGGGCAAAGATGATTTTGGATGGCTACGCCTTAGCCTATGTCGCAGAGGCAAAAGTCTACCATTCACACTCTTACACCATAGGTCAGGAGTTTAAACGCTATTTTGACATCGGTGTGTTTCATCAGTGCGAAAAATGGATACTTAAAAGTTTTGGAAAGGCTGAAGGTGAAGGGATGAGGTATATAAGATCAGAAATAAGATACCTTTTAATAAATAATGCGTGGTACTTATTCCCAGAATGGGTTATACGTAATGGCATGAAGTACCTAGGCTATAAGATGGGTCACTATTATACAGAACTCCCCTTGTGGTTTATCAAAAAATTGAGTATGCACTACAGATGGTGGGATAAACAAGACACTCCATGAGATATCTATGCTTTTTTTGTTAAAATATCCTTATCTAAAGCAAGGAAACACATGAAAAGCTTTATCTCAAAAATCATCTTTGTACTTTTTGACAGTACGATGATAGCACTTAGTATTTTTTTAGCATATAAACTAAGAGGCACATTTGAGACTCTCACTTTACAAAACATTGCACTAAAAGAATATCTTCAGTTTTATCCGATGTATATCATTCCTATTTTACTTTTTACCTATGAAGGCATCTACACGTATCGGTATGATTTCTGGCATGAAAGCCGTTTGATACTTAAAGGTATTATTTTTTCCGTTATTCTTATCTTTGCTTATTTGGCTATGACAAAACTCATTGCTGACTACTCCAGACTGGTCATAGGTTTAGCTTTTTTCTTTATGGCACTACTTATTCCTCTTGCAAAAAATATCAGTAAAAAACTGCTATACCATTTTGGTTTATGGCAAAAACGCGCCAAAATTTATGGTGAAGATTCTTTTCTGACCGATGAGATTTATGGCAATCCCTATCTTGGGTATGTGAGACCCAAAGCTGGAGAAGAGCCATCAACAGTATTTGTAAACTCAAATGACAACGATATCATTACACTGAAATCAATCATCTCCAATGAAATAAAAACAAAACAAGAAGTTATTTTTATCCCTCTTATGGATGATTATGACCTCACTCATTCACACATTTATGATCTTTCCAACACACGAACCAACCTGATCGTATTTCAAAACCGTCTTAAAAGCAAGTATAGAGTCATGGTTAAAAATATCTCTGATCTCACACTTTGCCTGATTTTACTTCCGCTTTTAATTCCTGTCATGCTTTATATTGCCTATCAAATCAAACGCGAAAACCCAAGCGAAAAAATCCTGTTTAAACAAAAACGATTAGGAAAAAATGGAACAACATTTAGCTGTTATAAATTCCAGACGATGTATGAAAACAGTGAAACAATGCTGCAAGAGTATCTCAGTTCACACTCAGAAGAATATGCCTACTACGATACTTATCATAAATATAAGAATGATCCTCGTATCACAAAAGTGGGACAATTTTTACGCCGCTCTTCTTTGGATGAACTTCCCCAGCTTTTCAATGTTTTCAGAGGGGATATGAGCTTTATCGGTCCTCGACCTTACATGATTAATGAAGAACGAAAAATAGGTGAGAATCTAGATATTGTCCTAACTGTAAAACCGGGAATCACAGGACTTTGGCAAGTTAGCGGACGCAGTGATATTAATTTTCATTCACGTGTAGAACTTGATGTGTGGTACATCAGAAACTGGAACCTCTGGATGGATCTTGTCATCCTCGTTAAAACCGTTAAAACCGTTTTGTTTAAAGACGGTGCAAGTTAAAACCTACTCCTCTATTTTATTTGCCAACTTTCTAAATACTTCAGAATTTTCCAGCAGTTCGTTGTAACTTCCTCTAGCCACTATCTCTCCCGAATCAAAAAGCAGTATGGTATCGGCATTCTCTACCGTACTGAGACGGTGTGCTACGACAAAGGTGATGAGAGTGTCTTTGAGAGTTTCAAGTGCTTTTTGGATAGCTTTTTCACTTTTATTGTCCAGTGCAGACGTTGCTTCATCGAGGATGAGGATTTCGGGTGATTTGTAAAGTGCACGTGCTAGAGCGATACGCTGGCGTTGTCCTCCGCTGAGATTGACCCCAAACTCATCCAAGATGGTATAGATGCCCTCTTTCATCTCTTGCACAAACTCCCATGCCTGTGCTTTTTTGAGTGCCTCAATCACCTTTGCTTCATCCGCTTCACTCCCGTAAGCCACATTTGCCGCTATAGTGTCCTGAAAAATATAGATACGCTGTGTGACATACGCTATCTTCTGATGTAAAGAATGCAGTGTGTAATTTTTGATGTTTTCACCATTTATCTTTAACTCTCCGCTTGTAGGATCATAAAAACGTACCAGAAGATTGATAAAACTGCTTTTGCCTGCTCCACTGTCACCTACCAGTGCATAGACTTTGCCTTTATCTGCTTCCAGGTTGATATTTCTAAGTGCTTCCTTCTCTTCATATACAAGGCTAACCGATTTAAAGTGAACACTTTGTACCTCACCCAGTAGTGTTTTTCCCGAGATGATGGTGGGGTTTGTGTCAAAAAGCTCATTCATACGCTCGGTTGCAGCTACTGCATCCTGAATACGGTTATGCACATTGGAAAGTACTTTGATGGGGTCGTACAACATAAAAAGCGCGGTGACAAAAGCAAAAAAAGTCCCTACAGTGATCTCATCATGAATCACCTGCAAAGCCCCCACATAGATAGCAAGGGCGATGGCGATGGAGCCAAATACCTCAAGTGTTGGACCAACAAGTGCATTGATCTTCATTTGTTTGATGGCAAGGGTAAAAAAATTCATATTTTCTTTTGCAAATCGTTCATCTTCATACGCTTGAGAGGAGTTGGCCTTGATGACTTCAATGTTGTTAAAGATCTCGGTCAGTCGTGAAGCCAAATCCGCATTGCTCTCTTGCGAGCGTCTGGAGTACTTTTTCATCTTTTTTGCCAACAGCCGTAAAGGAAACAACGCCAAGGGCATAATCACCAGAAAATAAAACGCCAGTTTGGGACTTTGGTAGATGACATACCCCGTCAGCGTAATGATAAGCATAGACTTCACCATCAGTGTCGGTATCATCGAAGAGACCACTTCTTGAATGCGCCCCAAATCTCCTGTTACACGACTAAGCAGTTCACCACTTCGCATTTTATTGAGGTAGTCAATATCTTGATGCATGAGGTGGCTAGAGAGTTTGTTGCGCAACTGACGCACGATGTCATCGCCTATATACACAGTATAATAAGTCTGCACATAACGCCCGAGTGATTTAAGCATAAACACCCCGATGATAGCAAAGGGGATAAGCATCAGCATCTGCTCATCTTTTCGTATAAACACATCATCTAACACAGGTTTGAGTAGATGCGCTGAGAGTGTTGTACCGATAGCAACCGCGATCATGCCCAACAGGGCGAGCACAAACTCTTTTTTATATGTCATGATGTAGGGGAGGAAGTATTTTAATAATTTATTCACAAATTGATTCTCTTTCTTTGAATATCTAACATAAAATTATACAGTAATGTTGTAAAATCCCTATCTACACAACAAGAGAAGGAGACAAACACAATGCAGACAACCAATCAAAAAGTAAAAGCTCTTTTTCTTGACCGCGACGGGATTATCAACATAGATCATGGGTATGTTTCTCACATTGAAGATTTTGAATTTACTGAAGGTATTTTTGATTTGGTTCATCTTTTTACCCAAAAAGGCTATCTTATCTTTGTGGTGACCAATCAATCGGGTATCGGTCGTGGCTACTTTTCGCTTGAGTCATTTTGCACACTAACAGATTGGATGACTGGGCAGTTTGAAGCACAGCAAATTAAACTCCAAGATGTCTTATATTGTCCACATACACCAGAATCTCATTGCACTTGCAGAAAGCCAAAAACCGAGATGATAGATAGCATACTGCAGCAGTACCCTATCGACCTTGAGCATTCATGGCTCATTGGAGACAAACAAAGCGACATCGACTTGGCACGCAATGCACATATCGGGATGTGTATTGCCATAGGTAACACAACCATACAAAACGCTACATACCACTTTGATACCGTGTCACAATGCAAAGATTTTTTGACAGATACGCTTTAGTCTTTGGTCTACTTTCACCTATTAGAGAAAAAACGATATAATCATTATATGAAATACAACACTATAGACTTTAATCACAAAACAATTCTCATCACAGGCGGAGCAGGTTTTATAGGCTCTAATTTGGCTTTTTATTTTCAAGAACATTTTCCAGAGTCAAAGATTGTCATTTTTGACTGCTTCAGAAGCGAAGAACGATTTTCAAATGGCAATCTCAAAAGCTTTGGACACTACAAGAACCTGATTGGATTTAAGGGTGATATCCTCTGTGGCAATCTCAATTCACAGGATGATATGCTGAGTTTAGCACAGTATCATTTCGATTTTATCTTTCATCAGGCAGCTATTTCTGATACCCGTGTGTATGACCAAGAAATCGTGATGCAAACCAATGTAAACTCATTTTATGCACTTTTGGAGATGGCAAAAAAAGACCATGCAACACTGGTGTATGCCTCATCTGCGGCAACATATGGATCCATGCCCTCACCTCAAACTGTTGGTAAAGAAAACCCTGAAAACCCGTACGGATTTAGTAAATACGCAATGGATCAGATAGCGTATCGCTACATGAGAGAAAATCCTACCATGAAAATAGTGGGGCTAAAATACTTCAATGTCTATGGTGAAAGAGAGTTTTTTAAAGATAAAACAGCTTCTACTGTCATCCAATTTGGTCATCAAATCTTAGCAGGCAAAGCACCAAAACTCTTTGAAGGAAGCGATAAGATACTCAGAGACTTTGTCTACATCAAAGATGTGATACAAGCCAATATCAAAGCCTGTTCTTCTGTCAAAAGTGGTGTTTATAATGTCGGTAGCGGTAAACCAAGAAGTTTTCAAGATATTGCAGATATCCTGCAGAAAGAGTTAGGTACAGACTACGGCACAGAGTATTTTCCCAACCCTTTTACAGGCTATCAGATGCATACTCAAGCCGATATCACTGACACCCAGTTGAACTTGGGCTACACACCGCAATGGGAGCTTGAGGCGGGCATAAAAGAGTATATCAAAGAGATAACCCGTATGTATAACGAAGAGGTGAGAGGAAAATGATTGACTTGCGTCACAAAACCCCACACATCGTTGTCATTGGTGACTTGATGATTGATCACTATCTTTGGGGTAAATGTGAACGCATCTCACCTGAAGCACCTGTTCAAGTAGTCGCCATAGAGAAAGAAACTTCAGTCTTAGGTGGTGCGGGAAATGTCATCAATAATCTTGCTGCGCTAGGTGCAAAAGTAGATGTCATCAGCGTTATTGGTGGCGATAGCAATGCAGCACAACTGAGATTTCTTCTACATAGCATAGAAGTAAATGATGGCTATTTGGTTACCGAAATACACAGAAACACATCAAAAAAAAGCAGAATCATCGCCTCCCAACAGCAAGTAGTGCGCTATGACCAAGAGAGCACTGAAGACATTAGTTTAGAGACACAAAAAACGATATTTGACACCTTCATGGAGCGTCTATCCCATTATGATATGATTCTTCTCTCTGACTACGGTAAAGGTGTTTTGACTGATGCCCTCACCCAAAAACTCATACACCATGCCAATGCACACGGCAAAAAAGTGTTGGTTGACCCAAAAGGTGAAGACTATAGTAAATATACGGGTGCTTACCTTCTTACACCTAATAAAAAAGAGGCTATTTTAGCATCCAAAATCAACATCACAGATGAAGCAAGTTTACTCCTATGCATCAAAACACTCAAAGAAAAATGTGACTTGGATATTTCGCTCATCACACTGAGTGAAGACGGCATAGCACTCTTTGATGGGCAGCTAAGAGTGCTTCCAACTGTAGCAAGAGAAGTGTATGATGTTACAGGAGCAGGTGATACCGTGCTGGCTTCCCTCGGGTTTGCTTTAGCCTGTGGCTACTCCATAGACCAAGCTGTTGGCTTTGCCAATCTCGCTGCAGGTGTCGTAGTAGGTAAAATAGGCTCAGCCACTGCCACACTCGATGAAATCATCGCCTATGAATCAAGCCTCAACAAATCAACTAGCGACTTACACATTAAAACGCTTGAAGAGATGACTTCTTTGAGCAAAGAACTTAGAAAACGAGGTAAAAAAATAGTCTTTACCAATGGCTGTTTTGATATCTTGCACGTAGGGCATGTCAAGTATCTTGAAGCAGCAAAAAGTTATGGGGATGTGCTCATAGTCGGACTCAATTCAGATGAGAGTGTCAGCCGTCTCAAAGGTCCTACACGACCTGTCAATACAGAAGATGACAGAGCCTATATCTTGGCATCGCTCGAAGCTGTTGATTATGTGGTAAAATTTTACGAAGATACACCGTATGAACTCATCAATGCGCTTAAGCCTCATATTTTGGTCAAAGGTGGAGACTATGCGGGTAAAGATGTAGTGGGTCAAGATATTGTCGATGAACTGAGACTTGTTGACTTTGTGCAGGGCAAAAGCACCACTAAAACCATAGAAAAGATAAAGGAACACCATGAAAACAACCATTGTTAATGAATTTCGTTCACATTTAGAAACGATACAAGCCGTCATAGGTGCAATGGAAACTGATCTTGAGAAAGCTTGCCAAATCGCGGTAGACACACTCAAAAAAGGTAACAAGATCCTACTTTGCGGAAATGGTGGCTCAGCTGCTGATGCACAGCATATCGCAGCTGAACTTACGGGACGCTATAAGAGCGAACGCCGTGGCTTGCCTGCAATTGCCCTCACCACAGACACTTCTGCACTCACCGCCATTGGAAATGATTATGGCTATGGACGTGTTTTTGACAGACAAGTAGAGGCTTTGGCAAACAAGGGTGATTTACTGATTGGTATCTCCACAAGTGGCAACTCTGCCAATATCCTTTCCGCACTCACCCTTGCCAAAGAGATGGGGTGTATGACGCTAGGATTTTCAGGACGCGATGGTGGCGTGATGAATACCTTATGTGATGTCAACCTCGTCGTCCCCTCAAACGATACCCCACGCATCCAAGAGATACATATCCTTTTGGGTCACACGCTATGCCAAATTATTGACAACGAGCTAAGCTAAGTTAGCTTTTTAACGGCTTCGAGTACATCATTGGCTGTGATGAGCTTCATACATTCGTGGTGTCCGAGTGGGCAGGTGCGTTTCATGCAGGGGGCGCAAAAGAGATCTTTTTTTACAACAATACTCTTTGGGTTTTGCCATTGATTTGTTTCTGATGCTCTTGTGGGTCCAAATATAGAAACGGTTGGCACATCAAATGCCGCTGCAATATGCATCGGACCACTATCAGCTGTGATAAAAAGATTTAAGTGTGAAATGTGTTCAATCAGACCCTCTACAGATGTCTTCCCTGCAAGATTTTGATAGTTAGTAATAGCGGCGTTTTTGAGTAAATTTTCAATATCATTTGCCATCTCCACTTCACCAGGCCCACCAAAGAGCACAACATCATAGTGAGACGATAATGCGATGGCTACTTTAGCAAACTCTTGTGGATACCAACGCTTTGCACTCCCGTATGTTGCCCCTGGATTAATGCCCACAATAGGTTTTTGCCTTTGCGCCTGCTCGAGTGTATTGTAATATATTTTCAATTTTTTGGGAGTAAAATCTGTGCCTAAACAGTGATTAACAAAATCATTATATCGTACAACCTGATGGACTGGTTTTTCTCTGTAACGTTTATAAATACATTTTTTTTGTGCCTCTACAAACCAGAAAAAAAAGCGTGTAGAAAAACTCTGCCTAAAAGAAAGAGCCAAGTCAACCTTGCCAACCTTTTGAGCCAATCGATACAAATTGAGATATCTACTACCCTTGTCTTTACTCTGGTCAACAATAATCTGTGTTACATTGGGATGTTGTAGAAAAATTTTAGTGGAGACAAATGAGCCAAATAGGATTATTTGGCATTTGGGGTACACAGCCATGACATTTTCAATTGCTGGGGTAGACATCACAGTATCTCCAAGCCAAGTCGGCACTTCAATCAAAATTTTCATGTTGCTTAACGCACCAGTTTATAATGTTTTTTACTGAGTTCCAAACCAAGAAACTTTTCCAACATCAGCATTAATTGATGTTTTTTTTCTTTTCTTGTAAGCCTATAAGCTGGATCTGCATGATAGACTTCAAAAGCATCAGGCAACCAGTTTTTCATTACCTCAGGATGTACTCCTCTAAACTCTTTGATAATCTGTTGGCCAATCTGTGAATAATCAATCGATTGATGCGATTTGCTCCAATACTGTTGCACTTGTTTACTTTTTAAATTCATCTGTTCTTCACTTCTTACCCAGCCATAATGATACATCGTAGCTCCTACAAGTGCTGCTTTTGGATAGCGGCCAATTTTATTTTTTTCCAGTACCAGCCAAAATAATCCATCTGGCGCATACGACCTAATGGTATTTTTCAGTATCCGCGGTGCTCTTCTATACCAACCTGGACTCCATAGATAACTGTTTTGATTGCCATAAAAGTGCAGATAGTCAAAGACCAAAGCTTCCACTTCATCATCATGCAGATATTTTTGCATGGAAGATTTAATAGTTTGTAAATCATCTTCATGCACTACCTCATCTGCTTCAAGATAAAAAACCCAATCACCAGAACAGTTAAACTGGGCTATCATCTTTTGCTGACCATACACATATCCTCGGTCTTTCATTTTACTGTTCCACTGTGTATGGATGATTTTTAGTTTTGGCTCATTCATTGCTTCAAGCATCTTTTGCGTCTCATCCTCACAAGGACCAAGTGCTATCACAAATTCATCCACAATGGGTAAAACAGACTGGATGGACTGGATAAAGGGATACCCTAAAATTTGTCCATTTTTTAAAAATGTAAAGCCACTGATTTTCATCTACCCATCCTTATTTATCTCATAAAGTTTCATATATTTGTAAAACTTCTCCGATGCTAGAGAATACGCTATAATAAGGCCAATATAACCATCCAAAAACCCTTTTTTTAAAACATAAGTCTTAAACATTGCAAAACAAGCATGCAATACTGCTTTTAAAGGCGTACTATTTAGTTTCCCTTTGTTTTGTTCTGCAAATAAAGTAGAGTATCTGTCTGTCTTATGTATAAAATCACTAATAGAATGATAACTATGATGATTAATCTGCCCCTCAAGTATTTCTATTTTCAGATTATCTGTTATGAGGCTTTCGTGTACTAAATTATGATTAAATTGAGTATTTTGTTGATGATACAGCCTTAAAACAACATCATTATTCCAAGCATACTTTACCTCTTTATTTTTATAAAAATTTCTTCTTTCTACGCCATAAATATGTTCAGCAACCAGCGTAATGGATTTAAGTGTTTTTATTAGTTCTTCAGATAATACTTCATCGCTATCTAACGAAAATATCCAATCATTTTTAGCAAAAGAAGATGCGATATTTTTAGTCGGACCAAAACCTAGAAATTCTCCTTCAATTAATCGAACATTGATATATGCTGCACATATTGCCTGTGTGCCATCTGTTGAACCATTGTCATAAACTATGACATCATCAAAATCAACCAGTGCTTCTAGGCATTCACCAATAATATGAGCTGCATTTTTTACAAGGATTACAACACTGATATCAGCAAACACGCTTTACCTCTTCAAAAATAATCTCTGGACTAATCTGCTCAAGACAGTCACTTTTGCCATGTTTGTCGTCACAACCTGCCAAACCACAGGCAACACAGGGCATATCTGCTTGAAAAATAGTAATGTTACCATAGGTTTGTTTAGGACGATTCCTATTTGTATTACACTGTAAAACATTGCACCATGGTGACCACATACTCACAATCGTTGGGCCAAAGATGGCAAAAACGCTTTTATTTTGTGCCGCAGCGATATGCATATTGAGCGTATCCATCCCGATATACCCCTCACTCAAACTGCTCAATGCAATATACTCATCCAAGCTGGTCTCTCCGATAAAGTCAAATACATGCGTCAAGTTCGGCAACGCGTGTTTGATTTGAGTATCGAGTGGACTTTTTGCACCCGTAACAACAATCGCTATGCCTAAAGTATTCAATCGCTCTAGTAAACGATGGCGTAAATGCTCCGGATAAATCTTGTAGTCATACTGAGCAGAGGGATGAAAGATGATAAACTTGTGGATGTTCTTCTCTTTTAACTTATTGCGTACGGATATTTCTGCCTCTTTGGAAAAATATGCCTGCACTTGTATCTTTTCATGTTGAATGCCGAGTAGTTCAAGGCTTTGAGTATTGTTTTTCACAATAGAAACCGTTCGATCAAAAACATAATGTTTACTTAACAAGAGGCCTTTCCACCATGATTTTGCCTGATCTGCCTCAGTAGCTGAAAGGGCATTTTTTGAAGCCAATACCGCATACATCACCGATCTATCACTGGCAGTAAGATTAATGCTTAAATCATACTGTCTATAAATACTTTTGACCAAACGCCACTCATTTTTGACTCTATCGTACCATGGAAGTTTTCGCCAACTGTACGAGTAGGCGTGGATCTCATTGACATGCGCCAATGTTCGTGCTATGGCTAATGTATCGTCGTTGATGAGCAAATCTATCTTGGCTTCTTTATAATGCGCTGACAAAGCATCAATGAGAGGAGAAGCAAGAAACACATCCCCGTTTGAGCGCTGTATGATGACAAGTATCTTACGCATATTCAGGCTTATAAAGGAATGCACTAAAGTAGACAAAAAGCATCGTTGTATAATGCCCCAGCAGATAACAATCACTCAACATAATCACCGAAAAGAGCAGTGCCAATGCAATACCTGCATGATGCTTTAGCTGATCGTTTTGTGAAAAAGAAAAGCGCATCTGAGCGTACAGTATAAACCATAATGCCAACAATCCCACTATGCCAAACTGTACCATTTCGAGCAAATACATATTGTGGGGGTGATGAGCCACAAGGGCATTTGGAGTATTTTTTGTATTGACATCTTTATAGGTATTTTTAAAATCTCCTGTACCCACACCAAACCAAGGATTCTGTTTTATAATCTCTAAGGAATTGAATGCAAAGTTGATTCTAAGACCTACACTTGTATTTTTATTTTCATCAAACTGTTTGATATCTGAACGTATCAATTCGACTCTCTCTCTAAATATCTGACTTTGTGTGTACGCTACAAAAAGAACACTCCCCAAGACTGCCACAACAAGCAAAAATGTCAGCAGAAAATGTCTCTTAAAGTATTGAAAAAACAATACTGAGACAACCACAAGGTACCCTACTTGCCCTGCTCTACCGCCGGTTATAAACATATTGATACTCATCGTTGTGATAAAAATCATGAGCAACACTTTTTGCTTACTATTTAAACCCTCATCAAACAAAAGCAAATATCCCACCAAATAGACAGCAAAAGCTAAAAAGGGGTTATAGGAAGTATGGTGCATAAAAGGCGTAGGATCATACACTGTTGCATGCAAAAAAGAAGGTATCACTTCAAACCAGACCAAGTATGACAACACTTCAGAGAGTGTCATTGCCAATAAAAATGCAGTGATATAGTACCGAATATGCTCATTTCTCGAAAAACTCATCATAATAGGCAACAACAACAAAATCCACTCTTTTTTAACGATATGTAAACCCCAAGCCATATCTTCCGTCCATAGCAACCCAACAATATGTAAAGTATAAAAAGCAAGTATGGCTATCAAAACTTTCGAGTTTACAATAAGAGACATGGTTTTTTTATAGTCACCTTTGACTATCCACAATAAGATCAGTATGCCCGCAAGCATATTGTTTACTGCTACTGAAAGCGGCAATGAAAACCCAAAAACAATTAACACTCGGGAGCCAAGCAGATCCAGATCAAATAATTTTTTAGAAAAGGCTTCACTCACTGTCATACCTCCATTCAAATTGATTTTTCCATCGTTTATGCAACCAAAACCATGCTTCAGGCTTGTGTCTGATAATCTCTTCGGTAATGTTTGCCTGCTTTTGCACTGATTCCAATATGTCTCTTTCTTTATCTTCAGACTTGTTTGTTAAGATAGGCTCATAAAAGGTAATCTCATAGTGCCGATGATCCTCGGTCGTTATAAATGCAGGGATAATCAAAGCATCAAATCGTCTTGCAAGTATAGCAGCTGAAGGGGTGTGTCTAGCAGGATTCCCAAAAAAATCAATTAAAATTCCTTCATTCTCGCTGGTATTCTGATCAACAAGAAGTCCTAACATACGATTGTCTTTTAAAACACTTATCATCTCTCGCATCGCACCTTTTTTATCCAACATTTCGATGTTAAACTGTTGTCTGTTCTTACTGAGTATTTTATCCATAACGGCTGAATCAAGCTTTCTTCCGACACCCGTCAGCGGGCCAAATTTTGCAGCAATAGCAAGAGGAAGTAGTTCCCAGTTACCATAATGCGCGGTCATAAGAATAATCTTGGAGTCACTGTTCATAGCGCTCATCAGAATGTCGCTATTGTGAAAAGTCACTTTGTCTAAAAGCACCTCTTTTGATATACCTTGATTTTGGATAAAATCAATCAACAAATAGATTAAATTTACATAAGTCGCTTTTATAATCTTCTCTTTTTTTTCATTTGAAATAGCATCTTTGTAAGCAAGTTCCAAATTGACACTAGCGATCTTCCTGTGTTTTGCGTCTATAGCGTACATAAACGCAGCTAAACCTTTTACGATGCAATCCATTACCCTAGTGGGAGTTATCACTATAAAAAACTTGAAGCTATAAAAAAGAGTCCAATAAAACACCTCTTTCACTTGAGAAGCTCCTTTACCAACTCAATGACCTCTTGGGGGTCTATCTCTTGAATGGAAAAATCAGACTTATCCAACTTCAATGCATTGACCTGCGTATGCGATTTTACAACCCTGTTGATAGGAGTGATAAAGGTGTTTCTATATTGGGGTGTATTGCCAAAAATTGTAATTGACGGGACATTTAATCCCCAAGCCATATGTGTAGGTCCCGTATCGCCACCAATCACCAATTGCGCTTTAGAGAGAAGATGTTTCAATGCATCTAAATTAAGCTTGTCTAAAAGATGGACATTTTTAGCCTCTTTTGCAAGGAATTCACCGATCTTATATTCTCTTTCATTTGCCCACACTACCACTATCTCTTCATTTTCAAGTGCCTGTGCAATTTGTAGAAACTTCTCTTTGGGATATATTTTGTTGACTACCGAAGCCCCCACAACAAAGACAATAAAACGATCAGGTACCCTAGATAAAGGCGCTGTAGTATCAAAGTACAAAAAAGGTTTTTTATTCAAAATCTCATCTTCATCCACCACGATACCCAAAGGCTCACAGATTACTTTGATATTACGGGTAATAGCATTTTGCTCATACCCTATGGCTACCTTTTGCTTATAGAAATAACTTGCAATGCCCTCACGAATTGAATCTTTGGAATACCCTGCGATATTTTTACCCAACACCCTAGCCACCAAAGCCGACTTCAACAATCCTTGGGCATCGATGATCAAATCGTAGTTATTTTTGGCATAACTTTTAACTTTTCTTATTTCCCTAAAAAGTGCTGTTTTGTCTTTTTTAATTGCTTTTAGGTTGACAGGCAATATAGTGTCAATATGTGGATTTTGTTCCAAAAGTGGAGCAAAAGCTTCTTCGACTATCCAATCAATCTGTATCATCGGTCTTGCTTTTTTGATAAACTCAAGTGCCACCATCGCATGGATAATATCGCCCATAGCAGAGAGCTTCACGATCGCTATCTTCATTAAGCCTGCCTTTTTTAGGAATTTATTATAATTTTACCCAAATAGACTAAAGTCTCTACACCCAGAGTAAACTCCTTTCAATTTAATTTGCTATAATCACCTTCACTATAGTCCAGTAAAGGAAACACAGGCGTGATAGGAATTGTCGATTATAAGATGGGAAACCTCGCTTCAGTGATTAATGCGTTTGTGAAGGTTGGAGCCGTTGCCACTTTGGAGAGTGACCCGTCCAAACTAAACCAATATGACAAACTTATACTGCCTGGTGTAGGGGCATTTGGTGATGCCATGACACATTTGAAAGAAAATGGCATGGATGAAGCGGTGAAAAATTTTGCTACAACGGGAAAACCTTTACTGGGCATCTGTCTTGGGATGCAGCTTCTGTTTGAAAGTTCTGAAGAATTTGGCGCAACTCAGGGGCTCGGGCTCATCCCCGGTAAAGTCGTGGCTTTTGATGAAAACAGGTTTGATCACACACTTAAAGTGCCACACATGGGATGGAATGAACTGTTTGTGCAGAAAGAGACACCAATTTTTGAAGGACTACCAAAAGAATTTTATCTCTACTTTGTACACTCCTACCACGCCGTGTGTGATGATGCCTACGCCATAGGAAAAACACACTACGGGTATGAGTTTGTCTCTGCGGTGCAAAACGGCAACATCTACGGCATCCAGCCACACCCTGAAAAAAGCCATAACAACGGGCTTAAAATCATAGAAAATTTTGTAAAACTATAAGGACAAAAATGACCATACTACCCGCGATAGACCTCAAAGACGGCAAAGCCGTAAGACTGAGCAAAGGACTCATGGAATCAGCCAAAATCTACTCTGATGAGCCTTGGCAGGTAGCTAAAAAGTTTGAAGAACTCGGCAGTGAGTGGGTACATTTGGTTGATCTTAACGGTGCCTTTGCAGGAAAACCTGAAAACCTTGAGCAGATTAAAAATATTCGCCAAAACTGTAATCTTAAACTAGAACTTGGTGGCGGCATACGCGATGAAGCAACCATCAAGATGTATCTGGAACTTGGCATTGATAGACTTATTTTAGGCTCTATTGCCGTAAAAGACCCTGAGTTTGTCAAAAGGATGGCAAAAAAATACCCTATCGTCGTCGGCATCGATGCCATTGATGGGATGGTGGCAGTTGAGGGCTGGGCGGAGACATCAGACATGAAAGCAACTGATTTGGCGCGTGAATTTGCAGCCTGTGGTGTGCAGGCGATCATCTGTACCGATGTCGGACGTGACGGGATGATGACGGGAGTCAATATCGCGTTTACCAAAGCCATTCAAGAAGCAAGCGGGCTAGAGACCATTGCAAGTGGCGGGTTAAAAGACATGAGCGATATTCATGCACTCATAGAAGCGGGTATAGACGGTACCATCGTAGGCAAAGCATTTTATGAAGGTACACTGGACTTAAAAGAAGCGTTTAAAAAGGTCAATCAATGATACACTTTCTTGCCAAAGGCAATGCTTCAGTGAGAGGAATTTGTAGAGAGCTTTGCTCACTGCAAAGGAGACAATCAATATGAACGATAAATATTATGAACTCACCATTACACTGGATGATACTTTTGTGGATTATATAGCTGATTTTATCTCCAATATTTATGATGAAGGGCTGGAGCTGGGTATAGGTACCATCATCGTGCGGAGTGAATCTGATTTAACTTACGTTAAAGATGCACTTGTATCATTCGCCCAGACCTTAGAGGGTGCCATCACGATGAACTACACCTTACAAGAGAAAGAAAATACAGACTGGATCAAAACCTATCAAGAGTCCATAGAACCTGTGGAAGCTGGAAAGTTTTACATTTTTCCAAGCTGGTACACGCCCAAAGAAGGGTGTATCAATATCAAAATAGACCCTGCCCTTGCCTTTGGTTCAGGGCATCATGCTACAACATTCTCTTGCCTTGAAGCAATCAGCGAATATGTAGATGCAAGCAAATCAGTAATCGATGTAGGCTGTGGGTCAGGTATCTTGGGGCTAGCATGCAAAAAACTGGGTGCAAGCGTGGAACTCTGTGACACTGACCCTCTTTCGGTAGAAAGTTGTAAAGAGAACTTTCTACTCAACCAAGAGCAGTATGACAAACTCTGGGAAGGCTCCATAGACAAAGCCGAACACCGCTATGATGTTGTCATTGCCAATATTATTGCAGATGTGTTAAGATTTATAGCAAAAGATCTCAAAAATGCCTGTAAAGAAGAGGGACTCCTGATACTTTCAGGTATTTTGGATAAAAAAGAAAATCTAGTGACCGAATCTTTCAAAGATTTGACACTACTCAAACGTACACTCAAAGATGAGTGGGTAACACTCGTCTATAAGAAGGAAACCAATGGCTAAAAATACCAATCAAGACAATAATAACAACAATTTTTTCAACAACAACCCGCTTTTAGCATTTGCGCTTTTTTCCATCGTGATCATCATGCTGTTTAAATCCTTTGTGGGGGAAGGAGAAGGTCTTGGCAATATGCTCGAAACTAACTCTGTAACACAAACCAAAACAGTCAAATACTCCGATATCAAAGCTGAAATAGCAAAAGGAGATATCTCTTCGGTTAAACTGACCCCCAGCACTATAGAAGCCATCTCGGATGTTGACGGACGAAAAGTACGCTACGTGGCACAAAATGTACCCACATACGACAAAGAACTTATTCCGCTTTTGGAAGAGAAAAAAATCACGTATGAAGGTGTGATGGGCGGCGGTTTTCTTTCTGAACTCATCAGCTCTTTGTTGCCGATTTTGATCTTTTTTGGTATCTGGATTTTCCTGGCAAAAAAAATGTCTAAAGGCATGGGCGGAGGTATTTTGGGTGCAGGAAAAGCCGACAAACTCATCAACTCCGAAAAACCCGATACGAAGTTTGACGATGTGCAGGGTGTCGAAGAGGCAAAAGACGAAGTTAAAGAGATTGTCGATTTTCTCAAGTTTCCCGAACGCTACATGGAACTGGGTGCGAAGATACCCAAAGGGCTACTTCTTGTGGGCCCTCCGGGTACAGGTAAAACACTCCTTGCCAAAGCAGTGGCGGGGGAAGCTTCTGTACCGTTTTTCTCTGTAAGCGGTTCAGGGTTTATCGAGATGTTTGTGGGTGTGGGTGCAAGTCGTGTGCGTGATTTGTTTGCGCAGGCCAAAAAAGAAGCACCGTCCATCATCTTCATCGATGAGATAGATGCTATCGGTAAAAGCCGTGCAAGCGGTGGTCAAATGGGTGGCAATGACGAAAGAGAACAAACCCTCAACCAACTGCTTGCCGAGATGGATGGTTTTGGTACGGACACCCCTGTTATCGTATTAGCAGCCACCAACCGCCCTGAAACACTCGATGCCGCCCTCCTTCGTGCAGGTCGTTTTGACAGACAGGTACTTGTAGACAAGCCTGACTATGATGGACGTTTGGCAATTTTGAAAGTACACTCCAAAGGTGTCAAACTGGCACAAAATGTGAACCTCAAGATAGTCGCCAAACAAACCGCAGGGCTTGCGGGTGCAGATCTAGCCAACATCATCAACGAAGCAGCTCTGCTTGCAGGACGCTTTAACAAAAAAGAGATAGAACAGGCTGATTTGCTTGAAGCCATCGAACGCTCATTTGTAGGGCTTGAAAAGAAAAACCGAAAAATTTCCGATGTCGAAAAAAGAATCGTTGCCTACCATGAAAGCGGTCATGCGCTTATGGCAGAACTCAGTAAAGGTGCTACTCGTGTCACCAAAGTCTCCATCGTTCCTAGAGGACTGGGGGCATTGGGCTACACACTTCACTTACCTGAAGATGAAGAGCGTTTCTTGAAACAAAAGTATGAGCTCATGGCAGAGATAGATGTCTTACTCGCTGGAAGAGCCGCGGAAGAAGTATTTATCGGTGAGATAAGTACCGGTGCAGGCAATGATCTTGACCGTGCTACAGCTATTTTGAAAGATATGATTACTGTATTTGGTATGACAGATATCGCAGGCTTGATGGTACTTAAAAGAAGTCAAAACTCGTTTCTAGGTGGGGGAGCTATTTCTACAGAATACAGTGAAAAAATGGCTGAAGATATCGATACTTATATCCGAAGTACACTCAATGAACGCTTTCATTTTGTCAAGCAGACACTGCGTGATTATGCTCAGGCAATAGAAAATATGGTTGGTGTATTGTTGGATGTAGAAGTCATCGAAGGTAAAAAAGTACGTGAGATCATCGATGCATATGAGACCGAAAATAACCTTCCTACTCGCTTGGCACACACAGAAAAAATCGCTAAAGCAGCCGCTAAGGCAAAAGAAGAAGCTGAAGCTGAACAATAAAAGAGCGTTATTCTCTCTTGTAATTTATTTCATTTTGGTGTATACTTATCAAAAATTACAGGAGAACATTATGAAAAATATCATAAAAACGCACACTATTTTCACACAAGCTTTTTCTCTCCTGCTGCTCTGCCTCTAATTCTCCCTACTTTTTACATTTCATTTTTTAGTTTCTAATTTACCGCTATTTGGGTAAAATTAGACCATTTCCAGCGATTACCGCTTTTAACCATTTAAAGGTACACCATGAACCAAAACATTATTAAAATATTTGACACCACGCTTAGAGATGGAGAACAAAGCCCTGGCGCTTCCATGAACACCGAAGAGAAGATTCAGATCGCTGCACAGTTGGAACGTTTGGGTGTGGACATCATCGAAGCAGGATTTGCAGCAGCCAGCCCCGGGGATTTTGATGCCATTGACAAGATAGCCCAACGCGTCACGCGTTCTACTGTGTGTTCTTTGGCACGTGCTACAGATGCCGATGTCAAAGCTGCAGGCGAAGCCATCGCCAAAGCCAAGATGAGACGCATCCATACTTTCATCGCCACTTCTAAGATACATATGGAACACAAGTTGAAAATGACGCCGGATGAAGTCATCAAAAGAGCGGTAAGAGCAGTCCAATATGCACGGGAATTCGTCGAAGATGTAGAATTTTCTTGTGAAGATGCGGGACGTTCGGATATGGGCTTCATGAAAGAGATAACAGACGCGGTGATTGCAGTAGGTGCAACAACCATCAATTTGCCCGATACGGTCGGCTTTAGGTTGCCTTTTGAAATCGGTGCGATGGTGAGAGAAATGAGTGCGTATGTCGAGGGTCGCGCGATTATCTCGGTACACAATCACAACGACTTGGGATTGGGTGTGGCAAACTCCCTTGAAGCCGTCATCAATGGCGCTAGACAGGTAGAGTGTACCATCAACGGCTTGGGTGAACGTGCAGGCAATGCTGCACTCGAAGAGATAGTGATGGCACTCAAAACCCGTTCGGATGTATTTAGCGAGTATACCACCAATATCAACACCAAAGAGATTTACCCCTCAAGCCGTTTGATAGCCAATATCACAGGCATCGAGCCCCAACCCAACAAAGCCATCGTAGGCAAAAACGCTTTTGCACATGAAAGCGGTATCCATCAAGACGGTATGTTGAAAAACAAATCGACTTATGAGATTATCTCTCCAGCGGATATTGGTTTGGATTTGGATGACACTTTGGTCTTGGGCAAACATTCAGGGCGTGCAGCCTTTAAGGACAAGCTTGGCAAATTGGGCTTTAGTTTGAGTGAGGAAGAACTTAACACATCCTTTGAGCGCTTTAAGATTTTAGCTGACCGCAAAAAAGATGTCTATGATGATGACTTGAGGGCTTTGGTCACCTCTGAGATGACCATGGCACCTAAGATTTATGAGCTCATCTCTTTGCAGTTGATGGACTGCTCGAATGGTGTGCCTTCTGCTGCGGTGAGTATCAGAAAAGACGGTAAAGAGATCATCGATGCAGGTATTGGTGAAGGGACGATTGATGCGATTTTTAAAACCATAGACAGGATTTCGGGTTATGAAGGGCAGCTTTTGGAGTACAAGGTGAAGTCTGTCAGTGAAGGCAAAGATGCCTTGGCTAACGTCACCGTCAAGGTTTCATTTAATGGTGAGCCGGCTATCATCGGACATGGCTTGAACATCGACACGATGCTCGCCTCTGCTAGAGCCTACATCGGCGCGTTAAACAGCTATTTGAGCATGGCAGGCAAACTCAAATCACGCCATTGTGACAGTTCAAAAACGATCTAACGAGACATTTTTTAGTCATCAAGAGTGCTTCACTAAGCATTCTTGTACCAACAATACCCTATAATTCCTCTTGCATAAATGATGCGGGCGTAGCTCATCGGTAGAGCATAACCTTGCCAAGGTTGGGGTAGAGGGTTCGATTCCCTTCGCCCGCTCCAACATTTTCTCACCTGTTACAGATGCTCTTCAAAACCAATCATTTTTCCCTCTTTTACTGTGATACATACTAAAATTTGTGGTACACACTCTATTATTATCTCAGCATAAATACCTTTACCATGATCATTATCTTGATCGATATAAATCTCTTTCACCTTACTTGCACTATATAAGTCTGCTTTACTCCATGGCACTATATTCATTTGGGTAATCACAGATTGTGAGAGATATGCATCATAAAGTAGCGATTTAAAGCTCTCAAGTTCACCTTCATCAAGTTCTAAAATGGCATTGATACTTTGCATCATTTGGCTAGAGATATTGGGAGTAGGTTTGTGGTCTTGGAAGAGGATAAATGGTATATATTGATTAAAAAAATCGACAAAGAGTCGACAAGTCCCCATCCCAAACTCATCCCAAACCGTATTTAACATCACTTCTTTACGTGTCATGGAGTTAGACCTTATCTTGTTTTTCATATCATAGTCAAAAAAAACATAAATCAACACTTATTTTCTTTTGCTATAATCCAATACTAAACAATAAGGTATACCATGAAACTCGTAGTAGCAATCACAGGTGCATCCGGTGTACAACTGGGCAAAAAGTTTGTAGACTACTTACCTGAAGAGATTGAAGTGCATATCGTCGTCTCCAACAATGCTCTCACCGTTGAGAGTTTTGAAAATAAACAGGTCACCCTGCACACGTCTGAAGATATCGCTGCTTCAGTCTCAAGCGGCTCTTTTGGCGTGGATGCGACTGCTATCATACCCTGCAGTATGAACACGTTGGCAAAAGTTGCCTGTGGTATCAGCGACAATCTTGCAACACGCGTCGCAGCCGTGGCAATCAAAGAACGCAAAAAGTTACTACTAGCTCCCAGAGAACTGCCCTTTTCTGCCATTGCTTTGGAAAATATGCATAAACTGGCTTCTCTGGGCGTTATCATCGCACCGCCTGTGATGGGGTATTATTCTGAGTCTTCTACGCTGGAAGAGATGGAGAAGTTCATCATAGGCAAGTGGTATGATGCCTTGGGCATACAAAATAATCTATATGAGAGATGGAGTGGACATGAGTGAGGTAAGACGAGCCATATATCCGGGGACCTTTGACCCTATTACCAATGGGCATGTAGATATCATAAAACGTGCGTGCACGATGTTTGATGAAATTATCGTTGCGGTTGCAGAATCTGAAGCCAAAAAACCGATGTTTAGTCTCAAACAGCGTATCGAGATGGCAGAGCAATCCACTAAAGCCTTCCCTAAAGTGAGAGTGACCGGATTTCACTCTTTACTCATCGATCTCTCTGATAATCTTGAAGCCAATATCATCATCAGAGGACTCAGGGCCGTGAGTGACTTCGAGTATGAACTACAAATGGGTTATGCCAATGCCTCCCTGAAAAAAGAGCTTGAAACGGTCTATCTGATGCCAAGCCTTGAGTATGCATTTGTTAGCTCCTCTGTGGTGCGTTCCATCTTAAACTTTGATGGCAAAGTGGAGCATCTTGTCCCCGCTGAAGCACTCAAACTCATCAAGTGTTTACGCTGATGTATGTACTGTTTGAAGGCATAGACACCTGCGGAAAAAGCACGCAGATAGAACTTGTAGCACAAAAATATCCTGAAATCATCATCACCCATGAGCCAGGTGGTACACCTTTTGGCAAACAAGCCAGAGAGATACTCCTCACCAATGCTTTGGCATCCAAGCGTGCTGAACTGTTGCTATTTTTAGCAGACCGTGCTGAACATTATCAGGAAGTGATTAAACCCAATCAAGATAAACTCATTCTCTCTGATAGAGGATTTATCTCTGGGCTTGGGTATGCACTTGCCAATGGTGATTTTGACTTTGATGAGCTGGTTCACCTGAACCGTTTTGCCCTAGAGGGACATTTCCCCGATAAAATCATTTTATTTCTCACCGATATGCCAACACTCACCTACAGAACCTCCCAAAAAAGTCTTGATGGCATAGAGCGAAGAGGACTGGAGTATCTCCTTGAGGTTCAGGAACACATGAAACAAAGTATACTCAAGCTGGGCATCCCCCATCTGTTTGTGGATGCCACCGATGAGATACAAAATATTCATGACACGATACTCGAATATTTAAAATTATAAATTTACGCTATACTTAAATAATCTATGAAAGGAATACAGCATGTCAACAAAAAAATCTCAAAAGATTATTGCCTACGATGAAAATGAAATTGCCATCAATGCACAAAATGCATTTACACAAGCATCTCGTGAGACATTACGCCTAGGGTACAGTGTTGTTAGCGTTATTGATAATCAAATTTGCCGAGTATATCCCGATGGTTATAGTGAGCGATTAAAAGATATACAAGTATCAAACAAAGTAGACAAAAATCGTAAATATAAACTGTCTCTAAAAAAATAAGGTTCACAAGTGCCATCACCCAGACTAAGAATATTTGCGGGGCCAAATGGAAGTGGCAAAAGTACACTCAATAGTATTTTAGATAAAAAACTCCTTGGTTACTACATCAATGCCGATGACATAGAAAAAAATATACATTTACAAGGTTTTTTGGACTTTTCACCTTTTTTAGCAGATGTGAATAAAGAAGATTTTTTTAGTTTTTTATCAAACCATCCACTTATACTAAAAGCTGAATTAGACAATGAAATTAAAAAATTATATCTCAGTGATAACAAACTTTACTTTCCAATGATTACTTTAAATTCATACTATACTTCTGTATGTGCCGATTATATTAGGCATAAATTATTAGAACAAAAAGTAGATTTTACCTTTGAGACAGTGATGTCTTCTCCTGACAAAGTCGATTTTATGCGTTTAGCAAAAGAAAGCGGTTATCGAGTTTATCTCTACTATATTGCAACCCAAGACCCCATCATCAATATTGATAGAGTCTCAAATAGGGTTAAAAAAGGTGGACACTCTGTCCCTAAAGAGAAAATCGAAGAGAGATATTATCGTTCTTTAGGGTTACTAAAAAAGGCTGTTTCTTATACAGACCGTGCCTATATTTTTGACAATTCATCAAGCGATACTCAAAAAGTCTGGCTGGCAGAGATTACAAATGCAGAAGAGATTGAATTTCATACAGATGAAATTCCGTCTTGGCTCAATGACTACCTAATTAAACCCTAAAGAGCTTTCAAGCTATAATTTCGAACTATTTTTCAAGGAAGCATTATGATTAACCCGCTTAGAGGCATGAAAGACCTTACTTTTGATGAGAGTGCGCGTTTTGTGCACATCGTCACTACTGCTATTGGTATTGCCAAGCGATATGGCTACAGCTATATCGAAACACCCATCTTAGAGGAGACGGCACTCTTTAAGCGTTCTGTGGGGGAGAGTTCGGACATTGTGGGCAAAGAGATGTATCAGTTTGAAGACAAAGGCGGTAATGATGTCTGTATGCGTCCTGAAGGCACAGCGGGTGTAGTGAGAGCCTTTGTTTCTTCTAAGCTTGACCGTCAGGAGATGAAACACAAGTTTTATTATTATGGCCCAATGTTTCGCTATGAGCGCCCCCAAAAGGGCAGACTTCGTGCCTTTCACCAGTTTGGCTGTGAGAGTTTTGGGGAAGCTTCTGTATATGAAGATTTTAGCATTATCACCATGATAAGCCAAATTTTTGAAGCGCTTGGCATAGGCTTTGAACTTCAAATAAACTCTTTGGGGTGCACTACTTGTATGCCACCCTACAAACAAAATCTT
>NCHB01000023.1 GCA_002281755.1 Sulfurovum sp. 16-42-52
CGGGTTTACTATGTTTATCGGTCGTTATTATACCGTTTTATCGCTTCCGAAGTGCCTATTTTAGGGAGGTGATTTGGTTTTTCAGGGGTGACTATATAATATAAACGCAAAAAAGGAGAAAAAATGGAATTAAAATATGTGGGTGCCAAACCAAAGGTTTCAGGTAAAGGGGTTTCGTTTGATCAGACAAAACCGGATAAATATACCTTTTTAACTGCAGCCGTTGAACTCTTGGAGGCATTTGAGACCGAAGCACCCAAAGAGAACATCATCTATCTTCATGATGTCAGAACCAAAGAATATAGCAGCCGTGATTTGCTTGAACTGCTTAAAAAGCATTGTACTGACCTGCAAAGTGTATTTGATTCGCGAGAAGAAAAGACCAAAACACTTATCGACTCTTACCTTGATTCTATCAATCAGAACACCCAGATTAGTGCAGATGAACGCAGAGCATGGATCGGCAATGTCAATATTATGCGGGACTATTATCTTCAATATATTACCAATGAAAGCGCGTATGAATGTGCGCTTCACGCCCTTGCTGACAAAATTCATACACAGCATATCGATGCCATTCATTTCCCAATGGGAAGAAATCATGGTCTTGTGCTGAGCCACTTGGTGGATGTGCTGCGTGATCACAAACCGCCTTATGATGCCACCATGAGTGCTCAAACACAAGATGGTGAAACACACGGGATACTCTCAATGAACCGTCCTAGACGTATCGAACTCTAAAAAAGGATAAAAGATGTCAAAAGAAAATAAAAAACACAAAAAAGAGCTTCATAAACTTCAAGCTCAACAAAGAGAAGAAACAGAAGAAATGTTAAAAGAAACCAAAATGAAGAGAAAAGAATATGAAGAAGAACTCTATAAACTGCAAGTAGAACTCTGCAAACTGCAAGATTGGGTTGTAGAAAAAAAACTTAAAGTGATTATTGTCTTTGAAGGACGTGATGGAGCAGGAAAAGGAGGCACCATCAGAGCACTGACTGAAAAGGTGAGTCCGCGTGTTTTTCGTGTGGTTGCGCTTCCAGCACCAACAGAAAGAGAAAAAACACAGATTCAGCTTCAACGCTACATGAACCACTTCCCTGCTGGCGGTGAAGTGGTCATCTTCGATAGAAGCTGGTACAATAGAGCAGGTGTTGAACATGTCATGGGGTTCTGCACAAAAGAACAGCATCAAAGATTTTTAGATCTTGCACCCAAATTCGAAACCTACATGATTCAGGGTGGAGTGATATTGATCAAGTACTGGCTTGAAGTCAGCAGTGAAGAACAGGAACGACGCTTTGAATCCCGTATCACAGACAAAACCAAACAATGGAAACTAAGCCCTATGGATCTTCCGGCGCGCAGCAAATGGTACGAATACTCCAAAGCACGTGATGAGATGCTTGAAGCAACAGATACAGATGACTCTCCTTGGCACATTGTTCGTTCAGACAACAAAAAAAGAGCCAGACTCAATTGTATCTCTCATTTCTTGCAGCAGATTCCTTATGAAAAACTCTCTAGAGAGAAGATAGAATTGCCGAAGGTTTCTAAAAAACACGAGTATGACGATATCACTTCCATCGCCGACCGTCGCTTTATTCCAGAGATATACTGATGTTTGTCCCGTCTTGGCTCAAAAGCTATCAACCTGAATGGTTTAAAAACGACCTCATTGCAGGAGTAACACTTGCTGCATTTCTGATTCCTGCGGGACTCGCATATGCATCTATGGCAAATCTCCCTCCAGAAGCAGGGCTCTATTCATGTTTTGCCGCAGGACTGTTTTTTTGGTTCTTTTCGACTTCGGCGAACACAGTTATTGCAGTCACCTCCGCCATTTCACTGTTGATCGGTGCCTCTTTGGGTACTATCGCCGGTGGAGACATCTCCAAATTTGCTGCACTCGCATCCGCAACGGCACTTTTGGTTTCTGCTATGGCGCTCATTGCATGGTATATGCGTGCAGGTGTCGTTATCAATTTTATCTCCGAGAGTGTGATGGTCGGATTTAAAATCGGCATCGGGCTTTTTTTGATCAGCACGCAATTGCCTAAACTTTTGGGATTCCACGGAACTCACGGCTATTTTATAGAGAATGTTTCCAATATTATTCATCACCTAAACGACATCCATCCCGCTTCCCTGGCACTTGGAGTAGCAGCACTCGTTCTGCTTGTTCTTGGAAACACTTTTCTAAAAAACCGTCCTGTTTCTCTGATTGTACTTGTATTGGGAATTGGGGCTTCTATGTTTTTTGGCTTGGAGGCATTGGGGGTCAAGGTGTTGGGCACCCTTCCAGCTGGGATTCCCACACCGTCTTTGCCTCATGTCGGATGGGAACAATTCAATGATTTGTTGCCTCTGGCGTTTGCTGCTTTTTTGCTTGCATCAGTTGAAACTGCGGCTATCGGGAGAATGTTTCCCAGTAAAAATGGTTCACGTTTTGATCCCAATAAAGAGTTTCTGGCAATTGGTGTGAGTAATGCAGCAGCAGGATTGATGCACGGATTTCCTGTTAGCGGAGGAACGTCACAGTCGTTGGTAAATGCTGATGCCAAAGCACAAACCTTGCTCTCTGGTCTGATCGCTTCGATTGTCATTGCAACAGTCATCCTCTTTTTTACCCCATGGCTTGCTCCTCTTCCTCAACCGGTTTTGGCAGCCATCATTTTGATGGCGGTTACAAGCCTCATCAAACCTTCTGCAATACTTCATCTTTATCGTGTAGAGCGTGAAGAGTTTATTGTGGCACTTTTTGTGATTATCGGTGTGCTTGCTTCTGGATTGTTGCGCGGTATTTTCATCGGGGTGATGATCTCACTGGTGCTACTGCTTAAACGTGCTTCCACACCGAACATATCACAACTGGGTCGTATAGCCAACACAGATACATTTTTGGATATCACACAACATGAGGATGCACAGACCATACCCGATACACTGATTTTTCGAATCAATTCAAGTTTGCTCTACTTTAACATCGATTATGTCCGCGATACGATATCAGAGCTTATCAACAAACAGCAGCCTCAACCCTCAAAAGTGTTACTTCAGCTTTCATCTACACCCTATATTGACCATCAAAGTGCATTGGCTTTGGCTGAATTTGCTGACACGCTTAAAGAAAAAGGTATCCAATTCTATGCGCTCGAAGCCCACAATAGTGTTCGAGAAAAACTAAACACCTTAGGACTCAGCCATCGTCTAGGCCGTGATGACCCAAATCTTACTGTTGCAGATATCATTTTGAAAAGAAAATGAAATTGCACATTTAAATAGTATTTTCCTTAAAACAGCCACGCAATAGATTGTCTGTTAGAAGAAAACAACTATTTTTAGTGAAGTAATTGGGTTTTGATGGTAGAATTTTTCAAAAGATAGTTTGCTAAAGGTGAGAATTCACCTTTTATATTTCCACACACTTGCTACATAGAAAGGATACAAATATGAGTGCCTCCACAGAAAGTTACGAACCCAAAACCATTTCAAGAAAGCAGGAGCTTTTTTTAAGGTATTTTACCTTTACCCTCATCGATCTTGTCGTGTTGAGTTTTTTTGCAGAATACTGGGACAAAGTTACCATCACTTCGTTTGGTATAGCCTTTCTTGCCGCTGTGGTTCTCCAAGTGCTTCTCAAACTCACTTTGGCACTTGAGCACCGTGTTGCCGAATTCTTCCAAACAGAGGCAAGCTTTAAGATGAAATTCTACCGCATACTCTCAGCCTATAGTATTTTGTTTGGTTCAAAGTTTGTTATCTTGGGGATTTTACAACTGATGTTTGCAAAAGAAATTATTTTTTCAGGCATATGGCATGGGGTTATCACCTTTATTATTGTCGTAGTTACGATACTGCTTGCAGAGTATATCATTGCTCGTCTCTACAGGTCTTTAGCATAAAGCACTACACACTCATCGTCATCGGTTCAGGTGCAGCAGGTATGATGGCAGCCATCACGGCTGCTCGTGCGGGCAAATCAGTCCTTCTGCTTGAAAAACTCTCTAAAATAGGGGCAAAACTCAAAGCCACAGGTGGCGGCCGCTGCAACCTTACCAACACGCTTTCTAATGAAGCCTTTATGGCACGTTTTGGCAAAGACGGGCGCTTTATGTCCTCTGCGCTTGAAGCCTTAGACCATAAAGCACTGATGGCATTTTTTAAAGAGATAGGCGTTGAGAGTCACGCACCTGATGGCTACAGGGTTTTTCCTGTCACACACAGCGCAGCCACCATCATAGAAGCGATGGAGCTTGAGATGCAAACATTGGGTGTGACTGTTTTGTGTTCTCAAAAAGTAGAAACACTTGAGCATGATGGCACCCATATAACCGGTGTCAGTACACAAAGCCAGACATTTAGTGCCCAAAATGTTGTCATCGCTACAGGCGGGATGGGCTACCCGGTTTTGGGTGCCGAGGGTGACGGGTACCCCATGGCAGCATCGGTTGGACATACTATCACCGAACTTTTCCCTGCAATGATGCCCCTTAAAGTCAAGGAGACTTGGGTTGAGGATTGCAGGGCAGACACCATCGCCAAAGTCACTATGCATGTTAATATCAAGAAATATAAAAAACTTTCCGCCAAAGGCGATCTCATCTTCACTAAAGGTGGCATCAGGGGGCCTGTGGTACTTGATTTTTCCAGAGAAATCACACCACTTTTAAGCAAGATGGAGGAAGTGCCAGTGCTAGTGAGCCTCACCAAAGGCATGAACGAAGAGAAAATTCGCGAACATTTCAAACAGGAAACCAATAAAAATCCCCATCAGAATACGCTTGAACTCCTCCAAACGCTACTGCCACACTCTGTCAGTCTAGCACTATGTAAGCTTGCAGAGGTAGACCCTGCCCTTAGTTTAGGCAAACAAACAGGGGTTGCAAGGGATGCGCTCATCAAACTTTTGGTCTGGACACCGCTGATCGTCAACGGACATGACGGCTTTAAAATGGCGATGATCACCAGGGGAGGCGTGAGCCTTAAAGAGATAGACCCTTACACGATGCAGAGTAAAAAACTGAGCGGTCTTTACTTTTGCGGTGAGATTATGAATATTGACGGTCCCTGTGGGGGCTACAACCTGCAGTGGAGTTTTGCAAGCGGGTATGTTGCAGGTCTGTTAAAAGACAGGCAAGCTCTGTAGATTAATTTTCTTCTGCTATTTTGGCACTCATGAAACCAGGGTAATCCTCTGCTTTCATCTGCACGATGTCATCACCATGCGCAATCACTTTTCGTACATTGACAATAGGTATCAAGACAAGCTGCTGTGACTCTATCACCAGTTTGAGCATCCCGTCTTCAATGATATTTTTGTACCGTTTGAGCCCCATAGAAGCACTTAGATTATTTGAAGATTCCATGATGTTGTAGTTTTCTTTTGAACCATCCATATATTCAATCGTTAGCTTAACCATAATCTATCCTTGAGTATTATATTTGTTAATAGTACAACTTTTTACCTTTAAATACTTCTTTATAGAGATAGTTTTGTTATAATATTTTTAATAAAAACACCTCACAAGGATAGCCATGAACGAGATAGAACAAAGGGATGCAACCGTGCGTCTGGCAATAGAAATAGCAATTCGCATCGCTCTTTTGGCTTTAGTGATTTATTTGACCTACATGATTGCAAAACCATTTATCTGGATTGTAGTATGGGGTATCATCATTGCTGTTGCACTTGCTCCTCTTGTCAGCATTTTAGAGAAGTATTTTGGCAGTCGTAAAAAAGTGATTATAGGATTTACCGTAACAGTGATTGCTGCACTGTTGATCCCAACCTATATGCTCTCAGGCAGTATGATAGAAGCTTCTACATCATTTGCACACACTTTTAAGGAGGGAAACATCACCATCCCTCCCCCAACACAAAAAGTAAAAGAGTGGCCTGTCATCGGTGAACAAGCATATACATTTTGGGATAACGCTTCACACAATCTGAAAACAACCCTTGAACCTTTTAAAGACGAGATAAAAAAAATGGCAGGTAAGTTTTTCTCACTACTGGGCTCAGGGCTTAGTACCATCTTGATGTTTGTCGGCTCATTTGTGATTGCGGCTATATTTTTAATAAAAAGCGAAGGAGCTGTTACTTTTTACCATACACTCTTACGCCGTATCATTGGTGATAAAGGGGATGAATGGGCAGAACTCTCAGCGCTGACGGTACGTTCAGTGGTCACTGGAGTGATTGGTGTTGCAGTGATACAGGCTCTCTTGGCATTCATAGGATTGATTGCTATGGACATCCCTTTTGCTGTTGTGTGGACACTGATTATTATGTTTTTGACGATTATTCAAATGCCGGCTCTGCTTGTTATCGGTCCGATTATCGCCTATGTATTTGCACATGGTTCAGGCACGGCTGAAATCGTGTTTGCTATCTATATGCTTATTGTTGGGGCTGTTGACGGGGTACTGAAACCTTTATTGATGGGAAGAGGTGTTGATATCCCCATGTTGATTATTCTGATCGGTGCCATTGGCGGTATGATACTGATGGGTATGATCGGTCTTTTTATCGGTGCGGTTATTTTTGCTCTGGCGTATAAACTTTTTGGGCTTTGGATCGCTCAAACACATATCCACAATACAAAAAACACCCTCAATCACTAATGATTGCAAAGAACAGATCGGGAGTATCGTTGAGAAAGCATATTCTCAAGTTTGCAGATTTTACCCTTTCTGACAAAATCAAATTTGCCATCAAGGCCTCATTGAGTATGGCATTGGCGTATCTCATCCCCTTTTCTCAGGGCTGGGAGCAAGCCTCGACTGCTGCTACCACCGTGATGCTCATCGCCACTTTTGGACATATCGGCGATTCCATAGCCAAAGGGGTGGCACGTATCATAGGAACAGTTGCAGGTGCTTGTATCGGTATGCTGCTTGTCGGACTTTTTCCGCAGGACAGAGCAGTCTATCTGATTGTAGTCTCTCTTATCGTCACCTTTTTACTCTATCTTGCCCGTGCCTACAAGGGTGATATGACCATTTTTATACTCTCTTCAGTCACGATCATGATGATGTTTCAAAACGGTAATGTTGAAAACAGTTTCATCTACGGTGTAAATAAAACTTACATGACCGTTTTGGGGATTGGCATCTATACGCTTGTAGGTGTCTTTCTCTGGCCTGTCCATCTTCAGGACAACACGCTTAAAGAAATCGCTTCGCTTTGCGATCTGCAAGCTCAGATATATTCCAATAAAAATGACGCAGCAGAGGAACACAAAACACTGCATGAAAGCATGATAGCAAAAGAACAGCTACTTTATAGCGCGGTCATGGCTTCTGAAGAAAACACATCAGGGTTATCTATCAGTCAAGCCCAATGGGATGACATCATGCAAAGCTATGCAAAAATAGATGAACTTCTTCTCTTGCTCACACTTCATAACACTCCGGTCACTTTTGGGATGCTTTCTGACTTTTCAGATGAGTACCACCGTATCGATACGGAGATAGCCCAGATGTTTAAAGCTATCTCTTTGGCATGGAAAAAGCAAACAATCATCCCTCTGCCTCAAGTCTGTCTGCCGACACTTAAGGAACACAGAACCCACACACTGAGTCATCTTGAGTACGCCGTTGTGCGTGCAACACTCTCCCACACAGCCAAACTACATACCGAACTTCGCATACTGGCACACAAGCTAAACAGCCTCCTCTCTGCAATCCCCACGCTCTTTAGCCCTCTAAAGAGTCAAAAATCAAGCGCATTTGTCTGGGGAGACAGTGAACATCTTAAGGGGGCATTGCTCAATTTCATTGTGTTTTGGACAGCTACCCTATTTTGGATCTACACCAATCCTCCAGGCGGTTTTATGATCGTCATACTGGCAACAGCTTTAAGTGTCCTGACGACCTTTACACCGCTCAAACCATCCATGCTGATGATCATCTTGACCTTTGCCTTTGTTTTTGCTGCTGTGATGTACATTGCCGTACTTCCTCATCTGCGCTATGGATGGGAGCTGGGGATTTTTATCTTTTTCTATGCTTTTATCGGTTTTTATTTTTTAGATTCCAAAATCACCGTGTTCTTTTTGCTGGGGATGCTGACTTTGGGACTTGCCAACGAGATGAGCTATAACTTTGATGTGTTCCTTTTGACCCTTCTGGTTTTTTATGCTTTTTTGTTTGTACTCTTGTTGTATTACTACATCCCCTTTTCAACCAAACCAGAACATCTTTTTTTGCGTCTAAAACAGCGTTCCTTCAAGCTCTCCACTATTTTACTTCAGCCCGATACACTCAGAGACTCAAAAGTGCGTACTTTCATGCACACTATACAATGTGCCTATAGTACAATACATCTGACACAAACCGTAAAAAAGATGCAACTGTGGGCAGACAAGATTGATGCGCGTTATTTTGAGGGGTTTAACAAAACTGAGGCAGTGGCTTTTAGTCAAGCGTGTGAGTCCTTTGCCTACCTGCTCCAAATGCTTTTTAGAAAAAACCACCTCATGCGTTCCAATCCGCTTCTTAAAATTTCTGACGATACAGACCATAACATAAAACTTGAACAGCTTTTAGATGAGTATGCAAACGGTAAAGAGAGCAAAGAGATAGAAGCTTTCTGGAAGAACAAAGCAGAACTGATTGCTAAAACACAAGAGAAACTCACTTGTTTTTTTGACAGTATCAGCCCAGATGCCTACACCGAACAAGAGCTTATAGATGTTTATGAAAATATCTCTTTACGCAGAGATGTCTGGCTTGCGTTTTTAGAAATTCAAGCCATCATGGATACTGTGCATTTTAGCGTGTTGAAACAAAATAGATTTTAGGACAAAGATGTGAATCAAACCCATCAATTTAGAAATAAAATATTAGCAAAAACGACATTTGGAGTCTTGGCAGTGTGGATGCTTGGCGGATGTATGAAACTGGGGCCTGATTTTACCGGTATCCAAAATCCCCCACTGCCCAAAGCATGGGAACATTCAAGTTTGCAGGATGACCGTAGCGTTGCACAATGGTGGAAAACTTTTCATGACCCTACTTTAAGTCTCTTGGTTGAAAAAACCTATGCGCAAAATCTCGATCTCAAGGCTGCAGGTTTACGCATTTTGCAGGCACGGGCTATCTTGGGCATCTCTGAAGGCTTGATGTTCCCACAAGTGCAAACACTCTCAGGGTCTGCCTCTTCTTCCAAAAATGGTGGCAATGACATTGCAACAGCAGGTGTCAATTTTGATCTGGGTTGGGAGTTGGACATTTGGGGTAAATACGCCAGAGGCATAGAATCCTCAGAGGCAGATGTGTATGCCAGCATCGCTTCACACCATGACATTATGGTCTCGGTTATCGCTGAAGTGGCACGAAATTATATCGAGTATCGTACTTCACAAGAGCGTATAGCCTACGCAAAACGAAACATTGTGATCCAAGAACGGGTGACACAGCTCACTGAAGTACAGTTCAACACGGGTAATGTCTCCGAACTAGATATGCAGCAGGCACGCTCACAGCTCTACAATACGCGCGCAGCTATCCCTGCTATCGAATTCTCCAAATCCCAAGCACTCAATGCTATGGCGTATATACTTGCAAGCGATGCACATACGATTAAAAAAATCCTTGACAGCAACAGCCACACTGACAATGCCTCTGTGTATATCAGCCAGAAAAATAAAGAAGTCATACAATTAAGTCAAAGTGACGCAGGTTCCCTTGGCATCAATATCATCCCACAAGCCAAGCTCAATCCTTATAACAAAATCGATGCTGCCTTGCTTCTGAGAAGACCCGACATCAAAGTTGCAGAATACAAAGCACGCTCAGCCAATGCCCAAATCGGCTCAAGCATCGCTGCACTCTATCCGAGTTTTTCCCTCTTTGGAAACATCGGATACAACACCAATAATGCCCGTGGCTCATGGCTTAGTGGCTCAGATGCATTGGGTGTCAGTGTGGGACCCTCATTTTCGTGGAATATTTTTCACTATGACCGTATCAAAAACCAGATACGCTTACAAGACGCATTGTTTGAAGAGAGTCTGGTGAACTATAACAAGTCCGTACTCTCAGCCGTTTCTGAAGTCTCCAATGCCCTTGAAGGACATATATGGATACAAAGCCAGCAAGTTGAGATCAAAAAAGCAGTCGATGCCACCGTGCGCGCATTCAATATTTCGGTTATCCAATACAATGATGGCCTTGTGGGGTATGAACGGCTTTTAGACACAGTGGAAAAACTGACTACAACCCAAGACCGCTATGCCACCATCAAAGGAAACCTATCCCTTCAAACCATCGCGCTCTATAAAGCTTTGGGCGGAGGATGGCAGATAAGCCAAGGAAAGTCTTATCTGAGCACAGAGACTGCAGCCCGTATGAAAGTAACCGTAGACTGGGGCAGATATCTTGATGCCAATATGACTCAGATCCCCAAAGGAATACAATGAATCCCTACCCTCATGAACTCTCCTTGGGTGATGTATACTACTCACCCCTGTTGCTCGTAGCGCTTTTGGCGTTTATCGCTGCTCTGATAACTGTTACGCTGCTCAATAAATTCAAACTGACACGCTACTTCTATGCTCCAGCCTATGTTTTTGTCGCTATCATGTTACTCTATGCACTGCTTATTGATGCAGTTTGGATTCAATTTTAAAGGCACACTATGAAAAAAACACTTAAACTATTACTCACGCTGACACTCATAACAACCGCAGGGTTTTTTGGCTACTATAAATATGAAGCCTACATCAACAACCCATGGACGCGTGACGGACAGGTAAGAACACAGGTCATTCAAGTCACACCCCGTGTCAACGGCATGGTAACAAAGATCCATGTAGAAGACAACCAAAAGGTCAAAATCGGCGATCTGCTTTTTGAGATAGACCCTTCACAATATCAGGTCAATCTTGACCAAGCCAAAGCCAGACTTCAAAGAACACTAGAGTCTGCAAAAGGCACCAAAATAGAATTTGACCGTGTCAGAAACATCTACGCCAAAGACAAAGGTGCCGTCTCACAGAAAGATTTAGTCAGAAATGAAACCAATTACTACAAATCTTTAGCTGAAATAGACTCTTCCAAAGAAGCGGTCAACACCGCCAAACTCAACCTCTCCTACACAAAAGTCTATGCAGAAGTCGATGGCTATGTCTCCAACATCAACTTTCAAATAGGTTCTCAAGCGACTGCGGGTCAACCAATTTTAGCATTAGTAGATGAAAATTCGTACTGGGTATTTGGATTTTTTCGCGAAGATGCCATCCCTGAAGTAGAAGTCGGCGACAGCGCCATAGTTACCCTGTTAGCCTACCCCGATACACCTCTGAGCGCAAAAGTCGAATCCATAGCATGGGGTATCTCCCACTCTGACGGCAATCCTGGAAACAATCTTCTACCCTCAGTTAAACCCGTTTTTCAGTGGATACGCCTAGCCCAACGCATCCCTGTACGCCTCAAACTAGACCCGCTTCCCAAAAATGTCAAACTGCGTTTTGGTCTGACGGCTTCAGTGATGATACTCAAGAATGAGAATAAACAAGAAGCCAAATAAAGACGGATTAGTCTTCCATATGCGCGTGGATGAGTGCTAACAGCTCATCCATCGCTTCACTTGCTTTTTTTGCTATGAAGTGTTCAAAATACTGATCGATATAGGTGTGTTTGTCGTAGATACTCACCGTCTCTTGGCGTTTGGGGTCTATGAGCACCGAGTGTTTAAACTCTTTGGCGATGGAGACGATGTCGATGACTGCGCCGCTGGTACCGATGGCAATAAAAAGGCTACTTGAGCGGATAGCTTCATAGATATGGCTGTATGCCGGTGCTGCTTCACCAAACATCACGACATTATGGCGGATACACTTGGCTCCACAGTGAGGACAGCTCATGTGAGGCTCTTGCGCAGCATACCCCACATCAAATGTCTCAAGGCACGCTTCACAGCGTAAGTCAGTCAGAGTACCGTGAAGATGCACGACCTCTTTGGCTCCGGCTTTTTCCATCAGATTATCAATATTTTGCGTCAGATGAACAATCCTGCCACGATATTCACATTCAAGCTGTGAGAGTACTTTATGGGCATGATTGGGCTCTTTTGACGCTATATCGGCTCTTCGTTCATTATAAAAACGCGTAACACCCTTACGGTCTGCGATCCAGCCTTGAGTGGAGCAGACTTTCATCACATCATGGTTTTCCCAAAGTCCGTCATGGTCTCTAAAAGTGCGGATGCCACTCTCAGCCGAGAGTCCTGCACCGCTAAGTATCATTATCTTTTTCATGTTTGAGTCTAAATGGTTATAGCCCTTTCATCATTTGTGAAATGGCATACTGCAAACGCTCTTTCTTTTGTTTCATAGGCAAATCTTTCACATCACCCTCAGCCGTGGCAAGATAAATCACTTCCATCGTATTGGCATCAATCACTGTAAGCAACATTGCACCAGCAGGAGCAAGCTCTATAGATGTTTGACCTTTTTTGTCGACTTTTGCTTTAATGGCATTCATATCGGCTGCAGCAAGATAAGCAAGGTAAAAATCAGGATGTTTAGCTACGGATGTTTTCCCCTTTTTTTGCAACTCAGTGTAGATAAGTTGTTGGAGCTCTTTGTCTATATCTAAATCATCTGAGAGTTCAGAGTTGTCAACAAAACCGCTTTCATCGATGATCTGATAGGTTTTGTAGCCTTTTAAATCCGCTTTTTCAGATTTGAGAGCAACCACTTCAATGTCGCTTGTTTGTGTACAGCCAGCCATGAATCCTGTCAGTATGAGACCGACCAGTGTATTTTTTAGTAGTGTTGACACAATGTATCCTTTTGGGTTTGAGTGATGGTAGCTTTGCAAAAGCTATACAGGTTTTAAGTATAGCTAAAAAAGTCACTCAAACGGTTTATCCCCAAAACTACACCTCTTTTCCACCCACACTATGTTATACTCAAAAGAAATAATCCCAAAAGGAGCTAATGATGTATCGTCATCTACTCATCGTATCACTGTTGATCTCATCTGTATCTGCAGCAAGTAAAACGTTGGAGTATAAAGAAACGCCCATCCAAGTACACCGTGCAAACGGCAAAACTGAACAGATCATTGTCAAACGTGAGATTCCTGAAGCGTGCAAAAAAGTCTCTATCTCCAATGAAATGTTTTGGACAGGAACTTATGCCAATCCGCAAGTTCCCAAAGAGTGTGTCTCTTCGTATGTGCACAGTGTAGGCAAGCTACTGCCCATGAAATTGCATGAGTTTATCGATACCTTTGGAGAGCTTGAGACACTCAAGTTCATGAAAGAGATGCAAAGAGATGACTCAAAGCTTCTCATTGACGGTCGTAAAGAAGAGTGGTACACGTACCGAACTATCCCTGGTGCGATCAATATGCCGTTTCATCATTTTAAAGAGCGAGAGCATTTTGAGTTTGAATTTGAAGAACATCTTAAAACGTTAGGGGTAAAGGTCAACAAAGATGAAAGCCTTGACTTTAGCAAGGCAAAAACCATCACCATCTTTTGTAATGGTCCTTGGTGTACACAGTCTGGCGCGATGATAAAAGCCCTGCTTGAGATTGGGTATCCTCCCTACAAGATTAACTGGTACAGAGGCGGTATGCAAGAGTGGTTAGCAGCTGGGATGACGTCTACAAGGAAGTAACTGCTTACTCTTCCAGTGCTTCTCTACCCAATCTATCGACCATTTTGATGCTGTCAAGGGCATTGACGAGTATCTGTTTGGTGGAGGTCAGCGGTTTCATGCGAAGATTGGTCTGTTTTTTATCCAGACTTTCATCCATGAGTACCGTCATTACTTCTTTTTCCAATTCTTTCATGATTTCAGTCAGTTTTGCTTCTATAAATTCAACATTCATATTGTTTCATATCCCTAGTTTGATTTGGGTCTAAAGACTTTGATGACCGCTTCATTGGCTTCCATATAATGCCCGCCAATAAGGTCGATACAGTACGGCACAGCAGGAAATACTGCATCCAGACACTCACGGATGGACTTTGGTTTACCGGGTAGATTGATGATGAGTGCACCATCACAGATGCCTGCGGTTTGGCGTGAAAGGATGGCTGTAGGCACATACTGCAGACTCACCGCCCTCATCTGCTCGCCAAAGCCCGGTAACAGTTTCTGGCAGACATTTTCTGTTGCCTCAGTTGTGACATCACGCATGGCTGGACCCGTACCACCTGTGGTAACAACAAGGTCACATTTTTTATCGCGCGCAAGTTCTATGAGTGTTCTTTCGATGAGACTTTGATCATCAGGGATACATCGATACTCATACTCACACTCGTTGAGTAGATACTCCTTCATCGTATCCATAATCGCCACACCGGAGATATCTTCATAAATCCCTTGTGAAGCCCTGTCGCTTGTGGTGATGACACCGATTTTTATTTTATCCATCATTTATCCTATTTTATGCAATATTTTATCTAATACGGTCGTACTCAACACCCTCTTAAGATAACCCAAAAGGTACGTCGCTTTGGTGATATAATACCGTGGTTTTGGTTTGTCCGCTGCAATGATCCTATAGACAATCATCGCCACAGCTTCTGCTTCTTCTTTAAAAGGTACTTTTTTTTGTGTACCTTGCATGCTTTTTTCATAGGCTTTTTTGAACACAGAATGTTCTATATCTATATTTTCCTGAAGTTTTCGCACAGCAGTTTTACGAAAATCACTCTCTATGGGCCCTGTATTGAGTAGTACAGGGTAGATTTGTGTGCCTTTTAACTCCAAGCGAAGTGTATCGGTAAGCCCTTCAACAGCGTATTTGCTTGCATTGTAGGCCCCACGACCAAACAAAGAGATGAGCCCCAACACTGAAGAGTGCTGGATGATTTTACCATAGCCCTGCTTTCGCATCACAGGTATGAGCGCTCTAGTGCATGCGTGCAATCCAAAGACGTTGGTCTCAAACTGTTCGCGTAACACTTCTGTGGACACATCTTCTACTGCACCTGCCTGTCCATAACCTGCATTGTTAAACCAGACATCTATCTTACCCTCTTTTTCTAACACTGCCTCTATCACCGAACTTATCTGTTCAGGTCTAGTGACATCCAACATCATAGCATGCTCAAACCCAAGTGTTTTGAGCTTCTGCACATCTTCTTCTTTTCGAGCCGTGGGGTACACGGTGATAAACTTATCTTTAAGGTACAACGCAGTCGCCAACCCAATGCCACTGCTACATCCTGTGATAACGATGTTGGTCATGGTTTTATCCTTTATTTGAAGCGTGTAAGTATATCAGATGTTTGGGTGGATGAAAGTAAGGATGGGACAATGCCTACTAAAGCCAACCGCCAGTAGCCTGGATGATAGCTCCTGTATCGGGTTCACTCAACCAAATAACATAGGCATACCGCTTGGCAATAACACTGGAAGAAAGCTTTGTACTTACCCTGTGACCTTTGTTAAATGATTCACTTTTATGTTCAAGTACCACAAAATCATGCTCCAATATTCTACCGCCATTTTCTCCATTTTTTACTTGACTGACCAATCCAAATCCCAAAAGTGCAGAGTGCAGCGTATAGTTTTTGGTACTGTCTTGGTAACTGACACTGACACGCTCTTTGTCTATGTTTGCCTCTAAGATACCGCTTTTTTGTTCAGGTAATGACAAAGGTTCTCCTTCAAACCAGCCTCTGTATTCCTGTGCATTTACAACAAATTGCGGCGTATAGACTGAAGAGGTATGACCCATTGCCCTATAATCACGCTGACGCTCATCAAAGCTACTCTTTGCAAACACATCATTCCAGCCTAAACGGTTCCAGTAGCTGACATGAAAAGCAAGGGGTATGACTGTTTTAAATACAGCAGGATTGTGTGTAAAGGCATTGAGCCATTTCTCTGCGCGAGGACAGGAACTGCACCCCTCAGACGAATAGAGTTCAATAAGCATCGTCTTGTCTTGGGTACTTTTAAAATGCAATTCTTGGGCGCTAAGCGCCACTACACTTAGAGCAATGATGCAGAGTTGTTTGAACATGGGGAATCCTTTTTTCACCATTTTACGCAATCAGTGTGCAAGAGGTGTAGAAAACCTTTTTACTCTTTTTTCATTTTTCTACAAAAAGAAAAATAATTACCCTCTTCTCTCAATCATTGCTCTTATGCCAGCAGGAAGCAAAGCCCTAAGTTTCGTGGCTATGTTTACTTCATGTTTTTGCCATATAACCCCAATATAAATCACCCCAAAACCAAAAAGTGTCAATACAAAGGGAAAAAGCATGCTGTCTTCAAAAATCTCATACGACAAATGACCTAGATAGCCCACGATGCCCAAACCGCCTACAACGGCAAAGATTTTACGTGAAAGAATAGCACCAATCACGACTAAAGCAAGATTGATACAGGCGTAGATAAATTTGTTTAGTTCGCTGTCTGAGTTCATCGTAGAGAGCCCACCCCAAAAGGTGATAACCCCAAACAGATAAAACCAAAACGCATAATCTTTTTCGTCTTTGGTGCGTACATCGACCCAAAATGCCAAAAGCGTGATAAGCAGACCTACAAACACAGAGACCATCTTGCGCAGTCTCCACTCTAAATCCTCGGCACCAAATAAAAAGGGGACTAAATCCATGCTCATATACCACAACGTCACCGCAACAGGCATCACCAAAAACGGTAAACGGTACCGCCACAACATCACTGCTCCACCAGCGAGTGTGGCAAGTTCCATCAGTAACCATCGCATATCGATATAGCGATGATAATCACGATAATCATCCTGTTCTCCCCACCAACCGTATGCCATTTGCAGACCAAATACTGCCAAAGGAATCAACACCACCACAAAAGTAGCCATGATGCCGGCTGGAATCGGAAGCTTTTTAGTATGGAGCAGATACTCTGTCATCAATACGCCAAAAAACATATAAGCAAGTGCGATACAGAAAATGCCCCATCCGCCAAACTCTTGCCAGCCAAGCGTCATAAACAAGCTCATCGCACCTATGGCTATCATGCCACCAAAATAGTAAAGCATATGGGTAAAAGTAAAACTCGGAGAATCTTTTTGTTGTTCATTTAAAAATGCCCAAAGACGTTCTGCCTGTTCTTGGCTGAGAATATTTTGCTCTGTGGCTTCTTTGAGACGGTTACGGTTGATGTTCATACGGGACTCCAAATTAAAATAGTATTACGCGTTTATGTTTTAAGCAAATGCCCTACACCCTTGATGAAATAGGTCGGTGTCAACGCTTTAAAAAACAAAAAAGCTTCCTGTGCATCGATGATCTTATCTTCAGCACCCAAAAAGACTTCTATTACTGTGCCTTTTGACAGGACTTCTTGTATTTTCGCGCTTTCCCATTGGTAAGTTAAAAGTGCTTCTAGTTCTTCTTTTGTGCCAACATTGAGATAGGCATCTAGCATGTATGTAGAAGGAGAAGCTGCATTTTTTAAAAATTGTTCGACATAAGCATCTTGCTCGGCTTCAAAGTAGCGCAGTTGTGCACGAATAAAAGAGGTTTTTTGTGTCTGAAAAAAAGCCGGTGAGAGCAAGATAAGCCTGTCAATGCGCGTGGAAGAAGCCAAAACATACTCCAGTGCCTGCTGCGCTCCATAAGAAAATCCTGCAACACAGTACTCACTGTTGATGAGACAGTCACTAAAAAGAGACTGCTCAGCCTGTAGCGAAAAACCTGAAAAATAACGCATTAAAATATATTTCTCAATATCTCTCTACACTCATCTTGAGAGATATTCTCATGCATCAAAAGATAAGAAGAGGTATTGAGCAGTGCGGTGTCGAGTGTTTTGAGCAGTGTCGTGACTTCAGTGGCAGATTGGCGTAAAAGTGTCTCTTCTTGCTCAGGTGTAACGATAAAATTATCGCTCATGGCATACTCGTGCACCACTTTTCTTGCTATCTCTTTTGCCTGTGCGATGTCTTTGCTTGCGTTGGTAAACTGTTCATTGTAGTGCATTTTGGTTGCGATACTCCCAGCAAGATAGACTTTCATACGTGCAAGGAGCTGGCTTTTTGAAAGTATCTCATGCTCTTGTGTTACCAGTCTGGTGTTGACGATGCCTATCTTTTCAAACTCCACATCCAACCACGTCGCGATGATGGCTTTGGAAGCCTGATAGATGGACTGAATCTGTCTCTCTTCTTCAGTAAAGGAGAGTATCTTGCGTTTTCCTAACAAAACCTTCTCTTTTACTGCTTCAAAATCAGACGTTGTTACACGGTTACGCCCTGCTCTCATAGCATAGATTGCCGCTTCATTGGTGAGTGTATCGAGTGCAGCGGAGTTGAACCCTACGGTCATACGGGCTACCTGTTCGATGTCAACCTCATTGGGTTTTTGCGCAAGGTACAGCTCCAAGGTTTTAGCTCTGTCTTGCAAGTCCGGAAGCGAGATGTGAATGCGTCTGTCAAAACGCCCTGCTCGAAGCAGTGCCTCATCCAGCATCTCTATCTTGTTTGTCGCACCGATGACGATGACGCCTGAACTCTCCTCAAAGCCGTCCATTTCTGTTAGAAGCTGATTGAGTGTTGCTTCTCTTTCATCATTTCTTTGTTCACCGCGGCTTTTTCCTACGGCATCTATCTCATCGATAAACACGATGCTTGGCGCCATCTGTTTGGCTTTTTTGAAAAGTTCAGAGACCCTTTTAGCTCCCATACCAACATAGATATGCACAAACGAAGCACCGCTTTGGTAAAAAAACGGCACACCCGCTTCTCCAGCTACGGCTTTAGAGATAAGTGTCTTCCCAACACCCGGTGGTCCTACAAGCAAGACACCTTTTGGTAGACGGATATCCATATCGCGGTATTTTTGCGGTTCTCTGAGAAAGTCGATGATCTCTTCGAGTTCTTCTTTGACATCTTTAATCCCCGCAACATCTGCGAAGGTTACATGAGAGGTGAGAGCCTGAACAGGTTCGTCTGTCGATTCATTTTTAGATGCCTCACCTTCTCTGCCTAAAGAGAAACTATTTTTTGGTGTTTGCATACTTTTTTGGCGTATCAAAAGTGTGAGTATGACAGCTACCCCAACCCCTAGCCCTAAGACCAACAGAGTCAAAAAATCACGTCCGTCTGCCTCTACCTCTACAGGGTACTTCGTAAAAAATGCAGTTTTATTGACCGCATCTTTGTAGATTTTATATGTTTGCTCAGGGGTGTAGAGCCGCAACCATTCACCCTCGAGTCTTATTTTTTGGATTTTATTTTCTGTGTAAAGTGCATTGGCTTTATCGTGAGTGATCAGCATATCGGTATCACGCAGTGTCGCAAAGGCTAGGAGTAAAACCAACAGCGCAAGCAAGCCAATAATGATTTTACTATTTTTGCTTTGCAGTGTTTCACGTTTAAAGTATTGCTTTATTGCCTTCACTGCCTACCTCCACATTATTGAGTAAAACCCAATTGGCACTCAGGTCTTCATCGCTGCTGACCGTCACCTTGTTAAAATACTGATCAAAACCGTGATACACACCACCCTGACCGCTTTCAAGCAAGACTTCAAGATTGTGTGTATGTTCACGTCTAAACAGAAAGTTCTTTGCTTTGATGATATCTGTGAGTTCATGATGGCGCTCTTTGGCAACATTGCCTTTTATTTCGGGTTTCATGGTGGCTGAAGGGGTGTTGTCACGCTTAGAGTAGGTAAATGCATGCACATGGGTAAGCGGCAGTTCTTTGACTCTGGCTATTGCCTCACTCCACTCTTTGTCATCTTCACCCGGATGTCCTACGATGTAGTCGGTTCCCAATGCATACCCATGCTCAGCGATTTTTTGAAAAAGTTGCAGGTCTGTTTTGTATTCGTTGCGTCTGTTCATGAGTGTGAGCATCTTGTCACTGGTGTGCTGCAAGGCGATATGCATATGTCTTGCCATCCATGGCTCGCTAAGTAGCTCCAAAAACTCATCATCTATCTGGATGGGCTCAAGACTGCCGATGCGGATGCGTCTAACCCCACGGATGAGGCTCATCTTTTTAAGCAGTTTTGCCATGGAAGTGTTATGGTCTTGCCCGTAACTACCTACGTTGGTTCCTGTGAGGATGAACTCGCCAAAGCCATTGGCAGCAAGTTTACTGATCTGCTCCAGGATAGTCTCTTCTTTATGGGAGCGGGCATTACCCCGCACAGAGGGGATGATGCAGTACGAACAGCGAAAATCACACCCCTCTTGAATCTTGATAAACGCCCTGCTCTTGCCCACAAACTCTTCTACGATGGTCGAGTCGATGTGTTCTAGGTCACCGATTTGGTAAAAAGGCTGCTCATTTTTAAGGATGGCATTGATATTTTCTTTTTCCGAATGTCCCATGACACCAAACACTTTTTTCTCTTCAAAAAGTGACTCACCTTTGGAGTGTGAACCACAGCCTGCAAGCACGACTTTAGCATGAGGATTTTTGCGCTGCATCGAAGCGATGTAGTTACGCACTGATGAGTCTGCACCGTTGGTTACTGTGCAGGAGTTTACCACGATGATGTCCGAGAGTAGTTCATCTTCAGTGAGTTCAAACTCTTGCAGTTTGGACATCATTACCTGTGTATCAAACTGATTGGTACGGCATCCGAAGGTTTTAAAATAGACTTTTTTTTGCATTAGAGTAGTGTTCCTTGTACAGGGGTATCATCCAAAACCGCTACGGGTTTAGGTACATCCTTATCGACATAAACTGACTGCGTAGGAAAGGCAAGATGGATCTTCTCTTCAGCCTGAATACGCATGATAATCTCAGAGGAGATAGTGCTTCGCAGTGTCAGTGTCGCATAAGAGTTTGTCAGATACCAAACCGATATCTTCATCCCATAGGGCTCAATGAGTGTAAAGACACGGGGTTCAACATTGGTATTTTTAACCGAATACTGACTGCGCAGCTTATTGAGCTGTTTTCGGGTAATATCAGTATAGCCTTTGGAGTACTTCTTGGCGATCTCTTTGGCGATATGTGCCGCTTTTTGCATATCTGAATCAAACGTAATCAAAAAATCAATCCCATCCCATACCGTCTTGAGCCCTGCATGCGAATAGTTTGAAATCATATCAGTAAATATGAAGTTATTGGGCACAAAGATAATGCGTCCTGCACGACGGTTGAGCATCTGCGTGGTCAAGGTGATATCTTCATGCATCGTCATACGAAGCAAAGAGATATCCACGATGTCCCCCACATACTCCACACCGTCTCTGACAAACTTCACCCTGTCACCCACGTGAATCGCCCCACCTATGACAATAGTCAGCCATCCCATCAAGGACATAAACCAGTCTTTCATCGCAATCGCAAAACCCGCAGAGGCAAAACCCAAAATGGTAACCAGATAACTCACATTTTCAATATAGGCAAGCAACAAGGTGAGGATTAAAATGGTTACAAACGTGATGTTGAGCGCTTTATTTATGGTGTAAAAACGCTCATTATCCGACATATATTTTTTAACCAGATATTTGATAAAAAATAACAAGATGATGAAAAACAGAACGATAGCCCCGATGCTAAACGTCCGCTCTATCTCTTTTTCTACCTCATTTTCAAGGTTGAGCTTCACTTCATCGACTTTTTTACTGTAGACATTTTCGGTTGTTTTAAAAATCTCTATCACGGGCATAAAGGTTTTTATCTGATCTTCATTGTCTTTTTGTGCCTGAAGATATTCACTGTTTTGCGGATCTAAGGCCAGAAGTTTATCGATAATAATCTGCTTCTCTTTGAGTTTTCCCATGATATGAATGAGTGACGTGTAGCGGCTGCTGTACTCTTTTTCATCGGATTTGAGTTTTTGTCTGTAAGAAAGCGCTCCTATAACCGCCAAAGGGTTTCCCACATGAGGGATATCGTCAATATTGGGCGGGGTTAAAAACTTTTTGAACGGGTCTTTTTCATACTCTTCAAGGAGTTGGAGTTTGCCAAGCAGTGTGACTTTGTTGTTTTGGGCACTCTCCAAAGCTTCTTTTTGCTCGGTGGTTTTTTTGCGTATCTTGCTTAACTCACCGATCTGTTTATCAAGTTGAATTTCCTGTTTTTTAAGTCCCAGAAAAGTATGGTAATTACTGTAGATCTTTGACCAGATATTATTATCGACCAGTTCGTTATCGAGGGTGTTCTTCTGAAGTAAGAGCTGTTCGAGTTTTTTGGTATCGATTGAGGGTGTTTCAGATTCAGCTGTATCTGTTTGTGACGCATTTTGTTCACTGCTGCTTTGTACTGTTTGGTTTGTCCCATTGTTTTCTTGAGCAACAAGAGGCAGTGATGCAGACAGAAAAAGTGCTAAAACAAAATATTTTACTTTCACTGTGGCACTCCAAAACCGCGAAGTACTTTTTTCACCCTACTCTCATCTAACCCGTTCAGCATGGTATGATGTCCCAAGCCCTGAGGCAAAATAAACTTGATGCTTCCTCTGGCAGATTTTTTGTCCAAAAAGAAATGCTCGTAAAAATCATCCACATCTTTAATGACATACTCCACAGGCAAAGAGGCTTTTTGCAGCAATGCTTTGACTCTGCATGCCTCATCTTGCGAGAACAATCCAAGCTCCACCGCCAAAGCATTTGCCATCACCATCCCTATGGCTACCGCTTCGCCGTGCAGGTAAGTCTCGTACTGTGTTTCATTTTCAACTACGTGCCCAAAGGTGTGTCCGTAGTTCAGCACGGCACGGATGCCGGCTTCTTTTTCATCCTGATTGACTACCCACGCTTTGAGCTCAACCGATTTTTTGATGATCTCTTTGAGGGTTGCTTCATCCCTAAAGTCTGCCTTCTCCAAAAATGCAAAATATGATGCATCAAACATCACAGCCATTTTGACTATCTCAGCTACACCTGCAGCAAACTCTCTGCTGGGCAAGGTATGCAAAAAATAGGGGTCGATATAGACTGCTTTTGGCTGGTAAAATGCACCGATGAGGTTTTTGCCGTAGCGGGTATTGACCCCTGTTTTACCACCGACTGAAGCATCGACCTGAGAAAGCAGCGTCGTAGGTATCTGGATAAAATCAATCCCTCTTTGGTACAGACTGGCGGCAAACCCTGTCATATCGCCTATGACCCCGCCACCAAAAGCGATGAGGAGTGATTTTCTGTCAAGTCTGTGCTCAAAGCAGGAATTGAGTATAGACTCAACCGTCTCAAGTGTCTTGTAAGTTTCACCATCGGGTATGGTCACGACATGCAGTTGTGGTGCGCTGATGTGTTCAAGAAGTCTGTTTAGATGCAAGCCTGAAACCGTAGGATTGGTCACTATCACCACATGGGTATCAAACGTAAGCTGCGGTAAGACATCAATCATGATATCATAAGTGATATTTTGGGTATGGGCGAGTTCAATAGGGACAATCATCAGCTAAAACCTTGCGCGTTGTGTTATGGGTTTTATTTTATCTTATTTGTTATTAAGTGTGGTTTTAAGGGTTGAAGCCGAGTACCTTATCGTGCTAAAAAGGTTTAAACGATCTCAAAAGGAACCAAAAGTTTGGGATGGCGGTGCGTAGTCAGTAAAAAATCCTGCATTTTGTTGGAGATGAGCTTTCTGAGGTTATCCGTGTTAAGACGTTTTTCAAAGGGAGCGATCTGAAGTACATCTTCCATCTTAGAAAGTTCGCGTATGGGGTTTGAGATTTTCTGCTCAAGCGTGATGTCGGTGTTAAAGATATCTGCCAGTGTTTCATAATGCTCTAACACCATACGCTTGCTCGAAAAATCGCCCTCAGGGTCAAAATCACAGAGTGAGAGTTTCAGCCCCAAGGCTTCAGAGATGTCAAATGCCAAAGAGGAGATAGACTCCATCTTTTCATTTTCACCGATGAGTACTACTGTCTTTTTGATGTTATACAACAGCTTATCCCCAAAAAGAAAGACTACTTTTTTAAGGTCATACAAAGTCTCTTTGAGATCTTCTGCTTCAAATGTCGGGATGCTGTTCATCACAAGCCCGATGTTGTGTTCAAAGATATCCTGCTCGATCTGCTTTTTTGCCTCTTCGTTTTTATAGCAGAGTGTCACAGTCACAGTCGCGGATTCATACCTTCTGAGTTCTTCAATCAAAGCAAAATTTTGAGGATGCAAAATACGCACAAACAGACTCTTACCCTCAAGTTTTTGGGTCAGGTAGATACTCTCTTTGAGATACAGCAGTGCCTGTTTGGCATCATACCTCAAATCCAAAATCAAATAAATGTCTTTTCCAAAAGGTTCAGGAAAAAGTCCCAGTCTTCTGTTGATGGTTTTATAGACACCATCAAGAACCATTGGCTTACCTACGATTAACAAGGTATCATCGGGGCGTATCATGGTTGCATTGGTAGGGAGTATCTGCGCTCCTTCACGGTACATAGCAGCTATCTTCCATCTGCGCTGCACGATAGAACCAACGTGTCTGTATGCGTATGTACTACCAAAAGGCACGTACACTTCCATAATTTCACCCTCTTTAAGCCCGATATTTTGCGCCACCAAAGGCACATTGGGAAGTCTGTCGTACAAATGGCTTGCGATGAGTTCATTGGTATTGATGATGTTTAGGTGCTTAAGGTCTGTTTCTATTTCAAAACTATCCCATTGATTGACCAGTATGATGCGGGTTTTACTCTTGATATGCGCGAGGTTTTTTAAGACATATTTTGCTTCATCGACATCGTCTAGTACGATAAAAAGATTGGAAAAGCGCGTCTCTTCCATGATGGCATTGAGTTTGGAAAAACTCGTAGGATCGCTCTCTATGAGGGTAACATCGGCTCCTATTTTGGTGGGCAGTGTGTCAGCTTTATGGTAGGTTACATAGTATCGGTTTTGGGCAACCCTATGTGTGCTGATCCACGCTATAAAATGTTTGGCAATGGTTCCACTGGCTAAAATGAGTATGTTTTTCAATCGATGCCTTCTACGGTTTTTGGGTATAATTTCATCATTATTTTTTAAAAGGGTATTATAACACAATGCAATTTCAGCTAGATAAAACCGATGGCAAGGCACGTGCCTGCACTATCCAAACAGCCCACTCCACCATCCAAACTCCCGTGTTTATGCCCGTAGGAACTGTGGGTGCAGTCAAAGCACTCGATGCCACTGATTTGGCTACTTTCATCAAGCCTGATATCATCTTGGGTAACACTTACCACCTTTACATCCGCCCAGGAGATGAGACCATTAAGACGATGGGGAAACTGCATGGATTTACGAAATACCCCAAAAGTTTCCTGACTGATTCAGGTGGCTTTCAAGCCTTTTCACTCTCAGACAATGTCAAGATAGACGAAAACGGCATCACCTTCAGAAGCCATGTAGACGGCAGCAAACACTACTTCACACCCCAAAAAGTCATCGACATCCAGCACAACTTAGGCTCAGACATCATGATGATACTGGATGACCTCGTAGCCCTACCCGCCACACAAGAACGCATCAAAGCCAGCATCGAACGCACTACGCGCTGGGCACAAGAGTCCATCGACTACTTTAGAGCCAAACAAGCTGAAGGCATCGGAGTGGAGCAAAACATCTTTGCCATCATCCAAGGCGGAACCGACAACGCCTTTAGAGAAAAATCTGCCAAAGAACTTTGCGCCATGGACTTTGACGGTTTTGCCATCGGTGGACTCAGTGTCGGTGAAGCCAATCAAGATATGTACAACACCGTAGCATGGACAACACAGTTCATGCCGGTAGACAAACCCCGTTACCTCATGGGTGTAGGCACACCTGAAGACTTAGTAGAAAATGTCTCACGAGGCATCGATATGTTTGACTGCGTCATGCCCACACGAAATGCACGAAACGGTACGCTCTTCACCTCATTTGGCAAATTCAACATCAAAAAAGCTGAATTTAAAACCGATGAGCAACCCATAGACCCCGAGTGTGGCTGCATGGTCTGCCAAACCTACTCCAGAGCCTACCTGTGCCATCTCTTTAGAGCCAAAGAGATCACCTACTTCAGACTTGCCACGATTCACAACTTGTATTATTATCTCGATTTGATGAAACAGATGAGAGAGGCCATCTTGGAAGAACGGTTTGAAGCGTTTAAAGAAGCGTTTTATGCGAAGCGTAAAGAGTAGAGAGTTTTAACTCATCAAGCACAACACATCACAAACAGTCTCACCAGTCCCAAAATAGGTTTTTAACTCTCCACTTGCATCAAATACATCTATCGCTTCAATCTTGGCAGTTGGGAGTGATGGAAGGGTGCATTGTAAGACTCCCGTTGGAGTTCCCTTTTCAAAATCCTTAAGTGTATTGCAATTAAATGATGGACAAAACTGTGCTTCAGGAATGGAAACGAAAAATAAAAAAAATAAGACATTTTTAGTTTAAAGTATTCATCAGTAAACCTTCTTCGCCGCAAGCACAAACAAATTTATCTTTGGAAAAATAAAAATGATTAATGCCAGAAATGTTCATTTTTTTTATATTCTCCATCTCTACATTAAAAACATAAAGATTCTTTTTATCGGCTAAATATATTTTATCCCCATGGGTCTTCATTTGCTTCCATCCTTTAAGTTCACTTTCAATACGCTTAATTGAAATAAGTTCTGGTTTATATGAATCATCTAAACTGTATTTATGTATAAATACACCTTTTTTGAAGTCTAAAGAGACTGAATATAGAGCATTTTCATCTTTTGAAAAGACCATTGCACGATGTTTTTTAAAAGATGTAATATTCGTAACAAAGTCTAGTAAATTATTTTTAATATTATATATATAAAGTCCACGAGAAGTTAAAATATAGAGAATATTTCTCTCTTCATTAATCACAAAATCAATGCAATTAATATTTTTACTTGCATCCAATACTTCATCATCAACTTTGATATTTGTAGGGTCAGAAATGTCCAATATCGTCATACCACTATATCCCTTCGTCAGTATGACTTTTTTGTTATTATTTATAAAACTCCATTTGCTTTCAATCTTTACATTAATCTCGATTTTATCAAAACTTACAATATCTTCATTGATTGAATTGTAAGAAAAAATAAAAAAATAATGTTTACCATTCTTCTTGTCAGTACCCAGCACATAAATAAATTCCCCGATTTTATTTATGCTATATGCTTGATATCCCTTTTCAAGTGTTTTATGATAACTTATTTTACCATCACTATTTTGTTTCCATAATTCAATCCCTCTTAATGGATCTGCAACAAAAAAATTTTGGCCATCTATCGCTACATCGAATGGTTTAGTGTTTGATCTGTAATCATATTTATCATATAATGTTCTAATTCCTATATTTCCCATAGAAAATTCTTTATATTGTTTAATTGAAGAGCTTTTAGTGATTTCTCTCAACCATGATTCTTCTCTTGTATGCATATGTTCAAGGAACTCCTGATTGTCTGACGGAGATTGTTTTCTGTACTTTGATGATGCATAATTATTTATATACTTAGACAAGTAGTTTGTCATAAACGTGTCATATAGTTTTTCGACACTAAGGTTTTGATCACATAAACTTTTTTTGGATTTGTTATACTGTGAGCCGATTATATCATCCATTATGTTATACACAAGGTTGAAATCGTAAAGATAAAAGTTTAGCTGTATTTCATGTGCATTGTCTTTTGCGCTCTTTATTAATTTGTCTGTATTGGCTGCTTTATTTCTTGCATTTATTCTGATTCCACTACTTTCTGAACGCCACTCTGTGCTGTTATAATCTTCTATATAATAATCTATACATTTATGTGCTAAATTAACTTTTGAGTCGTACTCAAACCTGCTCACAATATCCTTAGCTCTTACATACCCCTCATAGCTTTTTTCCAACTCTTTTTTATAAAAATTGATTCTTGGGTCATGATATTCTTTTTCTTTGTAGTTTGTATGAAATGATTTATTATAAGCTATTTCATTTTGAATGGACATGGTTCCATAAACAGCCAAGAATGGTAATAATGGAAATACAAAATAAATTATTGCTATCAAAATAAACGATAATGATAATTTTACTGACCAATGCATTTTTTTGTTAGTATTATTCAATTAAAACCTTTTATATATTTAGAAAAGATTATCATAAAGTCACATAAATGCAGTTCTAATCTATAATCAAATCTCTATTATCTTAACGTTTGATGACGGCTTCTAACTTCTATACGGCACTTTAGCTGAAGGTGTCTCTTTGGAGGCAAACTCCAAATGGGCATCTTGATCATCAAAGAAGATGTCCGCACCGAAGGCTTTGATGACTTCATACTTTTGCACACCGCCTTGAAAAAAGGCTTCATCCACACGCACACCCCAACCTTCAAGTGTTCCCAGTACTCGTTCGTGTGTTGTAAAACTCCTAGCCGTCACCAGTGCAGTACGGATGGGTGAAGACTCCATGGGAAATCTGTCTTGTATCTCTGAGATGGTTTTTAAAAACTTGAAAAAAGGTCCTTTGCTCAAAGGGTTTTGTGCGTTGAGCCGCTCATGTTCGATGAAGGCTTCCAAACCTTTTTCCTGATAAACCCTTTCACTTTCATCGCCAAAGATGACTGCATCCCCGTCAAAGGCTATCTTGACGATGTCATTTTGTTCTGAAGTAATGGGAGTATGAGGTAAGATGGTCGCTGCTGCTACGCCAGAGTTTACCGCTTCCTCTACATCGGGCGCATAGGCTGAAAGAAAAAGATCTACTTTGAATGCCCCCAAATAACGCGCTACTGGTGTACCCGCCGTCCAGCCTGTTCGCTCGATGTCTAAGTTATAGTGCTCGATGGAACGTCCTATGCGAAGCCCTGTGGCGGCGTTGTTGCGTGAAAGGATGATGACTTCTATGAGTTTGTTATCAAAGCGTTTGTTGATGGCAAGCAGATTTTGCACAAACCTAAAAGCTGAGCCTTTTTGCAAAGGCGTGTCAAGATGTTGCAGTTGGTGCGTGTAGTAACGCTCCAAACCCTCACGGTCAAAAAGAGCATTTTCTTCTTCAAGGTCAAACAACGCACGCGATGAGATAGCAATGACAAGTTTGTCTTGCAGGTCGTAAGCCATAAGGTTTCCTTAGATTATTTTTTATTTTATATTGTAGCTATTTTGGCATTATTGTTTGTTATAATACTTTTATGCAGGTTACTGCAACTTTAGGTTCGTGAAGGAATACACATGAGTTTTGGAACTATCGTTTTACTGGTTGTCGTGGGAGTGGTTGGCTATTTTATAGCTATTTAGTCACCCCTGAAAAACCCACTCTCCAAACAAGCCAACTATTTTATACCACCAATATTACCACAATCTAAAAAGCATCAAGTATAAATCAGCAT
>NCHB01000063.1 GCA_002281755.1 Sulfurovum sp. 16-42-52
GTGTATCTGGCTATAGGTGTGATGTTTTGGGTGGCAGGGTTTGATTTGTTGTACTCTTTGCAAGATATAGCGTTTGATAAAGCCCATCATCTGCACTCCATACCGTCCAAATTTGGTGCAGAAAAAACGATGTGGATTGCAAGGGCGTTTCATCTTTTAGCTGTTGTTTTTTGGGCACTGTTTGTACATGAAGCAGCGCTTGGTCTCTGGGCGCAACTTGCAGTACTTTTTGCGGCAATGATGCTAGGCTATGAGCACATGCTTGTCAATAAAGACTTCACCAAGATAGACAAAGCATTTTTTACCGTCAATGGGTATTTGGGTTTTGTTTTTTTGATATTCATCATCATGGAGGTACTATAGATGCAAATGACAGAAATAGCGGTATTGTCACTACTGGGGGTTTTACTTGTCACCGTGTTTACACTGCTGCTTCAAAACCGTAAACTAACAAACAATGCCAAAAAGCTTGCCCAGATTCTGGAACTTAAAGATACGACCATCGCAAACTATGAAGCGTCCCGTGTTGCGGTCAAAGATGTGATTGAAAATTTCTCTTTGCTTGAAGAGGTGATGGCACTGATTGATGCAGGGCACAGCAAAGCGGAGGTGTCACAAAAACTTGGTATACCTGTCAGCAGGATAGAACTCATCATCAAGTTCGAAAAACTCAAAAAGAGAGATTGATGCCTTTAGCGGATATCCATGCCTCTTGGCATCCTATTGTCTCTGAAGCCTATACATCACTGGGTGAAGGGTATCAAACATTTTTAAGTGAAGACAGCAGTTATTTTCCTGCAAAAGAAAATGTATTGAATGTTTTTAAAACCCTTCCTAAACAAGAGGTTAAATATATTTTGTTCGGACAAGACCCGTATCCTAGAGTCCAGAGTGCAAGCGGATATGCCTTTATCGACAAGAAAGTACAGTCTCTTTTTTCCTCTACAGGGCTTAGTAAAGAGGTAAACCGTGCCACTTCTTTACGCAATTTTATCAAGATGGCACTGGTGGTGCGTGGAGATCTTCGCCTAGAAGATACCTCACAAGAAGCCATAAGCCGCTTAGATAAAACACACATGATTGACTCCATAGATGCACTGCGACTTAATTTTGAAAAAAACGGTGTACTCCTTTTGAATACCGCACTGATCTTTACAGACAAAAAAAGTTCAGCTCAGCATATTAGAGGGTGGAGACCTTTTATGCGGGCTTTACTTCAAGCTCTTGAACCTCAGAAACCCCAACTGATACTCTTTGGTGCGCATGCAGCTGAACTTAAAAAACATCTTGCATTGGAACATTTTCAGAGTATAGAGATGCCTCACCCTTACAATCAGAGCTTCATCACGGATGAAAATGCACACAAAGTGTTTGCACCCATGAAGCTACTTGAAAAATAAAGTTAATTTAGATAGAATGTCGCTCTCACACTAAATGTGCGCTCATAGCTCAGCTGGATAGAGCATCGGTTTGCGGTACCGAAGGTCTTAGGTTCGAATCCTAATGGGCGTACCACCTCTTCATACTAACATATTTTACTCATAACCTTTAAGCTTGTTGACTTTATACACTGTAAATGGGATAATGCTTTTTTTCATGGGAGTTAAAATGGGCACACAGACCAAAAAAATAATGATTGCGCTTTTGTTTGCCTCGCTGGCGTATGCTTTGATGATTGTCTTCTACACCCCACAGCAGTCCTCGATGGTGGCACTGGTTGTTTTGATGGTTGCACTCTGGACGAACGAAGGCTTGCCTCTTGCGGTGGTATCGTTGCTGCCGATTTTGCTTTTTCCTGCTTTTGGGATTGTAGCACTTGAAAAGGTAACACTCAATTATGCGATATTATGTAGCAAACGCACAAAACCAAGTTTTTAAAAAATACCTACTTTTTTAACTCAATTTTTGTAACATTTTCTAAACTTTTATTCTTTGTGA
>NCHB01000024.1 GCA_002281755.1 Sulfurovum sp. 16-42-52
GCTGAGGCAAAAGGGATATTGGCTTTGATTTGCGCAATCAGCCCTGCATTGCCCTCATCCACCTCATCTCCGAGTGCATAGAGTACACCCAAGGTAGAAACGACCACCTCTTTTGCTGCAAGCCCCGCCTCTAGTGCGATAGTCATGCGCCAATCAAATCCAAGCGGCGCAAACACGGGCTCTGAAGCATGACCGATTTTGCCCAGATAACTTTGTTCAAGTAAGGCTAAAGAGAGTTCATTGTTCAACGCTGTTTTGGCTTCTGCACTGGATGCCTGTTCTATTTTGACTGCATACGCTTGCTCAAGGAGACTGTTTTTTGGGTAATTGCTTGCAAACCATATCAAAATAGAGGCTGCCAAGATGAAAGTTCCCGCTTTTTTAAGATACGATTTTGCCTGGCCGTACACCGTGTGCCAAATGAGCTTAAAAGAGGGCATACGGTACTTTGGCATCTCCATCACAAAAGGCTCATCTTCGCCTTTAAATACAAACATCTTCAGTACTTTTGCAGCAAACAAGCCTAGAATCGCACCCGAGATGTAAATCACAAACAGCATATTGCCGGCTTGTTCCTGGGCAAAAAATGCACCCGTAAAGAGTACATAGATAGGTAGCCTCGCACCACACGACATAAACCCGATGATAAAAAGCGTAATAAGCCTGTCTTTTTCATTTTTAAGCGTTCGTGCTGCCATATACGCAGGTACAGAGCAGCCAAAACCTGTGACAAGCGGGATGAAGCTTTTGCCATGCAGTCCAAATTTGTGGAAAAAACCATCGAGTAAAAAAGCAACACGGCTCATATAGCCTGTCGTCTCAAGCAGTGCGATACCGACAAACAAGATGATGATATTGGGCAGAAACATGACCACTGCGCCTACACCCGCTATCATCCCGTCTGCAACGAGTGAGCCCAGCTCGCCTTGACCCAATACCGACTTTGCCAGAGTACCAAACCATCCAAAGACCAAATCAATATAATCCATGGGGATAGAACCCAGTTCAAAGGTCAGCTGAAACAAGCCCCACATAAAAAACAAAAACAAGGGGATACCTAAAAACTTATTGATTAGAAGATTGTCTATCTGCTGGGTAAGGTTTTTCGCCTTCATACCTGCAACTGACATCACTTCCATCTTTGCGCCTTTGGCAAAAGCAAAATGCTCATCGGCAAATATCTCATTTAAGTCTTTTGTGTTGCTGTGCAAATAAAGATGCGCAAGCCCTTCTCGTATCACGGGAAGCATTTCTATCCAGATAGGTTCATCATGCATTTTTTTATACACATCCACATCTTCTTGCAACAGCCTTACTGCAAGCTGACGATAAGGAATCGTGCTGTGGTACTTTTTTTCTTTCAAAAATGAGACTATCGTGTCAATCTCTTCTTCAATGTGGTCGCTGTAAATAACTTTTGCACCTGTCTCTTTGGCTGCATGCTTTTTTATGATGGCTGCTTTCAGTTCTTCGATACCTGTTTTAGCTGAAGCAGAGGTTTTGATGCACGGTACCCCGAGTATGGCTGAGAGCTGTTTTTCATCTATCTTGATGCCCTCTTTTTGCGCCTCATCATCCATGTTGAGTGCGACTATCACTTTTTTGCCTGTCTCAAGAAGCTGTGTTGTAAACAAGAGATTTCTTTGTAAATTGGTAGAGTCAACCACATTGACAATGATGTCATACTCATCACTTTGTAAAAAACTTTTGGTGACTTTTTCTTCTATGGTGTACTCGGTTAAAGAGTAGGCACCGGGCAGATCGACGATATGGACTTGGTACTCTTTACAACTGACCTCATCGCAAATGTTAAATTGGACTTCTGTCTTGTCAACGGTGACGCCAGAGAAGTTACCCACTCTGAGTTTTGCGTTGAAAATGGCATTAATCAGCGAACTCTTCCCTACGTTGGGTTGTCCTGCCAATGCAATGGTTATCTTTTCCACATCATTTCCTTCAAACACAGTTTATTCCATAAATGATAATTGTTATCACTCTTGTAAATCTTCGCAGTATAGTCTTCATTTTCTTAAAAGAGTATTAGTCGTGGTGGTTGAGCGCTGTATCTTGCTCTTATTGAAGTATACAAAAATTAGTTCGAAAATGCTAAAATATAAAGATGAATTTTACTTTTGGCGCACCTTACTTTCTTCTTTTGCTCTTAGCATTACCCTGTTTTATATGGTGTAAGCCCTATGCCAAGCCGTACTACTTCCCTAAGCTATCGTGGGTCTCAAAACAAAATCCTCTTTTAAGTTGGGAGCCTTGGCTTAAAATGGTTCTCTTTTCTCTGATGGTAATTGCACTTGCCAAACCTTTTGTCTATGATGCACGACTTAGTCTTGACAAAAAAGGTCGAGACCTTATAGTGGCTCTGGATGCCAGCGGGTCGATGGCACAAAGTGGTTTTGATGAAAAAGACCTCCTTAAAACCAAATATCAGACAACCGTGCAACTGAGTCAAGCGTTTATAGAAAATCGCTTTGATGACAATATGGGTGTTGTCATTTTTGGCACCTTTGCCTACACCGCTTCTCCGCTTACCTATGATTTGCCTTCTCTATCGCTTTTGCTGGAGATGACGGATGTTGGAATCGCAGGAGAGAGTACGGCTATCGGCGATGGTATCATGCAAGCTATTCATACACTTTCCTACGGGGAGGCAGCCCAGAAAGCCATCATCCTTATCACCGATGGAGAACACAATGCCGGAGAAATCTCACCCAAAGAGGCTGTCAACAAGGCAAAAGATCTTGGCATCAAAATATACACCATAGGCATTGGCAAAAAAACGGACTATGATGCAGCACTGTTGGAAACCATAGCACAACAGAGCGGTGGCAAAAGCTATGGCGCTTCTTCATCAAAGGAACTCAGCGAAATCTATGCCACCATCGACACTTTGGAGCCCAGTCCCATCCGAAGCGAAAACTACCTCAACCAAAGTCTGTTGGTGGCATACCCTTTGGGTGTTGCGCTTGTACTGTTGCTACTTTGGGCGTATTATGAACAAAGGGGTAGACTGTGACATTTCTCTACCCTGATTTTTTATGGCTTGTGGTGTTATTGGCTTTACTCATAGGGAAATATGCTTCCAAACGCATGACCGCCTTACATCTGTGTGTTGCGCTTTTAGTTGCTCTGGCACTGAGTCGTCCCATCCTGCAGGAGAGTAAACAAGATGCACAAACAAAATCAAAAGATATCATCATCGCTTTTGATGCCTCTTACTCAATGCGCGCCACCGATATACCTCCCTCGCGTTATGCTTTTACAAAAGAGACTATCATGGCGCTACTCAAACTCAATCCTTCTGACAACATCATGCTTATCGCATTTACCAGTAACCCTCTTTTGCTTTCGCCTCCCACAACTGACCATGGACTCATAGAAGTGGCATTGCAAAGCCTCAATCCTGATTTTATCCTCACCAAAGGCACTTCTCTTCAAGCACTGTTTCAAAAAATCGCGACCTTACAGACCGTGCCTAAAAATCTTTTGGTGATTACCGATGGGGGAGAAGAGAGCAATCTTGGGACGATGGTTTCACTGGTGCAGGAGTCTTCTACGCTGCTCACCGTTTTGGCTATGGGAACCGCTCAGGGCTCTACTGTTCCAAACAAAGATGGCTCACTGCTCAAAGACAAAGAAGGCCATCTTGTTGTCTCTGCACTTAACCCTCTGCTTGGCGATTTGGCCTCAGTTGTCTCAGGTAACTACATAACACCTTCAAGTTCACCCACATCAACCGCAGAAGAGATTAACACAGCCTTGCAAAAAAATGCCAACACCCAGCAGAACATATACAAAAAACAACACGCACATCAGGAACTCTATTGGATACCTCTGCTCTTGGCTGCCTTACTTTTTTTGACCCTGCATACCCGAGCGTTAAAATACCTCTTCATTCTCTTGGCATTTTTTGGCATCCAAGCCCAGGCTTCTTTTTTGGACACTGTTCATCTATGGTTAGCGTATCAAAACTACCATGAAGCTGACTACAACCAAACACATACCCAACTCATGCGCATCGAAAACCATACACTAGAGAGTAAAATGGCACTGGCAAATACCTACTATAAGCTCTACCGGTACAAAGAAGCGATACAAACCTATCAATCCATCCGCTCAACTTCCATAACTGCTAAGAAGCAACTTTACTATAATTTGGCCAATGCGTATGCGCAACTGGGCACCTACGATAAAGCACGCGAATATTATGTCAAAACCTTACAGCTTGGCGAAGATGTCGATGCGCGCCACAATCTCAAAATGGTTGCCCTTTTGGAGGTTAAAAAGATTCCCAAACTTGGCAAAAGCAATCTCAAACCTCAAGGCTCTGATCAAAAGAGTGATGACAAAAAAAACGACAAAAAAGCAAAAAAAAGCAAATCTTCCCAAGGTGCAGGCTCAGGGGGCAGTAAAAAAACCAGTAAAAAGAAAGCGCAGGCAAAACCGATTCCCCAGAACACTGAAAAAGCAAAATCACACCCTCTAGGCTCAAAAGTCTACGAACTCATCAATAAAGGATATATCCATGAAACACAGCCTTGGTAAACGCGTTATTTTTCTTCTAAGCGCAGTGATACTTCATGCAGAAGATTTTGAGTATAACCTAAGCGTAAACAAAACCAATCCTTACCTTAAGGAGGGTGTAGGGCTTGTCTTTGATCTTGAGCAGACAAATCACCATAAAAGACTTCTGGTTGATTTTGATCTCGAGGCTGATCCTTGCTATGTTTTTGAAAGGATTAACATCGACCAATCTGACAGAATCCATTATGTCAAAAAACACTACACCTATCTGGTCTTTCCTTTATGTTCAGGTGATTTGAATGTGCGTTTTACGCTTCAAAAAAGTGTGACCGGTGATGAGAGTTTGGACTATCGTTTTTCGGGCGGCAGTGATATCGTCACGCAACGCATCGCTGTAAAAAGCACGCTTTTCATACCACCACTTACGCTCAAAGTAAAAGCCCTGCCAAATGATGTTGCGCTTGTTGGTGACTTTAACCTCACCTACGCCTTTAAAACACATCATGCCAACACACATGAGCCCTTGGCATATCGAGTACACATTGAAGGGTTTGGATACCCGCCCATTTTAGACACACTGCTACCCCAAGAGGGAAACTTCACACGCTTTAGTGAAAGCCCGACTATTATCTCCAACAGCGATATAAACGGAACATACAGCACCGTGACCTACCCCATGGCACTTTCACATGACAAAGACTTTACACTGCCCTCTCTCACACTCAAAGCCTTTAACCCTCAAACAGAAAAAACCTATGAGCTTACCATCCCTACACAAACTTTTACCATCACCAAGCCAGACATCGCCACACTCATTGACACAACAGATGCGCCCGAGGCACTAAAAGTTGACTGGTCTTGGCTGGGTGCACTTTTTAGTTACTTAATCGTATTTGTCGCAGGCTACCTCAGCGCTTCACTGCCAAAATGGAAAAGAAATCCTCTATCTAAAAAAAGTCATCCGCTTAAAAACAAGATACAAAACTGTCACGATGCAAAAACCTTACTGCAGATACTTATGGCGGCAGACAATAAAAATCTATCTTACATCATACAAAAGCTTGAAGCTTCTCTCTATGGTAATGGTAAAATAACCCTTAAAGAGCTAAAAAAAGAAATACTGGAGATTTTATAATGAATGCAGCACTAGACAAACTAAAAAAAGAATTACACAAAATTATCGTAGGGCAAGAAGCCATGATAGACGGTTTACTCATAGGGCTACTTTGTGAGGGGCACATTTTGGTTGAAGGAGCCCCGGGTTTGGCAAAAACCACAACGATTAACGCGCTCTCAAAAGCCATCGGGCTTGATTCAAAACGCATACAATTCACTCCTGATCTCTTGCCTTCTGATATCCTTGGTGCGCAAATCTACAACCCCAAAGACCACAGTTTCAGCATCAAAAAAGGTCCTCTTTTTACCCATTTGCTCTTAGCGGATGAGATTAACCGTGCACCGGCAAAAGTACAGTCTGCTCTCCTTGAGGTCATGCAGGAAAGACAAATAACCATTGCCGATGAGACATTTAAACTTGATGCCCCTTTTCTTGTCATGGCCACACAAAACCCCATTGAGAACGAGGGTGTTTATGCACTGCCTGAAGCACAACTGGACAGATTTATGATGAAGATTGTTGTCAATCACAACAGTGAAGAAGAAGAACTGGTGATTATGAAAAAAGTTGCCAATAAAGAATCTCAATCAATACAACGCGTACTCACTATGGAAGAACTTTTTGCAGCACAAGAAGCGGTAGATGCCATCCACATTGACGAAGAACTTGAAAAATACATCGTACAGATTATTGTTGCTACGCGGGATCCTGAAAAATTTGGCATTGACAACATGGCTGAAAACATTCTCTTTGGGGCAAGTCCAAGAGCATCCATAGACCTCTATAAAGCTGCCAAAGCACAGGCTTTTTTGCGTGGAAATACCTTTGTGACACCTGCCGATATTGGGTTTGTGGTTCACGCCGTACTTCGCCACCGCATCGTGCTCTCCTACGAAGCCATGGCAAAAAATATGACAACAGATAGACTTATCTCCACTATCATTGAAACGCTGCCTATACCCTAATGAACACACTTACCCCTACACAACAATGGCGAATGCTCACGCTTAAAGCCAAACGGCAAGTCTATACTTTGCTGAGCGGACAAAACCTCTCCAAGCTTCACGGTGAAGGCTATGATTTTTCACAACTGCGAGAGTACCAAACAGGTGATGATATCCGTAAAATAAACTGGTTGCTCACAGCTAAAATGGGAAAACCCTACATCAAAGAGCTGCATGCCGACAGGGAACTCTCAGTGGTTGTTGCTGCACTGATTGACGGGAGCCTCTATTTTGGCTCCACCAATGCAAAACAAAAGAAACTCACTGAAGTGGCGACACTCTTGGCTTACGCCACCCAACACAATGGCAATCTCTTTACCGGATTTTGTTGTACACAACAAATATGCAGTATCACCCCGCCCACGAAGCAGATTTATCCCATAGAGCAGTTTTCCAAAACCCTTTTTGATGCCCCCTTGCTTTACACAAATCTTGATCATAAAAGCACACTACAAGAGCTGTTTACACACATTCGTAAACCTTCGCTTCTCTTTGTCCTGAGTGATTTTTTAGAAGACGTTGATTTGTCACTTTTGTCGCAAAAACATGAAGTAATTGCCATCATCATAAGAGATGCAGAAGAAGAACACCCCAAACGGCTCTCTGAAGTGACATTCACTTCTTCAAAAGACGGCAAACAGTTACAAACCCATTTCAACAAAAAAAGTATCGAAAACTATCTCTCAAAACTCAAAGCACATGACCACAAATTACAAGGACACTTTACCGCTTACAACATCCGATTCATAAAGATTTTTACCCATGATGAAGCGGTGGGTAAATTACTCAAATTGTTCGCATAACGCCAAACAAATACCCTCTAAACAAACAAAAGGTACGCAAACACGACAAACAAAATGACATGTAAGAACCCTTCAAGTACATTGGTCTCCCCGTCATTAAAGTTGACGATGCTTACCAACAATGTTAAGCCCAACATCACGCCCTGTACCGGTGTGATAGCCAGATCAATCTCCATCCCCATGAAGCGTGTCACCAAAATGACTGCCGGAACTGTCAATAAAACCGTTGCCAAGGATGCCCCCAAAGCGATGTTGACAACCGTCTGCATACGATTATCCACCGCTGCGCGCACTGCAGTAATCAGTTCAGGTGAAGCTGAAATCACCGCAACCCCCACCGCACCGATAGACAAGGGGAGCCCATACGCACTCAAAGTATTTCCCATAAAAACAGCTAAAACCTCAGAGAGTACCCCGATGATGATAATGGAGACGACAAGATTGACACCATGATACCAAGCATTGATATGCTCATGCCCGCAAGACCCATCTAGATCACAGGCTCCTTCCTCTTGAGGGATATACTCAAAAAAATACTTATGAGATGCCACCTGTACACGGGTAAAAGTGATATAAAGCAAAACAAACAACACCACCGTAAACAGCATATAACCCTCTATATGCGCCGCATCCATAAAATGCGGGATCACCATAGCGATACCGATTGCCACAAGCAACATCGAAAGATAGGAGTTAGAAGAGTCGACATTATAAGGCTGTTCACCATGCTTGATACCGCCTATGATGGCAGCCATCCCCAAAAGCGCGTTGATGTCTAACATAATGGCAGAGTAAATGGTGTCACGAGCCAAGTGCGGATTGTGTTCATGCACCATCATGATAGCAATGATAACAATCTCCACCAATACAGCCGATAGGGTTAAAATCAGTGTTCCGTATGGCTCACCGAATTTCTCTGCCAATTTTTCGGCATGATGCGCGACTGACATCGCCGTATAGATAATCACCGCAAACAACAGGCCAAAACCTAGCAGATTTCCCATAGTCGTCTGCACTAAAGTATGTTCAAAATGGGTAATGGTAAAATAAGCCAAAATCGCAATAAAAAGACTGTACTCTTTTGACAAATCCCTAAGTACACTTCTCATCGGAGTAAGTCCCTAAAGTTTTCAGTGGTATTGACTTTGAGTTTCCCGTCTACTTTTTTGAGACGTTCATCACCTGATTTATAGGCTTTTTTGAGCACTTTAGTTGTATGCTCTTTTTCTTTTTCTGTCGTGATGTGCTGCTGTTTTAAAAACTTTTTTATCCCTACCCATTGTTTACTGCTCTCTTTATTCTCTGCCTCTTCAAAAACAACTTCTATGGGTTCTGTATTTGAGCGTTTATGTTCAAGCTGATTGGCATAAAGCTTGCGCATCTCATGGAAGGCATCTTTGAGTAAATTAATCTCGCCGCGCAGGGTAGAACTTATCTGTTTGTTTGATTTTTTTAAGTCTTTGACTGTACCTTTAAGTACCGCTATGGTCTCATCTTTGGCTTGCAGTAACGCTTTATAGTCTTTAGCCTCAGGACTAGATACCAAAGGTGTCGCTTTGCTGGCTAAAACGCTTTTCTCTTGGACTTTGGGTTCTGTTGTGGCTTTCGCTGGCTGCTCTTTGGATGGGGTGTCAACTACGATGTAAAGCTTGCCTTCAACGCTTTTTGTTGTCAGTATCCCACGTTTAATCTTCGCATAAACCGCTTGCCTTGAGATACCTATCTCTTGTGCATACTCCGCAGGTTTCATCAGTTTTTCCATCTCTATCCCTGTTTACAGTTTTGTAAATAATAGCATAAAGTTTATGAAAACCTTACAGAAATCTTAGTGTATCCTGAAATGAAAAGGTAAAATTATTTTTGCGTACCGTCAAGAATAGGTACAAAAAGGCATTGTTCTATGGCTTCAGAAGTAATACGTCCATTTTTTTTGTAGTAACGGGTAATCACATGATAGCCGTCTGTCACTTCGACAGGAGCGAGTAAAATACCCCCTTCTGCCAATTGTTCAAACAACACTTCGGGAATCTCTTTAGCCGTTGCCGAAAACAAAATCCGTTCAAAGGGTGCATACTGCTTCCAACCTCTTTGACCATCATCAAAGCGTGTAATAATATTGTGCATTTCAAGCATCGCAAAACGGCCTTTTGCCTCTTTAAGCAGTTCATCGATACGCTCGATCGTAAAGACACGGCGGCATATCTTGCTGAGTATAGCGGCTTGATACCCAGAACCGCAGCCTATCTCAAGTACAGAGTCTATGCCTTCAAGCTCCAAGTGCTGTGTCATCTTCGCTACGGTAAGCGGTGAAGATATCCATTGGCTTGCCGCCATGGGAAGGGCATCAAGATGGTAAGAGAGGTGTTTAAACTGAGTAGGGACAAAGGCTTCTCTGTCAACAGCTAAAAATGCCTGCTTGACATGTTCTTGCAGCATAAAATGTTTTTCCATTTCTTCTACAAGTTTCTGTCGCTGCATCGCCTTTATCATCACTACCCTTATCCCAAATAATGGCGAATTTTATCCAAAATCTAGTTAAAAAGGCTTTTGAACTTCTCTAGCAGACCTGGCTCTTTGATGCCTCTGTCTTCATTGTCCATCTGGGTATAGCTCTTGCACCCTGCTTCACTGGAAAGCTTGCAGGCCTTTTGATAATACAGTTTTTCTTTTTCTCTATTTTTCTCTACCCCAAAACCACCTCTGTACAGTAAAGCAACATTGATGCATGAATCTTTACTCCCCACTTCACAGGCTTGTTCATAATACATTCTTGCTTTGACATCATCTTGTCTGATTTCCAACCCATCTCTGTACATCGTGCCCAAACCTTCACAGGCAGAACGTATGCCTTTAGCACATGATACTTCCAAGTAAGGTTTTGCTGCCTGATAGTGTTTGTTGCTCAGATACGTATCGCCTAGTGTATCACAGGCTTTCTCAACGCCAAACTTACACGCTTTGCGCAGATACTCCACGCCTGCATCTTGCTTCTCTTGCGCCATGAGTGACACGCCTGTCTCATAACACGCCTGCATATCACCCTTATCACACGCTTCTACGGATGCTTCACTCTGTGATGCAAACATGCAACTAAATCCCAACAGGGCTATCCATACTACTTTCATACTCTTTCCCTCAATTCATCACGATATAGCGACGTATTTTTTTAATTTCTCTGAAGTCTATCTTGCCTTCTATTGCCTTCAGTTTGTCATCAGACTGCACTTCACCCATGGGAGAAATAATGGCACAGGACGATGCCATATCGGTATCACTGCTGTTTGATACAATCACATAACATTGATTCATAACGGCTAAGGCGCGTGAGAGTATCTCCAAATGTATTTTGCGTGCTTTTCCCCAGCGTGCCGGGATAAGCACCACATCCGCACCCTCAATCTGCTTCCATAACTCTTTAAAGCGCAACTCGAAGCAAATCAGTAGTGCATACTTCACCCCTTCTATCTCAAAAGGTTTGATCTGTTTCTTTTTACCCATTCTAAAATAGAGATCTTCATCTCCCAATCTAAAAAGTTTGACTTTGTTCTGCCTATGTATCACCCTGTGTTTATGGATGACAACGGCTTGGTTGACAAAGCCATCTCCTTCTTCAAGAATAAGACTCAAAGCAAGGATCTGCTCTCCTACTTCTTTTTTCAGTGTCTTGAGTGCATTGGCAGAAAATTTTGCCGCTGTGGACATATGCGCATAATCAAAGGAGGTCAAAAAGACTTCCGGTGCAACGATAAGCTCTTTGTCCTGATGGGTTCGCAGATACGCCAGTAAGGTATCAAGATTTTCCTGATACCTTGGGCGTGAAGGTAGCTGAAGCGTCACCGCTTGCAGAGGTGTTGGCAGTTCAAACATCCAAAGACCTAAAAGTCATCTAAATCCAAACTCCCCTTAGAGTAGTTTGTCACATTGCCTTCAAAGAAGTTTGTTTTTTGGTCATTAAACTGTGAGAAGTTATCGACCCATTTAATCGGATGTTCAACATTATAAAGCTTTTCCATCCCCACAGCATGTAGTCTCTTATCAGCTAAATGCTGAATGTACTGCTCTATGATTTTATCGGTGAGCCCCAGTATCTGCCCTTGTGTGATATAGGCACCCCATTCAGACTCAAGCTTCACTGCCGATCTGAACATCTCATAGACCTCATCCATAAGTTCTTTGGTAAAAAGCTCCGGCCGTTCTTTCTTGGTCGTATTGATCATATTTTGAAAAAGCAGAAGATGGGTTACTTCATCTCTTTGGATAAAACGTATCATCTGCGCCGTACCTAGCATCTTATCTGAGCGTGCCAGCGTATACAGGTACGCAAACCCGCTGTAAAAATAGATCCCCTCAAGAATCTGGTTAGCAAACATCGCTTTGACGATATTGGTATCGGTAGGATTGCTCGAAAGATCTTCATATACTCTTGCTATGGCATCATTTTTGGTTTTAAGCATCATATCTCTTCGCCACAATTCATAAATCTCTTTGGTATTGGTGGAGATACTATCTACCATCACCGCGTAGCTCTGAGAGTGCAAGGCCTCCTCAAACGCCTGTCTCACCAAGATCAGGTTGATCTCCGGAGAGGTGATATAAGGGTTTAGATTATCCATAATATTGTTGGTCTGAAGCGAATCCATAAAAATAAGCTGGGCAAGCACTTTATCGTACGCTGATTTTTCTGCATCGGTCAGATGTTTATAGTCATTCACATCTCTGGTCATATCCACTTCTTTGGGAAACCATGTGTTGTTGAGCATCATCTCCCATAGATTGTATGCCCATTGGTATTTGATGTCATTGAGTTCAAAAATACCGCTGGGGTCGCCTCCAAATATCTTACGTTCACTTGTTTTTTCTTTTGAATCGGGATTATATATTTTTTTGCGTTCCATCTCTAGGCCTTGATACATTTTTCGTGATTTTTGAGTGTAGCCATTATACTAATATTGGCTGATTTTTAGCTAGACGAGTGTTAGATGCCTACAAAAACATCAACAGGGTAGTTATCTCTTAACAGGCTCTTGCATACGCCTCAAAACAATCGGATTTTACTCATCCCATTCTTGTTTGTGACGTTTTTTTTCGCTTGAGAAATAGTCATCATCTTCCTCTTCATCCATAGCTGACCAGCCAAAAAACTCATCGGTAAAGACTTTATCATACCCCATCTCTACAAGCATTTCATCAAGTTTTTCGTAATCAGTGCCTACTTTTCTACAGTATTCCATCAATCTGTCACTGTCTTCTTTTTCGACACCGCTTACTTCCAATGCAAACCTAATTTCCTCAAAGGTCATTCTCTTCTCACCTATATTCTAAAATGATACGCGTAGAAATAATTATAATCTATAATTTAAAATTTTGAGCTAAAAAAATGCTTAACTCACAATCAAAGCTTTTTAGCCCAATATTTCGTCTTCGACCGAGACCAAAATATCAGTATCGGCTTTCAAATCTATCGCAGGATTAAGCCCCTCTACCTCGAGTTCTCTGAGTATGAGTTTCATTGCTTCTATGCGCGCCTTGTGTTTATTGTTCGAGCGGATAATGTGCCATGGTGACTGTGGTGCATGGGTTCTTTCAAGCATCTTGATCTTTTTTTGCGTAAACTCATTCCACATCGCCTGTGCCTGCATATCTATCTCACTGAGTTTCCACTGACGAAGTGGGTCAACAGCACGTCTTGCAAAACGCTCCTTCTGTATCTCTTTGGAAACACTCAGATAGATCTTGATCAAATGGGTGCCGTGCTTGATGAGAGACTCTTCAAAAGGTATGACCGTATCTAAAAAAAGTTTATACTCCTCGTAGGTACAAAACCCAAAGATAGGCTCTACCATCGCCCTATTGTACCAACTCCTGTCAAAAAGAACGATTTCTCCGCCGCGCGGAAAATGTTTAACATATTTTTGAAAATACCACTGTGATTTTTCTTCATCACTAGGCTTGCCCAAGGCCACCGTACGACAATGCTTGGGATTGAGATACTGCACAATCGTCCCGATAAGGCTTCCCTTCCCCGCCGCATCCCTGCCTTCAAACAGAATCACGACCTTTTTCCCATGCTCTTCAATCTGATTGAGCATTTTGACAAGCTCAGCCTGATACACCTCAAGCTCTTTCATCCTGCCATAATAGAGATCGGCTTCACTTTGACGCTCTTTCAAGCTGTTATTCTCTTTCTGCAATACTTCCATCATCTCTTCACAGGATGTCTCTTTTTTAGGCTGCATCTCTCTCCTTTCTAAACCCTATTTCTTTGTGTCAATCTTGCTGCTTACGCACCGATATTATCTTTTTTACGACGAGGTTTTTTATTATCAAGATTTGGTGTGATATTTTTTTCAATATAATCCATCATTTTGGCTGCAATATCGATACCCGTAGCTTTTTCAATACCTTCCAATCCTGGAGAAGAGTTCACCTCCATCACCAAAGGCCCTCTGTCTGAAGGAATCATATCAACACCACACACACCAAGCCCCATCGCTTTCGCTGCAGCCAATGCCGTTTCACGTTCTTTGCTATTGAGCTTATAGGACGTGGCACTTCCGCCCTGATGAAGGTTAGAGCGGAAATCCCCTTCAGCCCCTTGTCGCTTCATCGAACCTACAACCTCTCCGTTGACAACCAAAGCACGTATGTCAGCACCTCCGGCTTCTTTGATAAACTCTTGCACCAAAAGGTTGACATCCATACCGTAAAAGGCATCCAAAACCGACTGCGCGGCTTTTTGTGTCTCTGCCAACACCACACCGACGCCTTGGGTTCCCTCAAGAATCTTCAGCACCAAAGGTGTGCCGCCGATAAGCTTGATGACATCTTTTGCGTTGGCTTTATTGGAAGCAAATACGGTTTTTGGCATATCAACATCTTGTCTTGCAAGCACTTGAAGACTTCTGAGCTTATCACGCGAACGTGCGATGGCAAGGTTTCCCGCCACCGAAAATGCACCCATGATTTCAAAATGCCGCACCATCGCAGTCCCGTAAAATGTACGGCTTGCCCCGATACGAGGGATAATCGCATCGGGAACAGGTAATAATTCACCCTTATAGACAACAGCCAATTCACCTTTCATGATTTCAATCGTACACATCAGATAGTCTATCACGCGGATGTTCCATCCCTTTGCCTGCCCCGCTTCAAGTAACCGTTTTGTAGAATAGAGTGCTTCATTTCTTGAGAGTATATATACCGTCATTTAGACTTCCTTTGTTGTGATAAATTTTCGCGAAACATCTACTAAATAACGATGCGACATAAACCGTCTTCCTATCAGCATAGGATACCTCATATTTTCACGATTGCTCAATGAGATCTCCGCTTGATAACTCTTGCACCCCAACTTCAGCAGAGAATAGATAAAGATTCTCTCTTCACTTTCTCCGTTTGAACTTTTCACTTTTTTACGTTTTGCAATAGGTAAAGTAATTTTTTTTCCATGATAGGCAGAATGACTATCACCATGCAGTAAAAAAGTAACTTTATTACCCTGTATCACAATCTCATCGCAGTGTATCGAACAGGAGTCTGCCCCGGTATCGATTTTTGCATCCAGTCCAAAAAGATCGAGTTCGGGTAAATCGATGGCTTCAATGTATCCTATAATTTCCACTTCTTTCCTTTATGTTCTGTTTAAATAGAGTGCTTCAAGCACCCTAATCGCATCCATCACAGCAGCGATAGAAACCGTTTCATTCGTCGTATGATATCCTGTTGTAGGTAACTGGAATGTTGTACCCTGTATAGCCCCCTCACTTGCCTTCACCAACCTGCCCATCTCTGTACTTCCCAGCGAATAGGTCGGTTTGTTTTGCGCTAAGAGCTCTTCATTCATCTTTGCAATAAATTCATCTTTGTACCCATACTTGATTGACAGTTTCTGACAAATTGCTGTAATCTTGCTGGTTAACGGTGAAGCAAAGGGAGCATTCGCATCTTTGTGTCGCAGTACGATATGCTGTTCATCCGCCATTTTTCTATCGGGATAAGGACTGGTATCGAGTACCAAGAGTTCATCCGTACAGACATCTTTGCCTCTGAACCATTCCAGTAAAAAACGCCAGCTTTTACCCACTTCTTCGGATGCGGTAAAAAAGGCTCTGCCCTGATATCCTCTCTCATACAAAAAAAGAATGATTGCCGCACTCAGTACATTATCGAGCTGTGCAGAGAGATGCCCCTCTTCATACTTGAGCGTATCCACAAAGGCTACAGGCGTACCTGCATACAAATGTTCCAAACCTTTTACATTAAACAATAGGTTTGCTCTGCGGTCACACATATAGGCATTATCGATCTTGCCTATGCCCAGATAGGCTCCTGACCACGGATTGTACGCTTGTACACGCTGGTTGATAAAACGCTCGATAATATCTTTATAGGTTTTCTCTGCTACCGAATCTCCGGTAAGATCTCCTCTGTTATGTGCGGTAAACGCTGCATACTGAAACTCATTGGGACCGGTGCAAACCAAGCCATGGCGGTCTATGTGCGCGCTGATCATCCCGCTTTCGGGTTCACTTCCTTCAGCGACCAATACCCCTTCATACATAGTGGTCTCCACCCCAATCTCTTCAAGTTCCCTTTTGAGCACAAGAAAAAAAGGATGTTCCGCTCCCACCACTGAAGGCGTACGGATAAGCTGTTTAAGGATGTCAAGAAAGCGCTCCATCCCCATGGTATCCAGCATGCTTTCACGCATATGTTTTAAAAATAGTCCCTTGAACACTCCCTCTCCTTCTTCTGACTTCTACACTGACTCTGTCGCATACTATCTTGATAAAAAAGAGGGGTTCCCTCTGGTTGTGATGGTATCGTATTCTTTTTTTGTGTGTTGATTGTGAATTACTTTAAGGTATTTCAAGGCCGGTTAGCATCAGCCTTGTTTTACAAATAAGAGCAGCAATAATCCGTAATGCTTTTAACTTCTATATCAAATGAACTCTTCGCCGGCACATTAAAGGACTCTCCGCCTTGAACACTGATCCACTCGTGCGAATCCGGCAGTTTAACATTGACCTCACCTGAAGTAATCTCCATCAATTCTGCGCTATCTGTACCAAAGGTGTACGTACCCGGCAACATAAAACCCAATGTCTTTTTGCTTCCATCAGCAAAACGAAGCGTACGGCTTGTCACCGCGCCATCAAAATAACTGTTACCTGAGAGCTCTACATTTACATTTTCAAATTGTTTCATTTTTTATCCTTGTTTTATTGACAACCCACACACTCTTGGCTTCTGTCTTCAATGTCATTGGATGACTCAGGCGACTGAGAACGTAGGTAGTAGGTAGATTTGAGTCCAAACTTCCATGCATTCATGTAAATCTCATTGAGGTACTTACCGCTGGCTTTGTCAAGGGTGATGAAGATGTTGAGCGACTGACCCTGATCGAGCCATTTTTGACGAATCGCACCTGCTTTGATGAGTGCATTTTGGTCAAGGTCATACGCCGGGGTATAGTACTGCCAAGTATCTGCTGTGAGGTTTGGTGCAGTGACAGGGATGAGCCCTGAGAGGTTTTCTTCAAACCATTTTCGCTTATAGACAGGCTCAATCGCCTGTGTCGTACCTGTCAAAATAGAGATGGAAGAGGTCGGTGCAATCGCCATCAAATACCCGTTTCTCATACCGTCTGTCTTCACCTTTGCCTTCAGCGCCTGCCAATCATGGCTATAGCCAAAGAGACCGCCTCTGTCAACCAGTTTACACGCATTGTCATTGGCTTTGTCTATAGGAAAGATTCCCTTGGACCAGTCTGAACCTTCAAAGGTCGGGTACTTGCCTTTCTCCAGTGCCAAGTTACTCGATGCTTCGATCACATAATAGGAGAATGACTCCATCACTTCATCTATCTTGGTCAGATGTTCATGGCTTCCCCACTCAATCTTCGCTTCAGCAAGCATCTGCGCTTCACCCATTACACCCAACCCAATGGAGCGTGATTTTTCATTCGTTTTTTTCACCTTTGCCAAGGGGTAGAAGTTCAGATCAATCACATTGTCAAGCATACGAATCGCTGTCGGGACAACACGCGCCAGATCCTCTTGGGTATGTATTTTGGCAAGATTGACTGAGGCAAGGTTACAAACTGCGGTATCTCCATCTGTTTTTTCTTTGTCAACGATCCAGATTTGTTTACCGCCTAGTGTGTCAAGCGCAGTGACTTTTTTTGCCGGTTTTGTCGTGCCGTTACCTACAGTAAGCATCTCATTTTCATCATGGGCTTCCATACTGCCGTCTTCAAATATGAAACGTGTTTTATACGTATTGGGTGCAGTATTTTGAAAAATCTCCGTACAAAGGTTTGTACTTCGGATGACGCCTACGTGTTTATTGGGGTTGGCTTTGTTTGCCGTATCTTTAAATGTCAAGAAGGGGTTGCCTGTTTCAAAGTAAGAGCGGAGCATCTCTTTCCAAAGACCTTTGGCTGAGATTCTTTCTCTGGTAATCTTCTCTTCAGAGTTTTCAAGTTCTATATAGCGTTTCTCAAAATCTTCACCATACAGTGTTGTCAGTTCAGTCACTTCAAAAGGATCAAACAATGTCCACATTTCATCTGCTTCAACACGTTTCATAAAAAGGTCATTGAGCCAAATGGCTGGGAAGAGGTCGTGGGCTCTTCTGCGCTCTTCTCCTGAGTTTTTCTTCAAGTCAAGAAACTCACGAATATCCACATGCCAAGGCTCGATGTAGACAGCTATCGCACCTTTACGCGTCCCCAACTGATCAACTGCGATCGCCACATCATTGGCAATTTTCAAGAAAGGCACGATGCCGCCTGCAGCATGTTTGTGTCCATCGATGAACGAACCCATTCCACGAACCAATGACCAATCCCACCCGATACCTCCGCCAAACTTGGAAAGCAACGCCATCTCTTTGTATCCGTCAAAAATGCCTTCGATATTGTCAGGGGTTGAGCCAATGTAACATGAACTGAGCTGATGTCTTGGTGTCCGCGCATTGGATAAAGTCGGTGTTGCCGCCATCACTTCAAACTTGCTCAGAATGTCGTAAAACTTCTTTGCCCATGTTTGGCAATCAAATTCATTTTGTGCCAAGAACATCGCCACACCCATAAAAAGCTGTTGCGGAAGCTCTATGGGCACGCCTTCTCTGTTTTTAAGCAAGTAGCGATCATACAGGGTACGGATACCCAAGTAGTTAAACTGCAAATCCCGTTCCGGTTTGATGTAGGCATTGAGATCATCCAAATCATACTTGTCTTTAAGTCCCAGTACGATGCGCCCCTCTTTTTCTCCGGTCTCAAAGTATTCACGCAGATGATGATACCCTGTAAAGCCCGTTACCTTGTGGTAGGTGTCATACAAAAAGAGTCTTGCAGCCACAAAAGTCCAGTCAGGTCTATCGATGTCTATCTTATCTACTGCGGTTTTAATCAGGGTTTGCTGGATCTCTTCAGAACTGATCATATCACGAAACTGAAGCTTCGCATCGACTTCAAGTTCACTTTGGCTTACACGCACAAGACCTTCTACCGCAGCTGCGGTGTATTTTTGAATCTTTGATACGTCTAAGGTTTCTACTCTGCCGTTTCGTTTCACAACTCTGATCATCTTCTCTCCTAAAATCAACACTTATGCCCAAATTCGGACAAAATAATAAGTTTGATTTTACTCAAATTATCCTTGTGTGCTTTTGAAATAGTGTATCATTTTTAGGCATTTTATTTATAAGATTTGGTGATAGGGAAAAAGAGAGAACAAGAGTGATTCCTCACACACGCTTTAGAGAATTGCGTGGGGGAAAACAGCCTTATTTAAAAACACGGGCAAATATTTTATCTACATTTTTTGTGTAGTACTCAAAGCTGAAACACTCACGTATCTGCTCCTGCGACAATGACTTTCCAAGCTCTTCATCTGCTAAGAGATACTGAAGATACAACGATTCGCCTTTTTCGTTTGTTGTCGGTTTGCCTTGTTGTATCTCTTCCCATACCCGCATAGCATTGCGCTGTACAATCCTGTAAGCATCTTCACGGCTTACGCCTGCTTTAGGAAGTTCAAGCAGTACCCGCTGAGAAAAGACAAGACCGCCCGTAAGATTGAGATTTTTCATCATGTTTTCCGGCATCACGGTAAGATTTGCAATCACAGTGTTCATGCGGTGCAGCATAAAATCTGAAGTGATAAAAGAGTCTGGCAACCAGAAACGTTCCGTAGAAGAGTGAGAGATATCTCTTTCATGCCACAATGCCACATTTTCCATCGCTGGTATTGCATACGCACGTATCATACGTGCCAAACCTGTAATGTTTTCTGTTAAGATAGGATTTCTTTTGTGTGGCATCGCTGAAGAGCCTTTTTGCCCTTTGGCAAAATACTCTTCACATTCATACACCTCTGTACGCTGCCAATGCCGTACCTGTACTGCAAACTTTTCCACACTTGAAGCAAGCAGCGCCAACGCTGTAGCCAGTCTGGCATATCTGTCCCTTTGGATGACCTGATTGGAAGCTGGCGCAGGCTTTAAGCCGAGCTCTTCCATCGCATACTCTTCCAGTTCAAGCGGTGCATGGGCAAAGTTTCCCATCGCTCCTGAGATTTGCCCAACGTTTATAACTTCCATGGTTTGCTCAAGATTTAGAAGATGACGCGCCATCTCATCGTACCATACGGCCAGTACCAATCCAAACGTAATAGGTTCTCCGTGAATACCATGGCTTCTTCCAACCATGAGCGTCATTTTGTGCTCGAAAGCGCGTTTTTTGATAGAGTCCATCATCATTTTGACATCTTCTATGATGATAGCAAGTGAAGCGGTCATCTGTAACGCAACGGCGGTATCGACCGTATCAGATGAAGTCATGCCATAATGAAACCATCGGCTCTCTTCACCCAATGTTTCAGAAACAGAAGTGGTAAATGCAATCAGGTCATGTCTAGTGACTGCTTCTATCTCATCAATACGCTCGATAGAGAAACCTGCATTTTTGACAATCTTTTGTGCATCATCATCTGGAATCAGCCCCAGTCTATTCCACGCTTTGACAACAGCGATTTCGACATCCAGCCATGCCTGATACTTTGCCTGCATCGTCCATTTGCTTGCCATTTCTTCTCGTGAATATCTTTCAATCATCGCATACCCTTGTGTATCTAAAAATTTGATACAATTCTAGCAAAAGAGCAGTTACATAAAGGTGAAGCGGGTATGCCATTTGTTAAAGAACGTTTTACTGTACCCCAAAAGATGCCCGCATTTTTATTCATCATGCGTACTTTTGGTTTCTCCCAAGGACAAGCGCAGCGGGTACTGGCAAAAGGCAGACTGCTCATAAACGGTGAGTCTGTTTTCAATACTGCCCACACAACCATTGAGGGTGAAGTCGAGATCGTCTACTTTAAACCTGCTTCACAAGGAAACAAACCCCTTTTTCACAATCAAGACTTTATGGTTTTTGAGAAATTTTCAGGTGTTTTGGTTCACCCCAATACCATGTCTACCCCCTACTCGCTTTTGGATGAAATACGTACCATTGGAGGTGATAGTGCCAATGCTGTACACCGCATCGACATGGAAACTTCCGGATTGCTTTTAGCCAGTAAACACAAAAAGGCAGAAACTTTTTTAAAAGGCTCTTTTGAAAGTAAAACTATCAAAAAGTCTTACCTTGCTTGGGTCGATGGTAAACTCAAGGAATCCTTTTCCTCTCATGAGCGCATCAAGATAAACACCGATTACAGTCAAAGTAAACATAAGGTGTTTATCTCAACGGAAGGAAAGGTTTCCCATACCGACTTTATTCCGCTTGAGTATGATGAAGTAATGGATGCAACACTTGTAGCCTGTTATCCGCACACAGGGAGAACACACCAGATACGCGTACATTTGTTTCACGTGAAACATCCAATTTTGGGTGATCCCATTTACGGTACAAGTTTCAAAGCTGCAAATGACTATTTGGAAGACACCCTCAGTGCCGAGGAACGTTTAATCGCTATGGGCGCCAGCAGACTCATGCTTCATGCACAAAGTTTGTCGTTTCGCTTAGGATCAAATTTTCACCTTGAAAGTAGAACTGATTTTAGCCGCATGCGTCACCTTATCTGTGCAAAAGAAAAAAGGATTTTTAACAAAGAGTAGTTGTTGAGAAAGAATTACTTTTCATCATCGCTTCGTGCATCATAAATAAACCAGCCTACACCTATAACTGCCACCAAAACAATAAACCCCAACATAAACAATTCTAAATTAGGCATCCTTATATCTCCCCTGCTAATTCTTGCTCTCTCAGCTGACCGCAGGCTGCAGAGATATCCAGCCCTTTGGACTCACGAATGGTACAGTGTAATCCTCTTGCCGTGAGATACTCTTGAAAGGCTTTCATCTCTTTTTCGCTGGGGCGTTTAAACTCTGTCCCACCGTAGGGGTTAAAATAGATCAAATTGACCTTTGCTTTAATCCCGTCCAAAAGGCTCAACAACTTCTTCGCCGCAGAGAGATCATCGTTTACATCTTTGATGACAAGATACTCAAACATGACTCTTTTTCTATCATTGACAGGAAAGTTTTTTACTGCCGTGATGATGGACTGGATATTATAGGCTTTATTGATAGGCATCAACTGTTGTCTGAGTTCATCATCCACAGCATGCAAAGAGATGGCAAGATTGATGCCAAGTTCCATTTTACCGAGCTTTTCTATCTTGGTACTCAGACCTGAGGTAGAGATGGTTTGCCTGTGTGTGGCAATCGCCATACCCTCTGGTTCTGCAAATATCTTTACTGATTTGGCAACAGCCTCAAGATTGTCAAGAGGCTCACCCATACCCATGTAGACAATATTGACACGGCGGTTGGCATCAATGTTGTTATCTTTTTTGATCATACGCAACTGTTCAACGATTTCTCCTGCGGTCAAATTACGCATAAAACCGCCCTTTGCAGTCAAACAAAACGCACACCCTACCTTACACCCTACCTGAGAAGAGATACACACCGTATAACGCTCCTGATGCTTCACAGACCCATCTTCGTGGTACTCTTTTTCTCTCATCAATAGCAGTACTGCCTCAACGGTATGTTTGTCATGCAGTTCAAAAAGATATTTGCGGCTTCCGTCTTTGGAATTTTGTACCATAACGGTCTTAAGTGGTGAAACCGTATAGGTTTCCTCTAGCTTTTCCCGCATCTCTTTGGGCAAATTGTTCATCATCTCAAATGAATCTGCATACTGGTGATAGATCCATTGATATATCTGTTTAGCCCTAAACGAAGGCTTGATGACTTCAGCCAGTTCTTCTTTTGTCAAATCTTGAATTATTTTTTTTTCCATATTTTCCCCCTCACTCTCTACTTGTAAGAGAATTCTATTGATAGCTCTGCTATCTTGATTTTATATACGCTGTAAGCCTTTGCATTGCCTCTTTATGGTTGTGAAGAAAGTCTTCATGGGCACTGCTGTTGCAATAATTGGTCACAATAAAAATACCAGCCGCAGGCACCCCAAATGTTTGTGCCACTTTTAAGACCGCGTAGTATTCCATATTTTCTAAATGAATATTTTTTGCAAGGTATGCCTTGGCTACCTCTTCATCCCTCGTGATATAGTTGGAAGAATTTACCAGTGTTTCACGTGAAACATCTTCTGCTGCAGATACCATATTATCCACAGGCGTGTATGCGTTCGTGGTGAAAAAACTGTTTTCGATGTTCGTTGCCGTTTTGGATTCTACAATATCAAAAATATTTTTTTCGCCATAAGAGCCTGCAGTCCCGACAAAGAGTAAAAATGGCGGTTTTTGTGACACACAAAGTCTAGTTAGATGAATCGCCACATCAACCAGCCCAATTCCCACCGGTACGGCAAAGTCAAACTGTTCCTTTTCTCCTGCACAAATGAACATCGGGTTACAGTCTAACCGGAATGTGATGCTGGAGAAGATACTGTTTAAGTTCCATGATGTCGATCTCTTTAAAATGAAACACTGAAGCCGCCAGCGCTGCATCCGCACATCCAAGTGTAAATGCTTCTTCTATATGCTGCATCGTTCCTGCTCCACCTGATGCGATGACAGGGATATTGACCAATTGACTGATTTTTTTATTAAGGATATTGTCAAACCCTGCTTTCGTGCCATCAGCGTCCATAGAGGTTACAAGCAGTTCACCTGCACCTCTGTCGTAAGCCTCTTTTGCCCACTCAAGCGCATCAATACCTGTATCATTCCGTCCACCATGGGTAAAGATATGCCATCTATTTTCTGCGACTCTTTTGGCATCTATGGCTACAACGATACACTGAGAGCCAAAACGTTTTGCTCCTTCTTCTATAAAAACAGGTCGCTTAATCGCTTCAGAATTGATACTTACCTTGTCACATCCGACATTTAAAAGACTGTAGATGTCGCCCAGTTCACGTATCCCGCCGCCAACAGTAAGCGGTATAAACACCTCTTGTGCCACTTTTTTGACAACATCGACTATGGTATCACGTCCTTCATGACTGGCACCGATGTCAAGAAAGGTTATCTCATCTGCACCTTCTTCATTGTAGCGCCTCGCGACTTCCACTGGATCTCCTGCATCACGTAAGCCCACAAAGTTTACCCCTTTGACAACACGACCGTCATTTACATCAAGACAGGGTATGATACGTTTTGCAAAATAATCCATAACTAAACATCTTCCTCTTAAATTATGTTAAGATTATACAAAAATTATCCCAAATAGGGGATTAGCATAGAGTATAAAGGTTTATTGTAGTATGATTATTGAAAATTTAGCCGAATTTGCTTCAAAGAAATTTGGTCAGAATTTTTTAAAGAATGATGTCTATCTTCATAAAATCATCCAAGCGATGCCCAATGACGACCTACGGGTTTCAGAAATTGGGCCTGGCTTAGGTGATTTAACCAAAGAGCTTGTAAAAGTTCGAAATGTCACAGCATTTGAGGTTGATAAAAGATTATGTGAGCATCTTAAAACCGAATTTGAAGTACCTATGCAAAATGGGCGCTTTGAATTACGGTGCGGGGATGTGCTTGAGCGTTGGGTGTCAGGAAGCCTGCTGGATGAACCCTATCATCTGGTAGCCAACCTGCCCTATTATATCGCGACCACTATTATATTAAAAGCATTTAAAGATGAACAGTGCCAGTCTATACTGGTCATGGTTCAAAAAGAAGTTGCCGTTAAGTTTGCAGCACGAGTTAAACAAAAAGAGTTTTCTTCTCTTTCTGTACTTGCTGCAAGCATAGGCAAAGCGACACTCTGTTTCGAGGTTGAGCCCGAAGCATTTGTCCCTGCGCCAAACGTCACTTCTGCAGTACTTTTAATAGAGAAAAACCGTTCACAAGATGATGAGAAGTTTGAAGCATTTTTGAAAATTGCATTTGCGCAACCGCGTAAAAAACTCATCAAAAATCTTACGGCTGTTTTTCCCAAAGATAGCGTCGATTCAATTTTTGCTAAGCTGGAACTTGATTCTAACTTACGACCTCATGAAGCTGAGACATCTATTTATCATCACATATACAATGAATTAAAGGATAATTTAGATGGAAAACAACAATCCGCACAACGAAAACAATCAAAATCAAGAGCCAAAAACACCCAGAACGGACAGTCCTAGAGACAGAAGACCTAATCCGCACAGACAACACAATGCAGGACAAACAGTCAACGCTCAAGGTGAAAACAGCCAAAGTCCCAACAGAAGACCGAACCCTAACTACAAGCCAAATCCAAACAAAAACCAAAATACCGAAGAGCAAAATACGAATAACAGACCCAATCCAAACAGAAGACCCAACCCTAACTATAAGCCAAATCCAAACAAGAACACTGAAGATCAAAATACACAAAGCGAAAACAGACCAAACCCCAATAGAAAACCCAACTATAACAAAAACAACACCGATCAGCGAAACACACCTCATGACAACCGACCCAACAACAGACCAAACCCCAATCAGACACAGACACCAAACCGTAACGAGGAAGGTGCCAACAGAGGGGGGAATAAAGGCAAATCTAAAAGAAAAAACCCGACCACTGTCAATGAAGCGATGAGAGCTGCCCTTGAAGAAAACAACCGTGTAAAAGATGCAACCATGAACCCGTGGAAGCAGATCAACATGAACGCCCAAGGAAAAGTACGTTTCACGCCGCTTGGCGGACTGGGAGAAATCGGTGGAAATATGGCAGTATTTGAGACTGAAACCACTGCCATTATCATTGATGTAGGGATGAGCTTCCCCGATGAGACCATGCATGGTGTAGATATTTTGGTGCCTGATTTCTCTTATCTTCATACCCTCAAAGACAAAAAAGTCTTTGTTATCATCACCCACGGTCACGAAGACCACATCGGTGCGATGCCGTACCTGTTTAAAGAGCTCAAATTCCCTATTTATGGTACACCGCTTGCTCTTGCCATGATAGAAAATAAATTTAATGAGCATGGACTGAGTGCGGATACAAAATATTTCAATTTTGTCGTACTGCGCAAACAATACACCATCGGCGACATGCAAATCGAGTGGATGCACAATACCCACTCAATTATTGATGCCTGTTCACTGGCTATTGAGACACCTGCAGGAACCATTATTCACACCGCAGACTTTAAAATAGACCATACACCGGTCGATGACTATACGATGGATTTGCATCGTTATGCTTATTATGGCTCAAAGGGGGTATTGTGTCTCTTTTCTGACTCGACAAACTCTCACAACCCCGGTTTTACCAAAAGTGAAAAAGTGGTGGGTAAAACCTTTGATGCACTCTTTGACCTTGCAAAAGGCAGGGTGATTATGTCAACATTCTCTTCCAATGTTCACCGTATCTTCCAAGCGATGCAAAGAGCGGTAAAACAAGGAAGAAAGGTGTGTGTAATCGGGCGTTCAATGGAGCGAAACGTGGAGACTAATAGAGCACTTGGCTTTGTGGATATCGAAGACAAACACTTTATTGAAGTACATGAGGTACCAAAGTATGCTGACCACGAGATACTCATCGTTACCACAGGCTCTCAAGGTGAAACCATGGCAGCACTCAACCGTATGGCTACCGATGAGCATAGACACATCAAACTCAAGCCTTCTGATACCGTCATCATCTCTGCTTCTGCAATCCCGGGAAATGAAGGCTCTGTCTCCAAGCTGATGAACAAACTCATGAAAGCAGGAGTCACGGTACGCTATAAAGAGTTTGCAGATATTCACGTCTCGGGTCACGCAGCACAAGAAGAACAAAAGCTTATCCTAAGGCTCATCCAGCCTAAGTTCTTCTTGCCTGTACACGGAGAATATAACCACATTGCAAAGCATGCAAAAACAGCAGTTGAGTGTGGTGTCGATGAGCGAAATATCTTACTGATGACTGATGGAGATCAAGTAGAGATCACCACCAAATACATCAAAAAAGTCAAAACAGTCAAAAGCGGTAAAACCTACATCGACAACCAAAACAATATGACAATCGAAAACGATGTCGTCCTTGACAGACAAAAGCTTGCTGAAGACGGTATCGTCAATGTTGTCGCACAAATAGCACAAAGCAATCAACGTATCGTAGGCAAACCGGTTGTGACATCACACGGTATAGTAGCGGACAAAGAAGATAAAAACTTTGCCAAAGAGATAGAAGTACTGCTTGAGACGATGATGCTCAACATGAAACCTGAAGCACTCAAAGACCACAAAAATGTGGAAGAAGAAATTCGCAATGTGGTAAGAAAACATGTCTATCGTACCAAAAAGAGATACCCGCTTATCATTCCAACCATCTTTATTGTGTAATCTTTTGACAACTTCACCTTCGGAGAAGTTGTCACTCCTATACCATCTATCCTCTAGCCTAAGCTATGATATAATCTTAAAAAACGTAAAGTACAGGTATGAACCTCATTCAAATTGCGCAAGAGACATTTCAGATAGAAGCCGATGCACTGTACAAAGCTGCATCTAGGCTGGATCATAACTTTTTAGATGCTATAGATGTCATACTCGGCACCAAAGGCAAGCTCATCATCACGGGCGTAGGCAAATCTGGTTTGGTAGGGGCAAAGATGGCTGCTACTTTTGCAAGTACAGGTACCTCCAGCTTCTTTTTACACCCCACTGAAGCACTGCATGGAGATTTGGGGATGATAGGCAAAGATGACACTCTGCTTGCCATCAGCAGCAGTGGGGAGAGTGAAGAACTCACCAAAATTCTTCCGCATATCAAACGTTTTGATATCCCCTTGATTGGGCTTACAGGAAATCCAAACTCTTCTCTGGGTGCTTACGCCGATGTGTTTCTTGATATCTCAGTCGAAAAGGAAGCCTGTCCATTTGGTGCTGCGCCGACTACCTCTACCACGCTAACCATGGCACTAGGTGATGCTTTGGCTGTAGCACTGATGCAAACAAGAGGATTTAGACAGGAGGATTTTGCTTCGTTCCATCCTGGAGGCTCTTTGGGCAAAAAGCTTTTTGTACGGATTAAGGACTTGATGCGGACAAGAGATTTACCCATTATCAACAGTACCACCACACTCAAAGAGGCGATTGTCATCATGAGCGAAGGGAAACTGGGGACGGTACTGATTGTCGATGAAACAAATAGACTCATCGCTATCTTAAGTGATGGTGACCTGAGACGTGCTCTGATGAAAGAAGGGTTTAGTCTCGAGTATCTGGCACTCACATACGCCAGTAAACACCCTAAAAGCTATACCGACACTGAACTGCTTGCCAGTGAAGCCCTTGAAATCATCGAAAAAAGCAAAATACAACTCTTGGTCATAACGAATCAGGATGGGGCAATCATCGGCGTACTCCACATTCATGACCTCATCAATGCCGGAATAAAAAGTAAATAAGAAACGAGATACCATGAGACTAAACAAATTCATATCACACTACACAAAATACTCACGACGAGAAGCGGATAGACTCATAGAAGCCGGAGAGGTCACACTTAACAAAAAGGTCTTGAAGGACTTTGGCTATGAAGTGGATGACGAAGACCATATCTATGTCAAAGGTAAGGCGGTCAAAAAAACCACCGAACTGACCATCATCGTCTACAACAAACCCAAAGGGGTTCTGGTCACCAAGAAAGATGACAGAGGCCGCACAAC
>NCHB01000025.1 GCA_002281755.1 Sulfurovum sp. 16-42-52
TAGTTCGTAACTTTGATGCGAGAGTCACTTTTTTAATGAGTGAGCAGCAGTCATAGGAAATGTGCTGCTACTTTGGGTTGAATTTGCAAGTGGCTCTATAATATAACCACCCTAAAAACAACAATATATCAATATTTTCTCTCTCATAAGTAAAAATATTTGATTATAATAGACAGGCTTATTGAAATATACCTCTGTCAGTATCAAACCTATGGCTAATTCAGTGCCTATTAAGAGAGTTTTACCGATAATCACACTATCAAGACTAAATTTAAAGGCAACTTTATGGAAAGAAGAGATTTTTTTAAAAAGGCAGCAGTTGTAGCCGGAGCTGCTGCTATCGGTGTGCAAACTGCAGAAGCTTCTACAACAAGACAACCGATTGATGATCAGAAAATAGCAGAGGTTGCTTTTCCGGAAAAACGACCATTGATTATGTATTCTGATAGACCGCCTCTACTTGAAACGCCTAGAGGGTTTTTCACCTCTCCTATCACCCCCAATGATCTCTTTTTTGTACGTTGGCACATGCCGGATATTCCTACCTTTATCGATCCGGCTACACATACCATTCATATTAATGGATTTGTTGAAAAAGAGATGCATATCACTTTAAATGATCTCAAAACCAAATTTGAACAAGTAGAGATAACTGCGGTTCTTCAATGTGGTGGTAACAGCCGTTCTGCCTTTGTACCCGTTGCAGGTGGTATACAGTGGGGTTCTGGTGCTATGGGTTGTGCAAAATGGAAAGGTGTACGCTTACGTGACATACTTGATGCCGCAGGTCTCAAAAAAGAAGCTGCATGGATAGGCTTCAACGGTAAAGAAACAGCTGCATACTATGAAACACCCAACTTTGTACGAGAGTTGCATCTTGATGAACTGGATGACCAGATCATTTTAGCCTATGAGATGAATGGCGAAGATCTTCCTTATCTAAATGGTTATCCGTTGAGACTTGTTATTCCAGGATATTATTCTGACTCATGGGTCAAGATGCTTTCCAATATTACCGTCACAGATACCTATAAAAAGCTTTTCTTCATGGATATGGCGTACCGTGTACCCGATAATGCATGTGAATGTGAAACACCTGAAAAAGAGTTCCCAAAAACCAAACCGATTACCAAAATGAATGTTAAATCAGTCATCGGCTACCCGACAAAAGAATCTGTCGTGAATCACGGCTCTCATGTTGTGGTAAGAGGGGTTGCTTTTGACAGTGGTCATGGCATTAAAGAAGTCTTGGTCTCGATTGATGGTGGTAAAAAATGGGAGGCTGCCATTTTAGATAAAGGTGAGGCAGGAAACTACGCTTTTAGAACATTCAGATACCCCTTTAAGCCAACTGTTTACGGCAAACTAACCATTATGACTAAAGCTATCAACAATGCCGGAGAAGTACAGCCTTTTGCTAAAGATATCAAATGGAACCACGGCGGATATAAATATAATGGTATCGATGAAGTTACCGTAGAAGTCATATAAGGATCGTAGAATGAAAAAAATTATAATTGCAGCACTCCTAGCGGCACCCTTGTTTGCACAAGTGAATGAAAAAATAGAAGTACCGTATGTACCTTTTCCTATCAAAATGGGTACAGGTTTTGATGCGGTTCAGGCTAACTGTTTAACTTGCCACTCTTTTGGGTATATCATCAACCAAGGCAGACAGTCTAAAGCGTTTTGGCGGGAAAAAGTAGATAAGATGATCATCCATTTTAAAGCGCCTATGGATGAAGCAGCGGCTGTGGCTACGACTGACTATCTTTTTGAGCATTACGGAAACGACAAACTCAAATAAGTTTAAATCCGCCTCTAAAGAGGCGGAACTCAGAGATTAATCTAATACTCTCTTCTTCTCTCTTCCCGATTTACTCTTTCACGCGTCTCAGTTCTTTGTGTTCTTTGGACAGGTTCTCTGGTTCGTTGTTGCATACTTGAACGATCATACGTTTTGTTTTGGTTTACATTTCTTTGTGCCGTGTTTTTATAATTGGCTCCAGAGATACTTCTATCTTGTCTTTGGACCTGCTCTCGTGTTCTGTTAGGTGTCTGTACAGACTTGTTTCTGTATGGATTTTGTGTCTGTTCTCTTGTTCGAATGTTGTTTCCATAATTTTGTCGTGACAAATCTCGTGACTGTGTTTTATAGTTTCTATCGCGTGACATATCTCTGTTGTACTGTGTTTTATAGTTTCTATCACGTGACATATCTCTGTTGTACTGCGTTTTATTGGCTCTGTAATGGCTTGAACGCATATAGCTGTCTCTAGTGTTATAATACCCATGTCTTCCATTTACAGCGCGGTAAGAACGACCATTGTAGTAGCGATAGCCTCTATTGTAATAGTGTCCGTGACCCAATCTTCTTCCACCGTAATAATAGTATCCATTTCGGTAATATCCCCCGTAATAATACATTCCACCATAATAATAATACGGCACACCATAATAATACGGGTAACCATAACTCACCAGTCCAATCGTTGCAGACGGAGCGTAATAAGGTGTTTCATTATAGTAGCCGCCGCCATAATAAGGCTGCTCAACTACTGTTGTACAACCTGAGACCATAAACACAGAGGATGCAGCTGCAATCACTCCTAACAGTTTTGTTTTTTTCAACATGTAGATATCCTTTTTTCAAGTATCATAGCATAGTAATTGTGTTGATAAAGTGTAGTGTGGCTCGAGTTGGTGCAACCCTACATCATAAAATATCTTATTTGGATATAATTGCAAAAAAACGAAAAGGAAGTTTGATGTGCGACTTCAATACCTTGAGCCAAGAAGAAAAAAAACTTCATCATGAAACACTTTTACGCTGCGCCCAGAACTTTGGAGGTAAAAATTTTTTTCTTCATCTTCTTGAAGCCATTCGTCAAACAAAACCGCATCCTCTTCTGGCTAAAAACAGTCAATTTACGATAGAACTTGGGACTATTTCATGGAACAAAGTCATCTTCCAGGACAAGCTTCAGTTTCTACTCAAAGCGCGTATCAACGAAAGCAAACAAAACAACTTTCTTCCTTCCCCCAATGAGAAAAACTATAAAAAGATACTCAACATCGTGCGTACCCTCAAGCCTGTTGTTTTTCATGTCAAGCCGACAAGAAAAGAAGACGGTGCAGGATTTTTCTTTCAGCCTTTTGATGTCATCGATGAACACACCGTCAAACTTAATCCGCTTTTTGATGCACTCTTTTTTTGTTCAGTCGACACGGTCAAAAAAGTACTGAACTACGAGGCAAAAGCATAAAAATGACAGCCGGACAAAAAAGAACTGAGATTAAATATGGATTGAATGTAGGGGTAGTTCTAAAAGAAGACCAACCCACAGGCAGACTCACATACGGTAAAGTACAAAAAATTCTCACCAATTCCGCCACCCATCCTCATGGTATCAAAGTACGTTTACATACAGGAGAAGTGGGACGAGTAAAAGAGATAGTCTAAGAGACGATATGCCGACTCAAATCACGCTACCTATGAAAATGATACACCGATGAGAAAAATCATTGCAACGCAGTATAAACGTTCAATTTTTTATATGGAAATCATAGCGCTTATTCTGTTGATTGGTCTTGCTTATAATTTTATCCCATCAAAAAAAGGCACGCAAACTTTTTATATTCCCGCCTCAGATATCAACACCGCCATCAAGACATTAGAAGAAAATGGCTATGAAATGACTGTGATAGACAGATGGGTTTTAGCTTTAAAAAAAATACCCGATGAAGGCTGGTATACCACTACACCAAACAGATACGGACGAATTGCATTTTTTTACACACTGTATAAACAAAAAACAGATGCAACGATGGATGTCGTGGTCTTTGCAGGAGAGACCAAAGAGGAACTAAGCACCCGTCTTGCCAATGATATGAAACTCGACAAACAAAAGCTTCTTGAAGCTTACAACAGCCTCGCACTTTTTGAAGAAGCAGACATTTTGGCTCAGCGCTACACCCTTGCACGCAAAGCCAATGAAATAACTACCATGCGGTACATCCTTATGATGTCACAACGGACACTGGACAGCTTCAAGCAAGAACATGTTAAAAAACCATTCAGTATCTCTGAACTGAAAATCATCTTTATTATCGCATCTATCATACAAAAAGAGAGTAATGCTCTAGAGGAGATGCCTCTTATCTCCTCGGTCATCTATAACCGCTTGGAAAAAAAGATGAGATTGCAGATGGACAGCACCCTCAACTACGGTGTCTTTTCACACACCATCGTCACACCTGAACGCATTAAAAATGACACAAGCAGCTACAATACCTACAAATACAAAGGTTTACCACCCCACCCTCTAGGTACATTCACACTGGATGCCCTCAAGGCTTCCATCAATCCAGCCAAAAGTGACTATCTCTATTTTATGCTCAATGAAAAAGGCAAACATGACTTCAGTGCAAACTATACAGAACATATCGCGCATATCAAAACCTTTCGGGCCTATCAAAACGAGAAAAAAATGAAAGAAGAAAAAGCATTAGCTGATAAAGTATTAGAAGAAGATACAAACGAAACAGTAAAGTATTTTGCTCCCAATCCTTTGGGTGATTTGAGTGTAGAGATTGACTGGAATAAAGTAAAACTCTAAGATTCTTTGTCTTTTCAGTCACAATTGTGTGCTATAATAGCTTTCAATTCATAATTAAGGAAATAAAAATGAAAAAAATAAACATCAAACTTTTGGTACTTGCGGGCGCTAGTATCTTACTTACGACAGGTTGTGCCAATAAAACACAAACAGGTGCTGCTATCGGTGCGGGTTCTGGGGCTTTGATTGGTCACGCAGTAGGTGGAAACAGCGGTGCATGGGCTGGTGCTGCTATCGGTGGTATCGGTGGTGCACTCATCGGTAACAATGAAGACCAAAAAGATCAAGCCAGAGCATCTGGCTATTAAATCTTGTATCTTACGCCTCTTTTGAGGCATAAGATGATTTTAGTTTCTCACGTTAAGCTTATTTGCTTTAATACTTGCCATAAGTTTGGTGATATACTCCACTTTTTTCTCTTCTTCTGCTTGTGAATCGACTGCTTTAAGGTTAAATAAATCCATTTTTTTATCAAGATAACTGGTGTTAAAACGACCCGCGATAAAATCTTCATCTCTTACAATCTCTCTATGAAGCGGAAGGTTTGAGACAATGCCTTCGATATAGAACTCATCGAGTGCTCTTCTTGCTTTTTTAACTGCACCTTCCCAATCGAGTGAAGAGACAATCAGTTTTCCGATCATTGAGTCATAATTTGGCGGGATGGTATAGCCTGCATAAGCACTTGAATCAATTCTTACACCAGGACCTCCTGGGGTGATGTAGGTATCAATGGTTCCCGCTGAAGGCATAAAGTTCTTTTGCGGATCTTCAGAGTTGATTCTAAATTCGATAGCAAAGCCTTTGAGTCTGATATCCTCTTGCAAAAATTTCAGTTTGTCACCTTCAGCAATTTCTATCATACGTTGAATAAGGTCTATTCCAGAGATCACTTCAGTCACAGGGTGCTCTACCTGTACTCTCGTGTTCATCTCTATGAAATAAATATTGTCTTGCTCATCAACCAAAAACTCAACTGTTCCGACACTCTCATACCCGAGTCTAAACATCGCCTTGGTTGAAACACGGTAAAGCTCTTTTCTAACGGCATCATTAAGTCTTGGTGAAGGCGCGATCTCAATCACTTTTTGGTGTCTTCTTTGGATAGAGCAGTCTCTGTCTCCCAAATGCACGACGTTTCCGTATTTGTCTGCAACAATCTGTACTTCAATATGTCGTGGGTTTTGCACATATTTTTCTATAAATACTTCCGTTCTTCCAAAGTATTTCATCGATTCGTTTTGCGCAGAGTCAAACATATCGCTAAACTCTTCTGCTTTCATTACGATACGCATACCTCTACCGCCACCGCCGAATGCTGCTTTGATGATAATAGGGAAGCCAATTTCAGTGGCTATTTTTTCACCCTCTTTTTTGTCCAATACCGGCTCATCTGTACCTTCAAGTACAGGAACACCGATTTGCTTCATGGCTACTTTTGAAGCCATTTTGTCACCAAAAAGTGCGATGTGTTCAGGTTTTGGCCCGATGAAAATGATATCATTTTGCGCACATGATTCTGCAAACTCTGCACTTTCAGACAAAAATCCATACCCTGGGTGAATAGCATCACAACCTGCTTTTTTTGCCAGTGCAATAATACGATCACCATCAAGATATGCTTGAAGTGCATTTCCCATCATCGGGTAACACTCATCGGCTTTTCTTACCCAGATACCTTCTACATCCACTTCTGAAAAGATAGCGACACATTTAACATTGAGCTCTTTACACGCCCTGATGATTCTTAGGGCTATCTCACCTCTGTTTGCAATCAGTACTTTGGTAATTTTTTTATGTTCCATACACTCTCCTTTAATAAAAATTAGTTTGTCATAATTATAAACTGTTTTGAGTATTAATTCTTCACTATTAGTGCTACAAATATTATCTAATTTTGCTAATTTAACTGCCAAATTGTGCTAAAATACACATATGAAACGAGAAACGATGCAAAAACGGGTGCAGATTGCCAACGATATTATGTTTTATATCTATACGCACATTGAAACCGATATCAATATAGATGAGCTGAGTCACGATTTAAGTATCAGCAAATTTCATATGCACCGTATCTTTAAAGAGGTTTTTGGTAAAAATATCTACGAAAGCATCAAATCCATACGACTTCAAAAAGCTTCCAATCTGCTTCTTACCAATAAATTTTCAACCATTTCAGAAGTAGCCAATATGTGCGGATACAGTTCTCAAACCTCTTTTATCCGTGTTTTTAAAGACCGCTTCAATATGACACCCAAAGAGTGGAAACAAGGCGGATACAAACTCTACTCTCAACACATACTCGAGCAATCTCCTAAGGCTGTCCTCTCAACTGCGACCTTTGATCATATCGAACCTACAATTGTGGATATGCCTGAATTTCATAGTTATTACATCAGAAATCGCGGCTACAATGTGAATATGAAACATATCTGGCAAAAACTGCAAACGTGGGTTTTTAGCAACCGCATTACCCACTTCAAACAGATTGCACTTTTTCATGACAATCCAACCATTACACCACTCAGCGAGTGTCAGTATGTGGCCTGCATCGTCCCTGAAGATGAACAAAAAATTGACTCTGACAGACTGCCCCAATTTAACGTGGCTTCAGGAGTGTATGCGAAGTTTGATCTTAAAGGCGAAGCGGGGGATTTGTTAAAGTTTACACACTGGGTCTATCATGAGTGGCTTCCGCAAAGTGAGTATGAAACGACCACGAAGCCTTCTTATGCCATCTATCACAAAAACCAGTATCTTACCGATGGCAATGATTTTGATCTGAGTTTCTATCTCTCCATTGCCTATTAGGCTTTACTGCAAAGTAAAGCCGTTTTATTTATAGTTTAGGAAATATGCGTGACTATCTCACCATTTTGCACGTCAAAATCAACCCGTGAACCTTCCACCACTTTATCTTCTAGTATCAACTCCGCCAAGGTATCTTCCACTACTTCGTAGAGTGCTCTCTTAAGTGGACGCGCGCCATATACAGGGTCAAACCCTGCTTCAGCGATGTAGGCTTTTGCACTCTTTGTCAGCGTGATAACAATGTCACGCTCTGCCAGTTTGGACTGGATACCTTTAAACAAGATATCCACAATATTGGTAATCGCATCCAAATCGAGCGGATTAAAAATAACCTGATCATCCAAACGGTTCAAAAACTCAGGCTTAAAGTTGCGTTTGAGTTCATCATTGACCGCTATTCTTCTCGCTTCTTTGTCTGTGATGGTCATGATCTTATCTGAGGCGATATTGGATGTCATGATGATGATGGTGTTTTTAAAGTCCACCGTCACTCCTTTGTTGTCCGTCAATCGTCCGTCATCCAGCACCTGCAAAAGTGTATTGAATACATCAGGGTGTGCTTTTTCTATCTCATCAAAGAGTACTACAGAGTAAGGTTTTCTGCGTACCGCTTCAGTGAGCTGTCCACCCTCTTCATACCCCACATACCCTGGAGGCGCACCCACAAGGCGTGATGCTGCATGTTTCTCCATATACTCAGACATATCGATACGTATGAGTGACTTCTCAGAGTCAAACAAAAACTTCGCTAATGTTTTAGCCACCTGTGTTTTACCCACACCCGTTGGCCCAAGAAACATAAAAGAGCCTATCGGACGGTTCAGATCAGAAAGCCCTGCTTTGTTTCGTTTAATGGCACGTGCCACTGCTTTGAGTGCCTCTTCCTGCCCTACTACCTCTTCTTTTAGGATGCTTTCTATGGCAAGGATTTTTTCTTTCTCACCCTGAAGCATTTTGCTTACAGAGATACCCGTCCAACGGCTGACGATGCTTGCTATCATCGCTTCATCGACAGAGTTTTTAAGCAGCGTACCCTCAGACATCATCTGCACCCACTTCTGTTCCAGTGCTTGGAGTTTAGCCTGTTCAGCCGGCACTTGCCCGTACTCTATCTCCGCAGCTTTATTGAAGTCACCGTCACGTTTTGCAAACTCCGCTTGTGTTTTTAACGACTCAATAGCGCTTTTAACTTCTGCGATGTTGTTAAATACTTGTTTTTCAGTGTCAAACTGATTTTGAAGTGAGACCCGTTTTTCTTCCATGTCTGCCAACTCTTTTTCTATCTCAGCGATACGCACGGTATTTTTCTCACTCTCTTCCATCTTGAGCGCTTCTTTTTCAACCTGCACCGTTGAGATCTCGCGTTTGATCTTGGACAAATCAGTCGGCTCAGACTCTATCTGCATCTTAAGCTCGGCTGCTGCTTCATCGATAAGGTCGATGGCTTTATCGGGCAGGAACCTGTCTGTGATGTAGCGGTCACTTAGTTTTGCCGCTGCAACTAAAGCTGAATCGGTTATCTCAACATTATGATGCACTTCCAGTCTGTTTTTGATGCCTCTTAATATCTGTAACGCTTCGTTGATGCTGGGTTCATCCACTTTAACAGGCTGAAATCGTCTCTGAAGTGCGGCGTCTTTTTCAAAGTATTTTCTGTACTCTTTGAGTGTAGTCGCTCCGATGGTATGTAACTCTCCACGCGCAAGAGCAGGTTTAAGGATGTTTGCCGCATCCATACTGCCTTCACTGGCACCGGCACCTACGATGGTATGTATCTCATCGATAAACAAAATGACGTTGCCTGACTGTTTGACTTCATCTACGACTGCTTTGAGTCTGTCTTCAAATTCACCTCTATACTTTGCTCCGGCGATGAGTCTGGACATATCTAAAGAAATCACACGCATATTTTGCAAACTGAGCGGTACTTCTTTGTTGACGATGCGTTGTGCAAGTCCCTCCACGATAGCTGTTTTACCCGTTCCCGGTTCACCTATCAGGATGGGGTTATTTTTGGTTTTTCTAATCAGTATCTGCATCACACGCTGTACCTCTTCATCCCTGCCGATGACGGGGTCAAGTTCACCATTTAGTGCTTTTTGATTGAGATCGATACCGTACTGCCCGAGTGCTTCAAGTGTCTCATCACCAGACTGGGAGTCTATCTGTTTGCCCCCTCTTATGCTCTCTAACGTCTTCTTATATTCATTCATATCAAGATACTTACCCAGCGTCTGCTTGATGAAATCCTCTCCAGCATTTGCCATCAGCCATGCATCGACTGCGAGGTACTGGTCACCGTTTGCAGTCATCACACCTTCTGCATTTTGTAAAGTTCGTACCAGTTTTTGTGAAAGCTTGATGTTTTCTTTAGTGACTGACGATACAGACGGCAGTTTATTTGCCAAAGATTTGGTCTCAAGCTCAATAGCTGCTTTGTCCACATTCATTTTATTGAGTGCTTGATGCAAGATTGAGCCGCTGTTGGTGAGTAGTGCCCACACAAGGTGGATAGGATCTACTTCTTGATTTTTGTTATGCAATGCCAGTGAAACACCCGACTCTATAGTGCTTTGCATTTGATTGGTTAATTTTTCTAATATACTCATAGATAACTCCTTGAATTTAAACTTAATTATACAACCTTTAGTCACTTGTTGTCAAGTTTATTTAGTAAATATTTTTAATGATATTTTTAGTGAAGTGACACTGATTTTACGCTACTATGCAGATATGAATTATACTATATCATCTGAATTTACACCTCTTATTGATGCTGTTGAAGCCCATTTGATGGGAAAAAGAGAAACCATTGCACTTTCATTGGCAACTTTTTTTGCTGGGGGGCATCTGCTCTTGGAAGATATACCCGGAGTAGGTAAAACCACTTTAGCCAAAAATCTTTGTGCTGTGCTGGGGCTTGAGTTTGGGCGCATACAGTTTACTTCAGACATGCTTCCCTCAGATATACTCGGTATCAACTACTACAATCAAAAAGAAGGTAACTTTGTCTTCAAAAAAGGTCCCATCTTTACTTCATTTCTTTTGGCTGATGAGATAAACCGATCCATGCCAAAAACGCAGTCTGCCCTTTTGCAAGCAATGGAAGAAGGCACAGTCACCATAGACACCACACACTACCCCCTGCCTCAACCATTTTTTGTCATCGGTACTCAAAATCCTCATGAAGAAGTGGGGACATTTGAATTGCCAAGCTCACAGCTGGACAGATTTATGTGCTCTCTTAGCATAGGATATCCTGACAACGCTGCAGAAAGAGAAATCCTTAAAGGCAAAACAGGTCATGGTTTGTCGCGCGCTTCAGTCGTGCTGAGCACTTCACAAGTTCAGGTTTACCTCACCCAGGCTTCTGGTGTAACACTGAGTGATACCTTACTTGATTTTCTTCAAGATATCATAACCTTTACACGAAAAAGCGGGATGTTTGAGTACGGACTTTCTACGCGTGGTGCACTGGCTTTAACGGCGATGATAAAATCATGGGCAATGCTGCAGGGACGCAGTTACGCTACCGCTGATGATGCTCAGATGGTCACTGCTGCAGTGTGCGCACACCGTCTGCGTTTTAAAGAAGGTGCCACTACCGCTGCACGCATCCATCATGAAATCTTTACACACATACATTCAGATACATAAAACTACCAAGCGACACGCAACGCGTTTTAGCATTGTAGTGGTGGTTTTGTTGTTTGGGCTTTTTATGGAAGCGTACATGCATGACTTCAATCTGGTGTACATCACACTCTTTTTTGTCTTTTCCCTTGCCTTTTCAGCCGGTCCCATCGGTCTACTCAATCTGGGAAACCTTGAAGCAGCATTTAAACCCTCAGGGCGTTTCTTTGCACTACAAGAAGGCAAGATTGTTTTGCAACTCCATAACAATTCAAGTACAAGCTCCTGGTCTATTACCGTCCATCACAACAAAAAAGAGGTAACCCTTCTGCCATTGCTGAAGGGGCATGCCACTGCCCTACTGCAGCTTCCTTTTACCCCACAAAAACGTGGTATGTTTAGCTATGATGCGTGTTATCTGCAGAGTAAGTATCCGCTTTCAACCGTACGCTTCACCAGAGAGATACCAAGCCGATATGAGGGCATCGCGTACCCTGAACCCAAAGGAGTATCCCTTCACGCTTTTATGCAGGAAAATGAAACCTATTATGGTGAAGAAAAGGAGTTTGACGGACTGCGTGTCTATGATGGGTCTCAGCGTCTCTCACACATACACTGGGCATCTGTTGCCAAAGGAGAAATGGCAGTAAAACGTTTCAGCAAAGAGACACGCACTCGCACGCTTGACTTTGTTTTTGAGCGTATGGAAGGCACTGTGGAAGAACGTTTGTCGCAACTGTGCCTTTGGACACTGGAATGCGAAAAACACCATCTGAGCTTTAGCATACACATGCCGCACAAACACCTGACTTCAACCAAGGAGAGTATAGATGAGATTCTTGTCTACCTTGCAAACGCTTAAACCCTCTGCCTTAGGGCTTTTGGATATGGCGTATATCGTCGTACTGCTTCCTTTGCTGCTGATGCTTAAAGTTCCGATGCTGCTCTTTGTTTTCGTCGTTCTTGTACTGCTCGTTTTTAAAAAAGAACCTGCCAAACCACTCCAACTCTTTTTTGTATTCTTTTTCGGCATTTTAGCTATCTATCTTTCGCTTTACGGGGCATTTTCATTTAGAGGGCTTTCACGGCTCAAACTTTTTATTGAGCTGCTTGTGTATGTGCTTTTGGTGGTTGTCTCTTTGCAAAGACTGACTCAGAAGGTCAACTTTTATCTGTTACTCTCTCCTTTTTTGCTCTTGGCGCTGTCATTGTTTTTTTATCATGGTATGGCGATGCTTGTGTATGTCATCGTTGAAATCTTCATGTTATTATGGTTGATACTCGCACACCGCATGGAAGGTGACCTTGTCGAGAGTTTTCGTTCAGGCATGGTGATGTTCATGTACTCACTGCCCTGGGTTGTTGTGTTATTTATCTTTTTTCCGCGTATCTCTTTTGAACATGCCACATACGGATTTAAAGGCGAGATGGAAAAACGGATGGGGCATGATGGGGTCATGTATCTTGATGGGAATGCTGAGCTCGTGCCTTCAGATCGCATCGTGATGGAAGTCGGTTTCGATACACAGATACCGCCTTCAAATGCGCTTTATTTCAGAGGAAGCATGCTTTATGTTGACAAAAAAGACCATTGGGAACCTTTGCCTGAGTTTATCCAGCGAAAAAATGCAAGACCCTATACAACCCAAGATACAGCCCTAAGCTACAAGGTCACGCTCTACCCAACCCAAAAGCGCTGGCTCTATATGCTCGATATGCCCGCTGAACCGATCAAAAACGCGATGCTGGATACTGACCTTATCAGTACCGTCAAAAAAGAGATCAAAGAACCTCTTCACTACGCAGCACGCTCGCATATACGTTCAACATACACTGAAGTGTTGGATGAACCAACGTTGCAAGCCTCAACACTGTTTGATAAAGACCAGAACCCCAAAAGCTACCGCGTTGCACAAGATATCAAACAAAACGTTGCAACACAAGATAAACGTTTGTCTGCGATTCTAAGATTTTTCAAAGATCAAAAACTAACCTATACACTCAAACCCGATGCACTCGATACCAATCACAGTACGGACAGTTTTTTATTCGATAAAAAGCGGGGGTACTGTGTTCACTTTGCTTCTTCATTTGTAACTTTGGCGCGTATGGCAGGTATCCCTGCACGTGTGGTCACAGGATACAAAGCCGATCTTTCAAACAGTCTCAATCTCTATCTGAGTGTTAAAGAACGTGATGCGCATGCCTGGGCAGAGGTCTATCTGGATGAACACTGGGTACGGGTCGAGACAACCGCTACAGCAACAGGCATGGATGCACAGACCCAGACCGTATTGGCAACACAAAACAAAAATGAACTCTTAGATACCCTCAATCTCTACCTGCTTTATGCAAAGTATCAGGTTGAAACATGGATACTGCACTACTCAAACCTGCGTCAATTGCAGCTTTTGGACTATGCAAAGTCTAACCCGAAATTTATCTTTGTCTTTTTGGCAAGTCTGCTGACTCTGATACTGCTGACGTTTATGATTATTCTCTATTTTCGTCGTCCGCTTTACCGGTCTCAACACCTTGCAGCCTTGCAGCCACTTTTAAACCTATTGCAAAACAAAGGACATCTTCGTCAAAGCAAAGAAACCCTGCATCAGTACTTTTTACGCTATAGTGAAGAGTATCCCCATCTACACCAACACATTGCACTTCTCAAACAGATCGATGCACTGTATGAACAGATGACGTATGCAGACCAAAACCATGCGACAGACCTAAAAAAACTCAAAAATCTGGTACGTACATTTACCAAAGCAAAAAACGATTAACTTTTATCTGTTACGCTACATCATAGAGAGAGAGCCAAAAAGCAACCTCTTAGATGTTTTTAAATAAAATAATAAACTAATTCTCATAGGGAGATACTATCTTCATGATTCAAAAAAGCAAAAAAATAATCCTTGCAGGTCTTGGCAGCACTGTCGCGGCTGCATACATCTTTGGCTCTTTTGCCCAAGCCGAGGATGTTACCAAAAACAAACCCTCTCCCTCTACGGCTAAAGACAAACTTGAAGCCTATGTCAAATTTACCCAAATCATCTCTGTGATTGAGAGTCAGTATGTCGATGAGATCAATACCACCGAACTCGTAGACAAAGCACTCAAAGGGCTTGTAGCAAACCTTGATTCGCACTCTGCTTTTATGGATAAAAAAGAGTACAAAGATCTCTCGGTACAAACCAAAGGCGAGTTCGGAGGTCTGGGTATCTCCATAGGGATGAAAGAAGGTGCCTTGACGGTCATCGCCCCCATAGACGGCACACCGGCTTTTCATGCAGGGATTAAATCAGGAGACATTATCCTCAAGATCAATGACACAGCAACCATCGGGATGAATATCGATGAGTCCGTCAAGATGATGCGAGGCAAGCCTAAGACGAAGGTTAGCTTGACCATCATCAGAAAAGGTGAATCAAAACCGCTTGAGTTTACCATCACAAGAGACATCATCAACATCCAGTCCGTGTATGCAAAAACGATAGACAATAACATTTTGTATATTCATGTTACCTCGTTTGATCAAAAAGTAGTAGAGGGTGTTAAAAAAGCACTCAAAGAACACAAAGACGCCAAGGGCATTATCTTAGATCTCAGAAACAACCCGGGCGGACTGCTTGATCAGGCGGTGGATTTGGTGGATCTTTTTGTCGATAAGGGTGTCATCGTCAGCCAAAAAGGAAAGGTTGAAAGCGAAAACCAAGACTATATGGCACACAAACAAGGAAGCGATACAACCACGCCGATTGTGGTACTTGTAAACGGTGGTTCAGCCTCAGCGTCCGAGATCGTATCGGGGGCATTGCAAGATTTGAACCGTTCCATCGTGGTGGGTGAAAAAACCTTTGGTAAAGGTTCCGTTCAAGTAGTGATGCCTATGGGTACAGAGGAAGCACTCAAGCTCACTGTTGCCCGTTACTATCTGCCAAGCGGACGAACCATTCAGGCTATCGGTGTGACACCCGATATCAACGTGCCACTGGGAAAACTCGAAATCATTGATGACAATCTCTCCATCAAAGAGAGCGACCTCAAAAAACATTTGGAAAATGAACTCTCCAAAATCGATGACAATGCAAGCACAAAGTCTGTCTCAAAAAACACAGCAGAAAACAATGCCACAAAAGAAGATGACAGCATCATCACGCAAAGCCAACTCTATAAAGATGTACAGCTTAAAAGTGCTGTAGACATCCTAAAAGCTCTGATTATCACACAAAAAGGAAAAAAATAATGCTAACCGATACACTTGTAAAACAAACACTGGTCTATGAAGGAAAAGCAAAAAAAGTATGGACAACTGAATATCCGGAGCTTTACATTTCTGAATTTAAAGATGATTTGACGGCATTCAATGGCGAAAAAAAGTCAAGTGAAGCAGGAAAAGGTGCACTCAATAACAAAATCTCCACAGAACTTTTTAAATTTCTCAACACTCAAGGTATCCCTACCCATTTTGTTGAAATGTTGGATGAGACACATATGCTTCACAAACGTGCCGATGTCATCCTCATCGAAGTCATCGTCAGAAACATTGCTGCAGGAAGCCTCAGCAAAAATCTGGGCATTGAAACAGGCGAGATCCTGCCTTTTACACTGGTCGAGTTTGACTACAAAAACGATGCACTGGGTGATCCTAAAATCAACGACCAGCACTGTCTGCTTTTAAATCTTGTCAAAGATGTTTCTGAACTGGATACCATTCGTGATATGGCAAGAAAAATCAATACGCTCTTACAAGCGTTTTACGCTGAACGAAACCTCACGTTGGTAGATTTTAAACTTGAGTTCGGTAAAGATGCAGAGGGTAACATCATCCTCATCGATGAACTCAGCCCTGACAACTTTAGACTCTGGGACAGCGAAAGCGGCGAGAGCATGGACAAAGACAGATTTAGAAAAGGTTTGGGTGGACTAAAAGTGGCGTATGAAGAAGTATTAAATCGAATCTTGGGAGAGAAAAAATAATGACAGCAGTAGTGAATGTGTTTTTAAAAGAAGGTGTACTCGATCCACAAGGCAAAGCGGCACACCATGCACTGGATTCTTTGGGTTTTGAAGGGATCAAAGAGGTACGTATTGGCAAACAGATCATCGTTACACTTGAGACAGAAGACAGAGCAAAAGCAGAGGCAGAAGTCAAAGAGATGTGTGAGACACTGCTTGCCAATACTGTGATTGAAGAATACACCATAGAGATTGCTTAAGATGAAAGTAGCCGTATTACGATTTCCAGGAACAAACTGCGAGTTTGACACACAGTATGCTTTTGAGAAGCTAGGGCACAGTACAGAGCTTGTATGGCACGAGGAAAACAGCCTTCCAGCAGAGAGTGATTTGGTGGTAGTACCCGGCGGTTTTTCGTATGGAGATTACTTACGTTCAGGCTCTATTGCGAGATTTTCTCCTGTGATGAAAGCAGTGGCAGCGTATGCAAATGCTGGCGGTAAGGTACTTGGTATCTGCAACGGTTTTCAGATACTCACTGAAGCGGGGCTACTCCCCGGTGCGCTCAAACGCAATACCAACCTGCACTTCATCTCCAAACACCAGACCCTTTGCGTCGTGAGTACAGACAATGCCTTTTTGAACCAATGCAAAAAAGGTGAGGTTCTGACTATCCCTATTGCGCATGCTGATGGCAATTATTATATCGATGAAGCTGGTCTTCTTGAACTCGAAGCCAATAACCAGATACTCCTTCGCTACGCAGATGCACAAGGCAACTCAATGAGCATCAATGGTTCAGTCTCTGCCATTGCCGGTATCTGCAACAAGCAAAAAAATGTATTTGGTCTCATGCCTCACCCCGAACGTGCCCTAGAAGCGATACTCGGAAGCGAAGATGGTGTACGTATGCTCAAAGGTTTTGAAGCATAATGCAGCATCTGCGTTTGGTATGGCTTTTTGTCGGTCTTGTACTGGCATTTTCAACACACTTAAACGCACAGAGCAGCTTCAAATACAGTTATATGCCCAAAAAGGTCTATAAAAACCAGCTTTTCCCGGTCACTCTTATCTCTTCGCAGCAAAACGCTGATGACAGTATAGAATTTACATTCAACGATGATTCTGATACAAAACCCCTTTTTAGTGAACCCCTTGTTGTTAAAAATGGCACGGACAGCTTTTATACCTTTTATTTTAAAGCTTCAACGGATGATATACGTATTCCAAAACTTACTATCTCTACACAGAATGATACCTATGCGCTTGATGCCAAAACCATTGTGTTAGGAAAACTCAAAGAGCGCAAAGACTTCTGCGGGGTACTTGCTGCAGATATGAAGATCAAAAACTCTCAAGTATCCAACTATGATGAAGCCCATCACATTGTTACCCTTTCCATAGAAGCGTTTGAAGCCAATATCGAAGATATGCATCTGGACACGGCACAAGAATCAGACATCGACACACTCAAGCGCGAGCATGCAAAAGTAGAAGCCGAGTTTTACGTGATACTTCCTGTCAAACAAACGTCACTCAAGTTTACCTACTTCAACACCATCAAAAAACAGTATGTGTTTCTGGAAGTTCCCGTAGTGGTCGCTGATGCCTCTGTCACCACACAGTCTGACCTGAACCCTGTGGAAGACAGCTTTGAAAAACTCAAAAAATACACCCTGATGTTTCTGGTCGCTTTCTTTTTTCTGATGTTTATCTTTAAAAGAGATTTTTTCTATCTTGTTTTTGGTACGGTATCACTCATCACGCTTTTGACCCTCTATATCCCCCATAAAGAGATATGTGTCAAACAAGGTGCCCCGCTCTACATCTTGCCCACACAAACCAGCACCGTCAGTACCCAAATAGATCGCGATATGAAAACCATGCTTTTAGGAGAACGTGAAGCATTTAAGAAAGTCGAATACAACAAAGGAGTCATCGGATGGATAAAAAATGAAGACCTTTGCGACAATTAGATTTTACTGGGGTGCCTTTATCATCTCTTTCAATACCGCGGTTTTTATGATCCCGGCATTGATGCTTTTTGGCAGATATAAAGGTACCATTGTGCATCACATTAACCGCTTGACACTCTTTATGTTAGGTGGCAAACTCAAACAAACGGGGCAGATGGACAAGAGTGCCGATATGTATGTGATGAACCATCAGGGTATTATCGATATCATAGGACTTGAAGCCTTGCAAAACAATCACCTCAGATGGGTAGCAAAAAAAGAGTTGTTTGATGCGTTGTGGTTTGGCAATCTTTTGCGTTATGGTGAGATGATCTCACTGGATCGTGACAATAAAGCAGGACTCATCAAACTCATCAAAGATGTCAAAGAATCTAAAGAGCTGTACCATCGACCTGTAGCCATCTTCCCTGAAGGCACCAGAGCAGACAAGCAGCCTTTGCTTCCTTTTAAACAGGGTACGAAGATTATTGCAGAAAAGTTACAGCTTCGCATCCAGCCTGTTGTCATCACCGGGAGTAAATGGGTGCTCAACGAACACGAGCACAGCGCACATAACGGAACGGTACACTATCTGTTTTTACCCTCCATCGATGTAGGAACACAAGAAGAAGATTGGTTTGATACCCTAAGAAGAGACATGCAAAAGGTTATAGATGACGAGTTTAACAACAATCATCGCAGTCGCTAGCGGCGGCGCGATAGGCGCAACATTGAGGATTGTCATGAGTGGCTTGGTGAATAAATATCTACCCCACACCCTCCCCTTTGGTACGCTTGCAGTGAACCTTACGGGAAGTTTGCTTGTAGGGATGCTTTTTGCCTATTTTCATCTCAATACCTCACTCACACCACACGTCAAAAGCTTTTTGATCACAGGGATACTTGGAGGTCTTACCACCTTCTCCACCTTTGCCATAGAGAGTTTCTTTCTACTTGAATCTGGAGAGTATCTACACGCTTTTGCCAACATGGCACTCAACCTTTTTGGTACCATTCTACTAGCTGGAATCGGATACCTTTTCATCATACACTTATCAAAATAACAGGAAAAACAGTGCCAACACTCAGTCAAGAAATCGAAAAACACATCAAAAAACTCATACACCCACTCAAAGAAGAAGAGGAACTGATTGATGTACTCAAAGTAAAACTCACAAAAAAAGAGCTAAAGCTCCTCAAAGCATGGGCGAACGAAACGGCTCAAGTAGAAATACAAACCAAATTAAGTCTGGATGAAGAACAGTATGGTGCACTCTCTTTGAAGCTCATCAAAAAACTCAATCAGGAAAAGATCAAACAGGCGATATGCCTCTAACAAACACTGCACTAAAAACTAAAAAAAGATTTTTCTACATTGCCACCGTTGACTCTGCCAATGGGTGTACCGCCGATGGGAGCATCTCCGATGGTCTCACCACCGATTGGAAACACCCTGTATGGACTTCTCTGCCCGGGTACATACCTTTGGGGATCCAAGTTATCCCCAAATTCAAATCTACTTTGTGATGATTGATCCTTGGTGGTTTGTGGTTTGATTATGATTTTTTCTTTTGCTTTCAAGTGATTGGGGTTGGATGTATCTTCAAAGATAAACCATGAAGATTTGTAAGCAGGGTGATTGCCTTTCAAGGGATTTTTGAGGAGGATTTTTTGCGTGCCTGCTTTTTGTAAATTGGCTTCGAAGCCGTTTTCTTGAGCATGGAGCCACTGAAGGGAAAATACGCAGTATACACAAAACAGATGATTGTTTTTCATATGATTTCTCTACAACTCTGATTTAAACCTACACGCCCCGAGTGTAACGGTTTTACCTTTTTGTGTCTGGCTAAGGATGTATTGTAGTGTGCTCTGTGCATCCGTTTCAGGCATCACTTCTTGTATCATACGCAGCGCATCTTTTTGGCTGGTTTTTTGCCACTTGGTTTCATAAATGTATTGAGTGTAAAGCGCCACGCCTAAATCCATCCCAACTCGGCAAAGATAGGCTCCATCTCCATCCACCATGTCTCAAATCTGACAGAAACTTCGGCAAGTGCATCTTTTTCCTCTTTCCATTCATGGAGTTTTTCAAGTATGAGCGGTTTGCTCTCTTCTGAAATCGTTTCTGACTCCAACACCGTTTTGATGACTTGTTCGATTTTGGCTTGCATGGTATCTTCTCTTTTTTTTCACTATTGTATTCTAAGTCCCCATAGCTTGTCAATCACACTTTAGATTCAAGTCTAGCTACTATCTGTATAGTTTTGAGTACAGAATCAGGATTCAGACTCATAGAGTCTATCCCCATGCCTACCAGAGCTTCTGCCATTTCGGGATAATCCGAAGGTCCCTGTCCGCAGATTCCACTGTGACGCTTATTTCGTTTTGCGCCCTCTACTGCCATTTCTATCATCTTCATCACTCCGGGGTCACGCTCATCATAATCGAATGCGACTATCTCAGAGTCACGGTCTACCCCCAGTGTGAGTTGTGTCAAGTCATTGGAGCCGATGCTTATGCCGTCAAACAGTTCACAAAATGCATCTATCTGTATCACATTGTTCGGTATCTCGCACATGACGTAAACCTTCAATCCGTTTTCACCCCGCTTAAGACCGTATTTTTCCATACCTTCAAGAACCCTTTGCCCCTCTTCTACCCTGCGGCAAAACGGGATCATCAAAATGACATTATCAAAACCCATCACCTCTCGGACCCGCTTCATCGCTTCACACTCCAGCGCAAACCCTTCTTCATAGGCAGGATGGGTATAGCGTGATGCGCCCCGAAAACCAATCATAGGATTGGCTTCATGAGCTTCGAAAAATTCTCCTCCGAGCAGCGTAGCATACTCATTGGTCTTAAAGTCGCTCATTCTTACCACACAGGGTTTCGGATAAACTGCAGAAGCAATACTGGCAACACCTTCTGAAAGCTCTTTGACAAAAAAGGTCTTAGGGTTCTCGTATGCAGAAGTTAGTTCGGTGATCTTCTTTTGTGTTGCATCATCAAGTTTCTCAGGGTGCACCAATGCCATAGGATGTGCTTTAATCGAAGTACTGATGATAAACTCCATTCTTGCAAGACCTATGCCATCCACAGGAAGAGATGCGAGTGAAAATGCCATATCAGGATTGCCAAGGTTCATCATGATCTTTGTTTTGGTTTTAGGCAAAGCACTAAGATCTGTGTGCGTGATTTCAAAATCAAGAGTTCCCTCATAGACAAAACCTGTCTCTCCCTGAGCACAACTCACTGTTACCTCTTGACCCTCCTGAAGAATTTCAACAGCATTTTTGGCACCCACTATGGCAGGTATACCAAGTTCTCTTGAGACTATGGCAGCATGACAGGTTCTGCCGCCGCTGTTTGTCACTATGGCGGAGGCCATCTTCATCACAGGCTCCCAGTCGGGACTCGTTGTCTGCGCAACAAGTACATCACCCGCTTCAAAAGCATCGAGTTGGCTGGCATCAAGCACTTTGCGTACTTTGCCGGAGCCGATTTTCATGCCTACTGCCTGGCCTTCCGTAAGTACCTTACTTTGTTCATTAAGCCTGTATATCTCCAGATATTTTTCTTCTTTTCTGGACTCAACCGTTTCTGGACGTGCCTGCACAATATAGATATGTCCATCAAGCCCGTCTTTTGCCCATTCTATATCCATAGGTTTATTATAACCAGCCTGGTTTGAGTAATGATCTTCAATTTTGATGGCATAGTCAGCCAGAGTTATTACATCCTCATCGCTGATGCAAAATTTTGTTTGCTCTTCTTTGGGTGTATCGATGTTCTTGGTGTATTCCGTGGCAATATGCTTTTGATCTATTTCATCTGAAAAGATCATTTTGAGCGCTTTGTCACCGAGTCTTCTTTTGAGTACGCTACGGTAGCCTTTTTTAAACGTGGGCTTATGGACATAAAAGCTGTCTGGCGCGATAGCACCTTGAACGATATTTTCGCCCAAGCCATAGGCAGCATTGATGAAAACAACATCCCTGAAGCCTGTCTCAGAATCAATCGAAAACATCACTCCGCTCTGTCCAATGTCAGATCTGACCATTTTCATAACCACTACAGACAAATGGACTTTTAGATAATCAAAACCGTTGTCATGCTTATAATGTATAGAACGGTCCGTAAAGTTTGAAGCCAAACAACGCTTATAGGCATCCATCAGTGCATCTAGACTGCCGATGTTGAGATAACTTTCATTTTGACCTGCAAAAGAGGCTTCAGGTGAGTCTTCTGCCGTAGCAGAACTTCTTACTGCCAGTGTAACATTATTACCATATTCTAACTGCAGAGCCTCATAAGCATTTTTTATTTGCGACTCAATCTCAGATGTCAAAATACAGTTATATATTATTTCCCTGCAGGCTTTACCTCTTTCTTGCAACTGGCCCACATTATCAGGGTCCACATTATCAAGCTGTAGATGTAATTTCCTCCATGCATCATTGCTGTCCAATATAGCAGTGTAAGCTTCTGCCGTAATGGCAAATCCATTGGGGATACGTATACCCTTCTTTGTAAGATTTTGGTACATCTCTCCCAAAGAAGCGTTTTTACCGCCTACCAAATGAACATCCTTGATGCTCAGTTCACTAAACCATTTTATATACTCTGACATCGTCTATCCTTTAAATGATCTATGATCTCATTTTACACAGTATCACATCCAATATGAATGTTTTCTATTTTCTCTTGTATGCTATAATATTATATGCTAAAGCAATTAAAATGTCTACTCACCAAACCCTCACATCATCATCACAGCTTTGCGCACCCCCTGTGTAACGAAACAGTAGCAGACACATTTAGCATCCTTTGCTGGAATGTTCACAAGAACAATGACAATTTTTCATTTAAACACTATATTGAAACATTTACCGAAAAAAAACCAGTGGATTTTCTGCTCTTTCAAGAAGCCGATTTTAAACGAGATACCGCGCTTAACCTCAGCCCAGTCAGCTATCATGCTGCAGCAAATCTTCAAAAAGATGCTACATTTTATGGGGTATTGACTGCCAGTAGATGTGCGACCATCGACGCAATACCCTTTCATTCACAAGGCAAAGAGTTACTCTTTGGTCCACGTAAAAGCCTGCTTTTGACAAAACATATTTTTTGTGATGGCTCACCTTTATTGATTTTAAATGTTCATGCGATTAATTTCAGGGAAAACAGACAGTATCGTAAAGAGCTAGAACAGATCAACCGTATCATTGACAGCTATCAAGGCGCTATGATTGTAGCCGGAGACTTCAACTCTTGGAATACTCACAGAATGCAAGAGCTTCAGAAAAAAATGGCACATCTGGATTTTACTGCCGTGCCCTTTTCGCACAACGACAAAGTCAAATCTTTCATGAAAAATCATTTGGATTTAATTTTTTACAGAGGCATTGAACTGCTTGAATACAGCATAGAAAGAAACCACCGGCTCTCAGACCATCATCCGTTGTTTGCAAGGTTTAGCTACAAGCCAAAGTAGGCTTTTTACCATCACGGTGTATAATTCACCTATAAGTTTGTCAAATAAAAATAGGGATGAAGCTATGCTGGAAATTATCGTTGCGGGCATCGGGATCGCTACCATTTTAAACCTTTTACTCAAAAAGTTGCATATCCCGACTATCATCGGTTTTATCATTACAGGTACGATACTCACCTATGGTTTTGATCTTCAAGATGCCAAAAATTCACATGATCTGAAACTCATAGGCGAATTTGGTATTGTGTTTCTGATGTTTACCATCGGTTTGGAGTTTTCAGTTAAACATTTGCTCCATATGAAAAAAGAGGTTTTTTTGTACGGTGGGCTGCAGGTTGTGCTCAGTACGGTACTCATCTCCCTTATTGCTTTTCATGCTTTTGGATTGCCTGAAAAAACTTCTCTCATCATCGGTGCAGCGATGGCACTCTCTTCTACAGCTATCGTACTCAAAATGCTCAATGCCAATGGTGACATCAACCAAGAGTACGGACAACGTGCATTAGGGATCTTGCTGTTTCAGGATATTGCCGTTATTCCTATTTTACTAATGATCACCATGTTCTCGACCAATGATATTCCGGTAACATCACTTTTGATGCAGACCTTTGTTGCTGCCTTTGCCTTGATGGTAGGACTTTGGTTTAGCGGTAAATATCTCTTACAACCTTTTTTGTACGAAGTGACCAAAGTCAATTCACCGGAAATCTTTATCGGTTCTATTTTGTTTTTGGTTCTTTCTTCATCAAGCATAGCGCACCTGATGGGATTTTCATACTCTTTGGGTGCGTTTATGGCAGGGATGCTCATTGCTGAGACACGGTACAAACACCAGATAGAAGCGGACTTGATTCCCTTTAGGGATTTACTTTTGGGAGTCTTTTTTGTGACAGTGGGAATGCAGATTGATTTTGACATCCTCTCTGAACATATCCTCACTGTATTACTCGTACTCGTGGGGTTAATCCTGTTCAAGGTTACGCTTATCTTTAGTCTCATACAGTTTGCCACTTCAAAAAGAGTAGCCCTTAAAACTGCTTTGTCTCTCTTTCAGTTTGGAGAGTTCGGTTTGGTCGTATTTGAACTGGCAAGTGCCAAAAATCTAATTGATGACTCAACCACACAGGTGCTTATTGTTGTCATCATCTTATCAATGATTCTGACACCTTTTTTACTCAGACACATTTCTGCTCTAACAGACTTTTTGATGCCTGCTACCCAGACAGATATACACTCATTACCACGCCGTCACAAAGAGTACAACAACCATGTCATCCTCATAGGCTACGGAAGACTCGGAAAACATCTTGCCAAAATGCTTGAAAGGGACGGGTATGACTATGTCGTCGTTGAACAAAACATTCAAACCGTAAAACAGGCGCGTAAACTCGGTACACCTATCATCTTTGGTAACGCAGCACAACGTCACATCCTAGAAGCCCTCAATATCCACCAATCCCTCTCAGTAGTCATCTCTTTGGGCAACAATGAAAAACTCTATCTGGTCTGCGAAGCGGTCATGCAAATAGCCCCAGAAGTAAAAACCGTCGTCAAAGTCAACAGCTTTTTGGAAAAAGAAATGCTGCTAGAACTTGGCTTAACGCACATCATCGTAGAAACCGAAGAAACTGCCATAGGGATGTACCAAGAAGCATTGTTGCGATGAAAGTCATATCACATCACACTAAAGCTACGCTAAGATGAGTGCCTCTGTGATTTTATCTCCACTGGTATCATTGTTTTATCAATATTGGTATATCGTAGCTTTTGCCTTGGTAATTCAATTTGCAAGAATACCAACTATAAAAGGTTTTTTGGGTGAAGTTTTTCTTAATATTGTTATCACAATACGTTTGCGTCGTAAAAAATATCATCTCATAAAAAATGTAACCCTCCCTACAGAAGATGGCACTACCCAAATTGACCATATTATTGTGTCAGAATTTGGTATTTTTGTGATTGAAACGAAAAATATGCGTGGTTGGATATTTGGAAATGAAAAACAAAAAATATGGACTCAAAAAATCTATAAACATACAAGTAAATTTCAAAATCCCTTGCACCAAAACTATAAACATACCAAGACACTAGAATCCATTTTATCCATAGATTCTGAAAATATATTTTCGGTTGTAGTTTTTGTTGGTGACAGTACTTTCAAAACAGATATGCCTAGAAATGTCACTTCCCCAAATGGACTCATCCGATTTATCAGATCCAAAACTAAAAAAGTCTTATCGCCTGCAGAAGTTCAAATTGTTATCTCAATGATTGAATCAGGAAGACTATCTAAGACCTTTAAAACGCACAAAGAGCATGTTGAACACGTCCAAAATCTAATACAAGTCAAAGAAAACTTATGTCCAAAATGTCAAAGCAAACTTGTTTTACGTGTCGCCAAACAGGGCGCAAATATAGGAAATACATTTTACGGTTGCAGTAGCTATCCTAAATGCAACTATGCTATATCATTTTTATAGTACCGTACCTACTACTATGAGCAAATATCACTATTTTGTTTTAAATCTTCTACGCTATGATTATTGAACAATATAATCAAAAAATGAGGTATTTATGTCAGACATAAAGTATATTTCAACGAGTGCGCTCGCGAAACAACTATCCATTCCCAAAAACAATCTTGATGAGATTTTTATCACTTCTGGCTATCTTGAAAAAGATACTGAAGGCTTCAAGATAACAAAAAAAGGTGAGAATAATGGTGCCTGTTGGCATACGCATCCAAAATACGGAACCTACATTGTTTGGCCTGAAAATATCACACTTCCCAATACAGCTACAGCACAGGCTAGCAATAAAGAGTACCTCAATGCTACAACAATAGCGAACAAATACAATCTTTCTGCGCGTAAAATCAATATGATATTTTCTGAGATTGGCTGGATACAACGCTATCTTAAAGGGTGGAATATTACCGAACTGGGTAAACAAAATGGCGGAATTGAAAAAGAAAACACAAGAAGTGGTATACCTTTCATAGAATGGCCGAAAAGTATATATGACAGTCCTGCATTTAAAGCCGTAATCAATGAAGTTCAAGGTAATGCAGGTGAAGAGACACAGGAGAAAGTAGAAAAGTCAAATACAAATGATTTCCGTACTAAATTTGAAGCTAAACATCGTGCGACAGATGGACATTTTGTACGCAGTAAAGCAGAAATGCTTATAGACAATTGGCTCTATATGGCTGAAATTGTTCATGCTTATGAGCGTCGCTTACCTATCGAGGAAGAAGTCTATTGCTCACGCCGGACCCATTCGGACACCCAGCCGATTAGTATTCGGACAGCCAGCCGTTTTTGTGTCGGACAGCTAGCCGATTAGTATTCGGACAGTTT
>NCHB01000026.1 GCA_002281755.1 Sulfurovum sp. 16-42-52
GTACTCACAACAATCGATTGTCCAAAAGTATCGGTATAGGTTGCTGTAACATAAATCTCTTTGCCTACATGTTCATCACCCAGCATAAGAGAACGTTGATTTGAATTGGGTATTGCTACACCATCAACCGTCCAACTGTAAACAGGAACACCGACTACACCATCAGGCTCGGTTAATACCGCTTCAAGCAACTTTCCTTGCGTCGGTGTTCCCTCCAGCATCACTTTTCCGGACTGATTTATAGGTTCAGGAACTGGTTGTGGTTCTGGTAGTGGTGTACTTGAACTACCACCCCCACCACTGCCCGCAGCTGCACCGATGCCCAATGCCAAAAGACCAAGTCCAACAGGCCACATGGAAAAGGCTTCGGCACTTGTAGCATCCATAGCACCCAAACTACTGTAAGAGCTTGAACCTGCTTCCATCTGGGACACCAAAAGACTCTCACTACCTTCTTGTGGTACATAACTGTAGTATTGCCCATCTTCTGCAAGACCTATCAGCTCTCCCTGTGCACCGTCATAATACCCTTCGATGATAACATCTGCATCCTCATCATTGTTTTTCTTTTTATCTGGGAGAGTGATTTTTAGATTGTTCCCTTCACGCGTTAAAAGAACTTGATCAGGTGCGACATTGGATGCGACATCTTTAAGTTCGTAACTGACACCTGCTTGTGCTTTGAGCACCAAAGGCTGTCCGGACTTTGGAAGCATAGTTTGAGCTATAACTCCCTCAGCATTTCTTGTGATGATGACTGTTTGTTTACTCATTCTTAATTCTTTCCTCTGCTAACTATTTGACAGTTTGGGTTGTAAGACCGATAATTTCTATCTTGACACGACGATCAGGTGCTAGACACTTTAAAAGCTTAGGCGTAGGTTCTTCACCGACACATCCTTGGGAGAGCGGTACTCTCTCTCCCAAACCGATAGTCTCGATGGGTACAGTGATGCGTTTGCTCTTGAGATATGTTGAGACAGCATCAGCTCTTGACAACGAGAGACGGTCATTGAGTTTACTTTTTCCCAGACGGTCTGTATATCCGGTTATTCTCAACTTCTTAATGGTGACATTTTCATGCAGATTGGCAGCCAAACCGTCGAGCATTGCTTTTCCTGGCGGTGTCAATTCAGACTTGCCAAACACAAACAAGGTGTCTGCATCGAGCTCAATATAATTTTGTTTACAGCTTCTGTGTCTGTTCATGATGTGTGATTTGGTTTGAAGTGTACTCAAAGTTACTTCTGCATCACTTTCGGCAACTTTGTGTACATCAAATTTTCCACTTGAATCATCATGTGATATCTTTAGGTAAAGCACTTCGCCTTTTTTGACAGTGAAAACTTTCGTGATGATGCGATTGCTGCCGCGTTCATGTGTGGCGATACTCACGCTTCGTTTACCTGGACAAACAAAAGATTGCGCATAATGACTTGGCAAGAGTGTACCGATGATACGATCATCCACCCACACAGATGCAACTCTTTGCTCATTGCTACCTTCCCTAAAGGCTACGACCATGGCATTGCCAGACATCATGACGGGTTTGGCAAATTTCACACCCTCTTTTTGTGAAGCACATCCGCCCAACAAGGCCATACCAGTAAAAACCAGTAAAATAAACTGTTTTATTTTCATTGCAATCCTTAAGTGTAATCTTTAAGTTACTATATTTAGATAAAAAAAATGACAAAATTGTCATAAATTTTTTAAATATTATTTATCAAGTTTGGAATTTTATATCAAATAAGTAAATCATTGATTAATATTATAGATTTACTTATAATTAAGCATAATAAAGAGATACAAATTTACCCGTGCTTGATGCTTGAAAGGTTTGGAGAGTATAATTGCTTTATCAAAACCCTCAATGTATTTTCACTCCTCTTTGTGAAAATGTCGCAGGTGTTTACATCTATCATTACTGGAGCAACCATGGGACTAAGTATCGGACTTGTAGGACTACCCAATGTGGGAAAATCTACCACTTTTAATGCACTCACCAAAGCACAAAACGCTGAAAGTGCCAACTACCCTTTTTGTACCATAGAGCCTAACAAAGCTGTTGTGCCTGTACCTGATGAGAGACTCGAAGCCCTTGCCAAGATAGTCAAACCTGAAAAGCTGCAGTACTCTACACTGGACTTTGTAGACATCGCCGGACTGGTAAAAGGTGCGAGCAAAGGCGAAGGGCTGGGCAATAAATTTCTCTCAAACATCCGTGAAACTGACGTTATCTTGCATATCGTGCGATGTTTTGAAGATGACAATGTGGTGCATGTGGAAGGATCCATCGATCCGCTTCGTGATGTCGAGATCATCGAGCAGGAGTTACTCTTTGCCGATATCGATGCGGTGCTTAAACGTGTCGATCTGCTGAAGAAAAAAGCAAAAGGCAACGACAAAGACGCCAAAGACCAACTTGTTGTGGCTGAAGCCCTGCTTTTACACATCGAAGACGGTTCACCTGTTTCTACCTTTGCGGACAAACACAGCGAAGGTTTTCTGGCAATGAACAAAGACTTGCGTCTGCTTACCTCCAAAGAGATCATGTATGGTGCCAATGTGGACGAAGCAGGGTTAAGTGAAGACAATGATTTTGTGAAAACACTCAAAGCCTATGCTGAGCAAAGAGGCTATGAAGTCATCAAACTCTGTGCCAAAGTGGAAGAAGAGATGGTGGACTTTGATGAAGAAGAAAAAAATGAGATGCTTGCCGATCTGGGTGTGGTAGAGAGTGGACTAGACCAGATTATCCGCAAAGGATTTGACAAGCTGGGGCTTCAGAGCTACTTCACAGCAGGTGTAAAAGAGGTGCGTGCTTGGACAATACGCCAAGGCACTACTGCTCCTAAAGCTGCAGCCGTGATACACAACGACTTTGAAAAAGGGTTTATCCGCGCTGAAGTCATAGGCTATGATGACTACATCACCTACGGCGGTGAATCGGGTGCAAAAGAAGCAGGCAAAGCAAGACTTGAAGGAAAAGAGTACATCGTGCAAGACGGTGATGTGATGCATTTTAGATTTAATGTTTAAAGGAAAACAGATGAAAAAAGTATTTCTTTGTGGTTTATTCGCTCTCATGTTAGTCGGGTGTGAGGGTAAAAAAGGTGGTTTTCTTGAAACGGTGCAGAGCCAAAATGATGTGCCTACAGCCGTAGCAAAACTCGAAGCGCTCATCAAGTCTCAAGGCCTGGTGCATTTTAGCACCATAGACCATAAAGCCAATGCGCTTGCCGTTAACATGGACTTAAAACCTGAAACTGTGGTGATTTTCGGTAACCCCAAAATGGGTACGGTACTGATGAACTGCAACCCGAGTATGGGGCTTGATTTACCGCTTCGTATGCTATTTACGACCAACTATGAAGGGATCACGACCATCACTTACACCAACCCTGAATACTGGTCACTCAAACACAACATCAAAGACCCCAACTGTCTGGAAATCCTCAAAAAAGCAAAAATCGCCTTAGGTGCGTTGGCACAAGAAGCAGGTAAAAAATAAGATGCCTATCAACACCAATGAGATACTCTACCGCATCAAAAAAGCACTCAATTTAAGCGACGCCCAAATGCTACAAGCCTTTGCGCTTGAATCCTATCCTATGGAAGCCTCCCATTTGGCTTCCCTTTTGGTGCGCCGTTTGGACAAAGCATTTACACTTTGCAGCTATGAAGAACTGGGTGTTTTTTTGGATGGGCTCATCACACTTAAACGCGGCAACTCGCCCCAAAAACCCGCTGAGGATGAAGCCTTAGAGCTCAACAACAACCTCATCCTCAAAAAACTGCGTATCGCACTTACTCTCAAAGAAGCAGAAACAGAAATCATCTTTGGTTTGGCAGACGTTGAACTCAGCAAACAACAACTCTCTTCTTTGTTTCGTAAAGAGGGGCATAAAAACTTTAAAGTCTGCTCTAATGAGCTTTTACTGGCATTTTTAGACGGTTTGGATGAGTTTTATTATGTCGGTGAGGATCTAGACTAGATCTCCAACACCAACTTCACCGGGCAGTGATCACTTCCTGTGATATGGTCCAAGATATCAGCTTCAACAATCTTCTCTTTGAGGTCATCAGAGACATAAAAATAATCTATCCTCCAGCCCACATTTTTACCCCTAGCCCCTGCTCTGTAGCTCCACCAGCTGTAACGCTCAGGTACATCTCCATGTACATGTCTAAACGTATCGATAAACCCCGAAGCCAACAACTTGTCTTGCCATGCACGTTCCATAGGCAAAAACCCTGAAGTCTTTTCATTGGCTTTAGGGCGTGCGAGGTCTATGGGATGGTGCGCCGTGTTTACGTCACCACAGACGATGATGGACTTGCCCTGAGTGCGTAACTCTAAGAGATACGCCAAAAAACGCTCATAAAATGCCATTTTATACTCTAGCCGTTCATCATCACGTTGTCCGTTTGGAAAATAGACATTGAAGTAAGCGATAGATCCAAAATGGTACTCGTTAATGCGCCCTTCATCTAAGATATCCACATGCGCACAACAAGAAGCTTCACCTTTGATATCGGTGTAGAGTGCTACGCCTGACTGTCCTTTGTTGGAAGAGGCATTGATGCTTTGAAACTTATAGTTTTTCTCGAAGATGCTTTGCGGGATCTCGTCTGCTTCCGCTTTGATCTCCTGCAATCCCAAAAAATCAACCGCTTCTTCATCGATCCACTTCAGCGCTCCTTTTTTCTCTACGGCTCTGATGCCGTTTACATTCCACGATATAAAAGTGAGTCTTGCCATAAAAATCCTTGACGCTTTTTGGATAGAATAATAGCTAAAAAGGCTTTAGCATGGCAGAAGCAGACAAAACACGTTGGAATGAAAAGTATTTGCACCATCCTATCCCCGAAGTACCCATCAAGCTGGTCAGCTCCTATGCCAAACTCGCTTCAGGCAACCGTGCTTTGGATCTTGCGTGTGGGATGGGTCGGCACAGTAAATTTTTGGCTTCACAAGGCTTTGAAGTCGATGCCTTGGACATCTCATCTCTTGCCATCACCTCACTTCAAGGCTTTGAACGCATCCATGCTCAAGAGGTCGATTTTGATACTTACGCACTTGCTAAAGAAAAATATGATTTGATTGTCTGTACCTATTTTTTGGAACGTAAATTATTTCCGCAGATGATAGCTGCACTTAAACCAAACGGCATCATGCTCTATGAGACATTTTTAAACCACAATGAGAACCAAAGAACACCCTCAAATCCTGCGTTTATGCTGTCTGAAGGTGAACTTGAAGCTGCGTTTAAAGTTGCCTGTGAGATCGTCCATGTAGAAGCATTTTGGGATGACGACTACAAGGGCAACAAGATGCGAAAAATCTCGATGGTAGCTAAAAAACGACCGCAGAAAGAAGCCCAATAAGCCCGCCAAATACGCCACCCCATACAACCAGCCAGCCAAGATGTTCTTTGATGAGTTCCTGCACCAGTGCCTTAACCATAGCTGGGCTTAGCTCTTCAAGACGTTTGGTGATCAGCTCATCAATAGAGACAAGCATGTCTTCACTTAGCGCTGAGCCTTGTATGTGATGCTCCAGTTGTGCTTTAAAAACCGAGGAAGAGACGATGGCACTCACAGCAGATCTAAGTTTGTTTGAAAAAGGTTCACGCAGACCTTCTAGTGCACTCTCACCACCAAACAAACTCACTGCACCCCCAAACTTAGACTCCATCACAGTTTTACTGAGTGCATCAAATGCAGGTGAAAAGTCTGTGTTTTCTACCAAAGGCACAAGGTCTATCTTTTGTTCTTCTTTATGAAAAAATGCTTCCAACTGTTCTTTGGTAAAAAACTGTTTCATCATCATCTCTTTGATGGAAAGTTTAAAGGTGTCGAAATTTTTTTCTATCACCCCAGAGCCATACAAAAACGGTACTTTTTCAAAAAGCATGTGGATAGCCAGTTGATTGGTCACTGCACCTGAAAGGGCAAAAAGCCCTGTAAAAAGCAATGCATCATGGTACGCCTGAGGCACTACAAAGGCAACACCTATGAATAGTATGGAAAACAGATCGGTTAGCAGTGATTTAGACATCTAAAAGCATCCTATGCAAATCACTCACAGATTGTACCGCGTCGGTATGTTCGGTGAAGCCCCAGTCTACCATGATGTAGTCTATGCCTGCTCTTTGGCTCGCCAGTGCGTCACGGGGGCCGTCGCCTATGAAAAGGGCTTCATGACTTTCATACGCCAGCTCATCAAGGAGTTTATGGAGCATATCGGGATGGGGTTTGCCTTGAGGTACATCATCATAACAGGCGATACCGTCAAAAAGGTCTAAAACTTCTAGATGGGTTAATGACTCTATGGTTGATTTTCTGTAGGCATTGGTCGCTACGGCTAGTGTGTGTCCTTTTTCTTTAAGCGCACACAGTAAAGGCTCGATACCCTCATACAGCGCGAGTTCATTGGCATGGTTTTTGGTGTAGTACTCCGAAAACCATCGCTCATGCTCAGGGGCAAAGGATTTTGCATGGTAAAAGGTTTGCGCAGAATTGATAGTATGGTCGTTTACCAAACGCAAGAGATGTGTTTGCTCCATCGGTTCAAAGCCGAGGTTTTTTCGCACATAGTTAATAGCATTGGCTATCGTGATGGACGAGTTCACCAAGGTACCATCCATGTCAAAGATGATGAGTTTTTGGTTCACTATTTATTTCCTTTTACTTTTGTATCTGTATTTGCATTAAACTTGACATACACGGACAAACTCACGAGAAGAAAAGCGACTGCACCAATGAGGTAGACCGCAAACTCGAGCTTCGCAGGATCGGTTAAGGCAAATTTGAAAACCAGCATCAAAGCTTCGATGGAAAGGGCTATGATGATGGAACCTAAAAACCGTATCATCGTTTGATGTCCACCTCCTGCACCTTCTTTTTTCTCTTTACCCAGTACCTCTTCTTCAAAGATCGCTTTGACCAAATCAAAAATAGCCAATGAGAGCGTAAGAAGAATGGTAGCCCTAAACATCTCATTGATGTCTATGGCTCTAAGGTCTATGCCAAAATGCAAAAATGCCGTTGCACCCTTCACAAAAAGAAGCAAAGAGACCAATGCCAAAGCGATGGAAAATGCAGCATAGGCAAATTTGGTCAATGTACCAAAGTATGAATCCACAGAACTGGGGTGCACCATACGCAAGATATTTGCCATAGAGATATCGACACAGATGATACACAAAAGGTTGTCCTGCTCATCATAGATAGGAAAAGAGGAAGTGACCACCATCGTGTTGCTGATATCCGAAGGATAAGGCTCAGTCAAAGTACATCGGTGTTCTTTGACGGTTCGGTAAAAGTACGCTCTATCAGATCGGTCAATACCTTGTCCCATGCCTGCTAAAGTTTTGTTTTTCGATACATTCTGTATGATTTGCACGCCTTTTGCATCCAAAGCATAGATAGCTTCGGCTTTTTCGATGCTGTCATTGAGTGGTTCAAGCTTAGAAAGCACGGTATGGATGTCACCGTTTTGAATAGTATCGGTGATGTGACGCCCCATGATATAACACAGATAGGCTCTGGCTCTAGCACGTATATCAGCATATTCTTCTATCTCTTTAATCTGCATAAAAACTCCTTTACAGTACTTTACCTAAAACATCAGTAAATTTTACTTTTTGGTTGATAGCCACCTCAGGGAAGATGCTTCCTTTTTCGCTAAACATTACAACCGTAGAACCCATCTCAAACCAACCAAAAAGTTCTCCTCTTTCAAGCCATAGATCCTCATATGCATAATGAACAGGTTCGCGAATATCAGAGTTGGTTCGAATACGTTCTTCAAAAGTCACAATCATTTGTGCGACATTGAGTGCTGCCACAAGTACTAAAACCTGCATCCTGCCTTTTTCATCTTCACACTCAATCACCACTCTTTCATTTTCAATAAAAAGATTGGGTTTGTTACGCAACAAGGGAATATTGACCGGATAGTGTTTACCCGGTATATGGGTCAAAGACTTCACTTTCAGCTTCATAGGCATATGGTAACGGTGATAATCTTTAGGCGAGAGATAAAAGTTAATAAACTCACCGCCTTCAACTTTCAAGGCGGCCTCTTGATGATACTCCCCCAAAAGGGCTTCTATGCTGTAGCTCATCCCTTTGATCTGATAGGCTTTGCCCTCTTTTATGACTCCTGCATCCGTGATGAGTGCATCCACACCGGAAATCAGTGCATCTTCCTCTTTTGGCAACGCTCTGGGTCTCTCAAGCGCTCTTGTAAAAAGTTGATTGAGTGTCTCATATGTCTTAGGTTCTCTAAATTCGCTCATGTCAAGCCCCATCAGTTTGACATAGCCTGAATTGATGACATTTTGGATAGAGGGCGAAAATGCCTTGGAAGCAAATTTTCCAAAAGCAGACGAGATGATTGCGGTGAAATGTTTAGACATGCAGTTTCCTGTGTAGTAGATATGTCTCGTATTATAGCATTAGCAGAATAAGAAGCGGTAATAATTTGGGCTTATTACCAAAAATACGATACCATCTTCCCAACACACAGTAAGGGATTTTTATGCCAAAATACATACTTTTTGATACAGAAACTACAGGTAATCAGGAGAGTGACCGCATCATCCAAATCGGGGCGATGATAGTTCATGATAAGACCAATATAGAGATCATAGATGAGCTCTGCAGCACGCCTGTACCAATAAGCATCGAAGCGATGGAGGTACATAACATCACACCCGAGCTACTCTTAGGAAAAGAGCCATTTTCACAGACAACGTTTGCACAAAAGATTGAAGAACACAACCAAAGCGAAAACTACCTCATCGCACATAACATCTCATTTGACTTGGGTATGCTGCAAAAAGAAGGGTTTGAGAACCACTACACCCTTATTGACACCTTCCGTTGTGCCAAACATCTTCTTCCAGATAGCCCTAGCCACAGACTTCAGTATCTGCGTTATGCTCTAGAACTCTACCACACCGAACAAACAGAGGCAAACAAACTGGGTGTCACCATCAAAGCGCATGATGCCATCGGGGATGTTTTGGTGATGAAGCTGCTACTTTCAAGACTCGTGATACTTGCAAAAGAGCAGTATGTCGGAGAAAATGCCATGGGAAAACTTGCGCAACTGACCCAAACACCGGTGATGATCAAAACCTTTAAGTTTGGAAAATACAAAGGTAGAGAAGTAGCCGACATTGCCAAAGAAGATGTTAAGTATCTCAAATGGATGCAGACAAATATGGAGCTAGATGAAGATCTGGCATTTACCCTTGGGTATTATTTGGCTTAAGCATCATGACACACTTTCAGACCATCGCATATTTATCCAATATCTTCACGTTGTTTCTGCCTGATTTTTTAGCCAAATAGAGTGCTTCATCAGCACGTTTTACGACTGATTCCATACAGGTTTCGCGTTGAGTGTATTCTACAACCCCAAAGCTGGCTGTGACAAAAAACGTATTACCCCTGCTGTCGGTTATTTTTTGTTTTTCTATCTTTTCTCTCAAGCGTTCACACAATACAGCAGCCTGTTTTTCATTCGTCTCAGGCAATAAAAGTAAAAACTCATCACCACCCATCCTGAATGCATAATCATAATCCCTGATGGTTTCTTTGGTTAAAGTTGCTACAGATTGCAATACCGTGTCTCCTGCGCTATGTCCATAAGTATCATTGATGTGCTTAAACTCATCCACATCAAACATCACCACCGATAAAATCCGATGATAACGCAACACTTTTTTATACTCCAACTCCGAAATCTCATAATAGGCTCTGCGGTTGTACAGTCCTGTTAGCGCATCGGTTTTAGCCTGCTTTTCTGCGATAATCTTTCGCTCCTGTGTCATACGCATACGGTCTGCCAGTGCAATGGATAAGAGTACTGCATCGATGAAAATACCAAAGTCATTGGCCTTATAGGTAAAACGCATAAAGGGGATCAAACCAATCACCGCCGCAACGGTAATAACAGTACCGACTAACCCGCTTGTTGCACCTAGAAGGAAAAACCGTGCGGAACTATTTCCCTTTATCCATGCATAGAGCGCGACACCAAAGATATAGATGCTCACAAGCATGGCAAAGAGGATGGAAGAAATCACATGATACCGATAGCTGCCAAGAAGTGCAATCAGTACACCCACCCCTGCGATAAACACAATCAAACAGCTGGTCAGCTTATAGAGTCTAGGGTGTTGGGTTGACAGATTGAGAAACGAGGTGGCAAACAACAATCCGGCGATACTAAATAAAAAGATACCCGATGACTGAGCCCAGTCCTGCACAAGAGGATAATCATAGAAGAGATACACATACGTATAACCGTTATAGGCAGCATTCATAAACAAAAATGCAAACAGATAGAGTACATATAGGGCATAATACCTCTCTTTGATACCAAAAAACAGAAAAAGATTATAAAACAGCATGGCGATGATGCCGCCGTAAATCAAACCCGCACACAAGGTTACCTCTACATTTTTTTGAAAAAATGCAGACTCAGATGCCACTGATAACGATACGATAAAGGGATCAGGTGTTTTGACTCTGACATAAACTGTCGACTTACCGGGTTCAAAGGCATGACGCACCGTGATCAGATGATGATCAACCGCTCTGTGTGCATAGATAAACGCATTTCCCCCCTCATAACTCCGCATTTTGCCTGATGCAGATACAACGCTGACATCAACATGATCCAACCAAGAGGGTTCAAACACGATCAGTCTAGTAAGAGGCATATCTTTTTTGTTTTCTACCTCGAAACGATACCAAAATGCCGATTGTGTAAAACCATGTGAAGGAACTGCTTGTGTAACGGGACTAAATTGTGTAGCGGGTAACTTTACAATCTGTGAGAGGGTCATGTTCGCAGATGGATCTTCATATTCAAGCAGGGTATGACCTATCTCATAATGGGATGCAGAGAGATCTAAAGGAGCGTTTTGCGCCGCTGCATTGATCCAAGAGAGTAAAAAAAGGTTAAAAACAGTATTTTTTGCATCTTTTAGCTCCTTGCTAAGACGATACAAGGTTATTTGTTTTACTCATAACTTTATATTTAACCTAATGATACTAAAAAAATGTCAAATTTAAATAAGATTTTTTAATTTTTCTTCTATCAATGCATTGACAACCTGCGGGTTTGCTTTGCCCTCAGTAACCTTGAGCACTTGCCCTACAAAAAAACCAAAAAGTTTTGTGTTGCCTGTTCTAAATTTCTCTACATTGTCAGGATTTTTAGCCATCACCTCATCAATGATAGGTGAAATGAAAGCCGGGTCACTTATCTGCACAAGTCCTTGCGCTTCAACGATGTGCGCAGGGTTTTCGCCAGAGAGTACCATCTCTTCAAAGACCTGTTTGGCAATCTTAGTCGAGATAGTCTCATCCTCAATCATCTTCACAAGTTGTGCTACCTGAATAGGCGTCAATTTGAGCTCTTGTAACTCTTTCTCTTTGAGTTCCCGCGCTACCTCATTAGCTACGATATTGGCTAGTCCTACTGGGCTATCACATTCACTCAAAGCTGCTTCATAAAATGCAGAAAGTTTTTCGTCGCGCGCTAAGGTGTTCGCCACTTCAGAGTTGAGTTTAAACTCCCCTGTGTATCTGTCAAAGCGTGCTTGTTCAACATCACTCATCGCTGACACCTCACCCTCTATCTGCTCATTTTTAACTGGAGATTTTGGTACAGGAGTATCTGCTTTTTTCTTCTTGCTCCATGAGTCTTTAAGCCCTACTATCTTGTTAAACACAGGTTTTTGGTCTGTATACTCCACCGGATCAGCATAAAAATACCCTTGTCTTTCAAACTGAAACCGCTCATCAGGTCTGTCTAAAATCACAGCAGGTTCAATGAGTGCATTTTTGATGATATGCAGCGAATCAGGATTGACATCATCCAGGCTCTGTGGTGCCTCATCTTTAAAAAGTCTGTCATAGAGTCTTACTTCTACCTTTTTTGCCGTAGCCGCATCCACCCACTGAATGGCACTCTTTACTTTGATGCCACTTGTGTCTGAACCGCTTTTTGAGTCTGCATGATACTCTGCTTTTATCTCTACAACATTACCCTCAGCATCTTTGACTACTTCTTTACATGTGATGATATAGGCATGTCTAAGTCTTACAGGCTGCTCGAGTGTAAGGCGGTTGTAGTCTTTTGGAGGGATAAGACTAAAGTCCTCTCGTTCGATGTAAAGCTCTTTCGAAAAAGGCAAAGCTCTGCTTCCCTTTTTTGGCACATCTTCAGGATAATACGACGCATCAAGCACTTCACTACCCTCGTAGTTAATGAGGGTGACTTTAAGCGGGTCAAGTACACACATCACACGCGGTACTTTGGTGTTGAGATCATCTCTGATGGCAAATTCAAGCTGCGCCACATCGACGGTGGAGTTTGCTTTGGCCACACCGATGCTGTCACAAAAATGGATGATAGACTCAGGCGTGTACCCTCTTCTTCTGTACCCTGCGATGGTTGGAAGACGGGGATCATCCCAGCCACTCACTTTGCCACTTTTGACCAGCTCCAAAAGCAATCTTTTGCTCATCACCGTGTAGTTAATGCCAAGCCGTGCAAACTCATGCTGATACGGTCGGTGCTTAGTAAGCCCCAGTGTGTCCAAAACCCAATCATAAATCGCGCGGTTATTTTCAAACTCAAGTGTACAGATGGAGTGGGTAATCCCTTCTATATAGTCAGACAAACAATGTGCAAAGTCATACATCGGATAGACATGCCACTGATCCCCTGCTCTATAATGATGTGCATGTCTGATGCGGTACAAAAGCGGGTCTCTTAGTTTCATATTTGCAGCACCCATGTCTATCTTGGCTCTTAAGACATGTTCACCCTCTTTGCACTCACCGTTTTTCATTTTCTCAAAAAGTGCGAGGTTTTCCTCCACAGAACGCTGTGCATACTTGCTGCGTCGTCCTGCTTCAGTTACTGTGCCACGGTACTCGCGTATCTCTTCTTCACTTAGACTGTCCACATACGCCTTACCCATCTTGATGAGCTCCACGGCATACTCGTAGAGTTTTGGGAAATAATCAGACGTATACCGTACCCCATCTTCCCACTTGAACCCAAGCCACTCGACAGCATCTTTGAGTGCTTCAACATATTTAGTGTCTTCGGTTGTGGGGTTGGTGTCATCCATGCGGAGGTTACAGTGACCACCGTACGCTTTGGCTATACCAAAATTGATGCAGATAGATTTAGCGTGTCCGATATGCGGAAAACCATTGGGCTCAGGAGGAAATCGTGTCACCACCTCTTCATACTTGCCCGAAGCCAAGTCCTCCTCAACGATGGTCCGTAAAAAATCTTTATGCTCACTCATGCTTGTCCAACCCTTAGATGTAAAGTGTTGTTATTTTATCCAATTTGAGCTTATCGGGTGGTAGGAGGGGTTTTGTCTTGCTTAAGAAAGTGCATTCAAATGCACCTTCTTGTATCTTTAAAAAACCGTAGAAAAGTCTACTTTAGTACGGCATTCATCTGATAAGACAAACTCATAGCTGTCTTCTTTTGTAGCCTTTTTCATGAGTTTGTACTCACCCTCTACAAGTTTAAAGATATCCGATATTTCGCTGTGTGGTTCAACGATGATGTAAAACTGGACGCCCTCGCGTTCATAAAGGCTCATTTTGGTGGTGACATCTTTTAGGGCTGTTGCTTTTGAAAGCACTTCTACGACCAAAGGAGGCGTTTTTGAAAAGTATTGCTGTTGTATCTCTTCACAAAAAAGTGCCACATCGGGTTGGACTACCGTACTTTCATTGACCTTCCAATCTACAGGTGAGATATACACTTCACAGTTTTTGTTGGAGCATTCTAAATTTCTATCAAGTTCTTTACTGATTTTAAAAACGATACGCTGATGCTTCGGATAGGGAGCAGGAGCCATGGCATAGGCTACACCGTCGATGAGTTCCCATGAACCTTCCCACTCTTGATAGTTGCTATAGGTATAAGAGGGCAAATTATCATATCTTAATGCATCCATTGAGTGCTCCTTTTTTTTAATTATAACATAAAATTTCTACTCTCTATTTATCCATTGTCATCCGCACATTTTAACATACTTCTAATCTTAACCCACTATAATGTCATCCTCATAAACACAGAACTTTTGGAGTAAGATAGATGTTACGATTTGCCCCGTCGCCGACTCATGATATGCACATAGATGAGTTACGCGTGGCGATACTTTCTTACCTGGTTGCCCAACAAAAACAAGAGCGTTTCATCGTACGTATAGACGATATGGACAAAGAAAAAGTCATCGAAGGTAAAGATACCGAGATGATGCAGATTTTAGAAAAATTTGCCCTTACACATGACACCGTGCTGCATCAAAGTGAAAAACTGCACCTTTATCAAACGCTTGCCATTGGGCTGCTGGAAAAAAATAAAGCCTTTGTCTGTACCTGTGGAGATGAAGCACTTAAAAACGAACACTACAGCGGCAGATGTTTTGAAGCAGACAAAGAAGAACTTTCCAAGCTTAAAGACAGTGGCACAGCATTTGTTGTGCGCATTAAAAAACCCGATACGCCTATTATTTATCATGATGCTTTGATAGGTGAGGTAGAGGTAGCACAACGGGAAATTGACAGTTTTGTGATACTGGGTGCAGACGGTACACCCACACATGACTTTGCCTCTGCCTGTGCCGATATGCTTATGGGTGTAACGATGATACTCTCCACTGGGGCGGATATTATACATACAGCGAAACAAAAACATATCACAATGCAACTGGGCTATGAGGAAGAGACAGAGTATGCCCATCTGCCTGCTCTTGTAAGTGAGGTAGAGAATTTAACGGTAAAATGGCTGTTTGAGCAAGGCTTCATCCCTGATGCAATCATCAACTATCTGTTACTTTTGGGCTATACTGACGCACCCACTGAGATATTTACGCTGCCTGAAGCCATAACATGGTTTACGCTTGAGAACATCTCAAAAGATGCTGTCAAGTTTGATCTTGAAAAACTACGTTTTATCAACAGAGAACACCTCAAAAAGATGAATGACAGAGACCTCTCAACCCTCTTTGGATTTGCCGATGCTGCCATCGGTAAGCTGGCAAAACTCTATCTTGAAGAGGTCAGCACGATGAAAGAACTTGAAGCAAAGATTCACCCTATCTTTGCACCTAAAGATTTTGAAGGGGTGTTTGGAGCAGAAATGAGAACCCTCGAAGAAATCATCCAAAATGCACCCATGATAGAGCGCTTTGAAGACTTCAAACACTATATGCTGGAGCAAAGCGGTTTTGAAGCAGGTCATTTTTTCAAACCGCTTAGGCTGCTTTTAACCGGCGCGGAGTATGGTCCTGAACTCTGTGACATTTACCCGCTCATCAAACCTTATTTACTGGAGATTGCCTCATGAATGCCTTTATCTATGCCTTAGTGCAAACCTTACATACCGTGATGAACCTTTATATCTGGATCGTCATTATCGCTGCACTGTTAAGTTTTGTCCGTCCTGATCCGTATAACCCTGTGGTACAGGTACTCTACCGCCTCACTGAGCCTGTTTTGGCTTTTATCAGAAAAAAGATGCCTTTTGTGGTCTTCTCTGGGATTGACCTCTCTCCGCTTGTCATCATTTTAGGACTTCAACTGGTTGACAACTTTATGATGCGTGCCATCCTTGGATAGAAATATGAAGCTAACCCGACTTACCTTAACCCTTTTGCTGCTTTGTGGCACCCTTATACTCGAAGCAAAAACCTTTACCTTTGATCAGGTAAACGCTATGCCAAGAAGTATCGAAAAAGACTATTATATCTGGCGATTACTGTCTCAAAACACTACCACGGCTGCCCAAGCCAGAGCTATCATCCAAGGTGCAACGGCGATCAACAAAAAACTGCGTGAATCATACCAGACACGAACCGGGCAAAACCCGCCTGCGGTTGCTCCCTACTCCACAGGCTGTGTTGCCATCCCGCCTAAAAACTGGAAAAACAGAAGTGTTGCCAATAAAAGTTTCAAACACGGGCTTGCGCTGATGAAACAAAGCAAACCTGAACAGGCAGCGGCATACTTTGAGACCGCACGCAAAAACTACCCTGAAAAATACGATGTGGATAAATCTCTTTTTTGGCTCTATCTCAGTACCAAAGATCCTGCCTATATCAAACTTTTACGCCAAAGCTATCATGTCAATATCTACACTCTCATCGCAGCAGATACCATTAACGGCAAATACCCTAAGACCATCACCAAATCCATCTCGCAAAGCCGTACACCAGGATTTAACATCCAAAATCCCATCGACTGGGCGAAAGTCAAAATCAGGATGAATAGAAGTTACGACTTGCATGGCTTGGCAAACAACTACCAGTCCCAAGAGTGTATCGGGGTCTACACCTACCTTAAGGCTCAGGCTTCTAATCATATGGATGCCTACTTTCCGATGCCTTACCGCAATGCCATGAAAAACATGAGTCCGCAGCGCCAAGCACTGATTTATGCTTTGGCACGTCAAGAGAGCCGTTTTGTCCCCGCTTCCGTGTCACGCTCTTTTGCCTTGGGGATGATGCAGTTTATGCCATTTTTGATCGACCATGTCTCTAAAGAAAAAGGAGAGCGCATCGATTATGATGAGATTTTCAATCCCTATAAAGCCATCGAGTATGCAGATTTTCACCTGGATTATCTGACCAAATATCTTCATCATCCACTCTTTGTTGCCTATGCGTACAACGGCGGGATAGGCTTTACAAGAAGACATATCAAAGACCACCGCAACTTTAGAACCGGTCCGTATGAGCCCTATATGAGTATGGAGATGATGTCAAATGATGAAGCAAGAGAGTACGGAAAGAAAGTATTGACCAATTATGTCATCTATCTCAATAAACTGGGTGTACCCACACGTATCTTTCCACTGTTAAAAACACTTGCAACACCTTCACTCACGGATGAGTTTAGAAACTAAGCTTAACTTAGGGCTAAAATGCCTCTTTGCTGAGTATATATTTTGCCACCTTGGCAAAATGTAAAGTACCCTCACCATACGCAGCACTTTTAAAAGTGAGTTTAAAGTCTTTAGCTTCTACATGCGGGAAAGTCACCAGATAATAACTACCCCACTCCATGACAAATGAAAGCGCTTTGAGCCGTTCATCATGCTTATCTAGCTGAAGTGCTTCTTTGGCGTTGCTGCCATTTAATGTCAAGGTATACTCACCTTCTTGGAGGGTTTGCAGTGCTTCATCTTCAAGATAAACCCCAACGATAAACACTTCATCACGGGTATCGTGTTTTTCATAGGTTTGCGTGTACAAATAGGTAGCCGTAAGCATAGCCTTGGTGACATTGCCCTCATAAAGCTGTACTTTTTCTGTTTTTTGCAAATGTTCATGATAGCTTGCATGGGCGCTATAGTCCTGCAAAAGCTGACTCTCTTCTTTGCTTGTGCAACCTAAAAGCAGGGCAGCAGCCGTCAACAACACAGTGAATTGAAGCAATGAGTCCCCCTTGTATTAACATCGATTTTAACATACATTCAATAAAGATTGATGTATAATCCAAACAATACAAAAAAAGGTTTTTCGTGAACAAAAGAGTTGCAATGGCATTTACCGGTCCCTCAAACAGTGGAAAAACCACGCTTATTGAGAAGATTGCCAAGATATTGATACAAGACCGCAAGGTTGCCATCATTAAAAACGACCCTAAAGACAAAGCACAGTTTGACACACAAGGTAAAGACAGTTACAAGTTTGCACAAACAGGAGCCGAGGTGGTTATCACCTCCCCAACACGCACCACCTACTTTTCCCAAAGAGAAAAAACACTGGATGAGATCGTAGCGATGATTCACCACTTTGATATCTTACTGGTTGAAGGACTCAAAACACTCCCCTTGCCCCGTATCGCCATCTTTAGAGGGAGCATCGATGAGAGTTATTTTGAATGCAGCGAAGCCATCGCCGTTGATGACTCCATCAGGATTTCAGAGTACAAGATACCCTCCCACATCACCGTGCTGGATCTCAACAACACCGCTCAAATCATAGCGTGGATAGAAGACCATGCAAAAACCATCTAAAAAAGGAAAAACAGATGCTTACGATATTTAACACTATTAAAGAGATTGCACTCAAGATAGACCATGCCATCAAAACCGAAGACCTCGGATACAGCGACAGCTCGAATTCTTCAGGCGAAGACCAGCTTAAACTGGATGTCAAAAGCGACTACATCATCGAAGAGGCATTTAAAAATGTCTCCATCGTCAAAGCCTTGGTGAGCGAAGAAAAAGAAGGCATGCTTGAACTTCATACAGATGGAAAATACACTATCTGCTACGACCCGCTGGATGGCTCAAGCCTTGCAGATGTCAATCTCTCTGTGGGTTCCATCTTTGGCATCTACGAAGGGGAGCTCAATGGTGAAAATCTGGTCGCTTCAGCGTATGTGGTTTATGGACCGCGTATTGAGCTTGTGGTAGCCACCAAAGAAGGCAAACCGAAGCATTACCGAGCCCAAGAGGGACTTTTTAACCTTATCGGTGAAATCACACTGGGTCAAAAAGGCAAAATCAATGCACCCGGAGGTACACAGCAGTATTGGAGTGCACACCATAAGCGTTTTGTCGATGCCCTTTTTATGGACGGCTACCGTCTGCGTTACTCCGGTGGGATGGTGCCTGATTTGCATCAGATACTGCTCAAAGGCGGCGGTATCTTCTCTTACCCTGGTACTTCAGATGTACCAAAAGGCAAACTCAGACAGCTCTTTGAAGTGATGCCCTTTGCACTGATGTATGAACAAGCAGGCGGTCAGGCGATCGATGAAAACGGTATGAGACTGCTGGATCTTGCTCCTTCACACCTGCATGACACCACACCGTGTTTTTTTGGTTCAAACTATGAGATGGCAGCCCTTAAAGCCCTTTACAGGATCAAAGTCTGATGGCACAAGAGACACTCGATGTATGGCAGCAGGCTTTAGCTGAGAAAAAATATGAGCTTGAAGCATGCCAGAGGTCACGTCAGCTTACTAGCTGCATGGCGTGCGAAAACATTTTAGACTGTGACGTGCGTGAAAGCTATGTCAAAGCGGTCTATGACAGCATGAGCAAAGGCACAGGCGGCGGATTTGAATTTTAATCCATCCAGCCTCTATACAGGAGACAAGCACCTATGCAAACACTAGAACAACACATCGAAGATTTGGGCTTACTCTACTATGAGTACAATCCCAAAACCCATACTTTTGAGCCCGATAAAAACTACAGTAAAGAGGTATTGTATTTTGAGTTAATCAACATTACCCATCTTCTCAGTAGCCAAGGTGTTACCTTTTTTGTACAAGATGACAAGACTATTGTCATCTCCAAGTCACGTTCACTGTGGAGCAAGATCAAAAGATCGGTTCAAAAACATTTTGAAGAGAAAAAAAATAGCAAAATGAATATCTATATCCTCAATGATAAAAAAGTCAAATGGGCACAGAATCTTCCTGTTTTTGCCATCCAACCCATTCAACAAACTATCAATTTGGAAGCGTATGATGCCTTGATTTTTACTTCCAAAAACGCCATCTATGCCATCGATGCTCTGGATAAAACTTGGAAAAAGAAACCTGCTTATGTCATCGCGCCCCAAACCGCTAAAATAGTCAAACAGCTTAAAGGCACACTCAAATTTGCCGGAAAAGAAAAACACGGTAACGGCTTTGCTTCTGAGCTCAAAGAAAAACTCAAAAAACAAAAAGTGCTCTACATCAGAGGTGCAGAAGTGGTCTCCGATCTGGTCAACATACTTAACAGCAGTGAGATAGTCTGTGATGAGTTAATTGTCTATGAGACTATTTGCAGAGAGTTTTCGAACAAAATCATCTTACCCAAAAATGCAACGATCATCTTCTCTTCACCTTCGACGATCAAATGTTTTTTAGCCAACTGTGACTGGGATGAAAGCTTTAAAGCCATAGCCATCGGCAAAACCACTGCACAGTTTTTCCCACCCCACATCACGCCTATCGTAGCCGATACCACTTCGCTGGAGTCCTGTGTCAAAAAAGCCATTGAGATAAACGCTTAAAGAGTGACGCTTTTAAGGTGCTAGGCACGAAGCGATGGGACATCACCGACATTACAGCACACTTTGGCTAAAATATCTACCAAATTTACGCTACAAACTCATTTGTTTAAGGAACTGCCTAGATGTCATGTCACAAAAAAGCCTATATCACGACTCCCATATACTACGTCAATGACATTGCCCATATCGGTCATGCCTACACTACCATCATTGCAGATACACTTGCACGCTACGCTAGACTCTCTGGACTGGAGACCTTTTTTCTTACCGGAACAGATGAACATGGTCAGAAGATAGAAGAAGCTGCAAAATCACGAGGCAAAAGTACTCAAAACTACGCCGATGAAATATCAGCAACCTTTAAAAACCTCTGGGATGATTTTGACATCTCTTACGATAAATTTATCAGAACAACAGATGCTGACCATATGCAAGGGGTACAAAAAGCGTTCAAGGTGATGTTTGAAAGGGGTGACATTTATAAAGACACTTACAAAGGTCACTACTGTATCTCCTGTGAGACTTTCTTCCCATCCATCCAACTTGTTGATGATGAGTTTTGTCCTGAATGCGGCAAAAGCACGACTATCGTAGAAGAAGAGAGCTATTTCTTTAGGCTCTCACAGTATCAGGACAAACTGCTTGCGTATTATGAAGCACATCCTGATTTTATCTTACCAAAAAGTAAAAGAAATGAAGTCATCCGATTTGTAGAGGGCGGTCTGCAAGACCTCTCCATCACCCGTACCAGTTTTGACTGGGGTGTGAAGATTCCCGAAGAGATGAACGATCCCAAACATGTGATGTATGTCTGGCTGGATGCACTGATGAACTATGTGACTGCACTGGGTTATGGCACCGATGAAGCCAATATGGACTTTTGGCCGGCACGTGTACAACTCATCGGTAAAGATATTTTACGTTTCCATGCGATCTATTGGCCAGCGTTTTTGATGAGCCTTGATCTGCCACTTCCTACACACATTGCTGCACACGGCTGGTGGACACGCGATGGGGAAAAAATGAGCAAATCCAAAGGCAACGTAGTCAATCCCAAAGAAGTAGCTGATGCGTATGGGCTCGATAATTTCCGTTATTTTATGCTCAGAGAAGTACCTTTTGGCGGTGATGGCGATTTTAGCCAAAAAGCACTCATAGACCGCATCAACTCCGACCTTGGAAATGATTTGGGCAACCTGCTCAACCGCCTTGTAGGAATGAGTGGCAAATACTTTGAGGGGAAAATTGATTCGGCACAGGTAGCGACCTACCATCAAACCGAACTGGATGAAGTCCATGCTTCTTTAGAAAAACTTGAACCGTTACTCTATGAAATGCAAATTCACCGCTATCTTGAAGAACTCTGGAGACCGCTTAGTGTAGCCAATAAAGCCATCGACACCTATCAGCCATGGACACTCATGAAAGATGGCAAAGAAGAAGAAGCCATGGCGCTCAATGGACTTATTGCAGCGATTTTGGCAAAAGTGGCTGTGATGCTTTACCCTGTGATGCCTGCAGTGTGTACGAAAATTTCACAGGCTTTATGTTTTAACATAGACACAGCAACGTGGCAAACCCTCATCAAAGAGTCAGCCCTACTACAGCCGTTTACTCTTGAAAAAGTAGAACCGCTTTTCCCACGCATCGAAGAGCCGTTACTCGCACAAATTGAGCCGATTGATCTCAAAACAGAAACCAAAACCGAAAAAAAACCCCAAACGCAAGAGGAAGATAAATCTGAAGGCATCGCACTTATCGGGATAGACCAGTTTTTTCAAACCTCGCTTAAAGTGGGTACGGTTGTGAGTGCAGAGGAAGTACCAAAAAGTAAAAAGCTTCTTTTGCTTCAGGTCGATGTGGGTGAGCAGGCGCCAAGACAAGTGCTTGCAGGTATTAGAGAATGGTACAGCGCAGAAGAGATGCTCGGCACTCAGGTTTGTGTCGTTGCAAACCTCAAACCTGCTACACTCATGGGTCTTAAAAGCGAAGGGATGCTCCTTGCAACCAAAGATGAAAACGGTCTGTGTATGATACGCCCAGAAAAGCCAAAAACGGCTGGAACACCTATAGGTTAATAATGAAAATAGAAGATATAGTAAACCTCACAGAGGGAACACTGAACAACACACCCACAGTACAAGCCATTTCTGCTGCGACTGTGTACTACTCCAAAGTAAACCAGGGAGATCTCTTTTTCAGCTCAAACCAAGAAGAGATAGACCAAGCCATCACCAATGGAGCTTATGCTATAGTGTATGATAATCCTGACATCATCAGAAAAGATGATGAGATTGCATGGATACAAGTCAGTGATGTCATGCTTGCAGCGTTTAAACTCATCCGCTATGTTGCCATCAAAAAAGAGGCGCAGTTTTATCTGTTAAGTGAACATGAATTGACATTTTTAAAGATGATTTTAGTCCACAAAACCAACATCTCTTTCATCTCGAGTGATTGGCGCAAAGCCTTCGAGCAGATACTCAACTCCGAGGATTCTTTATTTGTGGGCACAGACAGTGAACTGATGCATCAGATTAAACCAGATATCAAAAGACTGGAAAAAGAGGTTGAAGGTTACGCTGTAGCAGATACACTCTTTAAGACAACGTTTAAAGTAGGCGGCTATGTCTATCAGGAGAAAGATCTCATCCCTTTTCATCTTGAGTATCTCTTGCGCGTAGTGCACTTTTGTGATGAACATACTCTATCTTACTCGATGGATAAACTCAGATACACCAAACATTTTATGCCTGTGTTTATAGACGGACAACTCAAAAGCACGCAAGCCAGCAAAAGTGACAAGGTTGCCATCTTTACAGACAACTTAGCAGACATCGTTGAAGCCAGAGAGTACATCAAGCGTAGCAACACCTGGGTCAAAGGTATCGTACTCACGCCACCTAAAACAAAAGTCCCCGGTATAGACCGTCCTCACTGGTTTGAAACCGAAGAAGAAGTCAGAGAGATACTCAAAAATACCCTCTTTAACTACGCATTTATCTACAATGCCGATAAAAGTATCCTCAATACCATCAAAGAAGACTATACGCTCTTTTGAGTTTAGTCTGCTTTGAATGACAATGAAAATCTCTTTGTACCAAAATATCAGCTTGATTTACCGAGCGGAGGTAGAGAGAGCTGAAAGCAAAAAGAGATATTTGGATGAACTATAGTTTGATTTATTCAAGGACATGTCAAGAAAATGGTAAAATTTATATATTGATGGTGTACTGGAAATAGTGAAGAATCTTAACATATTGGGTTGATAAAATAAATTTTTGAACAGGATAGGTAAAGTATGAAAATTGAAGTTGCAATTAAAGATGGAGATAGTCCAAAACAAAGAGGTGATTTATTAGAAGGTTTGGCTAAAAAACTTCTTGAAGCTCAGAATTATGAAGTTGAAACAGAAATTCGTAATACTGGTATGGAGTTGGATTTATTATGTAAACATAAAGCAAATAATTCTAAACAAATTTATGTTGAGTGCAAAGCATACAAAGAAAGTAATAAGATACAAGCTGATGTAATAAAAAATATTGTTGGAATAAAAAATATAAAAAATTACACAGAAGTATGGTTGATATCAACATCTGAATTTGGTAAAGATGCAAAAGGTCTGAAAGATGAAATTGAGTCTGGAAATCAAGCTAAAGATTATACTTTTTATACTCCTGAAAAACTAATTCAAGCTCTTCAAACTTCCAATACAGCCATTAATGTAGGTATAGCAAAAAATAGAATAGAAGAAACACTAGGTAGCAATAAAGTAGGAAATAGCACGCTAATCATTACTGAGTATGGTTATTTTTATCTATTTGAATATCTTAAAGATGGAGTTACAAAAGATGTTTTTGTTACTTATGCAAATAATGGAAATATTGTTGATGAAGAAAAACTATTAGTAAACCTTAAAAATACGGATACTTCTTATAAAGACTTTCAATTTAAAAGTAATTTACAGCTATTTCCTTCTCATGCAAATATAATAAATTCACCAACTGTTTTATTGGATAATAAATTTAAAATTAATGAATCATATGCAAACAAGTTAGACGATACAGGGATCAAGTTTACCCATGCAAATAAGAGTGAATTGATTTTATCTGATATATTTGTTTATCAAGATTTGCAAGATATTGAAGACAATAAAAAAATAAAAATCAATGCTGAAAAATTGTTAGATATAGCACAATATCCAAAATGTATTATTTTTGGAGAAGAAGTTTCTGGTAAGACAGCATTGATATGTACACTGCAAAAAGAACTTAATGCTATTGAGTTATTACCTATTTTTATTGATGCAAAAGATATAAAATCATCTGATTTAAATAAATTTGAACAACAACTATCAAAAAATTTCACTAAACAGTATGCTGAATTAGGAAATGATACTTTAAGAAATCATTATAAAAAAATAGTTATATTAATCGATAATTATGAATCATTAGCTATAAAAAAATTTGAGTTCAAATCTAAATTTTTAGAGATGATTAATCAAAATTTTAATAATGTTTTAATATTTTCTGATGACTCAACAGAAATGGAAATTATGACAAAAGAGGAGTTAAAAGGTAAATTAGAAAATTTTAAATTTTTTAAAATCAAAGAGTACGGATATAAATTAAGAGATAAAATGATTGAAAAATGGCTTTCTATAGGGCAAAAAGAGCTAATTCATGATAATGATTTAATAGAAAAAAAAGATGAAGTTTTTAAAAAATTAGAAACTGTTATAGGTAACAAGTTTATTCCTACATATCCTTTATATATTATTACCCTTCTGCAACAAATAGAAGCTGGAACAAACAGTAACCTTGGAGGTAGTGCATATGCGGAATTTTATAACTATTTGATTATACAAGCGATGGGTAGTACAAAAATAAAGGCTGATGAATTAGATTTTTATCATACATATTTATCGTATGTTGCATATTACTTTTTTACCCATGAAAGAAGAGAGCTAGAAAGGTTTGAGATTGAAAAAGTACATGAGCAATATTCTGCCGAGTATCATAAAAAAAGCTTTTCTCTTGTATATGATAATTTAATTAGTGCTAAGTTATTAAAAGAAAATAATGATTCGTACTCATTTGGTCATAACTATATATATATTATTTTTATGTAGCTAAATATATTTCTGACAATATGGAAAAAAGAGGTAAATCCGAACAAATTAAAGAGCAAATAGATAAATTAATTAAAAGATTATATGTTAGCGAACAAATTAAAGAGCAAATAGATAAATTAATTAAAAGATTATATGTTAGTGAATTTGCCAATATTATAATATTTTTAATTCATCATTCTAAAACTAGGGCTGAAAATATTATTGATAAAATACTAAATGAGGCAAAAGAAATTTTTAATGAAATATCACCTGCAACACTATCAAAAGATGAGTTAAGCAAGATTAATGAATTGAACCCTCTGAAAAACCCAAAGAATCCATCTGATTTCAAATATTGTAGCATCTAAAAAATAAACTCGGTAGTGTTCAAGATTCTGTGTCAGCATCGAGTAATTCCTAAAATTATATCATAAATTTAGCGACAGGTATTATAGACTTTAAACCTCTTGATACTTA